>VAWK01000045.1:26347-47793 GCA_005885515.1 Actinomycetota bacterium | reverse complement strand
GACGCTCGCGGTCATCACGCACCATCCCCTCTACTAGCGCTGCTACAACAGACGAGATGAGCACGCACGATGTCGACGGACTGAATGCAGGCTTCGCGCGCCTGCTCCTCGACGAGTACCTCGAGAATCCCGAGTCCGTTCCGTCAGAGTGGCGCGCACTGTTCGAGAGCGGCGACAGCGAGCTCGTCGCGACCCATCCCGGTCTCGCGCGCCTGCTGGAGACGCTCGACCGAGACGGCGCCGGGAACGGCCACGCTGCCGTCGCTGAGCCGCCCGCCCCCGCACCCATACCCGCCGAAGCGCCGCAGCTCGACCTGCAGCTGCTCGGCGGTGTCGCGGCCGCGATGGCCCTCGTCAAGGCGCACCGCATGCACGGCCACCTCGCCGCGCGCCTCGACCCGCTCGGCTCGGAGCCCGAGGGCGACCCGGCGCTCGACCCCGAGCCGCTCGGGCTGACCCCCGAGCTGATGGCGCAGATCCCGGCCAAGATCCTGCGCATTCACGTCCCCGGCGCGACGCTGGCCGAGGCGCTGCCGCACCTGCGCGAGACCTACTGCGGCACGATCGCGTACGAGATCGAGCACATCGCCTCCCACCGGCAGCGCGTGTGGCTGCGCGAGCACGTCGAGTCGGGCGCCTTCCGCGGGCCGCTCAGCGGCGAGGAGCGCAGGGAACTGCTCAGACGCCTAGTGGAGGTTGACGCGCTGGAGCGATTCATGCACAAGGCCTACCTGGGCCAGCATCAGTTCTCGATCGAGGGACTCGACATGACCGTGCCGATGCTCGACGACCTGATCAAGCTGTCGGCCGCACACGGCGGCAAGGAGGTCGTCATCGGCATGGCCCACCGCGGGCGCCTGAACGTGCTCGCGCACAACCTCGGGCGCCCGTACGACACGATCTTTGCCGAGTTCGAGGGCGCCTCCACGCTGGAGGCCGTGACCACGATTCCCCAGGGCGGCACCGGCGACGTCAAGTACCACCACGGGACGCATGGCTCATATGTGCTCCCCGACGGCGACACGATCCGCGTCAATCTGGAGTCCAATCCGAGCCACCTGGAGTACGTCTATCCGGTCGTCGAGGGCGCCACGCGCGCCGCCCAGACAACGCGCGAGGGGCCGCACGCGCACCAGGACACCAACGCGGCGGTGCCGATCGCGATCCACGGCGACGCCTCCTTCCCCGCACAGGGCGTCACCTCGGAGACGCTAAACCTCCAGGCGCTGGACGGCTACAAGGTCGGCGGCACGATCCACCTCATCACCAACAACCAGATCGGCTTCACCACCGATCCCGACGATGCCCGCTCCACGCGCTGGGCATCGGATCTGGCCAAGGGCTTCGACGTGCCGATCATCCACGTCAACGCCGACGACGTGCCGGCGTGCGTCAGCGCGGTGCGGCTCGCGTTTGCCTTCCGGCAGGAGTTCGGGCACGACGTGTTGATCGACCTGATCGGGTACCGGCGCTTCGGACACAACGAGTCCGACGAGCCCGCCTACACGCAGCCAGAGATGTACGCCACGATCAAGGGCAAGAAGCGCGTGGCCGAGCTGTGGGCCGACCGCCTGGTCGCCGAAGGGGTCGTGTCCCAGGAGGAAGTCGAGCGCCAGGAGCAGGAGGTGTGGGACAACCTCACCCTGCTGCACCAGCGGCTGAAGGCGAAGATCGCGGCCGCGGCCGAGCACGATCGCGGCGATCAGGGGACGGGCGAGTACGAGCTCGACCGCTCCCCCAGCCCGGAGGTCAGGACGGCGGTGCCGGCGACGCGGCTGCGCCAGCTGGGCGAGGAACTGCTGCGGGTGCCGGACGGGTTCACGGTGCACCCCAAGCTCGTCCGGCAGCTGGATCGCAGGCGCGAGGGACTGGATGAGCCGGGCGGCATCGACTGGTCCCACGCCGAGGCGCTGGCGTTCGCCTCGCTGCTCACCGAAGGCACGCCCATCCGCCTGACCGGACAGGACACCGAGCGCGGCACCTTCAGCCAGCGCCACATGGTCCTGCACGACGCCAAGACCGGGCAGACGGTGTGCCCGATCCAGAGCCTGCGCGAAGCGCTGGCGCCGCTGGAGCTGCACAACAGCCCGCTGTCGGAGCTGGCGTGCATGGGCTTCGAGTACGGCTACAGCCAGGAGGCGCCGGAGACGTTCGTCCTGTGGGAGGCCCAGTTCGGGGACTTCGTCAACTCCGCGCAGGTGATCGTCGACCAGTTCATCGTCTCCGGACTCGCCAAGTGGGGCCAGACATCGCGGCTGACGCTGCTGCTGCCGCACGGCTACGAGGGGTCCGGCCCCGAGCACTCCTCGGCGCGCCTGGAGCGCTTCCTGGCGCTCGCCGCCGAGGGCAACATCAGGGTGGCGAGCCCGACCACCCCCGCCCAGTACTTCCACCTGCTGCGCCGCCAGGCGCGCATCGCCAAGCAGCGCCCGCTGGTGATCATGACGCCGAAGTCCCTGCTGCGCCTGCCGCAGGCGGCGAGCTCGCTCGCGGATCTGGCCGAGCACACGAGCTTCCATCCGGTGCTGGCCGAGCCTGGCGTGGACGATGCGCGCGTCAGCCGGCTGGTGATGTGCACCGGCAAGATCTTCTACGACCTCGCCGGCCACCCCGAGCGCCCACAACACGCCGGGCTGGCGATCGCGCGCGTGGAGCTGCTGTACCCGTTCCCCGAGCGGCAGATCCTCGAGCTGATGGGGCGCTATCCCAACCTGCGCGAGGTGGTGTGGGTGCAGGAGGAGCCGCGCAACGCGGGCGCGCGCGCCCACATGTTCCCGCGCCTGATGCAGATCATGCCCGAGGGCATCCACTTCGGCTTCATCGGACGCCCCGAGCGGGCCAGCCCCGGCGAGGGGTACCCGGCGGCGCACATCACCGAACAGAACCGCATTGCCACCACCGCCATCGACCTGGACCAGCCGATCTCTCAATTTCCCCGCAAGAGCCCCGGGCAGCGCTGATGTGGGCGCTGCTCAAGCGGGCATGGCGCATCTGGCGCCAGCGCCGGCGCAGGCGACTCGGCCGCTAGCGCCCCAGCGGGCGAATCACGCCCGGCGCTAACGTATGGGCGGCCGGCCCGGGCGCGGGCACGCCGGCTCGGCGGTCCGAAATCGCCCCGGCAGCTGTCAGCAATCACGCGAGGAGAGTTCAATGTCTAAGCCGATACCTGAGGGCTACCCGCGGGTGGCGCCGTATCTCATCGTGGACGGCGGTGCGGCCGCGATCGACTTCTACTGCTCGGTGCTTGGTGCCTCCGAGCGGATGCGCATGCCCACACCGGACGGGCGCGTCGGCCATGCCGAGCTGCAACTCGGCGACTCGATCATCATGCTGGCCGACGAAAACGCCGACATGGGCGCGCGCGGACCCGCGAGCATCGGCGGTACGCCGGTGTCGCTGCACGTCTACGTCGAGGACTCAGACGCAGTCTTCGAGCGCGCTGTGGACGCCGGCGCGACGGCCCTGCGTCCGGTCGAAGACCGCTTCTATGGCGATCGATCGGGTCAGTTCGAGGACCCCTTCGGACACCGCTGGGACGTCTCCACGCACGTGGAGGACGTGCCCCCGGAGGAGATGTCCAAGCGCGCCGCGGCGGCCATGTCCGCCGGCTAGAGGCCGCCGCCTCCCGCCCAGCCGCTCGCAACGCAGCCGCGGTCGCGGCGAGGCGCGCTAGCGACCGCGCCAGACCGGCTCGCGCTTCTCCTTGAACGCGTTCGCGCCCTCCTTGGCGTCCTCGGACGCGAACACGGGCCCCGATATCTCGCCCTGCCGCTGCCACATCTCCTCGCTCGACCAGTCGAACTGCTCCTGCAGGATGCGCTTCGAGGCCGCCAGGGCCAGCGGCCCGTTCTTCGCCAGCCGGCCCGCGAGCTCGAGTGCGACCTCGAGCGCAGCGCCGGGCTCCGCGAGGCTGTTGACGACGCCGAAGTGATGAAAGCGCTCCGCCGGCTGCGGGTCTCCGGTGAGGGCCAGCTCCATGACCACGTGGTAGGGCATGCGCCGGGGCAGACGTAGCAGCGCTCCGCCGGCCGCCACCAGCGAGCGCTTGGCCTCCGGGATCCCCAGCTTGGCTCCCTTGGCCGCGACGATCAGATCGCAGGCCAGCGCGATCTCCATTCCACCCGCGAGCGCAAACCCCTCGATCGCCGCGATCAGCGGCTTGCGCGAGGCACGTTGCGCGATCCCGGCGAAGCCCCGATCGCCGAACCATGGCGACTCGCCTTTGACAAACGCGCCCAGGTCCATGCCGGCGCAGAAGAAGCCGCCCGCGCCGGTGAGCACCCCCACCGAGATGCTCGCGTCGCCGTCGAGCTGATCCAGCGCGCCCGCCACGCCCGCGGCCAGCGCCGCGTTCACAGCGTTTCTCACCTCGGGACGGTTGAGCGTTATGAGCAGGACGTCCCCGCGCCGCTCGGCAAGGACTGGCTCGGAGAGAACGGCGGCGCGGTCGGCGCTCATGGGCAGCGCAGAGGCTACCCTAACCGGACTGCCCGGGCGGGTGGGTCGGCTCCCCCATCGCCTGATCGCCGCCCGACGCGTGCGCGGAGGACTCGAGCTCGCCGGGGCTCTCGCTGCCCTGCTCGAGGGACGCACGGAACTCGCGCACCGCCTGCCCGAGCGCGCGAGCGAGAGCCGGCAGGCGCTTGGGCCCGAGCACGATCAGCGCGACCACGGCGATGAACAGCAGGTGGACGGGGTTCTCGATGCCCACGCTCACCCACCCTAGCGCCGCCGCAAGGGGGGATCATTTCCGAGCCTATCCGTACGCTCTGGCGTGTGGCCGAGCAATCGCTAGCCCAGAGCGGCCGCCCCTACCCGCCGCCGCCGGCCAGCGAATCGATCTTGCCGGCCCAGGCCACGGTGCTGGCCGCGATCGGCCTGCAGCTGCTTCTGCCTGAGCGGCTCACGGTCGGCCCCACGTGGCTGCTGCCGGGCCTCGAGGGGGCGCTGCTAGTAGGCCTCACGATGGCCACGCCGCGCGAGCTCGAGCGCGAGCACACGCGACGGCGCGCGCTTGCCCTGTCGCTGATCGCCTTCGTGAGCGCCGCCAACGTCTTCTCGCTGCAGCAGCTGACGCACTTCCTCCTGCACACGCACAAACCCACCAACGGCCGCGAGCTGATCATCTCGGGAATGCTCATCTGGCTGACCAACTTCCTCATCTTCGCGCTCTGGTACTGGGAGCTCGACCGCGGCGGCCCGGGCAAGCGCGCTGCGGGGCATGACCAGGCTCCGGACTTCCTGTTCCCGCAGATGACCGATGACCGGATCGAGCCCAGGGACTGGCGTCCCAGGTTCATCGACTACCTGTACGTGTCGCTCACGAACGCCACCGCGTTCTCCCCCACCGACACGATGCCACTGTCGCCGATCGCCAAGAGCGTGATGGGCGTCCAGTCGGTGGTCTCGCTGGTGACGCTCGGGCTGATCGTCTCGCGCGCGGTCAACATCCTCTAGCCGGGCTGTTGCCGCGGGCGTGCCGCGGCGGCGGCCTCACGCAACGGGCGCGGCGCGCGGCTCCATCGCCAAGGCCTGGGCGAGGAGCTCGTGCAGGTCGTCGCTGACCGACAGTCGCGAGGCGCGCTCGAGCGCCTCAAGGGCGCCCTCCCGGTCCAGCAGGCGCAGGCGCAGCCGTCCCAGGCGCTCCCACGCGCCGGCGTCGGCCGGACCGCGCTCCGCCGCGCGCTCAGCCGCCTCCTCGGCGAGGTCGATCGCGCCGATCTGCTCGTAGATGCGCGCCGCGAACCGGTGCGCCGCCGGTCGGGAGCCCTCCACGCGCGCCCAGTCGCGCACCGAACGGGCGGCCGCGTCCAGATCGCCGGCCTGCCAGAAGGCGAGCGTCATCTGCCGCAGCACCGCGACGTTGCGCGGTTCGGCTTCGCGCGCGTACACCAGCCGCTGCGCGGCCAGGCGGTACTCGCCTTCGGACATCGCGCGCTGGGCCGCGGTCATGAAGCGCTCGACGCGCTCGGCTGCCGGATCGGGCTTGGAGAAGTCCACGAAGCGCATGCTCCCGGCGGGGACGGTGCGCACCCCGTGACTGAAGCGCACCCGCGCCCACTGCTGCACGTCGTCGCCTCCGTCGGGGTCGGCGCTGAAGTAGATGCCTGTCACGCTCCCCACGCCCCACTCGGGATAGGCAAGGCAGCGCGCGTAGCGATGGACGACCGAATGGTCGGGCACACGGCTGGCAAACGGATCGTGACGGGCGCGCTCCTGCGCGCTCGCGCGGGCCCGCTGCTCGGCCTCGTACGCGCGCCGCCCTTCCTCCTCGCGCTTGCGGCGCGCCGCCGCGGCGCTCGCGCGCACCGCGCTGCTCGACACACGCCCCCCACGCGAGCCCTCCGCCAGCCGCTCGAGCTGGTCGGCCGCCTGGTTGATCGCCTTGAGGTGGCGCTCGTGCTCGAACTGGCGCCCCGGCGGCGCGAGATCCGGGTGCCAGCGCTTGGCCATCTTGCGGCGGGCCAGCTGCACGTCGCGCTTGTCAAAGGGAGCCTGCAGCTCGAGCAGGAGCAGGTCCCTCAAACGTTAGCGGGCCCTACCAGCGCCTATCCTGCCAGCGAGTGCCGTCCCAGTACATCTTCACGATGCACCGGCTGTCCAAGGTGCGCCCGCCGGACAAGACCGTGCTCGACCAGCTGACGCTGGCGTTCCTGCCCGGCGCGAAGATCGGGGTGCTCGGCTACAACGGCGCCGGGAAGTCGACGCTGCTGCGGATCATGGCCGGGGTCGATCAGGACTACCGCGGCCAGGCGGCGCTCGCGCCGGGCGCGACCGCGGGGATGCTCGAGCAGGAGCCGCAGCTGGACGAGTCCAAGGATGTGAGGGCAAACGTGGAGCAGGGGGTGGCTGAGGGGAGGGCGCTGCTGGACCGCTTCAACGAGCTCGCCGCTAGCTACTCCGACGAGCACGCCGAGGAGTTCGCCCGCGTGCAGGCGAAGATCGAAGCGGCAGACGCGTGGAATCTCGATACCCAGCTGGAGTACGCGATGGACGCGCTGCGTCTGCCGCCACCCGACGCGGACGTCGCCAGGCTGTCCGGCGGCGAGCGCCGGCGCGTGGCCCTGTGCCGGCTGCTGCTGCGAGCCCCGGACCTGCTGCTGCTGGACGAGCCGACCAACCACCTGGACGCCGAGTCGGTGGCATGGCTGGAGCGCCATCTGGCCGAATATCGCGGGACGGTCGTGGCGGTCACACACGACCGCTACTTCCTGGACAACGTGACCGGCTGGATCCTCGAGCTCGACCGCGGCAAGGGCATTCCCTACGAGGGCAACTACACGAGCTGGCTCGAGCAGAAGCAGGCGCGCCTGGCACAGCAAGAGCGCGCGGAGAAGGGGCGCGCGCGCACGATCGCCGCCGAGCTGGAGTGGGTGCGCACGAACCCCAAGGGCAGGCGTACGAAATCCAAGGCCCGCCTGGCCCGCTACGAGCAGCTGGTGGCCGAGGAGCGAAACGTGAAGCTGGATGAGGTCCAGATCCACATCCCGCCCGGGCCACACCTGGGCGAGAAGGTGCTCTCGGCCAGCGGGCTGCGCAAGGCGTTCGGCGAGAAGCTGCTGATCGAGGATTTGAGCTTCGATCTGCCGCGCGCCGGGATCGTCGGTGTGATCGGCGCCAACGGCGCCGGCAAGACCACGCTGGTTCGCATGATCACCGGCGAGGAGACCCCCGACTCGGGCACGCTCGAGCTTGGCGACACCGTCCAGCTGGCCTACGTGGACCAGGCGCGTGACGCGCTGGACTCGCAGAAGACCGTGTGGGAGGAGATCTCCGGCGGCGAAGAGGTGCTCCAGGTGGGCGACCGCACGGTCAACTCACGGCAATACACCGCGGGCTTCAACTTCAAGGGCACAGACCAGCAGGCGCGCGTCGCCACGCTCTCCGGCGGCGAGCGAAATCGCGTGCACCTCGCCAAGCTGCTGCGCAGCGGCGGCAACCTGCTGCTGCTCGACGAGCCCACCAATGACCTCGACGTGGACACGCTGCGCGCGCTCGAGCATGCCCTGCTCGCATTCCCCGGCTGCGCGATGATCATCTCGCACGATCGCTGGTTCTTGGATCGCGTGGCCACACACGTGCTCGCCTTCGAGGGCGACTCACAGGTGCGCTGGTTCGAGGGCAACTTCGAGGCCTACGAGGCGCATCGCCGGGCCGTGCTCGGGGAGGCCGCGGACCGTCCCCACCGGATCACCTACAAGCGCCTCGTGCGCGGCTGAGGCGGCCTCGCCGGGGCACGCGGGGCTCGCAATCCGGACGGCGCCAGCAGGCGGATAGGATTGCCGCCCGCGAACAGAGGAGCGAGCATGGCTGACTACACGGCAAAGCGCATCGGCGACATGGAGGCCGGCTTCGGCGGCGGCTTCGTCAAGGCCCGGGCGGAGCTCGGCGTGAGCGCGTTCGGGATGCAGGTCATCCAGATGCCGCCGAACTACGGCGATTATCCCGAACACGACCACGCCGACAGCGGGCAGGAGGAGGTGTTCATCGCGCTCGAGGGCTCGGGCTGGATGGACATCGAAGGCGAGCGGGTGGACCTGGACGGCGAGACGCTCGTGCGCGTGGGCGCCGGCGCGAAGCGCAAGCTCTACGCCGGGCCGGAGGGGATCCGCATGCTGGCGATCGGCGGCGCGCCGGGCCAGGCATACAAGGCCCCGGAGGTCACCGAGCTCACCGGCGCCGCCAGCTGATCCGCGCCGGGGGCACCGCAACCGGCGCCGCCGGCCAGCTCCGCTGAGCTTCAGCGCGCGAAGGATGTGCGCGCGTTCAGGCGCAGCGCGGTCGCGGCGATCAGCGCGGCGCTGGCGCTGACGTCGTCGAGCTGCACGAGCTCGACCGGCGAGTGCATGTAGCGCAGCGGGATCGACACGAGCGCCGTGGGCACGCCGCTGCGGCTGATGTGCACCGCGTCCGCGTCGGTGCCGGTGGTGCGCGCCGATGCCTCGACGGTGAACGGGAGCCGCTCTCGCTCGGCGGTTTCGAACAGCAGCTCGAACAGGCCGGGGTTGAGGGTCGATCCGCGCCCGAGCACGGGGCCCGAACCGAGCGCGTGCTCGCCGCTCTCCTTGACCTCGATGCCGGGCGCGTCGGTCGCGTGCGTGACCTCGACGATGATCGCCGCGTCCGGTCGCAGGGCAAACGCGCTCGTACGCGACCCGCCAAAGGTCGTCTCCTCCTGAGCGGCCGCCACCGCCAGCAGCTCCCACGGCGAGCCGCCGGCCTCGGCCACCAAGCGGGCGGACTCGAGCGCGACATATGAGCCGAGCCGATCGTCGAGCGCCCGTGCCGCCAGGCGGCGGTTGGGAAGCTCAACCGGTCGCGCGTCGATCACGGCGACGTCGCCCACACGGACGCGCACGCGCGCGTCATCGCCGTCCTTGGCACCGATGTCGATGTGCATCTCGCGGATGTCTGCGACCTTCTTGCGGTCGTCGTCGCGCAGCAGATGAACCGGCTTTCTGCCGATGAGGCCCACGATCGGACCATCGCGGGTGTCGATCAGGACGCGCTGACCGACCAGGATCTGAGGGTCCCAGCCTCCCACGCCGGTGAACCACAGGTAGCCCTGGTCATCGATGTGCGTGACGATCAGTCCGATCTCATCGATGTGGCCCAGCACCAGCAGCCGGCGGCTCGCCGAGGGGCGGCCTCGACGTGCGGGCACACGAGCCGCCGGAGTGCCAAGCACGTCGGTGCTGGTCTCGGCGAACTCACTGGCGGCGCGACGCCAGATCTCGGCCGGGGCACGCTCGTAGCCGGAAGGACCGCGCGCGGTCAGCAGGTCGAGCAGCAGCTGCGGAATCGCGTCGCTGTCTCGCGTCGCGGGCGCGCGCGCGGCGGCGCGGCGTCCGCGCGCCGGTGCGCGTCCGCGTGCCGATGCGCCTGGCGCTTTGCGCGCGCCGCGGCCGGCTGGCGGCTCGCTCATCCTGCCAGCAGTGCTCTGAGCACGTAGGGAAGGATGCCGCCGTGGCGGAAGTACTCCGCCTCGCGCGGCGTGTCGATGCGCACGCGGGCATCGAACTCGATCGGCCTGCCGTCGCCGGCGTGCGGCCGTGCCCGCACCGTGAGCTCCCGCGGCGGCGCCCCGCCGTGGCTCATCGCCTGCGCCAGTCCGTCGATGGAGATCACCTCCTCGCCGGTGAGCCCCAGCGAGGCCGCGCTGTCGTCGTCGGCGAACTGCAACGGCAGCACGCCCATGCCGATCAGGTTCGAGCGGTGGATCCGCTCGAAGCTCTGCGCGATCACCGCTCGCACGCCGAGCAGCCGCGTCCCCTTGGCGGCCCAGTCGCGCGAGGAGCCCGAGCCGTACTCCCGCCCGGCCAGCACCACGAGCGGCACGCCCGCCTTCAGATAGCGCATGGCGGCGTCGTAGATCGGCAGCTTCTCGCCCGACCCGTCGTCGGCCAGATAGCGCGTGAAGCCGCCTTCGGGGAGCGGCTCGCGCTCGCCCCCGAGCAGGTTGCGCAGGCGGATGTTGGCGAACGTGCCGCGCATCATCACCTCGTGGTTGCCGCGCCGCGAGCCGTAGGAGTTGAAGTCCCGCGGCGCCACCCCCTGTTCCCGCAAATAGTGGCCCGCCGGGCTGTCGCGCTTGATCGCGCCCGCGGGCGATATGTGGTCGGTCGTGACGCTGTCGCCGAGCACCGCCAGCACGCGCGCGTCCGCGATGTCCTCGACCGGGGGCGGCTGCGCGGGCAGCTCGCGAAGGTACGGGGGCTGGCGCACGTATGTGGAGCCCTCGTCCCACGCGAACCGCTCCCCGGTCGGCACGTTCAGCTGCCGCCAGCGCTCATCGCCGGCGAACACATCTCCGTAGCTGTGGCGGAACATGTCTGCGCGTACCGCCTCGCCGACGGTCTCCGCCACCTCCTGCTCGGACGGCCAGATGTCCTTCAGGTACACCTCGTCGCCGTGCTCGTCGCGGCCGAGGGGATCGTGCGCAAGATCGATGTCCATCGTGCCTGCCAGCGCGTAGGCCACGCAAAGCGGCGGCGAGGCGAGATAGTTCATCTTCACATCCGGGTTGATGCGGCCCTCGAAGTTGCGATTGCCGGACAGCACCGAGACCACCGCCAGATCCGCGTCGGCCACGGCCTGGGAGATCGGCTCCGGCAGCGGGCCGGAGTTGCCGATGCAGGTCGTGCAGCCGTAGCCCACGAGGTTGAACCCGAGCTCCTCCAACGGCTCGGTGAGCCCGGCGCGCGCCAGGTACTCGCTCACGACCTTCGAGCCCGGGGCCAGCGAGGTCTTCACCCAGGGCTTGGAGCGCAGCCCGCGGGCGACGGCGTGGCGCGCGAGGATGCCCGCGCCGATCATCACCGATGGGTTGGAGGTGTTGGTGCAGCTCGTGATCGCAGCGATCACCACGTGCCCGTGATCGAGCTCGAAGCTGCTTCCGTCGATCCGCACCGGCACGCCCGTGTGCTCACACTCGGCCACCCCGGTGTTCGGAGGCGGAAGCTGGGGCGCGTCCAGCACCGGCGCGGGCTCGTGCCCTGGCGCCCCGTTGGCGGGCGGATCGGATGCCGGGTATGACTCGGCCACGGCCTCGTCGTGCGCGTCCGCCTGCTCGCCGTTGCTCGGCACGTAAGCGGCGAGCGCCTGCTTGAACGTGCGGCGCGCGTCACCCAGCGCCACACGGTCCTGCGGCCGCTTCGGGCCGGCGATGCTCGGCTCCACGGCGCCGAGCTCGAGCTCCATCTCGGCCGAGAAGGTCGGCTTCTCGGAGCGCTCGTCGTGCCACAGGCCCTGCTCCCTGGCGTATGCCTCCACCAGCGCGATCTGCTCGCGCGAGCGACCCGAGAGCTCCAGGTAGCGAAGCGTCTCGGCGTCGATCGGGAAGATCGCGCAGGTGGAGCCGAACTCCGGCGACATGTTTCCGATCGTCGCGCGATCGGCGATCGGCAGCCGCGCCAGCCCAGGACCGTGGAACTCGACGAACATCCCCACCACGCCGCGCGCGCGCAACATCTGCGTGACGGTCAGCACGAGATCGGTCGCCGTCGCTCCCTGCGGCAGCTCGCCGCGCAGCTCGAAGCCCAGGACCTGGGGAATCAGCATCGACATCGGTTGGCCAAGCATCGCCGCCTCTGCCTCGATGCCGCCCACGCCCCAGCCGAGCACCCCGAGGCCGTTGACCATCGTCGTATGCGAGTCGGTGCCCACGAGCGTGTCGGGGTACGCCTGGCCGCCGCCCGCGGGGGGATCGGCAAACACCACTCGCGCCAGGTACTCGAGGTTGACCTGGTGCACGATCCCCGTATCGGGCGGCACGACCGAGAAGTTGGCGAACGCGCCCTGGCCCCAGCGCAGGAACGCGTAGCGCTCGCGGTTGCGCTCGAACTCCCGCTCGGCGTTTACGCGGAAGGCGTCGCGCGTGCCGAACGCGTCGACTTGCACCGAATGGTCGATCACCAGCTCCGCGGGCACGAGCGGGTTGATCTTGGCCGGGTCGCCCTCCATCTCGGCGATCGCGTCGCGCATCGCCGCGAGGTCGACCACGGCTGGGACACCGGTGAAGTCCTGCATCAACACCCGCGCGGGCGTGAAGGCGATCTCGCGGCTCGGCTGCGCCTTCGCATCCCAGCTGGCGAGCGCTTCGATGTCGGCCGCCGTGACCGAGCCGTTGCCCTCGGTGCGGAGCAGGTTCTCGAGCAGCAGCTTCAGCGAGAACGGCAGCCGCCGCACGTCAAAGCGACGCTGCAGGGCCGCCAGGCTGAAGATCTCAAACTTCCGCCCGCCGACCTCGAGCGTGTCCTTCGCTCCGAAGCTGTTCTGCGACATGACGATCTCCCGACGACGGTTCACGGTCGCGCTGGGCGGCCTACGGAGCAGTCTCGCAGAGTCCCGCGGCGTCGAGTGCGCAGGGGCCGCAGCGGCGAGCAGCCCAGCGCCCCGCCACGCCCCGGGCGGCGCCGTCAGTAGGCCGGTTCGGCGGCCCGCGTGACGCGACCCTTGCCCTCGCGCTTTGAACGCAGCAGGGCCGCATCGCAGGCTTCGATCAGATCGTCGGTGCTCATCGGCGCGTGCCACTCGGCGACGCCTATCGATGCCGAGATGCCGGTCGCGGTGACGCTCGCTGCCGCGCCGCCCTCCGCGAGCGAGCCGGGCCCGCTCCCGTCGGGGGCCGGCACGGTCAGCAGCCGCTCGAGCGCGCGCGCCCCCGCGGCGGCGGCGCTGCGCAGGTCGGCGTTGGGAAGGATCACCACGAACTCATCGCCGCCGTAGCGGGCGACGCGGTCGAAGGCGCGGAACTCGCCCACGAGCGCGTGCACGACCGCGCGCAGCACCGCGTCGCCGGCCTGGTGGCCGTGCAGGTCGTTGACGCGCTTGAAGTCGTCCAGATCGATCAGAAGGCACGAAAGCGGGCTGCCGGTGCGCGTGGCGCGAACGATCTCCTCGTCCAGCCGCCGGCGCATCGCGCGATGGTTCATGCAGCCGGCCACGGGGTCGGTGCCAGCCTCCACGCGTGCGCGCACGAGCGCCAGCGCGGCCCCGGCCTGATCGACGAGCGTGCCCGCCAGCTCCACCGAGTCGGCCGCGAACGGATCCGACAGGCGGCGCACGAGCATCACGACCGCCTCCACCTCGCCGCGCTCGAGCAGCGGCAGCAGCAGCGCGCAGCTCGCCGCCCCGGCCTGCAGCAGCCGCGGAACGTTGGCGGCGAGCTCCTCGTCGTCGGCCGCCAGGAAGCTGCGGCCGGTGCTAGCCACCCAGCTCACGCCGGGCGGACGCTCGCTGCGCGGAAGCAGGTAGCTGAGCCGCCCGTTACCTTCGAACATGTACACGGCCACCAGCTCCTCCTCCGCGCCTGCCTCGGCGAGATGGTGCACGTGCACCTCCTCGGCGCCGGGCGCCGCGAGCAGCTCGCGGGCCAGTTCGCGAAAGACCACCTCCGAGCTCGAGGCGCCGTCGCCGAGCAGCGTCAGTCGCCGCACGCCGGCCAGCACGGATGCCGCACCCCCCGGCGACGTCGAGGTGTCCGTACCCATGACGACGCCCATCGCCCCAATTTACGGCATCGGCGGCGCACCGGCAATGGCCGCGGCGGGCCGGCGCGCGCGCCGCCGGGCGCGGCGCGTGCACCCGGGCAGGCGCGCTGGCGGGCGCGCCGGCCCGGCCGGCGGGGCCTAGCGGAACCTCAGCGAAGCGAACGCCGCCGAGGCGCGTTCGGCTCGGTTGGAGGGCAGGAACCCGACCCGAGCACGCGTGCTGAACGGTCGATGCCTGTGCCGGCCGCGGCGCGAGAGCGGCACCTTAATGGTCACCTTGGCGGCACCGCGCACGCGGCGGTAGACGACCGACAGGCTGCCGCCCCTGCCGCTGATGCGCCCGCCGGCGAAGGTCTGCACGGTGATGAAGGCGTTGGCGCCGATCACCTTGCGACGAAGGACCCGGATGCCGCAGCCCTTGACCTTGATCCGGGTGTTCTGTTTGATCGTCGATCCGTTCCAGCCGACGATCGTGGTCGGCATCAACAGCGGGCTGGCGCACAGATCACCGAAGGCCGCCAGCGCGGAGTGCGAGCCGGTCGGCAGGTTGACCGTCACGCTCGAGACCGGCACGTCGGGGGTGGAGGCGAACGTGGTGGTGGTGATGCCTTTTTTGATGTTGGTGTTCCCGACCAAGATCACGCGCACGCCGTTGCCTTCGAGCACCAGGTCCAGGTCGGGGAAGGCGGCGGCGGCGTGCGAGACGAGGATCGCCGGTCCGGTCATTTTGGCGGGCAGCGTGGGCGTGTTGGCCCGCACGCCGCCCACGAACGAGCCGCTCGGGCAGTGGAACGGATCGGCTTCAAAGGTGGCCGCCAGACATGCTTTCTGCAGCGTCGTCAGCCGCGAGGGCAGCTTGATGGGCAGCTGCACCTTGACCGATCGGATGTTCGCCTGGCCGGCCGGCTGGTTGATCGTCGTTTCGAGGCTCGCGCCGTTGGCTTTGGAGGTCTTGGCGTTGCTGGCGGCCGTGAACGCCGGCTTGAAGGCGAGCTTGCCGCATTCGGTGACCGAGAATGGGGTCGTCAGCGACTGCGTCCCGGTGATCCCGCCGGTCACCAGCGTGAAGCCGCTCAACGTCGATTCGGTGGCCAGCGCACCGCAGTAGGTGGGGTTAAACAGGAAGCCCTGCTTGTTGACCGCCACGCTGATGTTCTTTATCCGTATCGGCACGCCCTTTACGATCCGCGGCAAGACGCTCGTCACGATCACGCGCGCGCTGAGCGGGTCGACGTTGATGGTCGCCCGCGTGACCACGACTCCGAGGTTGAACGGGCCAGCGATCGCCGGCACCGCGATCGACATGCCGAACGGCGCCCCGTTGTAGGGGCCGGTGAGGTACACCGGCCCGGAGAAGGTGAACGGAGTGGAACCGGCACCGGCCTGAACGGTCGCAGTACCGATCTGGCTGGAGGTTGCGCACGTCCCTTCCTTTGCCTGCGGTTCGCCGCACTGGGTGACGAGGGGGATCGCTCCCACCAACCCCGCGGGCAGGATCGTCTTGACCTGCGAGATGCGCTGCTGGCCGTCGGACCTGGAGAGGTTGAACGTGTAGGAGGTGTGGCCGCCGGCGTTGGCGTTCTGGTTTTGGGTGCTCTGGCTGAGCGAGAACGGCGGCGTGGACGGGCAGGCGCCGCCTTTGCCATCGCTGTCGACGGTGAAGCTGCTGGACGGCGTCTTTGCGCCCGTACCGCTGAAGGGGGTAAGGGAGGTCGTCGTGATGGCCGTGCCGCACACGAGCGGGTTGGCGACGGGGGCAAGTGCCCCTTCCTTCAAGTGCAGGGTTACCCTGGTGAATGGCTGTTCGGGGTTTTCGGAGAACACTGCCGTCAGCTGGCCGGTGGCTTCGTTGGGGATGACTTCCCCTTTGAGGCGGACGGACACCCCATACCTGGCCGACTCGGCGTCGAGGTAGACGATGTAAGGGGGTCCGGTGATGGGACCAGATTCGGGGCCGCCCAGATAGACGGCGCCGGTGAGCGACCCGGCCGGAAGGGTGGGTACTTCGAGGCTCACCGTGCCGAGCTGCGATGCCGCAGGACACGCCACCCCGGCCACCGGGCTGTGAATCCTGGCCTGGGCCGGCGTGCAGTCGGTCAGGCCCGCTGCCGCCGACTCGTTCAGCGTCATCCCTTCGGGCATCTGCACGACGGCCGTTTTCAGCTGGGAGGCATCGATTTCTCCCGCCGCCGGGTGACGCGTCACGCCCAGTTCGGTGGTGAAGCCGTTTGGCTGGTCGTTAGCGGTCGTGGCCGGGGTGAGACCGAAACTGGGTTCGAACGGGACGAGGTTGCAGCCGCTCAGGCCGATCGGGGTGGTGTACGTGCGCGTGGCCGTGGTGCCTTCGGCGTCTGTCAGTTTCAGCGTCTTCGGTTTAGGGTCGAGACAGTTGGTGGGGTTGGTGATGAAGTCGCCGCGTCCATTGTGTTCGCGGTTGCCAAAGAACACCAGCCGAGAAGAGATCAGCGGGAGCGCGGGCGAGACATCGATTTCGAAGTAATCGTGGTAGTCACCCTGGTTGGTGCCAGTTTCTCCTTTTCTGCCCAGCGAGGTCCCGACACCCCATTCGACGCTTCCTTCGATGATCGTGTGGCCGAAGTACTGCTGTGTCTCAAGAAATTCTTCAGTGGCTTTTTTCTGTGGTTCGGGCAGTTCAAGCGGATGTTCGGCGAAGGCTTTTTTCAGGACCGCTTCGGTGAGCGGTTTGGGGAGTTCGAGCGCCACGCCGAACTCGGACGCGAGGCCTTCCCGCTGCACGAGGTTGTACACGGTCCCGTGCAACGGTACGTCGCCCGCTGCACCTGCGTAGACCGTCGCTTTGTTTTCACCGATTTCTGTGCTGCCTTCGCACGTTGGCGCTGTGTAAAAGCCAGTACCGGGGATCGCTTCTTTGGCGCCAAATTCGTGTTTGTGTTCGGGGTCTTCGGCCAGGCACTGGGGTACCGCCACTGGGCTCGTCGACAAGCCGGGCGTGACATCGGTTCTGATGTGCGTCACGGCCTTGCCTTCGACGGGTTTCTGATTCCCTTTGGCGAGTTCGCCTTCGGTGTTGACCTTGAAGTCGGTGATCCCGAACGGGACATGGCCGCCAGCCTGCGTGAACGCCTGTTCTTCTGCTTCTTCTTTGCTCGGTTCGTTGGGTTCTGAGAAGGGCCCGAACGTTGTCTGAGCGCAGCCTTCATGCCCTGCGGAGCAGTCGAGCGCGACGAACTTTTCCACGCCGAACCCCGCAGCTTGGGCGGCGGCAGCTGACAGGGCAAGCAGAGCGAGGACGACCAGCGCTAGCAGCGAAATCCGAGCGTGCGACCTCATTCCTACCTCCCTCTTTGAGCCAGGGCAGCCTGTACCTACACAATCTTGGACGCTTGCGTGCCCGAAAAGTTTCGGTGTCAACGGATGTACTTAGACGGGTGCGACGGATCTCCTGCCCTCACGTCATTCGCTGCCCACGCGCAGCGGCCGAGGCGTGTCGCGCGCCCCCAGGGTCAGTGCGCGACGCGACCGCCGCCGTTTCCTAAGCATCCTCGCTCAGCAGGCTCGCGGCGCGATCCTGACAGTCATATAGCGTGCCGGCCGCTCCCACGGCAGACGCCGAGCCCAGTCCCGAGCGCGCGCTCGAGCGCAGCGAAACCGCTCGGCAGGCGCTCGCAACCGCGCTCATCGCCGCTTTCGAGCCCGCACGCGTGTCGCCGGGAATGCGCGGACCGCCTTGGGCGCCGAGCGCCTCCGCGAGCACCCAGCGAATCCTGCCCGAGCGCACCTCCTGAGCCAGCCACGCGACACTCACCGCGCTCTCGCGCCCCGAGAACCCACCGATGCCCGCCACGGCGGCACCCTGGCCGATGATCGCCGAGGCGGCGCTGGACTGGCTCGACACCACCAGCGTGCCGCCGCCATGCGCCTTGATGTAGGAGAGCACCTGAGTCAGCGATCCGTCCCCGAAGAGCCCCGCGGCTAAGCCGCCGCCGGACAGCGAGCGCCCGGTGCGCGGGCCAAACGACGCCGGAGGGGCGCCGGGTGCACCGGTGGCGCCGAAACGGGCCGGGGGCGTACCAACGCCCGCGGGGGCGCCGGTGAAGCCGGGAAGGGGCGGTCCACCGGCGACGCCGCCGGGTGCGCCGAAGGGCACGCCGCGCATGGCGGACCTGCGTAGGCGCGCGCCGAACGCGCCCCCCTGCGGGCCGCCCGGGCCGACCGACGCCGGCCCGCCAGCCGGGAAGGTGCTGCTGGCGGGGTGGCCGAGCGTGTCGACCGCCCATACCGACGGGGCGACCAGCAGCGCCGCAAGCGCCGTCCCGATGGCGAGGAGGCGGACGCGCGAGCTCGTCGCGGCCAGTAGCGCGATCGTGGCAAGCGCCCCCAGGCCGATGAGCAGCGGACCGAGCCACGTGAGCTGCCCTGGATAGTCACCCAGCACGATCAGCTCGGTGGCCACGCCCGCGGCGATCGCCAGCGGGCCCACGATTCTCGCGTTCATGCGGCCGCCCAGCAACTCGGCGGCGCCGGCGCCGACGAGCGCGGCGGTGAAGGGCGCGAGCAGCGAGACGTAATACGGATGGAAGATGCCGCTGGCGGCGCTGAACAGGACCGCGGTGGTGGCGAACGCGCCTCCGGTCGCCACCAGCCATCCGGTGCGCGGGTCGGATCTACGCAGACGGCTTGCCGCGAGCATGCCCAGGCCGGCGACGATCGCGAAGCCGAGCAGCCATCCGGCCTGCCCGCCAAGCGAGGAGCTCAGCAGGCGCAGCGGGCCCGGCGAGCCGCCGAACAGGCTGCCGCCGGCCGGCCCGCCGCCCGGCCCGCCCACCTGGCCGTCGACGCGGCCGAGGCCGTTGTAGCCGAAGATCAGCGACAGCGCGCTGTTGTCGCTCGTGCCGGCCACCCACGGGCGGCTGGCGGCGGGGGTCAGTTCGACGAGCGCCGGCCACGCGCCGGCCACAACGGTCATCACGGCGCCGGCGCCCAGCAGCTGGCGCAGCGCGCGGCGCCGGCCCTGTGGCGCGACCAGCAGCCACGCCGCCGCGATCCCGGGCACGACCGTCAGCGCCACGCCCATCTTCGTCTCAAAGCCCAGGCCCGCGCACGCGCCCGCCAGCAGCAGCCAGCGCGTGCGCCCGTCCTCCAACGCGCGCACGGCGCACCACAGCGCCGCCGCGCAGCACAGCACGAGCAGCGCGTCGGGATTGTTGTGCCGCGAGATCGCCACTGTCATGGGCGTCACCGCAAGCGCCAGCCCGGCCACGAAGCCGCCGAACCTGCCGAACCGCCTGCGCACGAGGTCGTAGCTGAGCACCACGCTCGCCACGCCCATCAGCGCCTGCGGCACGAGCAGGCTGAGCGGGTGATATCCGAACAAGCGCGCGGACAGCGCCTGCACCCACAGGGCCAGCGGCGGCTTGTCGACCGTCATGACGCCGCTGGGGTCAAGCGAGGCAAACAGGAAGTTGTGCCAGCTGGAGCTCATCGAGCGCACCGCTGCGGCGTAGTAGGGGTTCGCCCAGCCGTTGCGCCCCAGAGCCCACAGGTTGAGCGCAGCCGCGAGCGCCACCAGCGCGGTCAGCTCGGGGCGCAGCACGCGCAGGGACGCGAGCCGCGCCTTCCCCCGCCGCGACGGGACGGCGGCACGGGCGGCGAGCGGCACCGCGGGCGCGGCAACCGATGCGCGCGAGCGTGTCTGTCCATACGAGCTCACCGCGGCAGCATCGCCACCGCGTGTAGGAGCGGCGTGAGAGCAAGCTCAAAGTTCCGTAAGCGTCGCGCTCAGTCGATCAGCCGCTTGCCCAGGCGCCACACGGCCAGCCGCCACATCAGCAGAGCAAACGCCAGCAGCACGCCGGTGTGGCCGAGATCTGCGGCACCGATGTGTCCGAGCGAGCAATCGCGCACCAGCTGCACACAGTGATACAGGGGGTTCCCGAGCGCTACGGTGCGCACGCCCACGGGCAGGTTGTGAACCGGAAAGAACGTGCCTGCCACGAGGAACATCGGCGTGAGCACCGCACTTGTGACGTAGTTGAAGTTGTCGATCGTTTTCGCCACCGCCGCGATCAGCACACCGAACGCGGCGAAGCCGAAGCCGGTAAGCACCCCGATGAACGGCACCAGCAGCATTCCCCATTCGGGTTCGAGGCCGAACGCGATCGCCACCAGCAGCGGCGCCATCCCATACGCGCCGGCGCGCAGCGAGATCCAAAGCACCTCGGCGGTGATCAGCTCCTCGGTGTCGACCGGCGCCGCCAGCATCGCGTCGTAGGTGCGCTGGAACTGCCAGCGCACGAACGTGTTGAACATGCCGGGAAACGCGGAGGAAAACAGGATCGCGGTCGCCACCACGCCCGTGCCGACGTACTCCACGTAGTGAGGCAGGCGCACGGTGGCCCGCAAGCCGAGCCCGAACGCGAGCAGGTAGATGGTCGGCTGCATCACGGAGGAGAACGTGGTCGCCTTCCAGTAGCGCCCGAACATCACCACGTCTCTGCTCATCACACCGGCCAGGGCGGCCGGCTCCAAGCGGTGCACGCGCCGCGCGGGCGCGCGGATGGTCGCCGAGTCCGCGACGGCCAACTGCACGCTCATTCGATCTCCTCGCCGGTGAGGGCCACGAACGCGTCCTCCAGGTTGGCCGGGCGGCGCACACCCTCGGGACCCTGCCCGTCGAGCATCTCGGCGCGCATGATCGCGACGGCCGGCCCACTGCGCCGGCTGGACCAACCATTGCGCAGGGCCAGATCACTGACCTCGGCCAGCCGGTCGGGACGGCCGTAGACCTCCAGCACCTGCTCGCCGGCGTGCGCGCGCACGAGGTCCGCGGGCGTGCCCTGCGCGATGATGCGGCCCGCAGACATGACCGCCACCGTGTCGGCCAGTCGCTCGGCCTCCTCGATGTAGTGGGTGGACATCAGCAGGGTCACGCCCCGGGAGCGAAGCCCGTCGATCAGCGACCACAGCTCCTGGCGCACCTGCGGGTCCAGCCCCACCGTTGGCTCATCCAGCAGCACGAGTCGCGGCTCGTGGATGAGGCCCCGCGCCACCAGCAGGCGCCGGCGCATGCCGCCCGATAGGTCGCGCACGATCGTGTCGGCGCGCCCGTGCAGGTTCACCAGCCGCAGCGCCCGCTCCACCGCGGCCGCGCGGTCGCCGCGCGCCACCCGGTACAGACGGGCGAACACGGTGAGAATCTGGCGGCAGGTGAGCTCCACGTCGAGGTTGTCGAGCTGGGGCACAACCCCCATCTCCATGCGCGCCTGCTTGGACTGCCGCGGAAGCTCATACCCCAGCACCGTGATCCGGCCCGCGTCGGCGAGCGCCTGGGCCGTGAGCATCCGCATGGTCGTCGACTTGCCCGCCCCGTTGGGTCCCAGCAGCCCGAAGCAGACCCCCGCCGGCACGTCCAGCTCGAGGCCGTCGACCGCCTGGATCTGACCGTAGCGCTTGCGCACACCGTGCAGGGAGATC
>VAWK01000045.1:17954-26292 GCA_005885515.1 Actinomycetota bacterium | reverse complement strand
GGCTGAGTGCTACAAGTGCCGCGTGGCCGACGTCGACCAGACTGCGACCGGCAGCGGGCTGCGCGCGCGTCGCGAGGCCGTCGTGCGCGAGCACATGGAGTCGGAGAACCGCCACGACTTCGACGCGACGATCGGAACGTTTGCCCATCCGCGCTACGAGATCGTCGCCACCGGGGAGGTGTTTGACGGGGAGCAGGAGGTGCGGCGCTACTTCGCCGAGACGCGCGCGGCATTCCCCGACCAACGCAACGAGCTCATCGCGCTGCATCACATCGACGACGGCGTGGTCGTCGAGTTCACCCTGCTCGGCACGCACCTCGGGTCGCTGCGAGGGCTCGCGCCCACCGGCCGGAGCTTCCGCTGCCGCATGAGCGCCTTCTTCATCTTCGAGGGCGAGCGCCTCGCCTGCGAGCGGGTGTATTTCGATCAGTCCACGATCCTGCGCCAGCTGGGGCTCGCGCACGCTCCCGCGTCCATGGCCGGGCGCATATCTGTGCTGATCAGCCACCCTCTCACGGTTGGACGCGCGCTGTTGCGCAGCTGTGGCAACCGTCGGGGTGCGGCCGGCGCCTGAACCGTCGCCCGTCCGTGCTCCGGAACAGCGGGGTGCTTGGCAGCCCGGACGCTCGTCCGTTTCGGGACGCTCGGATTGAGCTGCGGCGCCTTGCGGGCGACTACAGCCTCACTCCGTGCTTGGCTCGCCGGCACCACTGGACGAATTGGCGTTTAGCGCGCGCGCGTCGCGGGTACCGGCGCTGCTTGACGGGGTAGGCGCTGCAACGCAGGGAATGCCGAGGGCGACCGAGGCGACTCCCGGCGAAGCGCAGGACAACCGCGAGCGAGAGGGCAGGCTGTGGGCAGCGTGCAGGCGGAGCGACTGACAATCAAACAGACAGCGACCGGCTACTGGGTCGTGGAGCGGGGAGCGGTGCAGCTCGCCGGCGCCACGACGCGCAGGGCGGCCGAAGCGGAGCGCGATCTCGTGAACAGGCTGCACGATCGCAGCGTAAGACGGGTCTCCCGGCGCGACCGGGCAGCTCGCCTGGCGGGCCCGCGCCCGAGAGGCGACCGCAGCTAGCGGGGCAGGGGAGCGACAGCCCACGTGCGCCGAGCGCGGCGCCGCTGAACCGCCTGCGCGAAGTCAACCGGCAGGATGCCGCACGTGCTCAAAGATCGCGGCGAGCCCCTGGCCGCCGCCGATGCACATCGTCTCCAGGCCGTAGCGCCCGTCACGGCGGCGTAGCTCGTGCAGAAGCGTCGCGAGGATGCGCGCGCCCGTCGCGCCGACGGGGTGCCCCAGGGAGATGCCTGAGCCGTTGACGTTCACACGCTCGAACCCCTCGGGGAGCGACCACTCGTGCAGCACAGCCAGCACCTGCGCGGCGAACGCCTCGTTCAGCTCGATCAGGTCGATGTCTGCCATGCGCAGCCCGGCACGCTGCAGCGCGAGCCTGGTAGCAGGGACCGGGCCGATGCCCATCGTCGCCGGCGGCACCCCGGCGACCGCCCACGCGAGCAAGCGCGCGATCGGACGCAGGCCGAGCTCGCGCGCGCGCGCCGCATGGGTGACGATGCAGATCGCTGCGCCGTCGTTCTGGCCGCTCGAGTTGCCGGCCGTCACGGTGGCGTCGGGGTCGCCCGCGCCCAGCACCGCCCGCAGCCGGCCCAGCGACTCGAGCGTGGCGTCGGCTCGCGGGTGCTCGTCGGCCTCGACGACGCCGTCGGTGAGGGGGACCGGGACGAGCTCCTCGGCGAACGCGCCACGGCGCTGCGCGGCGACGGCGCGCTGATGTGAGCGCAATGCCAGCTCGTCCTGCTCGGAGCGCGAGATCTCATAGCGACGGCGCAGGTTCTCGGCCGTCTCGAGCATGCCTCCCGGAACCGGGTGGTTGAGCCCGCCGGCGGTGACGCGGGAGCGGGCGAGGCGATCCTTGAGCATCACCCCGCCGCCCCTGATCCCCCAGCGCATGTCGGTCGCGTAGAACTCCGCCTGGCTCATGCTCTCGACGCCCCCTGCGAGGACGAGATCGGCGGCGCCGGCGTCGACCTGCATGCACGCGTACAGCACCGACTGCAGGCCGGATCCGCAGCGGCGGTCGACCTGCAGGCCGGACACCTCCACCGGCAGACCCGCGTCGAGCGCGGCAACGCGCCCGATCGCGGGGGCCTCGCCGTTGGGGTAGCACTGGCCCAGCAGGACGTCGTCGATGTCCTCGCCGGAGATCCCCGTCCGGTCGAGGACGGCGGCGATCACGGTCGCCGCGAGGGCGGTGGCGGGGACATCGCGCAGCACGCCCCCAAAGCGACCCACGGGAGTACGCAACGGTTCGCAGATCACGGCCCGGCGCGCTGGAGCAGCCGCGTTCATCTGGCCAGTGTGCCTGTAGCGCCCCGCCGATGTCGAGCTGGCGAGCTCTAGCTCGACTCCCCGATCAGGAGCTCCGAGGGCTCCGGCGGCACCAGGTGATGCGGCTGCTCGGCGGGGACCGGCGGCGCGAACCAGCGCTGTGCGACCGCGGTCGGGACGATCGCCGAGAGCACCACGATCGTGACCAACAGCGAGAACTGGGTGCGGTCGATGATGCGTGCGTTGAGGCCGTACAGCGCGCTGATCGTGCCGAACGTGAGCCCGGTGCTCATCAGCAGGGTCGTGAAGGTGGCGTTTGCGCCCGCGTGGCGGCGGGCGAGCGGGAAAACGAGGCCCAGCTTCGGAGCCATCTTCGCCGCCGCGAGCAACGCGAGCACACCCAGATTTGCGAACACGGCCGCCAGTGACACGTTCAGCCCGCCGCGCAGGAAGAAGAACGGCGTCAGGAAGGCGAACGCGACGACCCGCGGGCGCCGCTGCTCCTCCCGGTGTCGCTGGTAGTGACGCGACATCACCAGGCCGAGCACGAACGCGGGCAGCACGGCCTGGCTGTTGGCCTCGTTTGCCAGCACCATCAACACGAACAGGACCACGAACACCAGCTTCATCTCCGGCTCGATCACGCGGTCCCCCGTAGCGGCCAAAGAACCATGGCGAGGACCTCGGCAGCAGCAGGATCAGCACCAGCGATAGGACCAGAAACACCGGAAACCAGACCGTGGGCTTGATGAACATCAAAGACAGCGCGAGCACAGTGCACATGTCGGTCACGAAGCACGCGCTCATGATCAGCTTGCCCACGCCGACGGCGTTCAGCCCGGTCTCGACCAGTACCGCGTACACGACCGCGAGGCTGGTCGTCGACAGCGCGGTCCCCGCGATCAGCGAGGCTTTGTTGCTCCACCCGAGCGGACCGAGCGCGATCAGCGTTGCGGCGACGAACGGCCCGGCAAACGAGACGATGCCGATCGCGAGCGAGGCCTTCAACCGTTCGCGAAAGTAGTCCGGATCGACCTCCGCGCCGGCGAGAAAGGTCAGCACCACCGAGGCGAAGCCGGCGATGAACGAGAGCCAGCTCGCGTTGGCGTCGAGGCTGAAGATGTTCCCGAGCAGCACGCCGAAAGCCAGCTCCAGCAGCGCCACCGAGATGCCGAGCTCGACCGAGAACATGCTCGCGAGCAGGACCGCCGCGCCGAGAATGGCGGCAAGCTGAACGGGCTCCATCTGCACACCTCCACGATCGCCGTTGGACGTCTCGTAGAGGCCATCAGCGGTACCGTCACCGCGGTTATGGAGCGAGCCTCATCGCTCTGTAGGCGAAGCCGCTGAAGCTTATCCGTTACTCGCTGGCCTCAGTCGTGGCGCGCGCACGTGAGGGCACGTAGGCGGTCCAGTAAGCGATCGTGGAGGGGTTGACGTAGACGACCTCTTCCCGGCGAGTACGCGCGGTCAGCTTAAATGGCGATGCCCCGGTGGCCATGAAGGCGTCGTAGACCTGGTTGGGCTCCTCCACGAACACCTGCGTCAGCACGCCGCCTTTGACACCTGGTGCGACGAAGACGATACGGGTGGGCACGGGCTACTCCTTGGTTGCCGATGGGACACAATCATGCCAATCGGACAGGCGACCCTGCGACCAGGCGTTCGCCGATGATGGATACTCGGCAGCGATGTCGCAAGCGCCGGGGTTCTGCTGCTGGCCGGAGCGGCGCCCCTGCCCGAGCTGCGAGCGAGCCCGGCGCGGCCGATGAAGCGGCTCGCGGCCCTCGCGGCGACGGTCATCGCGAGCATCGTCCTGATCCTGCTCGCAAGCGACTGTGGCTCCACCCGCCAGGCGCAGCAGAGCCTGGCGAAACCGCGAGCGACGAGTGCCGGCGTCAGCGCCCTGCTGGGCGGCATCCGGCAGCGCGGCAGCACCCTCGGCGACCCGAGCGCGCCGGTCACGGTGCAGTACTTCGCCGACCTGCAATGCCCCTACTGCAGACTGTTCACGCTACGCGTGCTGCCCTCGCTGATCCGAACGTACGTGCGCAGTGGCAAGTTGCAGATCGTCTTCCGCTCGGTGGAGACCGCTACGCACGACCCGGAAACGTTCAAGCTGCAGCAGATCGCGGCGCTCGCGGCCGGGAAGCAGAACAAGCTATGGGACTTCATCGACCTGTTCTACCTCGAGCAAGCCCGCGAGAACAGCGGCTATGTGACCGAACGCTACCTCCAGGGCTTGGCGCAGCAGGTGAGCGGGCTGGACCTGATCGAATGGAGCGCCGCGAGGGCCGATCCTCGGCTCGCCCGCGCGCTGGCCGGCGACGCCCGGGCGGCGGTCAGCGCGGGTATCAACTCGACCCCGACGTTCCTGATTGCCCACGCGCGATACGTGCCCTACCTCGCGGCGCTCGAACGGCAGCTCAGGGGGGGAGCGAGCGCCCGTTTCACGTTGTGAGAGTCGCCTCGCGGACGTTGCACGGGCAGCACCTCGCGATATAGGCTAAACGCACAGGTGAGGGCCATCGCTCGGCAGGCCCTCACGCCCATCTGAACGAGAGGAGAAATCTCGTGAGGCCTCGCAGGTTCGTTCGCATCGCGAGCGTGCTGGCGCTCGCGGCGCTCATCGCTGCAGCTGCCTCGGGCTGCGGCAGCAAGAGCGCCAACACACTGACGGTGGGTGACATCGTGCCGCTCACCGGAGATCTGGCGCCGTTTGGTCCACCGGGACAGAAGGCCGCTCGCCTCGCGGTGCAGCAGGCGAACGCGGCGCTCAAGCAGGACGGCATCAAGCTGACGGTCAAGTTGGACGACGCGGATGAGCAGACCAATCCCGCGGCAGCGGTCTCGGCCGCGCGCAAGCTGATCTCCGATGGCGCCAGCTGCATCGCGGGAGCGTGGGCGTCGTCGGACACGATACCCGTCTCGAAGTCCGTCGCCAGCCGCGAGCACATCCCGCAGATCTCGCCGGCGTCGACGGCGGCGACGATCAGCACGCTGAACAACGGCTACATCTTCCGGACCTCGCCATCGGACAAGTTGCAAGGCAAGCTGCTGTCCGAATACGTGAACACCTCGATCGGCGGCGTGAAGGGCAAGCTGATCTCGGTCGCGGGTCGCAACGACGCCTACGGGCAGGGCTTCGTCGCGCGACTGAAGGAAGTCCTGACAGGGATGGGCGCGAAGGTGCAGGGACCGCTGCTGTATGACCCGAACGCCGCCAGCTACGACTCCGAAGCGGCCAAGATCGTGGCCAACAGCCCGAGCGCCCTCATCATCATCGACTTCCCCAAGACGTACGCCAAGGTCGGTCCGGCGCTGCTGCGCACAGGGAAGTTCAACCCGGCGAAACTGTTCATCTCGGACGGCCTGGCAGTGACCGACGTCGCGAAAGAGGGCATGACGCCCGCCTCGCTCAACGGCGCCCGCGGCACGAACCCGTCGTCGCCGCCGGGAGGGACGGTGGCCACGTCGGCGGCCGCGGAGGCGGCGTTCGACAAGCTCTACAAAAGCTCAGGCGGCCCAGGGCGCCAGACGTTCGACTCCGAGAACTTCGACGCCGTGACGCTCTGCGTGCTGGGCGCCGTGGCGGCGAAATCGACCAGTGGCGCAGCGATCGCCAAGCAGATCGTTCCGGTTTCAGGCCCGCCCGGGAAGACATACACCTGGCCGCAGGAGGCGGCCATGTTCGCCGCCGCGCATGCCGGACAGAAGGTCAACTACGACGGCGTCTCCGGGCCGCTCGACCTCGCGTCGAACGGCGATCCGACCGGGGCGACGTACGAGATCTACAGCTACGTCAACGGAAAGCAGCAGGAACTGAAGAAGGTATTCGCGACCAGCGGCGGCTAGGGCTCGCCACGAGCGCGCCCGCTGCACGTGGAGCCCGCCCTCCAGGGGTGGGCTCCACGACCGCCGCCCCCCGGCGCAAGCGCATCGTGTGCCAGCTTCAACACCTGGCCAGCGGCGCGCGGCCCGATCACGCGCCGGCCTCGTGGCCGCGCGGCGCTCGTCGGCCACCGACGCCGCGCGGGTCCCGGCCGAGGTAGAGCTCGATGACCTTCGGGTCCTCGAGCAGCTCCCGGCCCTCACCCTCGAAGCGATTGCAGCCAAGGTCAAGCACGTAGCCGCGGTGGGACATCGCCAGCGCACGGCGCGCATTCTGCTCGACCATCAGGATCGTCACGCCGGTCCGGTTGATCGCGGCGATCCGCTCGAACACCGCGGCGACCAGCGTCGGCGCCAGCCCCGAAGACGGCTCGTCGAGCACGAGCACATCCGGCTCGGGCACGAGCGTCCTGGCCATCGCCAGCATCTGGCGCTCGCCTCCCGAGAGCGTGCCGGCCCGTTGCCGGCGCCGTTCGGCGAGCCGCGGAAACAGCCCGTAGATCATCTCGAGTCGCTCCTGCAGTTGCGTTCCCGGCCGCGCGATCGCGCCCAGCTCGAGGTTCTCCTCGACGGTCATGCTCACGAACACGTTGTCGAGCTGGGGAACGTAGCCGACGCCCTTGCGCACGATCGCGTGCGCCTTGGCGCGCGAGATGTCCTCGCCGCGATACAGCACGCTTCCCGAGCGTGGCGGCAGCAGGCCGCAGATCGATCGCACGAGGGTCGACTTGCCGGCGCCGTTGGGACCGACGATCGTGACGATCTCGCCCTCGGCGACCCGCACCTCCACGCCGTGCAGGATGTCGACCTCGGGGAGGTAGCCCGCAACCAGCGCGCGTGTCTCGAGCACGGCGCCGGACGCGGTCATGCTGCCTCCCCGGAAGAGCCCAGATAGGCGTCGATCACGTGTGGGTCTCGGCTCACCTGCTCGGGCGTGCCCTCTGCGATCACGCGTCCCTCAGACATCACGATCACGCGGTCGGACTGCCCCATCACGACCTCCATGTCGTGCTCGATGAACAGGAAGGTGACGCCGCGGCCCTCGCGCAGCTCGTGGATGTGACCGAGCAGCCGCTGCGCCAGAGCCGGGTTGATGCCCGCCATCGGCTCGTCGAGCAAGATCAAGCGCGGCTCGAGCATCAGCACCCGGGCCAGCTCGAGCAGCTTGCGCTGGCCGCCCGATAGCGTGCCCGCGTACGCCTCGGCCTGGTCGCGCAGGCTGAACGTCTCAAGCAGCTCGAGCGCGCGCTCGCGCACCTCGGCCTCGCGCGAGCGCCAGCCGCCCGGGCGCAGGATCAGATTTGCCAGGCGCTCGCCCGGCTGATCGGGCGCCGCCAGCATCATGTTGTCGAGCACCGGCATCGCCGCCAGCGTCTTGGTCAGCTGGAATGTGCGCGCCATCCCCAGTCGCGCGATCGCGTGGGGTGGCTTGCCGAGCAGCGGCCGTCCGTCGAAGAACGCGTTGCCCCGATCGGCGCGATAGAAGCCGGTGATCGCGTTGAACAGGGTCGTCTTGCCAGCGCCGTTGGGGCCGATCAGCGCGGTGATCGAGCCACGGCGGACCTCCAGATCGGTACCGGCAAGCGCGCGCACGCCGCCGAAGCTCAGCTCGAGTGCCGAGACCGACAGGATCGCGCGATCGCCATCGTCCGTGGCATCGGTCAAAGCCGCGCGCATCGGCGCGCCGGTCATCGCGTCAGCCACCCAGCACCATCTCCTCGCGCTTGCCGAACAGGCCCTCCGGCCTGAACGCCATCAATCCGATCAGCACCACGCCGACGATCACAAACCGCAGTGCCGCGATCTGCTCGGCCGACAGCGGCAGGTTGATGAAACGGGTGCCCTCGAGCAGGACCCACAGGATCGCCGTTCCGGCGGCGATGCCAACGTAGCTGGCCAGGCCCCCGAGGATCAGCACGGCGTAGCCCGTGAAGGTCACGCTCGGGTCGAACTGGTCCGGCGACAGGTACGCGAGATCCAGCGCGAGCAGGTAGCCGGCCACCGATCCCAGCAGCGCCGCGATCGCCAGCGACTGGAGCTTGTAGGAGAAGACGTTCTTGCCCAGCGCGCGGGCGGCGTCCTCGTCCTCGCGCACGGCTC
>VAWK01000045.1:0-17943 GCA_005885515.1 Actinomycetota bacterium | reverse complement strand
CAGTCCGGCGAGCAGGACCCACGTCACCAGCAGCAGCGGCAGCTGGATTTCAGACGTCGACAGCCAGCTCTGGATCGAGCCCGACACGCTCACCCAGCTGGAATCGAAGCCGAGCAAGCCGATGTTGCCGTTCGTGAGGCCGCGGGCGTTCTCGGCGACATAACGGATGATCTCCGCGAACGCGATCGTCGCGATCGCGAAGTAATCGGCGCGCAGCCGAAGCGAGGACAGCCCGATCAGCAGCCCGGCGCCGATCGCGATCGCGCTCGCTGCCGGCAGCGCCAGCCAGAAGGACCAGTGCGCCTTCAGCACCAGGATCGCCATCGCGTACGCGCCCACGCTCATGAACCCGACCTGGCCGAAGTTGATGATGCCGGTGAAGCCGACGTTGAGCTGGAGCCCGAGCGCGAAGATCCCGTAGAGGCCGGCGAGCACGCCGACGCCGATCCAGAATTCCGGCTGCCCGAAGGCGCTGAAGCTGATCGCGGACAGGGTCATATGGTTCGCGCGCGTCCGAAGATGCCTTGCGGGCGCAGCACGAGCGTGAGGATCAGGGCGGCAAAGCCAACCGCGATCTTCCAGCGAGCGTCGATCACCAGCGTCGACCATTCCTGGATCAGCCCGAGCAGGAAGCCGCCGGCAAGCGCGCCGTAGGCGTCACCGATGCCGCCGAGGACCACGGCCGCGAACAGGCTGAGCAGCAGCAGGAAGCCGAGATCGGGGGTGAACGTCCCGACCGCGGAGGCATATAGGACCCCCGCGAGGCCCGCCAGGCCGCCGGCGAGCAGCCAGGTCGCGAGCACGATCCGGTTGGTGTCGATACCGGTCGCCTCGGCGAGGTCGAAGTTGTCGGCCAGCGCCCGCATCTGCTTGCCCAGGCTCGTGTAGCGCAGCATCAACCCGATCAGCGTGAGCACGACCACGCTGGTGGCGACGACGATCAGCTCCGTGCGGCCGATCCGCAGGCCGACGAAGGCGATGGTGGAGGTCAGGTTTACGCGCAGGTTGCGCTGGCCGGTCCCGGCGACCATCTGGATGCCGTTACGGATCACGAACGCGAGCCCGATCGACATCAGCAGCAGCGGCAGCATGCCCGCGCCCTTGGCGCGCATCGGGCGCCACATGAGCAGCTCGAGCCCGACGCCGATCGCCGCCGTCGTCGCGATCGCAAACGGGATCGCAAAGATGAGCGGCAGGCCGAGCGTGACGTTGATCACGAAGGCCATGTAGGCGCCAAACGTGAGGAAGTCGCCGTGCGCGAAGTTGACCAGCCGCAGGACCCCGTAGACCAGCGTCAGCCCGACGGCGCCAAGCGCAAAGTACGAGCCCGACACGATCCCGAAGACCGTTGTCTGGCCGAACACGTTGGGCCCGTTGGTGATCAGCAGGCCAATCGCGATCGCCAGGAAGAACGCGCTGCCCGCCAGCGCCGGACGGGTGCGGACGGCCTCGCGCAGCCTCCTCTGCTGCGCTCCGAGGGCGCGCGCCGACTGCATCAACTCCACCGCTCCCAGTATCCCAGCGCATCCGCCGGACCGCCCGATGAAGCGGCGAGGCGCCGCGCGAGGCCGGCCAGCAAACGGCCGGCGAGTCGCACCACATCAGTCCGAGAAGTCGGTGCCTCCGCTTGCGACTAGCCTTCCCTTGTCGTAATCTGGGCCGTCGGGGCAACGCTTTCCTTCCAGCGCTGGATGCAGCCGATCAAAGCCGAACCCTGACCAGAGCCGTTGCGATTGCCCCGCGGTAGCCGGCGCCTGCAGCCGGTCCATCCCCGGGGCAGCAGCCGACCATGTCGACGCCGTCGCCGCCCTCCGAACACGCCGCCGAGCACCTGGCGCACGGCGCGCTGCTGGTGGATCTAGCCCACGCGGTCGACCAAGCCGCGGGCGCGCGGGTTGTCGTGTTCGGTTCGCCGCCGCCAGATGGGCGCGATCTCGACTTGCTCGCCCGCGAGCCTCAGCAGCGCGCGGTAGAAGCGTGCCTGTCAAGCCAGGGCATGCCGGGCAAGCGCGGCAAGTGGGTCGCCTTCCGCAACTGCGCCGCGGCGGGGGTCGAGCTCGTGCCCGCGGCAGACTGGCGGCTCCCCCGCTCGGAGCTCGATGCGCTGTTCGCCGAAGCCGAGCCTCTGCGGGGCTTCAGCCATCTTGCGGTGCCGGCTCCTCATCACTCGTTGATCATCGCCGCGCGCCGCGCGGCGCGTGCGGGGCGCTACGACGATCGGCTGCGCGCGCGCGTCGCGGCCGCCTGCGCGACGCCAGCCGCATGGCGGGAGGCCGAGCTGCGCGCCGCCGCATGGGAGGCCACCGGCTCGCTCGTGGCGCTGCGAGCGATGCATGAAGGCGCACGGCCTCGGCTGACGGATCGCATGCGTGCGACAGCCGCTCGCTTGCGGGCAGTGCGTGCGCCCCGGCGCCGTGCCGCCGCTCGCGCCGTGCGCCGCCTGATCGGCAGGCCGGTGATCGTCGCGCTGTCGGGGCTCGATGGCGCCGGAAAGAGCTTTCAGGCCAGTCGCCTTCAACTCGCGCTCGAGCAGCTGGGCTTCGCCGCCGAGGTCATCTGGCCGCCGGCGGCCAACGTCCTGTTCCAGGCCAACCCGGCGCTGAAGCGGCGGCTGTTCGCGCTGCTCGGAGCGCTGGGACGCCGCGCCGAGCCGGAAGCGGCGAAACCAACAGCCGGGAACTCGGCCGATAGTTATCCTCGCCCGCTGCCGCGCCAGCATGGGCCGATCGTGCATCTGCTGGCCGTGCTCGTGGCGCTCTCTCAGGCGTGGGCGTTTCGGCGTGGCGCCCGGCGAGCGCGGCGCGGCACGGACGTGTTGATCTATGACCGCTACGCGCTCGACTCGATCGTCTACCTGCGCCACCGCTGGGGGCAGGGCCGCGAGCTGCGTGTGCAGGGCGCGCTGATTCGGCTGCTTACCACTAGGCCCCATCGGGCTTTCTTTCTGGAGGTGGCGCCTGAGGTCGCGTACGCCCGCAAGCAGGACTTTCCGCTGCAGAACCTGCGTGAGCGCGCCGCCTTGTACAGCGCTCTTCACGAGCAGCTGGAATGCGTTCGTCTCGATGGCGAGCACCCGCCCCAGCGCATCTGTGCTGACATCGCGCGGGCGGTGTGGGAATGCCTGACTTGAGAGCAGCTCACCGCGCCAGCTGCGCGCGATGGCGGCTGATGCGCGCCACCCGCCCGCTCATCAGCAGTGGCCAGGGGTCGCGCAGCGAGCCCAACGCGTGCGCGGTGCGCCGCCGCGGGCGCAACACGTCGATGACCGTGCGCCAGTCGCCCGCGAGCGCCGACATGCCGAGCAGGGCGAGGTCGCGCTCCTCGGAACGGAAGCGGGCGCCCACCCGATATGTTCCGCCGCGCGGGGTGCGGCCGAGCAGCAGGTCGGCCCAGATCGCGGGCAGATTGGCGCCGGCGGCCACCGCAAGCGCCAGCGAGCCATACATCCGGGGATTGAGGTCGATCAAGTAGCTGACGTCGGCAGAGTGGACGAACTGGGCCTGGAAGATCCCGCTCCACCCCAGCGCGGCGATCAGCCGCCGGACGCCCGGCTCGACCTGCGGGTCGGGCGGCACCGTTTCCGCGAAGGCAGTGATCCCGCGCCCGGGAGGGTAGATGCGCCGAGCGGCCTGGTGCACGATCGCGACCACCTCACCGCGCCACGCCACGCCGGAGCTGGCCCTCAGCTCGCCGTCCAGCGCAGGCTGGATCAACACGGCCTCGCCCGGGACATTGCGCGCGGCCTGCAGCAGCTCATCCCTGCTGGACACGCGCTGCACGGCGCTGCTGGCGAACCCGCCGTCCACGGTGGGCGTGCGGGTGCGCGCGGCCTTCACGATCGCGGGCAGGGGAACCTCGGCGCCGGACTCGAGCTCAGCGCGCGTGATGTGTTTGCCAGGCGGTGTCGTCAGGGCAGCGTCGACGGCCAACCGTTCCAGCTCGATCTTGTCGGTCGCGCGGCGCACGGTCTCGGGATCGCATGTGCCGAGCGCGGTCCCCGGCGGAAACTCATCCCGGGCCATCGACAGCGCGACCAGCCCCAGATCCGTGCCCGGCAACACCGCGCCGACTTTGAGCCGAGAGCATGCATTCGCTACGGCCGAGACGTAGGCGCTGCGATCGTGAGCCGGATCGGGCACCCACACCAACCCCGCGCTGGCGCGCGAACGGCGCGAATAGGCGCCTCGGTCCGTCACCGCCACCCAGGCGGCATAACCTGCGCTGCGAAGTGCTCGCAATCCGCCCAACACACCGTACGCAGGAGCGTCCTCGGTGACGAGCACGCTGTTGTCGCTGGCGGTCACCTTCTAAGGATTATTTTGTACGCACCGAGCGAGCGGCCGAGCCGTGCGGTCGCCAAGCACCGTTTGCCAAGCAGCCCGCGACAGAGCGGTGAGGACGGCTTTGATGTAACACAGTTGCAGCGCTCGCGCTGCTGTTCTGGGCCGAACTCTACACGCAGGGGGAGCGGCAGGTGACCCAGGTGGAGGTGCTGCGTGCGGGAGAGCTCACGCCCACGCTGCTGGAGCGCTGGAGCGCGATCCAGCGCAGCGACCCCGGCTATGCAAGCCCCTTCTTTCACCCGCGCTTCACGCAGCTGGTAGCGCAGGCACGCTCGGACGTGCGCGTGGCGGTGCTGCACGACGGAGACCGGGCCGCAGGCTTCTTCCCCTTTCAACGCAACTGGCTGGGTATCGGATATCCCGCCGGATGGGGCATGTGCGACTACCAGGGGGCCGTCGTGCAGAGCGGGCTCAGCTGGAGCGTGCCGGAGCTGATGCGCGCCTGCGGGCTGCGCTCTTTCCAGTTCGACCACCTGCCAGTCGCGCAGGAGCCGTTCTCGCCTTACCAGCGAGCCAGGAGCGTGTCGCCGCTGATCGACCTCTCGCAGGGGTTTGAGCGGTACGAGCGCGCCCAGCAACAGGCCGGCAGAGGACGAACCTTCAGCCGGCTGCGCAGTCGCTGGCGCAGGCTGCAAAGCGAGCACGGAGCGGTGCGATTCGAGCCTCACGTAGACGATCCCACCACCCTGGCCCGATTGCTGGAGTGGAAGGCCGACCAGTACCGGCGCACCGGGATGGCGGACCTGCTGGCGCGACCCTGGTTCAGGCAGGTGATCGAGAGCGCCGCCTCGGCCTCCAGCGACGGGTTCTCCGGCGTGCTGTCGGCTTTGTACGCGGGAGCGCGCCCCGTGGCATTGCACCTGGGTCTGCGCTCGGACCAGGTCTGGCACTACTGGCTGCCAGCGCACGACGTCGACGAGAGCCTGTCGCGCTGCTCTCCGGGGCTGCTGCTGATCCTGGCGATGACGCAGAGCGCGGAGTCGATGGGGATCAGCTGGATCGACTTCGGCAAGGGCGATGCGCGGCACAAGCGCGAATTTGCAAACTCGCAGGTCGCGCTCGCAGAAGGGTCGGCCGGCAACTCGCCGATCGCGCAGGCGGTGCGCCTGCGCCGGCGCGCGCGATCTCTGGCGCAACGCTCCCGGCTGGGCCCCCGCGTGCGCCGCCTGATCAAGCGAGCTGGCGCGGCAGGTGACGACGACTAGGCGCTCGACAACGCTCGCCGCAGCGGGCGGATCAGGCGGGCATAACCCGCCGCCACCGGGCGCGAGCGCCGCAAGCCCGCGTACCGCCCGGAGACCTTGAAGGCAAAGCGCCAGCCGCGATCGTGCGGGAAGATCGGGACCCTCGAGCGGGCGAACGGCTCATCCTGCCACTCCAGCGCGAATGCCTCCTCGAAGCCGGCGTCCGCCGCCGCCTTGCGAGCCAGCTCGCTGGCACGCCCGTACGGGTAGGCCAGGTAGCGCGGCGAGCGGCCCAGCAATGCGCTGATCCGCTCGACGGAGGCCCGAAGATCCTCGCGCACCTCCTCCTCGCTGGCGCGCGAAAGATCGACGTGCCGGTGCCCGTGGCTTCCCACCTCGAAGCCCCGCTGGCTGCACTCGACGATCTCGGAGTCACTCATCAGCTCGAGCTCCAGGTCCTCGCGCGCGGCATCCCAGCGGTTGCGGTCTCCAAGCCAGGCGGTGGGCGCGAACACGGTTGCCGGGAAGCGGTGGCGTTCGAGCACCGGCAGGGCCCGGGTGAGGGTGCTGCGGTAGGCGTCGTCGAACGTGATCGCCACCCTCACCGTGCCGCCCGCGGCTGGCGCCCGCACCAGCTCATCCAGGGAGACCACGCTGCGGCGCCGGGCCAGGAAGTCCATCTGGCGCTCGAACACGTCGAGCGGCACGAACGTGTTCCTCAACTGGGATCTGGGGATCGGCCCCACCGCGTGATAGGCGAGGACCACGCTGCGCGCGCTCATCGGCGGAGAACCATCCTCACGCGCCCGATCCTACCCGCCAACGCTGCCTCACCCGCGCAGACGGGCCAGCAGGGGCCGGTCGCTAATCTTCGCGCCGTGTCCTCGGCTACCAAGTCCAATTCGGCAAAGGTGAGCAGCGACGAGGGAGCGCCCCCAAGCTTGACCTACAGCACGGTCATCGCCACCAAGGACCGTGCCGCGCGTGCGCGAGAGGCGATCCTGCAGATGCTCGCACAGAGCCGCAGGCCGGTCCGCATCATCGTCGTAGACGCGAGCAGCCCGCCGCTCACCCTGGCCGAGGACCTGAGGCGGGAGGTCGCCAGAGCCGGCATCGAGCTATCCGTGCTGCACGCCCCTGCGTCCACATCACGGCAGCGTAACGTCGGGGTGGAGCATGTCGAGACGCCGCTGGTGCTGCTGCTGGACGACGACGTCGCGCTGCAACCCGATTACGTGGAGGTGCTGCTTGAGCGCTGGCAGCGCGACGGGCTGGATGCGTGGGGCGCGATGGTGGGGGCGCCACAGCACATGCCGGCGCAGGGGCCGCTCGCTCGCGCCGCGCGGCGCGCGCTGATGCTCCATTACCAGGCGCCAGGAGGGGGGGCCACGTCCTTTCGACGGTCCCGCAAGCTGCGCCTCGTGCCGGTGCCCGCCGCGGAGGTCACGGTGCCCGCGTGCGGAGCCGGCTACACGCTGGTCCGCACCGACCTGCTGCGCCGCCACCGTTTCGATGAGAAGTTCGCCGGGTACGCCCCCGGCGAGGACCTCGAGATGTCAAGTCGCGTTTCTGCCGAGGCGCCGATCCTGCAGCTGCCGTCGGTGCAGTATCTGCACGCATGGGACCCGCGAGAGCGGATCTCGCCGATGCGATGGCACCACCAGGGTCGGCGCGAGACCTACTTCCGCCTGCGCCACCTGGAGCGCTCGATCACCAGCCGCGCAGCGTTCGCACTCTCGCTGTTGGCCGAGACCGCGCTCGCGGGCCTCGAGTCACTGCGCCAGCGCACCCCCCGCCCGGTGATCGAATACGTTCGCGGAGTGCTGCAAACCCTGCGCGAGCATCGCTAGGAGACAGTGGGCCTGCCGATCTCTCGAACCACTCCGCACGGCGACCCCCGCAAGCCCGGGCCGCCGGTGATCTCCGGCAGCCATGCGGATCGCGTCGAGTGGGTCGGCGACGAGCGGCGACTGGCCGCGCTCGCTCCGGCCTGGGACCGGCTGTCGCGCGAACGCGACCAAACCCCCTTCACCCGCCACGGCTGGTTCAGCTCCTGGTGGAAAGCGTTTGGCGCCGGGCGGGAGCTGTCGGTCTGCACGGCGTGGCGCGGCGGCGCGCTGGTGGGCGTCCTGCCGCTGACCCGCCTCGGAGGGCGCCTCGAGGGACCCCATATCGCCGTCCCGCTCTTCCGCTTGCTGGCGGCCGATGACGCGGCGCTCGGCACGCTCGCCCGCGCTGCACTGCACGCCGCAGGGGACGAACTCATCGTTCCGTCGCTGGCGCAAGGCGATCCGGCCGTGGGTGAGCTGGTCCGGGCCGCGCGCGGCCGGCCGACGTTTACGGAGGAGGTCCATCTGTCGCCGATCGTCGACACGGAGGGCGACTTTGCGGAGTTCCGGCGCCTCACGAAGCCTCGCTGGGGCTATCCGCTGGAGCGTCTGCGTCGCAAGATGGGGCGTGAGCACGATGCGCGCTTCATGCTGGTCGAGCGCCCCGATAGCTTCCAGCAGACCCTCCAGCAGGGATTCGAAGTCGAGCGCAGCGGCTGGAAGGGCAGGGCCGGCAGCGCGATCCTCTCCTCGCCGGAGGACGAGTTGTTCTGGCGGACGGTCGCCGAGGTCTTCGACCGCAGCGGCGAGACGCGGCTGTCGGCAATCACGCTGGACGGGCGCATGGCCGCCTTCGATCTGACGCTGCTCGTGAATTGCCGGCTGTATCTGCTCAAGACCGGCTATGACGAGGAGCGCGCCAAGCTGCGACCTGGCCTGGTGCTGCGGCTGTCGGTCATCGAACGCTGCTTCGCGCTGCAACTGGCGGCGCACGAGCTGCTCGGCGACGCCGGCGCCTGGAAGATGATGTTTGCGACCGATGCGCGCCGCCACGTCCGCGTGCGGTCCTACGCCCCCCGACCGCTGCCCGCGAGTCGCTACGTGCTCAGACGCGCGCGGCCGCCGCTGGTGCACGCCTACCACGCCACGCGCTCCGTCCTGGATCGGGCACGCCGCGTCTCCGGCCACGCCTGAGTGACAGCCCCATTCGGGGTGAGGGTGCGGGGAGACTGCGAGCCTCGCCAGCCCCAGCCCCGCTGGACGACAGGCCGAAGCCGCCGGCCCTGCGCTTTACCATCGTCAGGTGGGTGAGCAGCAGGAAATCCGGCAGCAGAACGGCGCCGGCGCCCGTGCCGGCTCGCATCACGCGGGCGACGGCCGCGACACAGCTGGCACACACGCTTCGCTGATCCTCACCAACGCGACTCTCCGCGGCGTGGCGGACATCGGCTCCAAGCTCGCCACGGCGGCTCTGTATGTGCTGCTGGCGCGCAAGGTGGGCGCGACGCAGTTCGGCGTCTTCGTCTTCGCGCTGTCGCTCGTGGGGATCGTCATCACCTTCGGCCAGTTTGGCCAGGACACGGTGCTCGTGCGCGAGGTGGCACGCGATCATCGACGGCTGGACGAGTACTACTCAAACGCGCTCGTGTCTCGCGTGCTGCTGAGCGTTCCCCCGCTGGTGATCGCGCTGGCGGTGGCGCTCCTCGTGGGCACCAAGAGCCACACCGAGCTGGTGCTTGCGTTCCTCGGGCTCGGGTTCGTGGGCGACGCGGTGCTGCGGATCTCCTTCGGCGCCTTCCAGGCGTACGAGCGGCTCGGCTTCATTCCCGTGGTGCTCATCTCGCAGCGGTGGCTGACGACGCTGGCAGCGGCTGCGGCGCTGTACCTCGGAGGCGGGATCGTCGCGGTGGCGGCAATCTACTGCGTGGGTGCACTCGCCGCTGCCGCGTTTGCGGCATGGCTGCTGTTCCGGCGGGTCGCACGCCCGCGGCTGCACCTGGACATTCCCGGCGCGATCGAAATCACGCGCGTCGGACTGCCGATCGGGCTGGCGAGCATCAGTTTGATCGTGCTCTCGCGCATCGACATGACGATGCTCGAGTCCTACAAGCATTCGCAGGCAGTTGGTCAGTATGGTGCGGCCTACCGGCTGCTGGACACGACCGCATTTGTCCCCTGGGCGGTCAACGCGGCCGTGTTGCCCACCTTGTCACGGCTGTCGCCCACGACTGCGACGCCAGTGGGGGCCGTGTACGGCAGAGCGCTGAAGCTCGTGCTCGCGATCACGCTGCCGATGGCCGCTGGGGCGGCCATCCTCGCGGGACCGCTCATATCGCTGCTCTACGGCGCTGCCTATCACCCTGCGGCGACCGCGCTGCTGCTGCTCGCCCCGACCATCGTTCTGTTCCCGGTCAGCGCGATCACGGCGGAGCTCTTCTACTCGCAGGGGGTCCAGCGCATGGTGGCGATCACATACGTGGCCGTCCTTGCGGAGAACGTCGTTGCCAATCTTGTCCTGATCCCGCTCTTCTCATTCAACGGGGCCGCCGCCGGAACCACCATCTCGGAGGTCCTGGTGGCAAGCAGCCTGCTCGTTCTGTCGCGGCCGCTTCACGGCGCGCTGGATCTCGGACGGACGCTGCTCGGCCCGCTCCTGGCGAGTGCGGCCGCGGCCGCTGTCATGGCTGCCTTACATGGCCAGCTGGCGGCCGCGATCGCGCTGGGCGTGGCAGCCTATTGCGTGCTCCTGATCGCGTTTGAGCGGATCGCCTTCCCGGACGATTTTGCGATTCTGCGCTCATTCGTGCTGCGCTTGACCAACGCTCGCGCCACCGGGACCGCGTCGGCTCCACGCTCATGATGGCGGGCGTCGCATCTGGCAGCCGCTCGATAGCTTTACGCCGTCCTTGACCAGGCTGTCCCGAGACATCAAGCCCTCCACAGCGCTCAGGAGCCACGACCGACGCGCTTGGCATGTCGCTGGAGCCCCCGCTTCGGGCGCGCCGCCTCGCTCGCATCGCGCCAGCGCGGCCGAGCTGATCACCGAGATCGCAGATCTCGAGGCGCTGATCCCCGAGTGGGATGCGCTCGCCCCGGCCGCGTCCAACCCCGTGGCCACGCCCGCGTGGGTGCTGTCGTGGTGGCACCACGTCGCCGGCCAGGACCTCCAGCCGCGGCTGGTCACGGTGCGAGATCGCGGGAGGCTGATCGGCGTGGGCCCGTTCTACGTCGCCAGCGAGCGCCACGGAGTCGTGGACTATCGCCTGATGGGCGGCGACTTCGGCGTGCGCATGGAGCCGTTGGCGCTGCCGGGGCGCGAGTGGGATGTGGCCGTTCAGTTCGCTCGGGCCCTGGCTTCGGTGTGGCCGCGCCCCGACACCATCACGTTCGGGCCGATGGCTCTCAGCTCGAGCTGGACCACCGCCCTGCGCTCCGGCTGGCCCCGTGTGCTGCGAGGGCCCGTTCGCCAATTTCGCATAGTCGGAGAACCGGTGGCGGTGCTTCGTGAGCCGACCTTCGAGGCATGGTTCTCGTCGCTGGGCCCCACGACGCGACGTTCGTTGCGACGGGAGCAGCGGCTGTTTGAGAGGGCGGGCGGCACGATTCGGTGGAGCACGGCGACAACGTTGCGCCAAGACGCAGAGACGTTCGCCCGGCTGCATCGAGCAAGGTGGAGTGATCGGGGCCGATCCAGGCTGGCGGCGCTCGGCGATCGCCTGCCCGATTGGGTCGAGGCACTGGGGAAGGGACTCATCGACAAGGACCGCTTTCGCTTGTGCGTGCTCGAGCTCGATGGCTCGCCGATCTGCACGGACCTCCATCTGCTCGCGGGAGAGGAATCGATCGGCGTGAACATGGGCTGGGATGAGCGTTATGCGAGGCTCGCGCCGGGCAAGCTCGCGACCCTTCACGCCGTCCAGGACGCTTATGGACGCCGGTGCCGGCGTGTCAGCCTCGGCTTTGGAGAGCAGCCGTACAAGCTGATGTTCGCCAACGGCAATCATCCGGTGGCCTGGAGCGTGTTCATGGCGCCGTCCCTCGGACTCTCCTACACCTATGCCCATGCTTTCCCCGGTCTTCTACGTGAGCGCACGCGAGACGTCGCCGAGCGGACGCTGCCCTCGCGCTGGTTCGAGGCTTTGCGGGCCGTTCGCCGGCGCATCGTCGCGTGACCGCGACGGAGTCGGCGCGGACGTCGGCGGACGCGCGGCTGCTCTATTGACAGATGTCGTTTCAATCGATATATATAGATTGATGTCCGTCGATCTGGAGTTGGCACCGACGTATGCCTGAGCTGACCGACGCCGACCTGCGCGAGCGCGTGCGCGCGCGCTACGCGGCCGCTGCTCGGAGCGCCGAGGAAACGCGAGCGCCGGGCTGCTGCGGCGATGCTGGGGCAACATGCTGCACGGGCGACGTCGGCTTGACCGACGCGCAGGGCGTCCACGTCTTTGGCTCGGCCCTGTATGCCGATGACGCGGCGAGCGGAGCGGCCGAAGGCGCGGTCGCCGCCTCGCTCGGCTGCGGAGTGCCGACGGCCGTGGCCGGGCTTCGCGAGGGCGAGACGGTGCTCGACCTCGGTTCCGGCGCGGGCGCAGACGTTTTGATCAGCGCCGGCCGTGTCGGACCTAGGGGCAAGGCCATCGGCCTGGACATGACCGACGAGATGCTGGATCTCGCCCGCGGCAATGCGAGCGAGGCCGGTGTGACAAATGTGGAGTTCCGCAAGGGCTACATCGAGGAAATCCCGCTTCCCGACGCCTCTGTGGACGTGGTGATTTCCAACTGCGTCATCAACCTCTCAGGCGATAAGTCGAAGGTGCTGCGAGAGGTTGCCCGTGTCCTCAGGCCGGGTGGTCGGTTCGCGGTCTCGGACGTGATCGCAGATCCTGACATGGATGCGACCACGCGCGAGGGCATGCGTCAATGGACAGGCTGCATCGCCGGAGCGCTCACGGCCGAGCAATATGAGAGCTATCTGGACGCTGCCGGCCTGAGCGGGATTGAGATCCGCGAGACGCACCGCGTTCACGCGCAGGCGGGCTCCGCGATCATCCGTGCGCGCAAGCCAAGGGTTGCCGGCGGTCGTGAGCAGCGGCACGAATGACATCCACCTAAACGACCCCCAGGCGCTCTATCGGCGCTGGGAGGAATCCCAATGGTCGCCGTTCACGATCGATCTCTCCACCGACCGGAGGCACTGGCTGGAGATGACCGGAGATGACCAGCGGTTGATCTTCTTCATCCTCTCTTCCTTGATGGTGGCCGAGGAGCGGATCACGACCAAGTTCTCCGGCCTCGTCGGCGCGTATGGCACCGAGGAGGAGGCGACTTTCCTTGCTACGCAGCAGGTCGATGAGGCCCGCCACATGCAGTTCTACGCGCGCTTCCAGGACGAGGTGATTGCCTCGCGGGACACCATCACTGCTCATGTGGATCGCGCCCGAGCGCAGGTTTCCGATGGCTTCCGGCAGATATTCGACGTCGAGCTAGTCGAAGCTCATCGGCGGCTCATCGCCGAGCCGGGCAGCCTCGCAGCGAAGGCGCGCTTCGTCACGCTTTATCACCTCATTCTCGAGGCAACCCTCGGCCTTACCACGTTTAAGTTCACGACCGACTATCTCTCGCGCGAGGACTTATTGCCTGGGTTCGTGCAGGGTTACTCAAAGATTCACCACGATGAGACGCGCCACATCGGCTACGGCGTCTGGTTCCTGCGCGAAACGGTACGTTCCGAGCCAGGCATAGCTGATGTGATCCGACAAACATTGCGCGACCTGCTTCCTTCAGTTGTGGCGTCGTTGGAGCCGCCCGGAGCAGACGCTGGTCGTGACTTCGACGCCATCGGTGCGAGCGGTGAGGCAATCAGCGCCTTTGCGCTCGGCGGACTGACCCAGCGGGCGGACATCATCGGCGTACCGCTGAGTACGCTGTGACTGATCCATCACACGCCTGCCGCGCCCAGCACCGCCAGCTTGCGCTCGCGCTCGCGCTCGAGCCCGCTTGGCTAGCGCCGAGGCCACGCGCAGTCGGCACGGCTGGAAGATCATGGGCCGCTGCTGAGAGTCCACAGCAGATCGACGCGATAGACCTCGTTTTCTCGAAGCGCCCGGAGCGTGCTCGGGGTGGACAGCGCGAGGCTCGTGGCGCTGAATCCGCTGGCGTTCCACGGTCCCAGCCCGGCTCCGCTTGCGGTCGAGACGATCTTGGTCGCGCTCGAGGCGTCCAGCGAGCACGCGGTCGTGTTGCACTGGAAGGCGGGAGCGCTTCCCGATCCGCCGGTGGTGCTCCATGACGCGCCCGTGGTTTTGAGGGTGAGGGAGCCGGCGGGTAGGCTGGCTCCGCCGCTGACGTAACCGGGTCCCGTGTCGCTGCCGCAGGTCGCGTTGGGGCAGTACTGCTTGAAAACGGCGCTCTTGCCGGCACCGCCATTGCCCGCGACGGTGATGTTCCAGCCCGATCCGGCAGTCGTGTCGTCCACGGCGATCGCGTTCATCGTGGCGTTGACCGTCTGTGCCGCCCCGTTGAGCGTGACGGTGGGCAGACCGGGGCTCGCGGGGGCGATGTCGAAACCCAATGCGCCGGTGCCCGGTTTCAGCGCGACCGTGACCGCCTCCCAGGGGATGCTCGCCGAGGTGGTGAACGTCTTCGTGCCGGTTGCCCCCGCGGCCGCCTGGATGAAGTCCTGGGTCTGGCTGCCCACGACGCTCCCGCTGCCGGACGTGAAGACGCTCGCGCGGTTGTTCGTCGACCCCGGCGGGGTAATCGTGAAGGCGCCAGCCGAGTTAGCGGCGCTGAAGTCCAAGAGCACCATCGTGTTGTTGACGGTGGTGGTGATGCTGGCCGTGTTGTCGCTCGTGCCGGAGCTGTTGCCGGCGGTGCCCGCTTTGACCTCGATCGGGGTGGCGTTTTCGACCCCCACGTAGGAGACGATCTTGCCCGTGGCCTTGCGCGGGGTGCTCCCCATCCCCCAGCTGTAAGAGGTGGGCTCGCTGGAGCCGGCGACGTGGAAGTAGACGCCCTCAGTGCCGAATTTCGTCGCGCCCGCGAACAGGTTCGTCGTGGACCAGCCGCTGGGGGCGGTGAAGTTGCCGCCGCCTTCGGCGGCGATGGTGGCGATCATCACGTCGCCCGCGACGACGCCGGCGGGCACGCTGACCGCGATCGAGGTCGCGCCGCTACCGGTCTGCGCGGTGGCGACGCTGCGGAAGTAGATCGTCGCGGCGGCGTTCTCGCAGGCAAGAAGCAAAAGCAGCGAACCAAGCAACGAGCCGCCGAGCGAGCGGGCAAGCCAGCTGCGACGGTTGCCGCTCCAGGCCAGGGCGTGCATCGCACGCATCGCCTCAGCCGCTCGGCGTGGGTACGCGAGTGGCGCCCGCGACCCTGAGGCGCTGGAGCAGCTCAGCGGCCGTTGCGCCGTGGTCGGGCCGCTGCACCTCGACCTCGACGCCGCCCGCGCCGTTGCTGCTCCGCGCGAGGTGGCGGCGCAGGTCTGACGCCAGTGCGCGCGCAGTCTCCAGGTCGGTGTCCTGCGCAACGATCAGGAGCCTGCCGCCATCGAGCACGCAAAGTCGGTCGGCGCGACGCAGGCGCGTGCGGAGCCTCGCTGCAAGCCTGTGCGGCGTAGCGTCACCCGGCTGGGGTGCCAAGAGGATCAGGCTCAGGGGTTGTTCGCGCTCTCGACTCGCCCTCAAAGCGGCTTCCAGCACGTGCAGCGGAGAGCGTTCCCTCGCTCGACGGCCGCGCAGCAGATACCAGGCGAGGACGCCGGCCAGCAGCGTGCACCCGAGAACGGCGAGCAGCGCGATGATCCATGCAGAAAGGCCGGACGACGCTCTCGCCTTGGGTCCGCCGTAGGCCTGCTGGATCAGCGCCTCGGCTCGCCCGAAGCGGACCCTCGTGTCCAGACGTGCGATGCCGCCCGCATAGCGCAGGAACGCGCGAATGCGGTAGACGGTGCCCTCCCGCGGCCGCTCGCGCGGCGTGAGGATGGGGTAAGCGATCGAGGTCCCGGTCACGAAAGTGCCGGGCCCCAGCGGCACGTGCGCGACAATCCGGGAGCCCTGGGTGATCAGCGCTTCACCCTGGACGCCTTGCAGGATCACGTTGCCGGGGTTGCGCGCGTCCAGTAGGAACGTGAGTCCGGCGGGCTCGCGCCGCGATCGCGCGCCCGTGAACTGGATCAGAGGATGGCGAGGGCCGGGGATGGAGATCTCAACCCCGATCGCGTACCTCACCACGCTCGCAATCGACACGCCCTTCCGCTTGACGCTTTGCGACTGCTGGTTGAGCGCTTCGGCGCTGACGCCGGCGAGGTAATCCCCCGAGCGCGCCACACCCGGGACGACGACCGAGACAGGCACGTTGAGTCCCTCACCCGGCGAGAGGGTGATGAGGCGTCCACCGAGGCGCAACCAGCCGACGGCTCCGCCGGCCCGTGCACGTGCCCCCACGGGTGCGTACGTCGAGCCGAGGGTGCTGATCGTTTCCCCGGCGACCGGATCGAGCCTGACCCTCAACCGCCGATTGGTCGGGTTACGCAGCTCGATCGCGCCTGCCTGTGCGGCGTGGCCGGCCGCGCCCGCGAGCTTGAAGTAGCTAAGCGCCGGACCCGACGCGGGCAGCGGTACGACGACCAGACCGGGGGCAGACCGTGCGTTTGGCGCGACGAGCAGGCCGACGACCGACACGAGCGCGAGCATCGCCCACGCTCGCCGAGCTGTGCACGGTAAGGCGCGGGGGGCCTTCATGGTCTGAACCATTCGGCGCTCCGCTCCCTCGCCCTGCTTCGGAACCCCCAGAGGCTACGGCCCGGTGCTGAGCGTCCACAGCAGGTTGACGCGGTAGACCTCGCCGTTGGAGAGCGTTTTCAGCGTCGATGGCGTCGTCAGCGCGAGGCTCGTCCCGGGCCATCCCGTGGTCGCGAAGGTGCCCATGCCCGCTTTTTCTGCCGCCGAGGCGATCTTGACGGCGGTCGCGCTGTCCACGTTGCACGCGGTCGAGCACTTCAATTCCGGCGCGGTGCCGGTCGAACCGTTCTGCGCGGCGAAGCTCGCTCCGGTGCTGTTGAGCGTCAACGAGTTTGCCGGAAGGGTCGCCCCTCCTGTCACATAGCCTTCGCTGTCCGATCCACACGTCGCCGTCGGGCAGTACTGCGCGAACACCGCGCTTTTTCCCGTACCCGACTGGCCCGCGACCGTCACGTTCCAGCCGGCGCCGCTGCCGGTGGCGTCGGCCACGCCGTAGTTGGTCATCGTCGTGTGCGTCGTTTGCGCTTCGCCTTTGAGCGTGACGCTGCTCAGCGTCGGCATCGCCGGTGAGGGCGAGAACGACAGCGATCCAGCGGTCACGGAGAACTGGGTTTTGTCTTCCGCGGTCGCGCCCAGTGCAACCCCCGGGAGCACCGCCGAGACGGCCAACGCCGCGGCCAGCGCGGGAACGAGACGCGCTCTTTGACCTGTGAACAGCTTGGACTTGGACATCTTCGGATTCGTTTCTGCGCCGCGGTGAGGGATGGGTCGCGGTCCCCGTGATGGTCGGCGACTGGCCTGGAACCCTTGAGCCTCACGCGTGGGCGCCGCCGCGGCAGGCAAGCGCGCACGATCGACAGACGCCGATTATCCGGGCGCTTTCCGGGGCTCCCCAGGGCCGGGCGTTGGCGATGACCGTTAGACGAACGTTTGACCGCGAGGCGTAGCCGCCCCGGCACGGTCTGGTTAGCCCGGATCGTGCAGCAACGGCCGCGCCCCGACGGGCGGGAGCGCGGAAACGGGCAGCTCGCGGAGATCGCCGACCGCGTCGATCTGGCCTCTTGGCCGGAAGGAAGCGCACCGTTCAGCAGACGACTCTCCGAGCATCGCCTATTTCACGGGCCGCGGGGCGCCGCGGTGGCGAACGGAACTAGCGGGGTGTCAGGGCGAGCGTGCTGGTGGCGGTCTGCTGTTCGTTGCTCGCGTCGACGGCCGCGAATGACAGCTGCAGCGGGGCTCTGCCGAAGCGCGCGACCTGGCGGGGGCTCAGCGGCAGCAGCACGCGGCTCGAAGGACGGGGAATCTGGCTCTCGGTCTCCCGGTAGCTCGCAATCGTGACATCACGAGTACCGAGGTCCGCGCGGATCGCGATGCTTACGTCGCACGCACGCGAGCAGTGCACATCGACGGGAATTCCTTGCTGCTCTGCTGCCTGCAGCGTGGTCGGCAGGGGGCGGGCCGTGAACTCCAGCCGCGCTTCAACGGTGGAGGCGCTACCTGCCAGCGCCGCCGCGGCCTGAACGGCCGGCAGCTGGCCCGCGGTAGGCGAGAGGCTCGGCTGCGAAGCCGCGCTCTGCGTTGCCGCTTGTTTTGTGGCGGGCTGCGAGTGGCAGTTGGTCGAGCCACTGTCCAGCACGCTGCCGCTGGTCGCCCGGAAGGCCCATTCGTAGCTGCCTGGGCGCAGCGTCAAGAACAGCGCGCCGAAGTGGTTGTTATCGACGGCCTGCATGTTGGGCTGGGTCGTGCCCATTGAGAACAGCGACTCGCCGCCGATCCCGACGACGAACTCGCGGATGCCTTCGCTGGTCGCGTTCTGCGACGGGTCCTGCTGGGCGAA
>VAWK01000059.1 GCA_005885515.1 Actinomycetota bacterium | reverse complement strand
TCCGGTCTTTCTCGAATCCTCCGTCCGTCACCGGCGATGATTGTTGCGCTTGCGGCGCTCTTCATCGCTGTGACCGGATTCGCGCTCGCCGCAATCCCGGGTCGGGATCGGGTGATCCACGCCTGCTACAAGAAGCAGGGCGGCGCGCTGAGCGTGGTCGCGGGTGGCAAGAAGTGCCCGCGGGGCACTCGCGCGCTGTCGTGGAACCAACAGGGACGGACAGGCGCGAACGGACCGAAAGGCGCGAACGGACAGGCAGGGGTGCAGGGCGTCGAAGGCAAAAAGGGCGACGCCGGCACGGCCGTGGCGTACGCCCGCGTAGCCGCTAACGGTACCCTCGAGCCGGGGGACAATGGTAAGCAGAATAAGAACGTGGTGGCCGGGAACGTTGAGCACGACGCCACGACGGGCGCCGGCCACTACTGCTTCGGCGGACTCCCCTTCGGCGTGGCAAGCGCCATGGTCTCGCCCGACAGCGCGGGTGACATCAACGGGAACGTAGGCGCGAGCGTTGCGGTGCAGCGCGGCATCAACCTCGGCAGCTGCGACGCGCAGCACCAGCAAGCGCGTGTCACCACGCTCGTCGGCGGACTCCCCGTCGACCACAGGTTCCAGATCTGGTTCGAGGCAACCGGTGGGCCGCAGATAGCCCCGGGAGTGGGAGGCGACTGAAAGAGAGGCCGGGCTTCATGGTTCGGCGGCCAAGCGGCAGTAGTCCGCGCATTCCAGACGATCACTGCCCCGTTTGGAACACAGCAGCACGCTCGCCCGGCGCTCGTCGCTCTTCTGCTTCTCGATCGGAGGGGAAGCGGGCTGGCTGCTCTTTGATGCGCTCCTGGCTTCCCGTTTTTCTGGAAGCAGTATGCAACTCGCACTACGCAGAGGGTGGTCTGGATGCGTAGCTGGGAGGCAGTCTTGGGACGACGCAGGGACGACGCGCTTTCGGAAAACAATGGCCACCAGCGGCAACCCAGGCGGCGGTTCGTCCTCAGCAGTTCAGCCACTGATGCCCAATGCCCGCGACTGACCTCCTGCGCAGCCGAATTTGCAAGCAGGAGGTCGCCGGTTCGATTCCGGCTGGCTCCATACGTCGAACGCTGACGAGCAGCATGGTCTCGCCGCGCTCGAGGCGATGTCTACTTTTCGTGGCGATCTCGGACGACTTCTCCTCGTTTCCCTGAGCCTGCTCGGCCTCGAGCGTGGCTAGCTCGTTACGCGCCGCCCTGCCACTCCTCGCGGGTTCCGACCTTGTGCTCAGTGATGGATTCGCCTCCGGTCGGTGTCGTAAATGAGGGTCCGTGGCTAGCCAACCTGCTCGGGGTGGTCCGGATCGACCGGCTCACCAGCGGCAATTGAGCGCGGGCGGTAAACGTGAATCGCGACGCCCGTGGCATACGTCGTCGCTTCGATGAGCTCGAGGTGCAGCGGGGCGGCCAGACCCTTGAACAGAGGGAGCCCGACGCCGAGTGCGGCCGGCTGGATCATAAGCCGGTACTCGTCGACTAGGCCCAGCCGTGACAGCGCCTGCGCGAAGGTGGCGCCACCGTAGGCGATCAGGTCGTTACCCGGCTCGCGCTTGAGACGCCCGATCTCTTCACCGAGGTCGCCGCGGGCGATTCGTGTCTCGGGCCAGTCGGCATGTTGCAGGGTCTTCGAAAACACGACCTTGGGGATCTCGTTCATCGGCTGCGCGTACTCGCTCTTGGACGTCGGCCAGTGCGCGGCCATCTCCTCGTACGTGACCCGACCCATCAGGTGGGCACCCGCGCCATACACCGAGTCGAGAATCCACCGCTTGGTGCCCTCGTCCGGGTTTGCGTAGCCCCACGGGTGGGACCCGTCGAGTGCCGCCACGTATCCGTCGATCGAAACGCCCGTCTGAAGAATCAGGCGGCGCATAAGGCCCTCCTTTGTCGTTTGTCCTCTTGACCGGTCGAGAGATCGGAATTCATCGCGCCGATCTGGCCGATCGCTCGTCGCGTGCTGTCGGCGTCCGGATCACGCGCCCGCCTCGTGGGGCCGAGACTTTGCAAGCAGGAGGTCACCGGTTCGATCCGGCTGGCTCCATGGGAGAACGGCGGGTCTCGGCTGAGGCGAGCAGACCCCTCGTGCAAGGGCCAAGGGGTCGCCGTTTGCCACGCGAGAAGAGGCTTCTTTCAGGTTTCGGGAATGGCCCAGGCCGGCGGCGTTGAGAGCCGAGGGTTTCTTCGGGCCCGGACGACTGCGAATGCATGCGACGGGGTCACCTGCGCCACAGACGGCGCGGTGTCCGTCCGACACGACCGGCCCGCTATCGATCACTCGTCCACGTCCGCGGTGATGAGCCCTGGGGTGGGGAGTGCAAATGCGAGATTGAGTCTGCCGGTGGCCGCGCCGATACGCCAGGTAGTCCATGCCAGAGCCCAATCCCCCTGCCGTTCTTCGCCACCACGTCCTCAGCGATCCTACGGGTCGTCGTCGCCATCGCCTGGTCATCGCCGGGCGGGTCGTAACGACTATCTTGGGGCTCTGGCTGGTCGTGCTGATCCTCGGCGGGCTCGGGTTGCAGCCGCTCGCCGGCCTTCCGCTCGTAGACAACTTCGGCGCCCGGGAGGCCGCACCTCCGGCGCTGCCCGAGCGGGTGCAGGCTGCAGTGAACAGGCACACCACCGTCGCCCCGGCGACGGGAGCGGCTAAAAGCCCGGCCAGGGCCGTGCCGAACCCGCCGCGCCGCGCGGCTGTCACGCCACCGTCGCCTGCGAAGAGGCCCTCGCGAGCACGAACGACGCCGGCGACGGCCCCCGTGCGCCCCAACACAACCACCGGCGTCATGCCCACGTCACCCGCCCCGGCGCCGTCGATCACAACGACCAGCCCGTCGACCACAGCCCCCGGGCAGACGCGGACACCGCCGGGACAGACCAAGACCGAACCTGGTCCGCCGACCACCACGCCGGGGGGCCCGCCCGGCCGCAACGACAAGACACGCACCATCGCCACGGTGACGACCCCGTGACCGTCGCGCCCGACCCCGGCGGGGGCCGGCGGCAGGTCGCCGTGCTGCGCTTTCGCCTCAGAAACCCTCCGGCCCACTGGTGGGTACTCGGCACATGCCTCGTGCTCCTCTGTGCGCTGATCGCCTTCCAGGGCTTCTGCACCCACACCATCGGTGCCGGCACGGAGGCACCCGTGGATCTCCAGGCCGGCGCGCCGCTCAATGGCTCGCGGCCCTTGCTCGTGGCGCGGGGCGACCACCTGTGGTCACCGGAGCCCGATCCCGGCCGGCGAATCGCGCTCACCTTCGACGACGGCCCAGAGCCCCGGTGGACACCCAAGGTCCTCGCCGTGCTCCAGCGAAACGGCGTGCCCGGCACGTTCTTCATGATCGGCAGCCAGGCCGTCCGGCACCCCGACGTCGTGCGTGAAGTCGAGCGCGGCGGTCACGAGATCGGCAACCACACGTTCACTCACTCCGGGATGTCAACCGGTCCGGGCTGGCTGCGCAGCGCGCAGGTCGATCTCACCGAGGCCGTCCTGGTGGGCATCACCGGCCACTACTCGCGCTTCATCCGTCCCCCATACTCGGCGACGAGCGACGCGGTCACGCCGAGTACGGAGCGTGCGCTGGCAAAAGCGGCGGGCAGCCGATACATCATCGCGTTGGCCGACTACGACTCCCATGACTGGCAGAAACCGGGCGTCGCCGAGATCATTCGCAACGCCACGCCACCTGCAGGGCACGGTGGCGTGATCATGTTCCACGACGGCGGCGGCGACCGGAGTCAAACGGTCGCGGCGCTCGCGCGGATCATTCCGAGGCTTCGCGCGCAGGGCTATTCATTCGTACCCCTGCGCGACATGTTCGGCCTCACACGCACGGAGGCAGAGCCGGCCGCCCCGTGGGTGCAGCGCGCTCGCGGCACCATGTTCCTGTGGGCGGTCGAGCTGGCGTTCTGGATGACCAGCGCGCTGGGCTGGATCATCCTCGCGGTTGGCATCCTCATCGCCGCTCGCGTCGTGATTGTCGCGTCGCTCGCAGGCGTTCACGTACGCCGCACCCGATCACGGACCTCCCCGGAGTTTCAGCCGTCGGTCGCGATCGTCGTGCCGGCCTACAACGAGGCTGTCGGGATCGAGCGCGCGGTCCGCTCCCTGACAGAGACGGACTATCCCGGCCTGGAGGTGATCGTCGTCGACGACGGGTCCGCGGACGGCACCGGGGACCTCGTCGAGGCGCTCGGGCTGCCCTGCGTCCGCCTGATCCGACAGGCAAACGGGGGCAAGGCCGCAGCGCTGACGACAGGCGTGCTCGCCACCGAGGCGGAGGTAGTGGTCATGGTCGACGGCGACACCATCTTCGAGCACAACACCCTCACCAACCTCGTGCAGCCGCTCGCAGACCCGGTTGTCGGCGCCGTGTCGGGTAACACGAAGGTCGGCAACCGCAGTGGCCTGCTCGGTCGCTGGCAGCACATCGAGTACGTCATGGGCTTCAACCTCGACCGCCGCATGTATGAGGTGCTGCAGTGCACGCCCACCGTGCCGGGTGCCATCGGCGCATTCCGCCGCGCCGCCCTGCTCGAGGTCGGCGGCGTCTCAAGCGACACGCTTGCCGAGGACACCGACTTGACGCTGTCCATCGGCCGGCACGGACACCGGGTGGTCTACACCGAGGATGCCCGCGCGTGGACGGAGGCGCCCGCGACGTTCAGTGGGCTGTGGCGCCAGCGCTACAGGTGGTCCTTCGGAACGATGCAGGCCGTCTGGAAGCACAAGGGCGCGATGATCAGCCGCGACCCCCACGACCGCCGGATCGGCCTGCGCGCGCTGCCCTACATGAT
>VAWK01000013.1 GCA_005885515.1 Actinomycetota bacterium | reverse complement strand
GGCGACGGCCTTGCCGACCGCTGGAACGCCGCCGACGCGATCTACTCGGCCGCGAACTATCTGCGCGCGTCGGCTGGGCCGCGGCACGACACCGAAGCGGCGATCTTCGCTTACAACCACGCGCACTGGTACGTCGCCGAGGTGCAGCGATGGGCGGCGCTGTATCGGGGCTCCGCACGGCCAGGGGGCGGAGCTCAAGAGGTGGTGACGCAGGCGCAAGGCGCCGACGCCGGGCTTCAGGGTCGCAGCCCCACACCGGTGGTATTCATCCCCGGCACCCGCGCCCTGCTTGCGCCGGGCGACGGGCACGTGGCGCTCATCCCCGCGGGGGCACCCGCGGCCGTGCAAGCGATGGTGGTCGCCGGGAATGAGCTTCAGGGCCTACGCTATGGCCCCGGCGGTCATCCAGATCCACGTGGCGCAACCGAGGAGGATTGTTCGAGCACCGTCAACTACGTCCTCTATCGCTCCGGCGTACGCCCCCTCGGCGAACTCCTGAGAGACAATCCGCTCGCGCAGGATTACGTCCGCTGGGGGATGCCCGGGCCAGGCAGGTGGGTGAGCATCTACGCCACCACGGCGCCGACCGCGCATGTGTTCACGGTGATCGCCGGTCTGCGTCTCGACACCAGTCATGACGGCACCGACGAAGGCCCCAGTCGCGGCGAAGACGGGCCTCGCTGGCGCCTGCTCGACCACATTCCCGACTGGGCGCATTGGTCGGTTCGCCATCCGCCCGGCATGTGACCCGCTCCGGTCGATGGGCTTGTAAGGTGGCGGCATGGCGCGTCGAAGCGTCGACTACCTGCTGATCGGCGGCGGGCTCGCGAGCGCGAACTGTGCACGCTGGCTGCGCGAGGAAGGGGCGCCGGGCGCGGTGCTGCTCGTCGGGCGCGAGCCCGACCCTCCTTACAACCGCCCCAACTGCTCCAAGGGCTATCTGCGCGGCGAGGAGCCTCGCGAGGAGCCGCTGTTCCGCCCAAACGAGTGGTGGGTCGAGCAGGACATCGAGCTGCTCACGCGCACGAGTGTCACGGGCCTGGACCTGCAAGGCCGCACGGCCAAGCTATCGAGCAGCGAGGAGATCGAGTTCGGCAAGGCGCTGATCGCCACAGGGGCCAACGTGCGCCGCCTGAATGTGCCCGGATGCGAGCTCGAGCACGTGCACTACCTGCGCACACTCGGCAATGCCGACGCGATCCGCGAAGGAGTCTCCGACGCTGAAGAGGTCGTGATGATCGGCGGCTCCTACATCGGCTGCGAGGTCGCGGCCTCGCTGACGATGCTGGGCAAGAACTGCACGATCGTCATGCAGGAGCAGTCCACGCTTGAACGGGGCTTCGGTGCGCGCGCAGGACGCTTCTTCCAGGAGCTGCTCGAAGGCCACGGCGTGCGCGTGCACGGTGGCGACGAGCTGGAGCGCTTCGAGGGCGACGGCCGCGTGGCGAAGGTAGTCACGCGGGCCGGGCTCGAACTCGCGGCGGATGCGGTCGTGGTCGGCGCCGGGGTCACGCCCGACGTGCAACTCGCGGCACGGGCGGGACTGCGGATCGGCGAGCGCGGCGGCGTGCGCTGCTCATCGCAGCTGGAGAGCTCGGCGTCCGGCGTACTCGCAGCTGGCGACATCTGCGAGTACGACTCGGTCGTTCACGGAGGGGCGCCGGTGCGCATCGAGCACTGGGATGTGGCTTTCAATCACGGAAAGACTGCTGCGCTGAACATGCTCGGGAAAGAGATGCCTCACGTGGAGGTCCCTTACTTCTTCTCCGTGCTCGGCGATTGGGGCGAGCTGGAGTACGTGGGCCCGGCGTACGCATGGGATGAGGAAATCGTGCGCGGCTCGCTGGACGATGGCAGCTTCACGATCTGGTACCTGCAGGACGGCGCGGTGCGAGCCGCGCTGACGTTTGGACGCTCCGACGACCTCGATCATGCCCGGCGCCTGATCGTGGACGGATTATCGCTCGGCGACGAACGCACCGCGCTGGGTGACCTCGACGCCGATCTTGCTGCCGTCGCGGTCGACCGCGACCTCAAGCGCGCGGAGCGTTAGGGCAGCCGGCCGCGACTACGCGGTTCTTTCTCGCTCTTTGTGTCTGACGAACTCATGCGCCCGGTCGAGCCGCAGGCGCGCGTCGCGTGCGGTGAAGTAAGATCGGCACGTTCATACGGTCGGTGGTGAAGGGAAGCCGGTGCGAATCCGGCGCGGACCCGCCACTGTGACCGGGGATGCCCACCGCGGCGTGCCATGCGGCACGCAGCCACCGGCCCGCCTCCGGCGTGCTCGGGAAGGCGCGGAAGGGTAGGCCCGGGAGTCAGGAGACCTGCCTTCGGCCGAAGCCCACAAGCCCTCGTGGAAAGGGGTCGGCTCATGTCCATTTCTGCCCGCTTCTGTTCGGCGCTCGTGCCTGCGTGTGCGCTCGCCACGCTAGTGCTCGCGACGCATCCCTCGCGCGCCGAAGGCTCCCCGTCCGGCCAGCCCGCAACCGGCACGGTGAGGGTGGAGGGACTCACACGCACGCTGCTGCCACCCACCCAGGTGACAACCACACAAGCGCCCGTGATCAAGGACGGCAACCCGGAACACGCCTGTCCCGGAACCAGCGCAATCGGTGCGCTCGAGCTCGCCACCGCAGGCAACTGGAGCGGGCCCTGGAACATCCAATTCAACCAGTACGAAATCTATTCGATCGCGGGCGAGACCCACGTCTTTGAACCTGGCGCTCCGGCCAACTACTTCTGGTCGTTCTGGCTGGATGAAAAGGAAGCCACCGTGGGGGCCTGCGAAGCCGTGGTCCAGCCTGGCGACCGCGTGCTGTTCTTCCCGTCCTGTTTCGGTCCAGCCTGTCCGCCCTCGCCGACACCGCTCGGCATCGAAGCCCCCGCAAGCGCAAACGTCGCTGAAGCGGTGGCGGTGACGGTACGGAAGTACAGCCCGACCGGCGAGGCCTCACCGGCGCCAGGCGTGAGCGTCACGGGCGCCGCGGCGGCCACGACTACTGATTCAAACGGACATGCGACGCTCTGCTTCGCGAGCGCGGGGCAGTTCACGGTGCGGGCCTCGGCGTCCGAATCGGTCCGCACCGAGACCACGATTAGCGTGCACGCAGGCAATGATCAGACGTGCATGGCCGCCGCCCCGGGCGCCACGGTCGCTGCTCCGCTGGCGTCGAGGTCGAATCCGCTCGCACCAGATACCGGCCCCTACGCGGTTGTAGCGAAGGTAACCGGGCTGGTGGAACACCACGTCTACCCCCGCAGGCACGCCCCCAGGTTGCTGACGGGCACCGTGACCGCGCACACCGCCGTCACCTCGGTGAGCATCGCCTTGCGGCGTCGGTACCGCAACCGCTGTTCGGCCTACAGCGGCGTACGCGAGCTGTTCGTCCCCGCACGTTGCGGCACCGCGCCGTTCTTCGAGGTGTCGAGGACTTCGAGCTTCAGCTATCTCCTCCCGGCCGCGCTAGCGCCGGGGCGTTACGTGTTCGACGTCCAGGCAGCCGACGCGGCGGGCAACCGCACCAGGCTGGCCAGGGGCACCTCGAGGCTAGTGTTCTATGTCCGGTAGTCGCGCCCACGGGAGGACGCACAACCCGCGCCTGGGCAGGGCCGCGCCGGCGATCGCGCTGGCCACGTCGGCGATCGGGCTGGCCGCGGTGAGCTCGCTCACCGGCTGCGGCCTGGGCGCCGGGCCCGCGCCGGGCGGGGTCCACCTGACCGTGACGCGCGACTTCGGGTCCACGTCGCTGCGCTCGTGGAGTGCTCCGCGGGTGCGCGGCCAGGAGACGGTCATGAGCCTGTTGCTGCGCAACGCCGCCGTCGGTACCCGCTATGGCGGCGGCTTCGTGCAGAGCATCGACGGCGTTGCCGGTGGTCGTGAAGACGGCCGGCCGGTCGACTGGTTCTATTACGTCAACGGCCGCGAAGCGCCCCAGGGCGCCGCCTCGACGAACGTCAACCCCGGCGACTACATCTGGTGGGATCGGCACGACTGGAGCCAGACCGATCACATCCCCGCGGTCGTCGGGTCCTTCCCCGAGCCCTTCCTGAACGGGATCGCCGGCAAGCGGCTGCCGGTACGCATCGAATGCGCCGTCGTCGCGGGCCGCCCCTGTCGCACGGTCACCTCGCGTCTGCGCGCAGAAGGCGTCCCTGCAGCCGTCGCCGCGCTGCAGGGTGGCGGTGCACCGCTCACGCTGCGCGTGCTGGTGGCGCCCTGGAAGATGCTCAAAAGCGACCCCGTGGCCGGCGCGATCCAGCGCGGACCGGCTGCCAGCGGCGTGTTCGCGCGCTTCGCCGCCGACGGCAGCACGCTGACGCTGCTCGATCCGGATGGCCGGCCGACGGACACCCTGCGCGCAGGCGCGGGCCTGATCGCCGCCACCGCCTCCGAAGAACACGCTCCCGTGTGGGTAATCAGCGGCACCGATGCCGCCGGCCTGGAACACGCCGCGAGCTCATTCGATCAGCCGACCCTGCAAGACCGCTTTGCGGTGGCGGTGACCGCGACGGGCAACGCGCTGCTGACAAAGGGGGTACCGCGGTGAGTCCGGGCGGGACGCTGTTCTTCTACCGCCCGCTGGCCAGCCCGTTGCACGCGGCTCGCGCGGGAGTGGGCGCGCTGTGGGCGCTTTCCCTGGTTGTCGCCGCGATCGTGCTCTATCACCCACTGGCCCTGCTGTCGATACTGGCCGTGATCGTGTGCGCGGCCCTCGCCGCAGGCGTGGGCCCCGAGATGGGGCGCGCGCTGCGCACGGCATCGCTCGTGGGCGTCCCGATCGTGATCGTCAACGTCATCGTGTCGCGCTACGGGCTGACAGTTTTCGCGCGGCTCGGCTCGCTCGGACCCTTCGGCCAAGGCGACCTCACCGTCGAGGCGCTCGTGTATGGGGCCGTGATCGCTCTCAAGGTCTCGATCGTGATCCTCATCGGCACGCTCGCGAGCCTGGCCGTGGACCCGGACGAGTTGCTGCGGATCGTCCGGCGGCTGTCGTTTCGCTCCGCACTCACCGCGTCGCTGTCGGTGCGGATGATCCCGCTGCTGGCCGCCGACGCGCAGCGGCTCGCCGAGGCGCAGCGCACGCGACCACGCGCCCCACGCGGTGCGCGCGCTCGCATCGCGATCGTCGCGGCGGTGCTCGAGGGCTCGCTGGATCGCGCCATGGACGTCGCCGCCACGCTCGAGCTGCGCGGCTTTGCCACTGCGCGCCGCGCGCCGCGCCGTCTGCGGCCGTGGTCGCGTCACGACCTCGCGTTCGCGCTGTCCGCCGTCGCCGTGCTGGGCTTGGGTGCCGCCGGCGCCGCCGCGGTTCCGTTTGCCGCCTATCCGAGGGTCCACGCGGCGCTCGGCGCGACGGCCGCCGTACTGTGCCTGGCGCTGGTCGTGGCCGGGGCGCTGCCGTTCTGCGACCGGCGAGGGATCGAGCAGTGAGCGCAGCGCTCCTTTCGTTCGAAGCGGTCAGCTATCGCTATCCGGGCGTCGATGCGCCCGCGCTGGAGGAGGTCAGCTTCGAGCTCTCCCCGGGCGCGTTCTGCCTGCTGGCTGGTCTATCGGGGCAGGGCAAGTCGACCCTGCTGCGGGCCGCATGCGGTCTCGTGCCGCACTTCTACGGCGGCCGCTTCTCCGGGCGAGTCACGCTCGCGGGTCTGAGCACGCACGAGCACGGCCCGGCCCGCCTGGGCACGTTCGCCGGGGCCCTGTTCCAGGATCCGGAGACGCAGCTCGTGACGAGCAGCGTGCGCGCGGAGCTGTCGCTGGCGCTGGAGAGCCGCGGCCACCGGCCCGCGGCGGTCGCGCGCGGCGTGGAGGAGGTGGCGCTAGCGCTCGGGATCGATCATCTGCTGGACCGCACCACGTACGACCTCTCGGGCGGCGAGAAGCAACGCGTGGCGCTCGCCGCCGCGCTCGCCGGCAGGCCGCCCCTGGTCCTGCTCGACGAGCCCACCTCGCAGCTCGACCCCGTTGCGGGCGATGAGCTGGTGGGGCTGCTGCGGCGCCTCAACCAGGAGTGGGAGACCACTGTGCTGCTCGCCGAGCATCGTCTCGAGCGCTGCCTGACGGCCGCCGACCGGGTCATCTCGCTAGAGCACGGCCGCGTCGCCCACGATGGCGATCCCGCGTCCTTCCTGGCCTGGGCCGCCCTGCGGGCGCCGCCGCTGCAGACCCCTGGCGCGAAGCTGTTCACGCTCGCCGGGCTGCGTCCGGCGCCGGTCGGGGTGCGCCAGGCGCGCACCAGCCTGCGGTCCGGCGGCCTGCTGCCGACCGCAGATGACTGTGGGCGTCCGCCGGCGTCGCCGCGCAGGAGCAAGCGCGCACGCCGGCGCGGATCGGCGCTGGCGCTGCGTGGCGTGTGGCACGAGCTGCGCAATGGGCCGGCGATCCTGCGCGGGGTCAACCTGAGCGTCCGGGCCGGCGAAACCGTCGCCCTGATGGGACGCAACGGTGCCGGCAAGTCGACGCTCCTGCGCCACGCCGCGGGCTTGCTCGAGCCCACGCGCGGGCGCATCGATCGCGCCGGCAGGGTGGCGCTGCTGCTGCAGAACCCGGGCGACTACTTCGTCCACGATCGCGTCGGCGCCGAGGCCCCGGCGCGAGCGCTGCACGCCGCTGGGCTTGGCGGGCTCGCGGACCGCCACCCGCGCGACCTGTCCGGCGGCGAGCGCCAGCGGCTGGCGCTCGCGATCGTGGCCGGAGAGGAGGTGACGGCACACGGGGGTCCCGCCGTGGTCGCGCTGGACGAGCCCACGCGCGGTATGGACCGGGAGGCCAAGGCGGAGCTGGCCGGCGAGCTGCAGCGAAGAGCGCAGCTCGGCCAGGCGGTGATCGTGGCCACGCATGACCCCGAGTTCGCCGCCGCGTGCGCGCGCCGCGCGGTGCTGCTGGCCGATGGGCGCGTGATCGCCGACGGCGACGCGGCCGAGCTGCTCTCCGGCGGCTGGTACTTCGCCACCGAGACCGCTCGCATACTCTCGGGCGCGGGCGGCGCGCTGCTGCCAGAGCAGGGCGCCGCCCTGCTCGCGCAGCGCCTGCTCGCGCAGGAGGTGGCTGTCTAATGCGAGGTCGCGCGTGAGCTGGCCGCTTGCTTCGTTTTTGCTCGTGGCACTCGTGCTCGGCCTCGGGTGGCTTGCCTACGAGCGAGCGCGGCCGTCAGCGCGGATGGTGGCCGTGGTGGCCACGCTCGCCGCGCTCGCGGCGCTCGGCCGCGACGCTTTCGTGGCCCTGCCCGACGTCAAGCCGATCACCGCGATGACGCTCGTCGTCGGCTACGCGCTGGGGCCGCTTCCCGGCTTCACGGTCGGCGCGCTGGGCATGCTCGCCTCCAACGTTCTGCTCGGTCAGGGGCCTTACACGCCATGGCAGATGGCCGCGTGGGGGCTCGTTGGCTTGACGGGCGCCGCGCTCGGGCGCCTGAGCTCCCGCTCGCTGGGTCGGCTCGGTCTGGCGCTCGCATGCGCACTGTGTGCGCTGGCGGCAAAGGAGGTGATGAACGTGTACACGTGGACGATCGGTGCGAGCCACACGCCCGCGGCGCTGCTCGCCGCCGCCGGCGCCGCGCTGCCGTTCGACGTCACCGACACGATCGCCAGCCTGCTGTTCGGCCTTGCCTTCGGCCCGGAGCTCGCCAGGTTGCTGGCGCGCGTGCGGGTGCGCATGCATGTCAGCTGGGAGGGCACCGACGCACCCGCTCCGGGCGATGAGCGGCTGGCGCGCCCGGCGACGGACGGCCTGGGGCGGGCCACCGCCCTCGGCCTGATCCTCCTCTGCTGCACCGCGCTGGGAGCAGCGCCGCTCGCCAGGGCGGGCCTCGCGCGGGCGCAGGCGCGAAGCGGAGCCCGGGAGCCCGCATCCGCGGCGCGCGAGCGCGTCCACGGCGCGCGCGTGCTGCCCGAGGTCTCCTACCTGGTCGGGGCGCAGAACGCCGATGGGGGCTTCGGCGCCGCCCGCCGCCAGCCGAGCAGCGAGCTCTACACGGCGTGGGCGGCGATGGGCCTGGCGGCGAGCGGGCGCGAACCGCGCGGCGTGCGCCGCCACGGCCGCTCGCCGCTCGACTTCATGCGCAGCCGCGCGAGCACGCTGAGCGGCGTCGGCGACGTCGAGCGTACGATCCTCGCCGCCCACGCATGTGGAGCTTCCGCGTACTCGTTCGCGGGCTACAACCTGGTCGCCGAACTATTCCGCGCGCGCGCCCGGGACGGCTCGTTCGGCGAGCAGGTCAACCTCACGTCTTTTGCGATCTTCGCCCTCACGGCTGTGGGCCACTCGGCGAGCTACCCGCCGATCCGCAAGGCGGCCGGCTGGCTCGAGCACCAGCAGAACGGCGATGGAGGCTTCGGCTTCGCCACGAGGGGCGCGGGCAGCGACGTCGACGACACGGCCGCTGCGCTGCAGGCGCTGTTCGACGCCGGCGCGCGCGACCGGCGGTTGCTGGCCGCTGCGGGCGGCTACCTGCTGCGCGCGCAGAACCCCGACGGCGGCTATCCGCAGCGGCTGGGCGGCTCCTCCAACGCCCAGTCCACCGCCTGGGCGGCGCAGGGCCTGCTCGCGTCCGGACGCGATCCCGCGCTGGTTCGCCGCCGGGGCAGCCGCTCGCCGATCGGCTACCTGCAAAGCCTCGTCGGCTCCGACGGCAGCGTGCGCTATTCGCGCACCAGCGCCCAGACTCCCGTGTGGGTGACGGGCCAGGTGGCGATAGCGCTGGCGCGCAGGATCTTCCCGGTGTGAGGCGTGGCATCAGGCGGCCGTCTGCTTCCGGCCGGGGTCTGTCAATTGACGTGCGCTTTAACGCGCGCCATACGCTGTCCGGAGATGCCTGGACACGCCTACACCGCTCCATCCCCGCGCGGGTCACGCTCGGTCGGCGACAGGCTGCCTCCGGGCGCCGCTGGGGCGCTGCGGGCGGCCGGCGTGTGCACGGTCGCGCTGGCACTCGTGTGGGCGATGGCCGAGCTGGTCCCCGCGGCGCAGGTCAGGGATGCACTCCTGCTACGCCACTTCACGCTGCTCGGCGGGCCGCACGTGGACACCGCCGCGAACGCGCTGCTCGAGGTGCTGAGTCCGCTGCCGCTGGCCGTCTGGGGGCTTGCGCTCGTGTTCTACGCGCTCTCGCGCGGGCGTCGGCGTGAGGCGCTGGCGGTCGCGCTCGTGATCGCGCTCGCGCCGCTGAGCGCCGACATGCTCAAGCCGCTCCTGGCTCACGCGCACGCGCGTGCGGGCACGGTGCACATCGGGCCGGCGTCCTGGCCCAGCGGCCATTCGACCGCGGCGCTCGCGCTCGCGCTTTGCGCCACCCTGCTGGCACCGGCGCGTGCGCGGCTTTACGTGGCGGTGGCCGGCGGGATGTTCGCGCTCGCGGTCGGCTGTGCGCTGTTGATACGCGCGTGGCACATGCCGAGCGACGTGCTCGGGGGATACCTGATGGCCGCGCTGTGGACGGCGCTGATGGTCGCCGGGCTGCGCGCGGCCGAGCGGCGCTGGCCGGCGCGCGGCTCAGCTTCCTGATGGCCCGTGCGAGCTTCCTGATGGCCCGTGCGAGCCTCCGGATGGCCCGTGCGCGCCCGGCTCCCATAGCGGCTCAGAGCCGTCGGCGGCGCGCTCGCCGTTTGTCGCGCGGCTGAGGATGAAGAGCAGGTCTGAGAGCCGGTTCAGGTAGCGCACGACCTCCGGGTTGCACTCCTCACCGATCGCCAGCGCGCGCCGCTCGGCCCGGCGGCAGACCGTGCGGCACACGTGTAGCTGGCTTGCAGCCGGGGTCCCTCCTGGGATCACGAACGAGCGCAGCGGCTCGAGCTTCGCGTTGACCTCGTCGCAGGCTCGCTCCAGCCATTCGGTGTAGCTGGCGTCGACGCGCAGCCGTGGGCGGGCGCCCGCCTCAGCGGCCTCCCCGTTGGGCGGCGGCACCGACAGGTCGGCGCCCACATCGAGCAGGTCGTTCTGCACCCGGCGCAGCCACTCGGCGAATCCCGTCGGCATGCCGGGTGCGAGCAGCGCGACGCCGATCGTGGCGTTGAGCTCGTCCACGGTTCCATAAGCCTCGACGCGCGGGTGCAGCTTGGACACGCGGCTCATGTCCCCGAGGTGAGTCTCCCCGGCGTCGCCGAGCCTTGTGTAGATACGGGTCAGGTTGACTGTCATGACGCGGTCGCGTGGGCCGGTATGACTGATGATATGGCCAGCCACGCGGCGGCGCGATCGGATACGTTCCCGCCCTGCACATGCGGATCGGCGTTCCGAAGGAGACCGCGGCGGGCGAGCACCGGGTGGCGCTTGTGCCGGAGGTCGTCAGCAAGCTGAGGGCCAAAGGCCTCGACGTGATGGTCCAGGCGGGCGCCGGCTCGGGGGCGCTGCTGCCCGACGCAGCCTTCGAGGAGGCGGGTGCGAGCGTCGCCAGCGACGCGCCGCAGGTGTGGGCGTCCGACCTGGTCGTCGTGATCGCGCCGCCGGGCGGTGACGAGATCCGCAGCCTGCGGGCAGGCGCGATCGTGGTCGGCTTCCTGGCGCCGCTGACGAGCCCCGTGACCACCCGCGCGCTGGCAGACGCGGGCGTGACCGCGTTTGCGATGGAGGCGATTCCGCGCATCTCGCGCGCGCAGTCGATGGATGCGCTGTCATCGCAGGGCAACGTGGCCGGCTACAAGGCGGCGCTCCTGGGCGCGGAGCAGATCGGCCGCTTCTATCCGATGCTGATGACCGCCGCCGGCACGATCCCGCCGGCCAAGGTGCTCGTGCTCGGCGTGGGGGTGGCCGGCCTGCAGGCGCTTGCGACGGCAAAGCGCCTCGGCGCGCGCACCACCGGCTATGACGTCCGCCCGGAGGTGGCCGAGCAGGTGGCCTCGCTGGGCGCGCAGTGGCTCGACCTCGGACTGCAGGCCAGCGGCGAGGGCGGCTATGCGCGCGAGCTCACCGACGAGGAGCGCGCGCGCCAGCAGCGTGCCCTGACCGATGCGATCAAGGGCTTCGACGTGGTGATCACGACCGCGCTCGTCCCCGGCCGCCCGGCGCCGCAGCTCGTCACCGCCGAGGCCATCGAGGGCATGAAGCCCGGGTCGGTCATCGTGGACCTCGCCGGAGAGGCGGGAGGCAATTGCGCCCTGACCGAGCCCGGTCAGACCGTGGTTCGCCACGACGTCAAGATCGTCTCGCCGCTGAACCTCCCTGCGACGATGCCGGAGCACGCCTCACAGCTGTTCGCGCGCAACGTGCTGGCGCTGCTGGAGCTCTTCTTCGGTGACGACGGGGAGCTGCAGCTGGACTTCGATGACGAGGTGATCGCCGGTGCGTGCATCGTGCGCGAACGGGAGATCGTGCACTCAGGCGCGCGGGCGACGGTGGAGGCGGCGGCGTGATCGTCGCGAGCACGCTCACCACCAACCTGGCGATTCTCGTGCTCGCCGGGTTCATCGGCTTCGTGGTCATCTCCAGGGTGCCCAACACGCTGCACACGCCCCTGATGTCCGGCACCAATGCGATCCACGGGATCGTGCTGCTCGGCGGTCTGTTGATCGTGGGCCTGTCCGGCAACGGCACCTTCAACAAGGTGATCCTCGTGATCGCGATCGCGTTCGGGACCATCAACATCGTCGGCGGCTTCCTCGTCACCGATCGCATGCTGGAGATGTTCAAGTCCAAGCCCAAGCCCACCGGCGCGGGCGGCCGCGAGGCCGCGGCCAGGCCCAGCGACGGCGCGGGATCTGACGGCGCAGCCGTCAGCAGCGCGGCGGCGGGTGGCGGCGCCGACGGAAAGCCGGACACGCCGTGATCCACCCCGTCCTCGCCAGCTTCCTGCAGAACACGAGCTTCCTCGACGTCCTGTACATCGTCGCCTTTGCGCTGTTCATCCAGGGGCTGCGGGGCCTCTCGGGCCCGACCACCGCCGTGCGCGGCAACCGCATCGCGGCCGTGGGGATGGGGATCGCCGTCGTCGCCACACTGCTCAACCGCGGCGAGGGCAACTGGGGGCTGATCGCGCTCGGCAGCGCGCTTGGGACAGCCGTCGGCGTGCCCGCGGCGCGGCAGGTCAGGATGACGGCGATGCCGCAGATGGTCGCGCTGTTCAACGGCGTCGGCGGCGGCGCGGTGTTCCTGATCTCCTGGACCGAGTTTCGCCTCACCCACGGCTACTCGCACACCGCGACCTACATCGCGATCTTCTCGCTGTTCGCAGCGATCGTGGGATCGGTGTCGTTCTGGGGCTCGAACATCGCCTTCGGCAAGCTCCAGGAAATCCTTCCGGGGCGCCCGATCACGCTCGGAGCAGCGCAGCAGGCCGTCAACCTCCTGCTGCTCGCGCTCGCCATCGCCGCCGCCGTCGACATCGCCGCCGGGGACCACTCGGAGGGGGTGTTCATCGGCATGCTCGTGTGCGCGGCCCTGCTCGGCAACGCGGTCGTGCTCCCGATCGGCGGTGCCGACATGCCGGTGGTGATCTCGATGCTGAACGCCTGCACCGGCCTGTCCGCGGCCGCTACGGGCATCGCGTTGAACAACCCCGCGCTAATCGTGGCCGGCATGATCGTCGGAGCCTCCGGCTCGATCCTCACCAATCTGATGGCGGTCGCGATGAACCGCTCAATACCCGCGATCGTCGCCGGGGGCTTCGGCGGTGGCGGCGTCGTCGAGGGAGCCACGGGCGCCGGCGAGCACGCCGGCACCGTCCGCTCCACCAGCGCAGCCGATGCGGCCATCCAGCTCGCCTACGCGAGCCGCGTCGTGATCGTCCCCGGCTACGGCATGGCCGTGGCCCAGGCCCAGCATGCCGTGCGCGAGCTGACCAAGGAGCTCGAAGCCCGTGGAGTCGAAGTGAGCTATGCGATCCACCCCGTGGCCGGGCGCATGCCAGGTCACATGAACGTGCTGCTGGCGGAGGCCGATGTTCCGTATGACCAGCTCAGGGAGATGGACGACGCCAACCCCGAGTTCCAGCGGACCGACGTGTCGTTGGTGATCGGCGCCAACGACGTGACCAATCCGGCCGCCAAGAACACGCCGTCCTCGCCGATCTATGGCATGCCGATCCTCGAGGTGGCCGACAGCCGCTCGGTGATCGTGATCAAGCGCTCGATGAACCCGGGTTTTGCCGGGATCGAGAACGAGCTGTACTACGACCCCAAGACCGCGATGCTGTTCGGGGACGCAAAGTCGGCAGTCAGCGAGATCACCGCCGAGCTTGCCCACATCTGAGCGCGGCGCCCCCCGTGCCGGCGCGACCAGCGCTGCTCGTCGCGCGTGTGCTGGAGGCCGAGCGCCGATCGGCTTGGCCGGCGCGGGGGCGCCGATGCTTCGCGACGCGGGCGCGCTCTGAGACACTGCCGTCGTGATCGAGCGCGGTCAGGCTCTCGCGGCGCTCGCGGAGCACGAGTTCGACGTCGCCGTGGTCGGCGGCGGAATCACCGGGGCTGGGGTGGCGCTCGATGCCGCCGCGCGCGGCTACAGCGTCGCGCTGCTGGAGCGCGCGGATTTCGCCTCGGGCACCTCGAGCCGCTCGAGCAAGCTCGTGCACGGCGGGCTGCGCTACCTGCAGAACTTCGATCTCGGACTCGTGCGCGAGGCGCTGCTGGAGCGCCAGCTGATGGTGGCGCTGGCGCCCCATCTCGTGCGTCCGCTGCCGTTGGTCGTCCCGGCGTTCGAAGGAGCGCGCCCCGATCGGCTGATGGGGGTGGGGCTCAACCTCTACGACGTCATGTCCGTCGACCGCGACCGCCTGCGCGCGCGCCGCGGCCGGCGCGGACGCAGCGGCGAGCGCGGGCCCGGCGCCCGCAAGGCGGGCTCGGCGCGCGAGCTCGCCGAGCGCGCGGTCACCAACGATGGGGGCGAGTCGTGGAGCCCCGAGCGCCATCGCGTCATCTCCGGCGAGGAGGTCGCCGAGCTGCTACCCGCCCTGGCCGCGCGCGGGCCGACCAGCGGCTACCTCTTCTACGACTGCCAGACCGACGACGTTCGCCTCGTGCTGACGGTGCTTGGTGAGGCCGAGCGCTTCGGCGCGGTGTGCGCCAACCGCGCGCAGGTGAGCGGCCTACTGGAGCAGGGGGGGCGCACGCGCGGGGTGCAGGTGCTCGATGTCGAGACGGGTGCGCGACTGGACGTGCGCGCCGCGAACGTGGTCAACGCCACCGGCGTATGGGCCGATGAGCTGCGGCCGGATGAGCTTCACGGCGAGGCCGAGCTGCCCCGCATCCGGCCAAGCCGGGGAACGCACGTGACCCTCGATCAGCGCGACCTGCCGCTGCGCGCCGGCGCGATCGTGCCCGCGGGCCAAGGGCGCACGATCTTCGCGCTGCCCTGGCTGGGGCGCACGCTGGTGGGCACCACCGATGCCGACTACGAGGGTCCGCTCGACCACGTGATGCCATCGCACGAGGACATCGAGTACCTGCTCTCGGCGACCAACGACTTCTTCGGCGCCTCGCTCAGCGCGGCCCAGATCACGGGCGCGTTCGCGGGCGTGCGGCCGCTGATCTCCACCGGGGATCCGAAGAAGTCCGTCGACATCTCCCGCAAGGCCGAGCTGTACGAGACCTCCTCGGGGATGATCACGATCACCGGCGGCAAGCTCACGACGTGGCGGCGCATGGCCAAGCTGGCGGTCGACCGACTCGTCGAGCGGGAAGCCCGCGACGCGCCGTGCCGCACCCAGGAGATACCCCTGGGCGCGCCCGTCGCGCTGGATGAGCTGCCAACCGTGGAGGGCGTTCCTGCCGAGTCCTACGCGGCGCTGGCGGCCCGCTACGGTCACGCCGCCCACGACGTGCTCGCGCTCGCAGCCGAGCGCGGCGAGCTCGCCCAGCCGATAGTCGCGGGGCTACCCGACCTGCTCGCCGAGGCGGCCCTGGCGGCGCGCCTCGAGCAGGCCCGCAGCATCGGCGACGTGCTCCTGCGCCGGACCCGTCTCGGCCTGCTCGCCGCGCGCGAGCTGCTGGGCGGCGGCGAGCTCCCTGCCACGGGCGGCGACGGAGCGGCGCCCGTGCGGCGCGTGGCGATGGCCTTGGCGAAAGAGCTGGGATGGTCCGATCAGCGCACCGCGAGCGAGATCTCCCGGTTCGAGCAGGAGGCCCGCGCCGAGGGCCTGCCCGCGCCATGACGCGCTGCTCGCGGCCGGCGCCGGCGCGCACGCTGACGGCGGGCGATCGGGTGCTCGAGCTGGGCGCGCGGCCATGGCTCGTCGGCATCGTCAACGCGTCGCCGGACTCCTTCAGCGACGGAGGACGCCGCCCGACGCTGGCGCAGCAGGTGCAGCTGGCCCACGAGCTGCTCGCCTCCGGGGCCGACATCCTCGACATCGGCGGTGAGTCCGCTCGCACCGACCGGCCGCCGGTCAGCACCGATCTCCAGATCGAGCGGGTCGTGCCGCTGATCGAGCGCGTGGCGCGCGAGCTCGGGGCGACCGTATCCGTCGATACCCACAAGCCGGATGTCGCGCGCGCGGCGATCGCGGCCGGCGCGGCGATCGTGAACGACGTCAGCGGCCTGCGCGATGCCGCCCTGGCGCGCGTGTGCGCGCAGACCGGGGCGGCGCTGGTGCTCACGCACACTCAGGCCGCGCCCGGGCAGCGGCTGCAGGACCCCAACCGCTATCGAGACATCGCGGCCGAGGTTCTCGCGTTCCTGCGCGACCGAGTATCAATCGCGCTCGCCGCGGGCATGCGGCACGAGCAGCTGATCGTAGACCCCGGCCCCGACTTCGCCAAGACCCCCGCTCAGACGGTGGCGCTGCTCGAGCAGGTGGAGCGTTTGCACGAGCTGGAACGCCCGCTGCTGATGGCGATCTCGCGCAAGGACTTCATCGGAGCGCTGACCGGGCGTGCGCCCCGCGAGCGCCTGGCCGGCACGCTGGCTGCGCTCGCGCACGGCGTCCACGCGGGTGCGCACATGTTCCGCCTGCACGACGTCGCCGCGGCCTCGGACTTTCTGCGCGTGCGCGCGGCGCTGCAGGGGGCGCTGGAGGTACGCCCCGACACCGCCCTGGCCGAGGAGCTTCGCTACGACCGTCTCGCCGGGCCGCTAGGCTGAATCGCCCGCGGGTGCACGCCGCTGTCCAACGCGGCGGGATGCGAACCGCCCGTACAAACGCGAGAAGGAGACCGACGTGATGTCAGTACTGGAGCGCTCCGAGCTGGAGGCAAGCCCGCTGGCGGACCTGCACGCGATCGCCGACCAGCTGGGTATCGACGGCTTTCGGCGACTGCGCAAGCCGGAGCTCATCGACGCGATCCTGGGCGAGCCGGGCGGGGACTCCGCGCAGGCTGGAGCCGAGGAGCCACCCCCCGACGAGGACGGCGGCGGCCGCCCCGCGGCGGCGCGCGGCGGGCGTCGGGCGAGCCGTTCGGCGCGCACGCGCACACGCCGGGTGGCCGCTTCCGCGCGCCGCGGCGCCGATGAGCAAGCGGAGCCGGATGCGGGCGCCGAGCCGGCAGGGGCGGGCGAGGCCGAACGCCCGGCCACGGTGGCGGATGGGGTCGTGGAGGTGCTCGGCAACGGCTCGGCCTTCCTGCGCGTGTCCCCGCCGGAGCCATCCGATGAGGACGTCTACATCTCGGCCGCCCAGGTGCGCCGCTGCGAGCTGGTGTCCGGGGATCGCGCCAGCGGACCCGTGCGCGGACCACGCCGCTCCGAGCGCTATCCGTCGCTCGTGCGCGTGGACACGATCAACGGAGCGTCCGCTGACACCGTCGCGCAACGTGCTCCATACGAGGACCTCCCCGCCGCATATCCGAGCGTCCGCCTGGCGTTGGGCTCCGCCGATCCAACGCTCGCGGCGATCGAGTGGCTGACCCCGCTGGGGCTCGGCTCGCGCGCGGTGATCTGCGGCGTCGCACGATCCGGCAAGACCGCCACGCTGCGCAGCATGCTGGCAGCGCTGAGCCCGCGCGAGGGCCTGGAGCTGACGCTCGTGCTCGCCGGCGTGCGTCCGGAGGAGATCGCCGAGTGGCAGGAGGGGTCGGTGGCGCCCGTGGCGGCGCTCAGCATCGCCGCCTCGGCCGATGCGCAGGGACAGGCAGTCGAGCACGCGGTCGAGGCCGCCAAGCGCATGGCCGCGCGGGGTACCGACGCGCTGCTTCTGATCGACAGCCTCGACGGCCTGCACCCGCAGGCCGCGCGCAAGGCGCTCGCGGCCGCCCGCAATCTACGCGACGCCGGCTCGCTGACGATCGTCGCGACCGCGACGCGCCCGTTCGGGGGCGAGACGACCGTGATCGCGCTGGACCTCGCGCTCACGTCGACCGGTCGCCAGCCAATCCTCGATCTGGTCGGCAGCGGGACGCTGCGGCCCGAGCTGCTGGTCGGAGAGGAGGGCGCAGGCGCGATCGCGAAGGCGCGCGCCGCGGCGCTCGAGGCGGTGGGGTAGCGGGTCATCCGTCCCGGTCGCGGCGTTCGAGGCGGTGCGGTCGCGGGTCATCCGTCGCCCGGTCGCGGCGCTCGGGGCGGCGGCGGCGCGTCACGCCGGCATCGCGCCGGCGCCTACGCGCTGTCGGGGTGAGGAGTTTCCAGCGGGTGGTAGGCGACGCGGCACCAGGAGGGCTCGGGCGCGAGCTCGATCGGCTCGCCGCTGCCCGCGGCTCGCGGCTCGGACGGTTGGACGTACACGAACGTTCCGGTGTCGGCGTCGAAGGTGACGCTCAACTCTCCCTCGTTGACGCGCTGGTCAAGCCACGCCCCGCGGAACACCAGACGTCGAAGCCAGTGCACGAGCGAGCCCTCGGCCGGTCCGACCAGCTCGGGCCAGCAGTCGTTGACGTGTTCGCCTAGGGCTGACGCGGGGTCGGAGATCTCTCCGTTCACGGCCAGGTTGACGAGGTCTTCCAGCTCCTCCTCGCCCAGCCGACCGTCGACGAAGCCGACCTTGATGGCGGCCTGCTCGCAGCGCTGCGAGAAGTCCTCCTCGTTGAACGTAAAGCGCAGCTCGCCGTATTCGAGGACGAAGTCCTCGCCGGAGTTGTAGTTGCCGCGGCGCCACTCTTCCATGTCAAAGGCCCGGGACTAGAACACCCCCCCGGCCGTCGGGATCATACGTCCGGCTCCTGCTCGCCGGCGCGCGGTGAATGTGTTTTTGCATCCTCGCGGCGCCAACTCCTGAGCCCTGAATCTGCGGCCATCCGGGGCATGCGTCTATACGCTGCGGTGCATGTTGCGCCTTGCAAGCTGGATCAGGCCAGCCGGTGGAAGTCCGGTCCGGGTAGGCGTCGGAGCGCCCGGTAGCAGGCCCCGGTCTCGAGGAGAGATCCTCGCGGCTGAGCGGGGTGTCGAAAGCCTCTTTGGAGGGAGCAAGCGCGCGGGCTGCGACTGCAGCCTCGTCAAAGCCACAACGAGAGAGCCGAGCCGCTCATGTCACGGCGAAGGCCACGTCCGCCGGGTGGAGCTCCGAAGTCGCCGGCGGGTCTCTCCGGGGTACGGGAAGTTGCACGCGCGCATGGTCTGGTTGGGAACAAGGGAGACCCGTCTGGGCAGCCTCGTCA
>VAWK01000012.1:1073-21271 GCA_005885515.1 Actinomycetota bacterium | reverse complement strand
CGCCGCCTTGCCCATCCACGAGTAGGGGTATTGATTGGCACTCAGGCCTGCTCGCAGCTGACCGGCCGCAGCGGCAACCGCGCCCTTCGGCATCTCGGCACGGCGCGCTTGCGGGAGCGCCGCGATCACGACCTCCGCAGCCTGGCGGTCAGCCGCCTCCCATTCCGCCAGCCACGCCTCCTCGTGCTCATCCTCGTCCAGGTCGGGGTATTGCGGGGGCGCCTCTCCCTCGGCGGCCACGACGCGCGGGTAATGGCCACCCACGTCGTCGGTGCGCTCATTCAAACGCAGCGCCACGCGCCAGCTGTCGCCGAAGTCGAACACGTACGCGATCTTGGCCCCCGGCGTCAGACCGAGCTTGGCGATCACGACGTCGGCCGTAGCAACTCCCTCGTCCGCCTCGACCGGAGCAGTGTGCTCGGTGGATGGGCTACCCAAAAACGGCCGTCCAGCCAGAACGAATACAGGTGATCGTTCAACCAGCCAAACGCCTGCTGAATCCCCTCATGAAGATCCACCAGCGTCTGGTCCTCGCGCACCTCGATCGAGCGCGTCACTCCCTTGAAGTCCTCGAGAGCAGCATCGAAACGCAGGACCGCCGCCACGGCGCAACGCTAACACCGCGTGGCGTGATCCGCTTGGTCTAGCCGACCTGCTCGGCGTCGCGGAGCAAGTCGGCAACGACGTCGCCGGGCTTCTTGCCCTGAGCCTCGGCAATACGCTCGAGTCGCTTTGCGTCCTCTCCTTCGATGCTGATGAGGATCCTCAGCTTTGCGTCCGGGTCACCCTCGTGAACCTCGACATGCGCGGGATCGATCGTCGCCAGCTCGGCGTCGAAGGCACCCGGCTTGGGGTCCGGATCTGTCCACGGATTCGAGCCCATCGCTACCTCAGCAGTTTACGCTCGGCGTCGGTGGCTACCCAGCCGGTGATGATTAGCCAGGTGGCACGCTCGATAGTGGCCTCGATGACGAGGGTCAGGCTGCGGCCGCCGTCGGTGTGACCGATCACCAGGCGCCGCGCCGTGGCTCCTGTGCGCGGATTTCGGACGATGACGTGCCGGTTGCGTGGAAGCTGCTCAGCCTCCTGAGCGGAGATCCCGCGAGCCCCGAGCTTGTCGAGCGCAGCCTCGGTGATGAGCAGCTCATGTACGGCATCGGTCATTGCCGTGGTCTAGCGACGGGCTCCGACGGATCTCATCGCCGAAGCCGCGATCGTCGCCGTGGCTGGGTGGCACTCGCTCCGGCTTCGCTGCTCCTTTTCGATCTATCGACGAACCAGCCGCCGCGGATCGAGCCCGCCGCTCGCTCTTCTTTTCGGCGGACCAGCAGCGAGCGAGCGTGGCTGACGCGAGTCCAGCCGCGACGCCAGTCCGACATCGAGTTGAGGGTCGATGCGATCCCCCAGTGGACCGCGGAGATGCTGAGCCGTGGGGCGAGGGCATCCTCTGACACCAGCTTCGGGGGAACGGCGGGGGAACGAAATCCCCCGAAGAGGGGACGCCGCCGCCTCTAGACGCCGCTGACGCAGGGCGACGACCCAATGTAGCGGTCGTCTGCAATTCGCGCGCGTATCGGCCGCCCGAATCGCACATAATGCCTGCAAACGGAGGGGGAGGGATTCGAACCCTCGTCGGAGGAAAACCCCCCGAAACGGTTTTCGAGACCGTTAATTTTGGTGCTACAAAGCCAAAAATCGGCGATTTGCGCCAGATTTGCGCCAGTCCCGGCGATTTTCTACTTGAGGGTTTGGGCCGCCGGCAAGCGTTCGCGCGGTAGAGGCGCGGCCTGGTAGCATGATCTGTGCTACATTTCGGTAGTGGCGAGGTCGCTTCACGTTCGCCTCGATGACGCCTCCGTGGCCGCGCTGGACGTGGTTCGTGCCGACGGGCTAACGGACTCCGAGGCGGTCCGCACCGCACTGCGCGAGACGGCCGCACGCCGACGGGTGCGCTCGGCGATCCGCGAGGAGGTCCAGCGCGTGGCAGCAGACGAGAGCGATCGCGAGGAGATGCGCATCATCCGCGAGCAGATGGCAGAGCTCGTGCCGTCGGCCAACATCTGACGTGGTCCGCGGCGAGATCTTCCGCCTGCCCTCCCCCCGCGGCGCGCGCGGTCGAGAGCAGCGCGGGGCGCGCTACGCCGTCGTTGTGCAAGCCGAGGAGTTCCTCGACCTCAGCACGACACTCGTCGCCCCTACCTCGACGGGCGCACGACCGGCGAGCTTTCGCCCAACGATCAGTCTCAAAGACGAGCACACACGCGTGCTCGTCGAGCAGACGACCGTCGTCGATCCCCAGCGCCTCGGGCGATCCGCCGGGCGCCTCGACGCCGGCGAGCTGCGCGCCGTCGACGTTGCCCTCGCGCTCATCCTCGGCCTCTGACGCAGTGCACATGGCGATCCGCAGGTCAACTGGTGTGGCTGTCGGTCGGCCGGTGCGGAAGGCCACGCGCCGGGCTCCGATCACGTCGGGCACCCGTCGAGCGGTGATCTTGGATGGTGCTAGCCTTGGTGGATCAGGTTGGGTGTTTCGCCCGACATCGCAGTGCCAGCGCTCGTAGCCTTTGCTCAGCAATCTCCGCGTTCGCAGCACTACCAACGCAGGAGGAAACGCAATGGCTAACGGAACCGTGAAGTGGTTCAGCGACGACAAGGGCTTCGGCTTCATCACGCCCGATGATCAGTCGAAGGACCTGTTCGTTCATCACAGCGCAATCGTCGGTGAGGGCTATCGCTCGCTCGCCGAAGGCGCGAAGGTCACCTACGACGCCGAAGCGGGCGACAAGGGACCCAAGGCCACAAACGTCCAGCAGGTCTAGCGCTTTAGGGGCCTGCTTGCCGTGAACGGCTGGCAGGCCCGCGACGCTCCTGGAGCGGGACTCGAATGTCCGCCCAATCACACAACGACGCCGTCGCGATCGAACACGAGGCGGTCGACCGCGCCCGAGATGCGCCGACCGCGAGGGATCACGCCAAGCCGTGAGCCCCGGATCGAACGCGGCCGTCCGCCTGACTCCGCGGGACGCCGTCTACCAGGCGGGCAATTCCGCTGATGGCGGCGGGCCCCGCCAGGACGACGCAGCCACTCGCTCAGCGATCGGACGTGTTCCACGATCCTGGCGATGAGGGTCACCTCCGGCAATCGGGCAACTGCTGGGAGAGGTGGAGCCAGTAAATGATTGCCTCCGCTCGAGGCGGTGGGTGCCGTCTGTCGGTCACAACCCTCGTGTCAACCCGGCTCCACGACTCCTCATGTCGGACGGGTGTTCTATGTCAATGAGCTCTCGAAAGGATCAATAGGCCGTTCACCGCTGACGTCAACCCGCGCTCTAAGCGCCCCGGGCGAGAGGTGCGCTCATCTCGGCCTCCGGCGCGGTGCCGGTCTGTCGACACACGATGCTCATCGGTCCCTCTGCTGCCCTTTCCGCATCCGCGACCGCCCAGCCGAGCCGCTCCGCGAGGCAGCGCTGGAAGTGCTCGGTCTCGAAGTCCGCTGCGGTTACGCGCTCGTCCCATGTCATGGTTCCGTTCTCGTTCACTACGATCACACGCGGCATCTGCGACCCCTGGTCTCACTGCTGACATCGACGAGGGTGAAGTAGGCCGTCGAGCGCCCCGTTCAAGGCGCGCAGGCGGCGCGAAGCTTGCCGAGCGCGCGGTTCTCGAGTTGGCGCACGCGCTCGCAGCTGACGCCCAGCCGGCCGGCGATGGCGCGCAGGCTCTCGGGATCGCCGTCGAGCCCGTAGCGTGCTCGCAGGATCGCACGTTCGCGGTCGCTCAGGTTGCTTAGGAGGTCGCGCAGCTCGCTCGCGGCCACCTGCGTGACCACGCGCTCGTACTCGTCCTCGGCCAGCGGGTCGGCGATCAGCTCGCCGAACGGACCGACCTCTCCCTCATCAGTTTCGATCGGCTGCTCGAGCGCTCGCGGCGGTCGGTCGGCGGCGATCAGGTTGACGAGCTGGCCGTGCTCGAGGCCTGTGTGATCGCTCAGCTCCTTCAGCGTGGGCGAGCGGCCGTCGCGTTGCAGCTCGGCATGGGCGTCCCTGATCTGGGCTAGCTGGCGCAGGGCGCGGTCGGACATCACGACGGGTCGGGTGAGCTCGGCCACGAGCTGCTGCATCGCCTGGCGTACCCACCAGGACGCATACGCCCAGAACGGGACTTGCGAGGTCGGGTCATAGCGCTCGAGCGCCCGCAGGAGGCCCACGACGCCCTCCTGCAGCAGCTCCGTGCGCGTTATCTGCGGCGAGCCTCGATAGTGCCGAGCGACGCTTCCGATCAGCGGCAGGAACTCCTCGACAAGGCGAGCGCGCGCCTGAGAATCGCCGGCCGCGGCCCGCAGCACCAGCTCACGCTCCGCGACAGCGGGCAGGCGCCCTCCCCGGCCCAGCCTGTCGATGTAGGAGCTCGAGACAGCGCGAGTGCTCGCCCCGGGCCGGCCGAGCTCGCCGGCCAGATCGCGGTCGAGCACGCGCCCGCGGGCGGACTCCGAGGCAAGCGCGCTGCTCTCCTGCCGGCTGAAGCGCTCGGCGCGCTTCGCCGTCCGCACAAGCTTCTGGGGGCCGTCCGTCGAGGGCCGCGTGGTCTGGGCGTCGGCGCTGGAGGCGGGCGATTCCACGATCGACATGGTGTGAGACTCAGCGAGACTGCTCCACGATGCGCGCCCTCGGCATTGCCTGGAGGCGCGTTTGGCCTATTCGATTTTAAGCGATGAGCGAGCTACGCCAGGCCATCGCACACCACGAGACACGCACGCCGGTCGATCGCGTTCTCGATGCCTTCACGATCGGGCTAGCCGGCTCCCGGGCAGGACGCACACGCACAGGCGGCGGTGCTGGCGCGCGCTTCCAGGTCGAAGAGGTCGAGCAGCGCGCGCGGCAACACCTGTTCGGCCAGCGAAGCTCCGGCGTGGAGCCGGTGGACAGCGCCGGTCCCGGCCGGCGCGTGGGCGCTGCCGCGACTCCGCGAGCGCCCTAGGGAGTGTGCGTGAAGGACCGGGCGCGGGCTGATCGCCCTCGCCGGCACGGGCGGCACCGCGCGCGCGCCGGCGAGCCCGTCGGGCTGTGAATCACGAAGCGGTGACCATCACGATCGGCTCGCCACGGCGCTTTTCTCCGCAGCCGCGGAAGCGTGGGGCAACGAACTCCCGCGGCGCTCGTCGCGATCGCGCCTGCTCGATCTCGGCCAGAAACTCATTTAGGACCCGGACGAGACCGCGCGGGTTGTCGCCCTGAATGGTGTGCCCCGCATGCTCGACCTTGACCCAGCGCGCGTCAGGCAGCGATGCCGCGAAGCGAGCCGCATCCGCATCGGTGAAGGCCTCGCTCGAGGTTGCCGCCGGGCATGGCACCTTCCAACTCCCGCGGCTTGTGCAGCAGCAGGGCGACGGCGCCGTTGAGCAGCGTCGCGGACACGAGCACGACCGCGGGCGCCCACGCCTCGTCGGGAGTCAACGTTCTATCCATGCTCGGGACACCCCAGCCCGGGGTAAGAAGTGCCTGAAGGTTGCTCGGGTTGCCGCAACGGTAGCCGCGGCCATTGCATTTGTTAGGAGCAGGACCATGGTCTTCAAGGTTGGCGAGCGGGTGATGGAGCAGGCACGCTCGACGGAGCGCCCGGCCCGCGTCGGCGAGGTGCGTGAGGTCGTGCGCGAGGATCCACCGCGGTATCGAATTCGCTGGGACGACGGCCACGAGAGCGTGTATTCGGCATCAGCGGGCGCGCTGAACCCCCTGCCCGCAGAGCACGAGGCAGCGTGAGGAAGGGGTAGCGGCGGAACGAACACAGCACGCGACCTCGCCGGACGCGAATGACATCAAAGGACGACAGCCCGCTGCGGGCAGCGCTCGCGCCGCCGGCCCTGAAACGGGCGCTGGTTCCTCATCGACCAGTGTTCGGGAATCCGTGGGACTCCCCCGCCGACATGTTCGCCTGCTACGTGGCCGTTAGCGTCATCGGTCCGCTGTTGCTGTGGGCCGGAGGCGCGCTGATGGGCGCGATCTTCAGTTTCGGCTCCCACTGGCGGCTCGGCGTGTTCATCGCCGCTGCACTGGTTGGCGCGGCCGGCTTTATGACCATCGTCGGGCGCGAGCGCACGAGCCTGTCGGTCGACATCCTGGCCATCACCGTCTGGTTTCTGCTCGGTCTGGTCGTGGCGCCGGTCGTCGGCTTGGCGCCGGGGACCGCGGCGGCGATCGTCTGCTACGCGGCGTTGCTGCTGGCCATCTTTCTTTACGTACGCGGCGTCGGCCGCTGGCGGACCGCGTTTCTGCGCACCGTCAGCTGGCCACTGACCTGGAGCTTGGTGGCCGCGGCCTTCGCCTATGCCGCCCACGAACTCATCCTCTATCCGTAGCTGCGCGCCGGCTCGCGGTCGTCTTCTTCTCGCAGCTCGCCCGTAATTTGTTCACGGCGCTTGACGCACAGCGCGCCGGTCGGGATCGGCTTGTTCGTCAGCGCGGTTCCCGCGATCGTCGTCCGCGTTGCGCTTTGGCGGGGATCGTTCACGGGGCGTCTGGCTGCCGCTTCAGTTGAAACCGGCAGCCAGGGAGCGGCGCTACCAGGTGTAGCCGACTCCCGTCAGCTGCTCGCTCGCGTGCCAAAGGCGACGCGCAGCCTGGACGTCCTGCGCCGAGCGGCTCCGGCCAACCTCTTCGGCCAGCCTCGCTGCTCCATGAATCCGTCGGGGCCCCAATAGTCGTCGGGGCCGACGTCTGGCATGGTCGCCGCGTACGGCTGAAGCAGCGCGCCCATGCGATCGGACTGACCGAATAGTGGGTCGCTGATCTTGCCTCCCCGGCGATAGATGACATTTCCAGTAGCGGGTCCCGACGAGAGATTCGTGGCGGCGTAGGCGGGATGGGCGGCGACGGCGAGCAAGTCGCTGCCGGCGGCGGCGGCTCGACGCTGCAGCTCGCTTGAGAACAGCATGTTGGCGAGCTTCGACTGGGTATAGGTAAACCAGCGCGAGTAGCGACGCTTCTCCCAGTTAAGATCGTCGAAGTGCATCCTACCTGCCCGATGCCTGCCAGAGGAGACTGTCACGACGCGGGGTGCGTGAGCGCGACGCGAGGACCTCGGCCTAGGCCAGGCGGGTGCAGTCGTCAACCGCGCTGTGCACGTACCCCCAGCCGGCATCTCCGACGCGCCGCCCATCGGCGGTATAGGTGTTCCTGGTGGCGCTGCGTCGTCCGGTGACTCGGTGACCGGGACGCAGGATCCTTCCGAGCTTCTTGACATCGATATGGATCAGCTCGCCAGGCCGCTCACGCTCATAGCGCTCCGCTGGCTCGAGCCCAAGACGCCCTAGCTTGCCCATCCCGATCCGCGTGAGGATCCCGGAGACCGTCGACAGCGCCATCCCGAGCGTTTCGGCGATCTCCGGTCCGGTGAACCGCAGCCGCCTCAGTGACGCGATCGCAGCCACGCGCTCCTCGCTTGTGCGATGCGGGATCAAGCCAGGCGTCGAGGGACGATCCATCAGTCCGAGCTCGCCCTCGACTCGGTAACGCCCCACCCACTTACGGGCACAGCGGACGCTGACTTCGGCGGCCTCGGCCGCCGTCGTGACCGTCCATCGCTCCTCGATGACCCGCCGGCACAACAGCCGGCGCCGATTCAGACTGAGCGCAGCATTAGCGTGTAGGTTCATCCGGTGTCCTCCTTGGGACTGAGTCGCTTGGCAGCTCTCAGCCTCCAAGGGGCCCGGATGGACCAACCTACTCAGGAACTACACCTAAGCGACTCGTGGCGCCAGCGAAACGAGAGGAAGGGACGATGCCGCTCTATCTATCGAGGTTCAGCTACACGCCGCAGACTTGGGCCAGGCTGATCGGCAACCCGGAGGACCGCCGAAAGGCCGCCCAGTCGTACATCGAGTCGGTCGGGGGAAAGCTGCACGGGTTCTGGTACGCCTTCGGCACGCACGACGGCTATAACCTTTGGGAGGCCCCCGACAACGTGTCCATGGCTGCGGTTGCGCTGGCAATTAGTGGCGGCGGTGCGCTCAGCTCCCTCGAAACGACAGTTCTCCTGACCGTCGAGGAGGCGATGGATGCCCTGCGCAAGGCCGAGCAAGTCCAGTACGAAGCGCCGGGCGCGTAGCGGCTCGCCGACCTCGGCCTCACTTCTGAAGGCGGCGCGGTCAGTTCGCCGAACTGACCGACGATCAGCGCGGGACAGGCTCCTCATCCGGGCGATGCCCTTGGGCTCCTAAGCTCGCTTCCCCTCAGGTGGGAACTAGCAACGCGCGCGAGCGCTGCTGGTTCCATGAAAAGCGCTATGGAGGGCCCAGCGGCTTGCCGGTTCTGCGTCCGACGTGGTCAAGACGCCCTGCTCCGGAACGGGTAGCGCGGGAACATCGGGACGCATCAGCGCGTCGACTGCCCGCACCCGGCGCCCGCCGCGCGAGCTGCGAACTAACCCGCATGACTGCGTCCCGCGTCGACATGGTCGGAAACCGGCGTCGCCCCGTTCTCGCTGCTTGCCTCGGACAACGTCTCAGCGCCGATCTCCGCCGAGCGGGGCCGGTGGCGCGCGTAGGTGCGCAGGACCCACTCGGCCGCGGGAAGTGCGCGCAGCTCATCCGCGATCTCCTGCAGGCGCGGCGGAAGCGGCAGGTGGCCTCCGTAGGGGAACTCCGGCGGAGCGATGATCGGAGCAAGCAGCGCCGCACCGGTGAGGTCGGCGACCGTGAACCGCTCGCCGACGAGATATTCACCGCCGGCGAGGACCTCCTCGATCAGCCGCATCGCTGCTCGCACCTTCAGCAGTGACTGCGCCGCGGATTGCTGGTTGATCGAGTAGCGGCGATACAGCATCGCCGTCATCACCGGCAAGGTCGCCTTCAAGAAGCGACCTTGGCGTGGGGTCGTGATCTCCTCCGCGCGTGAGCGGACGAACTCAGGCTCGCGCAGGAGCTCCCAGAAGGCGACGCGCCGTACATCGTGCCCGAGGTTCTCGTCAAAGAACTCCTCGAGCTCGAGCGCGCGTCGGCGCTGGTCGGGCTCGGCGGGATACAGAGGGGGATCGGGGAAGCGCTGCTCGAGCGCGGCGATGATGCGCGTGGTGTCCCCGATCGCTCTGCCGTCGAGCTCGAGCACGGGGAAGGTTGCCACCCGGCGCGTTAGGACAAGTGCGACGAGCATGTGGGCTCCGGGCAGCGGATCGCGGCGGATATGCCTTATGCCCTTGTAATCGAGCGCCCAGCGCACCTTCTCGTTGAAGTTCGACACCTTGATGTGCCACAGCACCGGGCTCGTCTCAGCCGGCATCGTTCTCTCCTCCTCTGTGCTCGCTTGACACCGAGGCGACTCCGCGCCACAGCAGCGCCATGGCGGTCGCGATGGTCTCGCGCACCTCGGTGTGGGTGCTCTTGTCGGCGGCCAGCAGCAGATCGAGCGCGAGCCCGTTCGCGAGCGCCGCAATGATCCGCGCGAGGCGCGCGTAGGGGACCGCCGAGGAGATCCCGGCGCTCTCGATCATCCGTTTCATCTCCTCGGCGCCGCCCGAGCGAAACGAGCTCAGCTGCTCGGCGAAGCGCCGGCCCATCTGCGGCTCGCGCGCGGCCACACAGGCGAACTCCCAAAACAGCAGGTTCCACTCGCGATCGAGGCGCAGCGAGTCGATTGCCTCCGCGGCCCAGCGCTCGGGCGCGATGGCCGGTGGTTGCACCCGGCCAGTATCCGCCAGCAGCTCGCCCGCGCGACTCGCCAGCTGCTCCTCCAGTAGCGCGTAGAACAGCTCCTGCTTGGACTCGAAGCTGTAGTACAGGGCGCCCTTGGAGACCCCGGCCTCGGCGACGATCGCCTCGAGCGTCGCCCCGTGGTAGCCCTCGCGGGCGAAGACCCGAAACGCCGCGTCGAGTATGCGTGCCCGCGTTCGCGCGCGGCGTTCGGATTGCCTTTGTGGAGCTGCTGCAGGCCGAAGCATAAACCGACCGGACGGTATTATACACGAGGCGCCAACCTCTGCCCCGCGGGGAGGAGGGGTCTCGACGCTGCGCCAAGCGTGATGCTCAGGTGGGCAGGCACGAGCGAGGGGCTGGCTTGTGCTCGCGCGCAAAGCACCATTGGAGCGAGGGTCACGGGACCGCGAGGCGGGCGCGTGATCCGGACGCCGACAGCACGTGACGAGCGATCGGCCAGAGCGGGCAGCTGCGGGTCGGATCCGGGTCTCGGCCGATGAGTTCAGGGGTTTCAGAAGAGTCGTGCGGTTCTCCGCCGGTCGTATCCGGGCGGCTGAGGCTTCCGTGAAGCTTCCATATCCGAGTGCCGTGGCAGACGGCGACTGCAGCCCGCGTCTTTGGGATCGACGCGCCACCTCTGGCGACGCGACTCCTGAGGACGCCCTCGCCGCCACCGGTCTCTGGGTCGGCCACGGCCGCAGCTGCGCATGCCGGCAGGCGATGCTTCAGTTGGCACCAGGTCCAGCCGTCGCCGGCGCGACGGTCATGGTGCAAGTTCGTCGTGCGGGATCGTGTTGACTGGCGGCGATCCTGTGGCGGATCGCGCATGTCGAGCATCCGCCTTGGCAGAAGGCGCCCGCCCCTTCGACGGGCGCCTTCGTTGTCTTCTGCGGGGACCGGCCCTGGATCGTGGCGCCGGATCTTCTCCTTCGCCCTCCCCTACTGGGTGGCCTCAGCTCTCGCGGCGGTCATCGCTTCTCACATCGCAGCTCTACCGCGCTGGTCGCCCCTACCTCAGCCATTCGCTGAACTCCGGGCTCGTCCAGCCTTCGCCCGTATTGTTCGGCGCCGGGCCCATCGGCTTGCCACCGTAAATGACGGATGCGCCGACCGGGTCGGACTGGTAGGTCTGCCACGGCACGGTGCCTTTCTGGCTCACACCCAGCTTGGAGAAGTCGCATACGCCCGTCGGGAACGCTTTCTGTAGCGCCGCCCACTGTTCGGGGGTGAACGTGATTGGGTAGTAGTCGCCCGCTTCGAGCGGCCTGAGCTGGCACTTCTGCTTGTCGGTCGAGATTTCCTCACCGGAGATCACCCGCGGGGTCGAGAAGCGCGTCTGGGCGGGCGGGGCTTCACACACCGGACCGACACCCGGCACGTTGACCATTTCGAACCCTTCGATGTTCGAGCAGCGGTCGTGGGCTTCGGGCGGGCGGTCCTGGGCGATCTTTTCTTGCAACGAGACGGCGCTGCGCGGATCCGCTTCCACATTGGAGAGCCACTTGTCCATCGTCACGACAGCTTCGCTCTGATACGTCGACGATCCGATCAGCGGCGCCTCGCCGAACCAGATCACGTGGTTGTAGGGAAAGTGGCCCTCGGCGTGTTCGAGGCGCAGCCGCATCGACCACGTGCGGTAGGCGTCGTGGAAGGCGCCTGGGTCGGGCCCGCGCAGGTCGATGATCGCGACGTTCTTGAGGTTGTTCGCCTCGTTGACGGCGCCCGACGCATACGAGCGCGCGAGCGCGGGTTCGTTGGCCGCGAAGCGCTGCGTCTGCGGCTTGAGGTCGATCGTCGCGCCCCCGAGCTTCGAGTTGATGTCGACGAACTCGGCGGGCGTGATGATGCCTTCCATCAGTCCCCGCAGCCCGTACTGGACGCCGACGTTGTCGATCGGCAGGCCGGCGAAGCCGTGCCCGATCTTCTTCTCGGGTTCTTCCCACAGGCTTTCCGGGCGGGGCCCGAACACGTTGATCATGTAATCGGCGAGCGTGCAGCGCACACCGCCCGGGTTCGTTTCGGGGTCGTACGCTTCCGCTTCGGTCACGCCGGGGCACGGCGGTCTTTTGGCCGGGTTGGCGAGCGATTCCCAGTAGACCGTGTCGAAGATGATCGCGTTGCCGTAGTTGGGGTGACCCTCGACGGCGGCGATCTGGTTGTAGGTCCACGCGATCCCTGGGCCCCACTTTTCAGGGTGCTCGAAGTACGCGCGCGTGAGGTGGTAGTCGGAGATCTCCTGTCCGTTTGACCACGCGTCCTGGAAGCTGCACTGCGGCAGGATGCCCTGGTAGATGCCCGGATAGGCGTTGGCGACCTGCTGCTGCACGAGCGAGCCGCCAGAGCAGCCGGTGCCGATCGTGTGGCGCAGCGTGCCGTACTCCTCGATCAGGTGCTCCTTGGCCATGATCAGCGACTCGGCCTCGGTGACGATGTTGCAGTTGTGGCCCGCGTTGTCGAGCGCCGTCGACATCACCGCGAAGCCTTTCGGCAGCGCAGTTTCGTCGATCACCGACGGCGCGCTGCCACTCTCGTGTTCGATGCCGCAGCTGGCGCCGTGGGTGATCAGCAGCTTGTGGTCAAACTGGGGCTGCGGAGCCCACGGTTCCCACGGCTTGCCGGGCTGAAACAGCACCGCGATCTGGTACTGGTCGCGGTCTTCATACCCTCGCTCGATGCGGATGATGTACGGCACCGTTGTGCCGTTATCGGTCGTCGTGCTCGCGATCGCGCTCGCGCTCGGCGGGCTTTCGGGATTGTACGGTTCGAGGCTGCCCGTCACGGCGTTCTTGTACTCGTAGGAGTATGTCGGCGCTTCATCGCACTTGGCGTCGGTCGGGTGCGAGTTCCTGCATACCCACGGCAGCACCTGCGGTCCGGAGATCACCGGCCCGCCGATGGCGTGGTTTGTGATCGTCGCGTGACCGCTCGTCTGCCCTTTGGCTTCCGCAGTCACCGTGTTGCGGCCGACCTGAAGGCCCGTGAGCAAGCCCTCATAGCTGCCGTTGGGCCGCAGCGCGAACTCGCTCGTCACGTTGCTCGACCCGAGCGTCATCTTCACCGAGGCGGGATTGACGCCTTTCGGCAGCGCCACCGACACGAGCGCATCCCCACCGGAGACCGCGTCCGCGCGGTCTGACAGGACATGGATCACGAGCGTGCCGGCTTGGGCGCCCGCGACGCCGATGGTCAAGGCGCCCGTCGCGACGGCGACGCCTACCAGCAACCTCATTCGCATTCGAGTTCTCCTCTCTCGCGGCGCGTGCGCGCCCCCGTGGGTTCGAGTAAGCTGCAGTTTCTGAGTATCAGTGGGTACTTGTCGAAGTACCCCTCTGTACTCAGAGCTAAACGAAGCCATGGACTCCGTCAAGATCGATCGCGACCTGTTGATCCCCACGGGGCGCCACACGCTTCCCGCGGAGGAGGTCTCAGAACGCCAGCGCGAGCGCCTGCTGCGCGCGATGGCGAGCTGTGCCAGCGAGCTCGGCTACCAGAACACGACCGTCGCCGACGTCGTGCGCGTAGCAAAGACCTCGCGCAGCGCCTTCTACGAGCAGTTCGCCGACAAGCAGGAGTGCTTCCTCGAGGTGTACCGCCGCACGACCGCGACGTACATCGCCGCGTCGATCGAGGCCGCGGCAGCGGTCGAGCCCTGGCGGGAAAAGCTCGAGGCGGGCATCTCGAGGTACTTCGAGTGGATGGCAGAGCACCCCGAGGTCGCGCGCATCACGATCATCGAGATCCACGAGGCGGGCGCCGAGGGACTCGCCGCGCGCAGCGACGCGCTCAGGCAGTGGATCCGCACAATCGCAGGCGTCGCGATCCTCGCGCGCCGCGCGGGCGAGGAGCTGCCCGAGCTCGACGAGGTCGGGTTCGCGGCGATCATCCTCACCGCGGAGGCGTACGTGCACGACTACGCGCGCCGCGGCTGCGTCGCGCGCGTGCGCGAGAAGACCCCCGCGGTGATCGCGCTTGCGCGCGTGCTCTTCCAGCACGGTGTCGCGGTGCCCACGCGTTAGCGCCTGGCGCTGGACGAGGCGGCTGTACTTGGGTCCGGCGTGGGTGAGATGGCCACGGCGATCCTTTGAGCCCGACTGGTAGGTCTTGGGATTTTGGATGAATCCATCCTCGGGTCCGTGGCGAGTATCACCTCTCATTGCTCCGTTGTGCGCGTGGCGGTTTCGGCGCAGCAAACCGCCCGAGCGGGGCCTGCACCTGTTCTGCATCCGCGGCGGCAAAGTGACGAGGCTCGTCGACTACCTCGACCCCGCGCGCTCTCTCTCCGAGCTAGGGCTCGCGCCGGAGAGCGAGACGCCCATGAGCGATTCGGCGAACATCGAGCTGGTGCGCTCGATCTACGCGGCGATGCAACGCGGCGACTGGACCTCGGCCGACTGGGTGGACCCCGAGATCGAGATGATCGTCGTGGGCGGGCCCGAACCCGTCCGCTGGATAGGGCGGGAGTCGGTGCGAGCGCAGAACAAGAGCTTCTCTAGTGTCTGGGGCGACTACCGCGTCGAGGCAGAGCAAGTCCGCGAACTCGATGACGAGCGCATGCTCGTGCTGACGCGCTACAGCGGGCGCGCCAAGACCAGCGGCCTGGAGGTTCGAACGGAGGGAGCGCACGTGCTCCACGTGCGCGACGGCAAGGTCACGAGATACGTTCGCTACTGGGACCGCGACCGCGCGCTCGCGGACCTCGGGCTCGCGTCCGCGACGGACTCTCCGAACTCATAGCTTCCGTTCCCTTTTGGTGGGCATCCATGCCGGAGCGAACGACACATGCTCCGCAGATAAGCATCACAGAGCCGCTGCCGCTTCGCCTAGCGCAAGCGGGCGTGCGGAGCCTCTCGGCGGCACGCCTGGAAATCGTCCCAAGCGCTAGCGGCGTGGGCGTCGTCCCGGACGCTCGCATTAACGCGAAGGCGGCGGTCTCGGAATGGGTCGTAGACGCCGCACCTCTCCTGGAGGCAGGTCCTGATTTGCCCCGGAAGGAAGTGAGGCCTTGACGGCGCCTCCTGGCAGCCGGCCTCTTGTGGACAAGCCGCCGGGCCGGTCCGGGGACGGCGTTGTGCGCCGCCCCCGGACCGAGCGGATCAGAGTCCTGCGTTTACGACCACGTCGCAGTTGGCTTCGTGGGTCGCCGCATCGAAACCGCCCAGCGGCGCCGTGTCCCCGAGCGTCAGGAAGGTCGAGCTCCACGTTACAGAGGAGATCTGACTCGACACCGGCCCGGTTTCTTCGCCTTTGGGGTTGGATGTTTCATAACAGCTTCCCAGGGTCCAGGGCGCGGTGAATGCCTGGGCCTTGGCGATCGCCGCCTTGGCATCTTCTGATAGGAGCCAGCCCTCCTTCACATCGAATGCGCTCGCCTGCTTGACCCCCGCGACGTAGGCTTCGTGCGTGGGGTAGAGCGACTGGATCATGGCCGGCGTCCACCCGCGGTAGGTGCCAAACAGCGGGCATCCGGTCCCGGCGTTGTACGCGACGGGAGCCTCGATGAACGGCTGGCGAACCCCGCCCTCCGCCAGGCCGTTTGAGTCCCGCACGACTTCGCCGGCGCTGTTGCGGGTCAGCCGCGGCATCGAGGGCCCCATCGTGCCGTGTGTGAAGTACGCCGCCACCCACGAGGTCAGGGCGCGGGTGGAGTAGTCGGCCGAGCCGCGATTGATCGAGCAGGCGGTGTTGACCGGGTTCGGCGTCCCCGACGGCACCAAGTCACGCTGATTCTCAGCCCAGATGTAGCTGTACCAGACGTAGGGGGCGTGAGCCGTTCCCGCTTCCTGCCAGACCCGGAAATGGGGGTTATCGGCCTGCTTCTTGTCTGCCGCCGTCTCCTCGTTGAGTTGCCAGATCGGGGTCGAGAAGTCCTTGTACGGACCGCCTCCGCGCGTGATCACGTAGGCGTCGATGTCGCCGCGGTTGTATCCGTCGTTGACGAATTCCGTCAGTTTGGCGGCAGACTGCGACGCGCCGTTGGCCACGAGGTGCTTGACCGTCATCCCCCGCATCGGATCGACGCCCGTGACGCCGCCGAGGACCGCGCGGTTTTCGCTCGGATCGCGCAGCGCCTTGATGGCCTGGGAGAAGATGTCAAACGAGAATTCATCGCCGGGGTGCACGAGGGTCGCGTAGCGCTCCGGATCCCATCCCTTGAGCGTCGTGGGCCCGCAGCACACGCCGGCTAGCTGGGCGGACACTCCCACGTAGCCGTAGCCGTGCTGCATCAGATACTGGGCCTCGACGGGCCACACGGTCTCGAGGTCGGACTGGCCGGTCACGTTGAGCCACTCCACGATCACGGTGCCGTTGAACTTCGTGGGGTCCTGCGGCAGTCGCACGAGCATCCGGCTCGTGTACGGCGCCTTTAGGCCGGAGCCCAGGTTGGTCGCAGTACCGCCGAAGAAGTACTCGTTCTCGGTGTACGCGTAGGCAGGGCCGCTCAGTTCAAATAGGCTGTGGTTCCACGGATAGCCGTGGATCCCACCCTCGATCGGCCCCTGCACGGCGGGGTTGGGTACGGTGGACGCCGCGGCGCTCCCAGCCGCGGCGGTCAAGACCAGTAGGCCCAGCGCCAGCCCGCCCATGAAGGCATTCTTGAGTCTCATCAGCTCCCGTCTCCTTTGGGACGCGGCCGCCGGCCTTCGCTAGCGGAACCGGCTGCCGTCTATCGTCATAACGACCGCGCCCCCTGCAACTGCCCGCGCCGCGGTCCACGTAGCTGTGCGCGATGGGAACATATCTCCCTAGTGTTTTGACGTCAAGCACTTTGCAGGAATGTCCCAACGGGAACACCCCAAGGATATGTAAGGCTAGGTTTATTGGGCGCTTTCCGGTGTCAGGTGTCGATCAGGAGAGCACCCAGCCCCTGCACCCTGGGCGAGGTCCGGTGACGAGCGTGCGCGCAGCTAGTCGAGCAGCAGAGCGACGATCCGCGCTGCGCGATCGACTGCGGGCTCTACGGTCGCGAGCGCGTCGTTGTAGATGAAGCCCTCGGTCACGCGGACGACCGCGTAGGCCAGGGCGCTGGGGTCGACTCTGGGCCTGAAGGCGCCGGCCTGCTGCTCTTCGCGGTAGAGCTCGGCGAGCCTCCGAACGGTGCGCGACTGTACGCCACCCTCGGGGGAGGTCAGGACTCGCAGCGCAAAATGCGTCTCCTGGCGAAGGAAGGCGCGAAGCGGCTCCGCTTGCACCAGGGCACCCACGTGCTGGCGGTAGATCGCGAGCAAGCGCTTGGCGCCCGTGTGCTCGGGATGGTCGGCCTTTGCCTGCTCGAATATTTCGTCGGAGAGCGACCACAACACGTCGCTCAGCAGCTGCTCGCGCTGGCCGGTCCAGCGGTAGAGCGTCGCACGCGAGATTTCCAGCTCCGCGGCGAGCGCGCGCATGTCTACCCGCCGGCCCTTCAGGTACATCCGCCTCGCGGCGTGAAACGCGGCGGCCGGCGTAGGTCGCGTGCGCGTGAGCCCGGCATTCGCGTCGCGGGCCTCCCTCAGGGCGAGCGAGCCGTCGGTAATGGGGGCATCAACGTCGACGGGGCTCGCAAGCGCGCTCATGACGGCAGCTTAGCCGTAGCTGACAGAACTCGTAAATGTGCGCTGCACGACATCTCATAGATCTGTATAAGCGGATACCCCTGGAGGCGCCCCGCGCTCGCCGCGCCGGCGGCGCGCTAAGTTGCGCCGATGACGCGCCCGGAGGATCGGCGACAACTCGACCCGGGAGACTTCCGGCGAGAGCGGGCGTACCTCGCCGATCACTGCTTCGCGACCGTTCCGGCGAGCGGGGAGTCGCGCAGCAAGATGGTCGACCAGGAGGCTTGGGAGAGCATGATGGATCTCCCGACCGACGTGCTGCTCCGCACCACGGAGTCGCTCGGCGACATGGTCTCCGACATGCACGACCAGTGGAGCGGCTGGATCGAGGTGTGGCCCGATGAACCCGCCAAGGCGCCGTTCATGTTCGACGCCACCCTCGACGCGGCCGACGAGTTCGCCGCCGGCCCATTCATCGCTGCGTGCGGCTGGTACCGCCCGGCGTACGCGGCGCTTCGGAACGCGCTCGAGGGGATGACGGTCGCGGCCGGCTTCGCGGTTCGCGGAGACTCGACCGCGCTCGCCGAGTGGCGTGCCGGCACGCGCGAAGCGAAATTCGGCAACGCGCTGGACTTCCTGCAGGCCGACCAGCGGCTCAGCCAAATCGACGCGCGCCTCGGCGGCGATGGCCTGTTCCGCAGGAAGCCCCCGGGGATCTTGGAAGAGGCGTACGCGCACCTCTGCAATTACGCCCACAGCCGCCCCGGCTACACCAACGTGGACGCCTGGCAGGGCAGCAACGGGCCGGTGTTCATCCCGAAAGTCTTCATCCAGTTCTGGACCGACTTCTGCGACACGGTCGCACTCAGCTACGTGCTGCTCGCCGTAGGGTGGTCCGGAGCAACGCCCCCCGAGGCTGCGCGCCCGCTGTTCGGATGGGCCGACCAACGCTGGCACGGCCTCGGCAGCGCGATCGAGTCGGAGTTCTTTCCGAAGTAGCTCGACGCCCCGGGGTCCCCGCCGAGCGCCTGCGAGGAGGACCACAGACGCTCGGCAGCGAGAGTCGAACGCTTGTCTCCGCCGAGCGCGTGAGATCCGCAAGGCCGCTCCCGGCGGAGACAGGCATGGGCGACTGGGGATCGACTCGTCTCGCGCGTGGTCGTGGATTTCGGCTTGGACTGGCAATTGCCACCGGCGGACGGTATCTAGCGCGGCCTCTCGCTTGTTTGCCACTGAGCCTGCAAGGAGTCTCCCGTCGCGAGGGGATCGAGGCGAGATGTCTAACATCTTGATCCGTGATGTCAGACAACGCAGACATAGACGCTGATGCCGTCGACACGCTGCTTTCTGCACTGAGCCAGCAGCTTCTCGCGCGCGATGAACGCTACTCGATCATCGTGATCGGCGGATCGGGCCTGCTCGTCCTGGGAGTGATAGCCCGAACGACGCGAGACATAGACGTGGTGGCGCTGGTCAGGGACGGTTCGATCGTCTCGCCCAATCCGCTGCCTGAGGGGCTGCTTGCAGCGACCCGTCTGGTGGCAGCCGATTTCGGGCTGAGCGAGGACTGGCTCAATACCGGGCCCGCGTCACTCCTTGATTTCGGTCTTCCCGACGGCTTCCTCGAGCGGGCGACACAGCGCGCGTACGGACAGGCACTGGAGGTGCTCTTCGCCTCACGCGAGGATCAGATCTTATGCCGTCGTCGACCAAGGCGCCGGCAAGCATCTCGCCGACCTTCAGGCGCTCGCCCCCAGCGAAGCTGACCTAGTGCGCGCCGCGCGCTGGACGAGGACCCATGATCCGTCCGAGGGGTTCAGGGACGTTCTCTTGAGGGTGCTCTCTCATTTCGGAGTGACAAATGGATCTGACCTCATTTAGCGAGCAGCTCAGCAACCGTCTCGTCGGCTTCTGTTGGGACGAGTGGGCACAGATGGGGGTCATGGCGAGCCCCAAGCGCAGCAGCTCCTGGACGGCCGATCCGGAGGCGCTGATCGTGTTCACGCTTGAGGTTGCCCGTGCTGATCCGCGTCTATTCGACGAGGTGCTCGACTGGATGCTCTTCAACGAGAGGCTCCTCAGCGTCCGACGGCTGCGGGCTATCTGTACGAGCGCCACCGACCGAGCCCTAGTGGACGGAGCGATTGGCTGGCTCGGCTGGCAACGACCTCGCGCACGGCTCAAAGCTACGGCTGATAGTGGGAGCCATTCGCTTGAGTTGCTTTTTCCTGGCGGCGGACCTGTCGCCGAGGCCGATCCGAGCTTCGCCGCTGTTGGTCTCTTGCGTCCGCCTCTAGCGCCGTCGCACAAGTCGCGTGCTCCGGACCTGACGGCCCCTGTGAACCTCGGGCTTCGTCTCCGCGCGGTCCTTGGTGTTGGAATCCGCGCCGAGGTCATCCGCGTCTTGCTCGGCACGCAAGCTCCTTGGATGACGGCGCAGGCCCTCGCGCAGACGAGCGCGTATGCCAAGCGCAACGTCCACGAGGCCCTCGCGGGCCTCACCGACGCACAAGTTCTGATCGCCTTCACGGTCAGTGGCGAACAGCGCTACACGATCGACAAGGAAATCTGGGCAGCGCTCTTGCAGTGCCCACCCGGCGCGCTTCCCCATCACCGGGATTGGCCGCAGCTCTTCAGCGCGTTGCGAGCCATCCTGCGCTGGTCAAAGGCAAGGACCATTACCGACGAGTCCGACTACCTGCTTGCAAGTAGTGCGCGTCAGCTGCTCGACGAGCTGCGGCCTACGCTCTCGTTTGTTGGCGTACCTCAGCGACACACAACGGCTGAACAAGCGTTTGACGAGCTCGAACGGGTGACCGGCGCACTCTTAACCGCGTTGGATGTGACCCTCTACGCACTACATCCCTAACGCAGAAGGACCTCCGCGATCGCTTCCGCGCTCGCGGGTCTAGCTACTTGCCCCGGAAATAGTCGTTCGTCTGTCCGACGCGATTAACTTAAGAGAACCGGTCCTGCAAATG
>VAWK01000012.1:411-1045 GCA_005885515.1 Actinomycetota bacterium | reverse complement strand
AGGAGGTCGTTGATGCTGCGGCTGTCGGATGGGCAGGTGGAGTCGTTGTGGAACGAGGTGTTGCCGGGCGAGGTGCGGGAACTGCCGGAGGATCTGGCGGCACTGGATGTGCTGTTGGGCGATCCCGAGTTGCTCGCGCCGATCGCGTCGGGTTGGCGCGAGGAGGCGGTCTCTTGGGGGCGCCCGTCGATCTCGATGGAGGTGTATGTGCGTTTGATGGTGGTCAAGCAGCGCAGCGGCTGGGGTTACGAGACGCTCATGCGGGAGGTCTCAGACTCGTTGCATCTGCGCCGGTTCTGTTTGATCGCGCTCGGCGAGCGGGTGCCTCACGAGTCGACGGTGCGCAAGCTGACCCGTCGGCTGGGCGCCGTGGTGGTGGACGAGCTGACGAGGTGTGTGATCGCAAAGGCCCAGCGCGAGACGCGCTTCAAGGCCAGGGCCGTGAGGATCGACTCGACGGTCGTGGAAGCCGATGTGCGCTACCCGAGCGACGCGGCGTTGAGCCTCGACGGCGCGAGGACGCTGGCGCGCGAGGCGCGCAAGCTGACGGCGCTAGTCGGGGTGGGCGCTGGGCGGGTGCGCGATCGCAGCCGCGCGCTGGGGCGCCGCCTGCGGTCGATCTCGCGCACGATGG
>VAWK01000012.1:0-375 GCA_005885515.1 Actinomycetota bacterium | reverse complement strand
CTCACAGGTTCATCCTGCCGGCATCCACCAAGCTCGGCAACCCGGACGAGAGCAAGCTGCTCCCCGACACGGCCAGAGAGCTCGACCGGCTCGGGCTGCGACCGCGAGAGGTCGCGCTCGATGGCGGGTTCGAGCAGCGACCCACCGCCGAAGCTCTCCACGAGCTCTCGCCCGAGCGGGTGTTCATCGCGGGCCGCCAGCAACCCGGCTCGCGAAGGACGCAGCGACGGCTCGGCCGCTACCGCACAGGAGCGGAGGGCCGGATCAGCCACCTCAAGCGCAGTTACGGACTGCGGAGATCCCGCCTGAAGGGACAGGCGGGAATGAGAACCTGGAGCGCCTGGACGATCCTCGCCTACAACCTTGACACGCTGG
>VAWK01000063.1:2572-7231 GCA_005885515.1 Actinomycetota bacterium | reverse complement strand
CAGGCATTGCAGCCACGAAGTCGCTGAAAGACTGGTACTGGCGCACAACGGCACCTCGCTCAAGCGACCGGCCTAGGCCCGAATCTCGTTGTGGAGCGGGATCTCGCGTACCTGGGGCTGTGGGGGGCCGACCTCTTGGATCGCCTGGCCGAGGCGTCCCTGCATGAAGCGGTCGAAATCTTCGCGGGAGTTCCACACGTCGACGACGGTGAAGCCGTCTTGGGTGGCCCCGGCGCAGTGGAAGGTTTGGCCTTCGCCGAGTTCGCCGCCGCTCTCCTCGAGCTTGCGCATCACGGCGTTGTACTGCTCTAGCTGACCACCTGGGATATCGATGACGAGACATACGGCCATGGGGTCTCTCCTTCCGTTTGAACGCTAAGGGCCAAGACCATAACGCGGAGGGTCGGCCATGTTCAGCCGAGTGCGCTCCGAGCACCGGGCCGTCTCACGCGCGTGATGCAACGGTGGGCAACCGGCATGGAGGAGTTGCGTGCTCCTTCCATGACAACCGGAACGGAGCCTCGGCACGATCGGGGGCGCCTGAGGCAGCATTCACACCGGGCGTGATCTCGTGCTCGCTCGCTCGAACCGCTTGCAGACGTCGGCCATCGCCTGGTGGAAGGCGATCCCGAGCTCGAGTGTCAGCAGCGGATGGACATTGCCCTCCACAGCGGCTGCGTCGCCCGCCGGACGGATTGCCTCAAGCCTCGCGACCCGCTCCTCGCTGCGCGCCTTGACCTTCGCCAGCAGCTCGCGTGCGTCAGCCGGCTCAAGGGCATCAGCGAAGAACAGCCTCACCATCGCTATGTCCCGCAGCTCAAACGGCATTGGCTTCGTACGTCGCAGCCACTCTCGAAGCGCTTCCGAGCCGGCCTCTGTGCGCTCGTATACGCGCCGCGGACGGTTGCCCTGTGGCTCGTCGCGGCCGGTCAGCAGCCCCGCGCGCTCGAGCTTGGCCAGGCTCGGATAGACCTGCGCCGGTGAGATCGTCCAAAAGAAGCGAATCGACAGCTCGACAGCCTGCTTGATCTCGTAGCCAGACCGGGCGCCGAGGCCGACCATCCCGAGCACGACGTAATCCGAGGGTGTGAGGCTTGCAGACAATACATAAGTCAAGATAACATGTCAATCTGACTGATTGTCCCTGTAACCTGACAAGATCGGAGGCCGATGTGTACGTGGCAGAGACCAAGCTCCCGCTCAGAGCCGCGATGGAGGCGCGAGATCGGCGCGCCGTCGTTGAGGCGTTCGCCGAGGACGCGGTGCTGCGTTCCCCGTTCACCGACAACCTGGTTTTCGAGGGTCGCGAGCAGATCGACACGCTCGTCGCGGTGTTGTTCGAGGCGCTGGACGACTTCACATACACCGACGAGCTGCGAGGCGATCGCGCGGCGATGCTCGTCGGACACGCGCGCGTCGACGGTATGCGACTCCAGTTCAGCGATCATCTGAAGCTGCGCAGCGACGGTCTGATCGAGGAGATGACCGTCTTCTTCAGGCCGTTGCCGGCGACCGCCGCCGCGATGCGCCGCTTTGGGGAACGCCTCGGACGCCGGAAGAGCAGGTTGCGTGCCGGCGTGATCAGCTCGATGGTGGGCCCGGTGGCGTTCCTGACCCGGACGGGAGACCGGCTCGGCGTGCGGCTGGTGAAGCCGTGACGCCGACGAACGGCCGGACTTAACCGGCGCTGAGCTCACCCTCGCTGCATCACGCGAGCGATCGGTAACCGCCGCTTCCTCAGGCTAGGAGCGAGGCTCTGACCGAGCCTGCTGGTTAGCAACGAAAACATCACGCCTGGCGTCCGGCCATCTCCAGCATGGAACGGCGGGGTTGGAAGAGGCAGACGCGGGCTGCTGGTCCGCGGAAAAGCATTCCCCCGCGCCGGTCGCGCTGACGTCGTCAGCCGGTTTGGCTCGATCGAGGAGCAGCAACCAGCGGTTACGCCTCGGCGTTTCTGCTTCTCATCCATCTCGCTAACGGGCGCTTGTCGGCGGCTGAGCTGTGAACAACAGGTCGCTGTCGCTCACGCTGCAGAGTGTCTGTTCGCGCTGTTGGCGCGCGGCGTCGGGCCGCCGTGGCGGTCAATCCAGGTCGACCCGGATGGTCACGAGGTCGGTCCCGACGAGCCGCACCAGCGCGCTGTTGAGCCACGGCAGGCCCTTGAGCCGCGCTCGCGGGTCGTCGTGGTCGAGGATCGACGCGGTGCCGCCGCGCCACTGCCCGCCGATCTGCACGCGAACGCGCGGGTTCGCGGCGATGTTGCGTACGTATTGCGACTTGTGGCCGAACTCCGAGACGCACCAGAACGTGTCGCCGCGCGCTCGGATCCCCACCTAACCAACAGCGAGGGAGTCCACGTGTGAGACCGCCAGCTGGAGCACCTCGCACTACCGGTAGCTCTCTGCCGCAGCGCAGTCGCATGACGCAATGCCCGCAGCAGGGCGCGGATAGCATGCGGCTCGATGGACTACAAGCAGCTGGGCTCGAGCGGGCTTCGCGTCTCGGAGATGTGCCTGGGGGCGATGACGTTCGGCCGGGCTGACTGGGGCGCCACGCCCGAGGAGAGCCGAAGGGTCTTCGAGGCCTATGGGGAGGCGGGTGGCAACTTCGTCGACACGGCCAACAACTATGCCGACGGTCGCAGCGAGGAGATCGTCGGCGAGCTGCTGAATGACGATCGCGCTCGTTTCGTGCTGGCGACCAAGTACACGGCGCCGATTCGTTCCCGTGACGTCAACGCGTTTGGCAACCACCGCAAGAGCCTGGTCGGGTCACTGGATCAGAGCCTGCGCCGTCTGCGCACCGACTACATCGACTTGTTGTGGGTCCATGTCTGGGACGGGGTGACGCCGGTTGAGGAGATGATGCGCGCACTCGACGACCAGGTGCGCGCGGGGAAGGTGCTGTACCTCGGGATCTCAGACGCGCCCGCTTGGGCGGTGGCAGAGGCCAACGCGCTGGCCCGGGTGCGGGGGTGGACGCCGTTCTCCGCGATCCAGATCGAGTACAGCCTGGTTGAACGGACCGTGGAGCGCGAGCTGATACCGCTGGCCGCCCGTCGCGGTCTGAGCGTGCTCGCCTGGGGTCCGCTCGGCGCCGGCTTGCTGACCGGCAAGTACGTCGCCACAGAGGGGGCGGCCGAGCGCGCGGAGGGCCGCCTTCAGGAAGGCGACCGCCGGCTCACCCAGCGCAACCTCGAGATCGCCGGCGTGGTGCGCGATGTTGCCGCGCAGCTGCAGTGTCCGCCGGCCCAGGTCGCTCTTGCCTGGCTGCGCTCCCGGGGACGGTTCGTGATCCCGATCGTTGGTGCCCGTACAGCGGAACAGCTGCGCTCCAGCCTCGGATACCTCGATGTCGAGCTCAGCGGCGAGCAGCTCCAATCGCTGGAGAGCGTGAGCGCGGTCTCAATGGGCTTCCCCGGCGAGATGCTCGCCCGGTTCGGGATCCAGCCCTAACTCGGCTGCCGGCCAGAGGAGACTGGCGGCGGGAGGTTCCGCGCCGCCAGCGTGCGGGGTCTGCCGCCATCGATGCCGTGAGCGCGTCCGGCTCGAGCAGGAACCGACCCGGATGCAGTGGGTGTGGCGCTCCTCGGCTGTGAGCCCCGGGCCGGAGCGCGATCGGCGAGAAGCCGTGGCAGCCGGCGCTCATCCCGCCTGCCGCTCGAGCCTCGGGGAACTCGTTGCTGTCTTCTCGGCGAAGGGAGACCGCAATGCTCAGTGATCCCTTCCCACCTAAGCAGCGGTGACGTCGGTGCCTCAGCTCGCAGATGTGAGTTGTCGTGCTATCGAGCGGGCGATCTGCCGTCCGTAGATGCGCATGAATCGCAGTTGCCCGGCGGCGCTCACGTAATAGCCGTTGAAGAACAGGCCGGGGGCATTCGGATGCTCGCGGCCTCGGGTGAGCTCTCCGTTCACCGCCGGGAGCCCGCGCTCGTCCAGGACGCCAAGGTGGCCGACGGTCTCGGGCAGGTTCGTGTTGTAGCCGGTGGCGGCGATCACGACCTGCGGGCGGAGGCGGCTCCCGTCCGCGAGGACGACCTCGGCCCCGTCGAAGCGCTCAACGGCTGCTACTAGCTTCAGTTGCCCCGCCTTGAGCGCGCGAATGAATCCGGCGTCGACGAGAACCGAAACGTGCCGCGTCTTGGTTGCAGTCTGGACACCCAGCGGTGCGCGGGGGATCCCGTGCTTGGAGAGGTTTCGGTAAATCAGCCACTGAGTGACGTAGGCGGCTTGGTCAAGCACTGCGTCCGGCAGCGGATCCAGCAGCACGGTCGAGTAGTTGAGCGGAAAACCCAGCGGCCATTCGCGCGGGAAGACGTTCGGGGCCGTGCGCATCGAGGTCCAGACCGTGCACCCGCCTTGTGTCGCAAGCTCGTAGGCGATCTCCGAGCCGGTGTTCCTCGCTGAGATGACAAGCACCTCCTTTCCCTTGAACGGCTCGGGGTTCCTGTAGGCCGCGGAATGGATCAGCGTGCCCGCGAACCCCTCGCGCCCGGGCAGGTCGGGGAGCTTCGGTTCGGCGTCGTGGCCCAGGGCGAGCACGGCAAACCGAGCGGTGATCTCCCCTCGCGAGGTGTCGAGCAGCCAACGGGCGGCATCCTCTCCCGCGCCGCGACCGTCCACTCGCTCGACCCGATTCAGCTTCGTCTCGAACTGGATG
>VAWK01000063.1:0-2541 GCA_005885515.1 Actinomycetota bacterium | reverse complement strand
CGGCCAGCGCCCGCAGCGGCGAGGCATCCGGTATCCCGAGAGGGTCGAGGTGATCCGCGGCGTGTTCAGGCGCAAGCTGTCATAGCGCGAGCGCCAGCTCGACGCGATCTGGTCCGTCTGCTCGAGAACAAGCGGGTCGATACCCCGCCGCTTGAGCATTGCGGCCACTGCGAGGCCTGCCGCGCCAGCACCCGCAACCACAACCCGCTCCCCGCTCACGCGTTCAAGCGTATCTGGAGCGACCAAGCGAAGATGCTGCCGCGGACGACTTCACTTCAGCCTCGCTTTTGCAGCGGAGCAGAAGACCCGCCGCCAGTGGGGGATCCCCACTATTGCGGGCAGCGAGGCCGAGGCCTTCGACGGGCGAAGCGGAGCGAGCTGACGGGTACCGGCGACTCGCCCCTAACGCAGGCCGAGGGGGGCGGCGACATGACTGCGACGCGTTGCACACGGCGACTATAGATCGGCGGCGTCGAGGTTTCGCTCGCGCTCCTCGGCCGAGATGGGCACCGCATAGCGAGTATGGCCAATGATGCAAATTCCGAAGGCAGCCACGAGGGCACGCCGCGTGCACTCCCACCGAAGGGGAAGCGAGAGGGATGGCCGCCGCCGCGGCCTGAGGGCTTCGTTCCCAAGGCGACACACCCGGGTCTGACCTGCGCTTCGCCCGACGAAGCAGTAGAGCTACCTACTCGGCGCGGCCCCAGGCGAGGTGAGCCGCCGCCGTGAGGACGCCGTCGAGGACGGTGACGGCCCGGCCGCTGACGATCACTCGATCGCCGGCTAGCTCGACCCCGACGAGCCCCAAACGCTGCGATCCCTGAAGGCCGACGAGCGACGTGTGGCGAAGTCGCTCAGCCCAGTAGGGGGCCAGGACGGTGTGGGCGCTGCCGGTGACCGGATCCTCGTCGATTCCGACGTTGGGAGCGAAAACGCGGGAGACGAAGTCATACGCTCGCGCTGAATCGGCGGCGGCGGTGACAATTACGACGTCGGCGGGGATTTGCGCCACGCTGGCGATGTCCGCTGTCAGCTCCCGAATTGTGCCCTCTCGGCGAGTACCGCGACTAGGTAGTTGTTCTCGCTACGGCCGCTCCATCGCACCGCTGCACCGAGCGCTTCTTCGAGCCCGCTCGGGGTGTCGATCTCCTCGGGCGGCCAGGCGGGAAGGTCCATGGCGAGCGAGCCATCTGCGCGCTTGCGGACGGTCAAGACTCCGCTGCGGGTAGCGAACCGAACCGGATCGGCGATGCCGTCTTCGAACAGGCAATGCGCGGTGGCGAGCGTCGCGTGGCCGCACAAGTCAACCTCAACCGCCCCCTTGGTGAACCAACGCAGCCCGAAGTCCGCAACGGGTGAGCTCTCGCGAATGACGAATCCCGTGTCAGACAAGTTCTCTCCCGCGCGACTGCAGCCATCCAGTCATCCGGCAGGGCTTCATCGAGCATCACTACCGCCGCCGGGTTGCCTTCAAACGGCTGATCGGTGAAGGCGTCGACTGTCCTGAGCCGCAATCGGGTCATCTACTGGCAGGCCGATGGTTTTTCAAGCCGCTGCGGCAAGGCGGCCAAACCTATGCCACGCCACCCTGCTGTGCAAGCGAAACGGGTCACTGGCTGGCTCCGCCGCGGGTAGGATCGCAGCGAGACTGAGGTATGAGAGAGACCGATCAGGACGCTCCAGCGGGTGTAGCGATCGTGCGCCGGGCCTTTGAGCGATGGGCAAGTAAGGACCTTCCTGGCTTCCTGGAGCTGTTCGACGAAGACTGCGAGACCAGGCCGCACCTCGGCCGGCTTGAAGGCGGTGTTTACCGCGGCCACGAAGGCCTTCGTCGCTGGTTCAACGACGTCCATTCGGACTGGACGGAGTTCTGCCCCGAACTTCGCACGTTCGATGAGCTTGGCGATTCGCTTCTGATCGCGGGACGAATCCGCGCCCGTGGCCGTGTTAGCGGAGTGGAGCTCGACACGGCTATCTGGTGGCGCTGCACTTTTCGCGACGGCCGAATCCTGTGCATGGATGGCGTTCCGAGAGCCGAGCGACGCTCGCCGCGCGGCCAAGCTTGGGGGTGGCTGACGCGGCGACGCTGCTTTCCGCCGCAGCCTGCGCCCGCGTGACGCTCGCCGCACTTCTCCTTCTGGCGCAGAGCAACACACTGGCCGTCCATGCCGGTTGCCCACCGAAGGGGCACCGTGTGGTCGTTATCCAAGCGAATCGCGTTCCGGCGGCTCAGCTTCGATGAACCTTTCAGTTCGGGCGAGGGTCCAGGTTGAGCCGGAGACCGGGCACGTTGAGCGAGGCGGACCCGTAGTTCTGCAGCCGTGCGTGACGAAGCGCAATGGTGGATCTACGACACTGTGGAAGCTCACGGCCGCCGTCTTGACCGGCTCGCTCCCCGCTGATAGCGTCGCTCCCCAGGCGCAGGTAGAGCGTGTCCGGTCTTTCTCGAATCCTCCGTCCGTCACCGGCGATGATTGTTGCGCTTGCGGCGCTCTTCATCGCTGTGACCGGATTCGCGCTCGCCGCAATCCCGGGTCGGGA
>VAWK01000062.1 GCA_005885515.1 Actinomycetota bacterium | reverse complement strand
GTGCTGGAAGGCTTCAGCTGCTCGCCGCCGATCCCGACTTCGCTGGCACCGGGCAAATCGATCACGTGCACGGGCACACACAAGATCACCCAGGCCGACCTCGACGCCGGCAAGGTCGAAGACACCGCCTGCACCTCGGCCACGGGGGCGACAGAAGCGTGTGCCAGCGCGAAAGTCACGGCCGAACAGAAACCCCACCTGAAGATCACCAAGGAAGCCAGTCCCACGACCTACAGCAAAGTGGGCGACGTGATCAGCTACACGATCGTGGCCACCAACGACGGCAACGTGACGCTGAGCAACGTGTCGGTCAAAGACGAACCGGCGCTCGAAGGCTTCAGCTGCTCGCCGACGATCCCGACCACGCTGGCACCGGGCAAATCGATCACGTGCACGGGCACGCACAAGATCACGCAGGCCGACCTCAACGCCGGCAAACTCGCCGACACGGCGTGCGTCTCGGCGACCGGGGCCAAAGAAGCGTGCGCGCCCGCGGAAGTGACCGCCGAACAGAAACCGAAACTGTCGATCACCAAGGAAGCCAGCCCGAAAACGTACAGCAAAGTGGGCGACGTGATCAGCTACACGATCGTTGCCACCAACACCGGCAACGTGACGCTGAACAACGTGTCGGTCAAAGACGAACCGGCGCTCGAAGGCTTCAGCTGCTCGCCGACGATTCCGACCACGCTGGCACCGGGCAAATCGATCACGTGCACGGGCACTCACAAGATCACCCAGGCCGACCTCGACGCTGGCAAACTCGCCGACACGGCGTGCGTCTCGGCGACCGGGGCCACCGAACAGTGCGCGCCCGCGGAAGTGACCGCCGAACAGAAACCCCACCTGAAGATCACCAAGGAAGCCACCCCCACGACCTACAGCAAAGTGGGCGACGTGATCACCTACACGATCGTGGCCACCAACGACGGCAACGTGACGCTGAGCAACGTCTCGGTCAAAGACGAACCGGCGCTTGAAGGCTTCAGCTGCTCGCCGGCGATCCCGACCACGCTGGCACCGGGCAAATCGATCACGTGCACGGGCACGCACACCGTCACGCAAGCCGATCTGGAAGCGGGCAAGGTCAGCGACACGGCGTGCGTCTCGGCGACTGGGGCAAGCGAACAGTGCGCGAGCGTGGAACTCGTTGGTCCGCCGAACCTCACGATCACCAAGACCGCGGACACGGGCGGCACGCCGTCGAGCATAGCGGCCGCCGGTGAACCGATCGGCTTTACGATCACCGTTGGCAGCAACGGTGCAAGCCCGGCGACCAACGTCACCATGACCGATCCGCTCCCGTCCGGAAGCGGCATCGTGTGGGCGATCGACTCGCAGAGCGGCGGTGGCAACTGCTCGATCTCAGGTAGCCCCCCGAGCCAGACGCTCAACTGCTCGAAGGCAAGCATGCCGGTCAACGACAGCTTCTCCGTCCACGTGAACAGCCCGACCACGACCGCGAGCGCTGGCACGTACAACAACACGGCCACGGCCAGCGCGACCAAAGTGCCCGCGGTTCAGGCGTCCGCGCACATCACGGTGTACGGACAATGCACGCTTGGCTATCCCACCGGGAAAGCGCCGGCGCTGTCGAGTGTCGTCTCCGCCGAGAGTGGAGTGCTCAGGGTGTCTGCCGCCGTCAAGCCCGATGGAACCATCGGTGGCTCGCTCGCCGGGCCGAACGACAAAATCGCCCTCTGGTACAACGACGAGCACGCCCTCACGCTCGGTGTTCGGCAGGTTAGCGTGAAGACGTCAACTGGGACGACCACGACGAACTATCCGATCACCGCCCTGTCCTCGAACCCGGGCAGCGCGACCAACCCGCTGGTCGGTACGACGCAGTTGGGTGACAACTTGTTCTTCCCCAACACGGCTGGGCATAACCCACAAGGCTTCCCGAACGACCAGTCGGGAACCGATACCGCGACGTGGAACTCGACGTACTTCTTCCTCGACAGCGGCCGGCCGATGTGGCCTGCGCTCTTCACCACCGACATTACGAGCAATCCCAGCAACAGGTCCGGAGACTGGCAGCAAGGCGGGACCTCCGCCACTACGCCGAGCGACATCTTCGGGACGTGGAAGGGTGCCGTGCGGACGGTGGACAAGACCCACTCGCCATACGCCATCACGGTCACGCCAGACTCCGATCCGGCCACCAAGAACAACTGGAACCTCGGCGCGGGCAGCAACACGCCGCCGGGCGGTTTCGCGAAATACACGAACGAAGGCTACGGCGGCGAGGTTCGCTGGAGCGTCAGTGCGCTGGGGCTGTCCGCCGGGCACGCCTACAGGCTGGAGTTCATGGTCCACGACGGCGACCAGAACAAATCCGGCGGCGATGCTGGCGAATCGTGTATGAACGTCGTTGTTCCCGGCTAGACGCGAAGGCCGTTGAGGCCCTGATGCCTTCACCGGATCAACCCGGCCGGGCAGCCTGAGCACATCCTGCGGTTCCTGGCGCGCACAGTATCGCCTGCGCCCACCCGCGACCGTTTCACGGCGCGTGGCAAGTGAGCCAACATAGCCACGACCGCAGTCGCCAGCGAGGTCGCTGGCTTCCGCTGGCCGGCGCCGCCACTGCGCGGTGGACCTGACCGCCAGCTACTCAAGCGGTCAACGCTCGGGCCACCGGCACCGCGCGAAAAGGGCGCCGGCACGTCCGATCCGCCCATGAGCGGCCCACGCAGGCGACGAGGAATGCCGCCAAGCGGTGGCGAGCAAGCTCGAAAGCAGGCCAGCCAGGGGCTGAGCCCCTGCACCTTGGTCTAGGTCGGACTAGAGCTTCTTCTCGTTGACCATCCAACGGATGCGCGGATACTGGTTTCCGACGGGCCACGAGGCAGTGGGTCCTTCGTACACCTATGTCAGCCAGCCACCACCAGGGGAACACTCAAATGCGCGAGCGCACGGAAGCGATGCACAGCAGCAAAGTTGCAACACGAACCCTTAGCCGATGCCTCACGGGTCGAATGGGCCTTCTCGCCAGCACGCTCGGCGTGCTTGTGTTCTTTGGCAGTGTCCAGACTGGAACAGCTGCGTCCCTAAGTGTTACGCCGAACAAAGGATGCCCCGGAGAAACAGTCACATTCAAAGGGAGCGGTTTTGGCTCTGTCGGATCAACACCCAACGCGCATTGGACCGACTCGACCGGCTTTGGCCCCCCCTTTGAAGAAGCGACGACGGACGTGACGGTCACCGTTAACAACACGGAAGCCGTAGGGGCCATTCCATTTCTCTTCCAGGTAGCCGAAGGCCCGTCCAAACCAGTCGATGGCACAGGCATGGTTAAGTTCCACGGCGAAACCGCATTCACCTACACCAACCTCTACACCTGCTTTGGCAAAGGCGGCGGAGGTGCGACGGGAGCGACAGGCGCCACCGGAACAACCGGAGCCAAAGGCGAAACAGGAGCCAAAGGTGCAACCGGAGCGACCGGCGCGCAGGGCGTGACCGGAGCCAAAGGCGAAGCAGGAGCCAAAGGCACCGAAGGAACCAAAGGCGCGACCGGAGCGACTGGTCCGACGGGCGAAAAAGGAACGACTGGAGCCAAAGGCGAAACAGGAGCCAAAGGCACCGAAGGAACCAAAGGCGCGACCGGAGCGACTGGTCCGACGGGCGAAAAAGGAGCCAAAGGCGAAACCGGCGCCGAAGGCAAAACTGGGGCCACTGGGGCCGCAGGCGACAAAGGCGAAACCGGAGCGCAGGGCGTAGCCGGCGCGACCGGACCTCAGGGCTCGCAGGGCGACAAAGGCGAAACCGGAGCGCAGGGCCCGCAGGGCGACAAAGGCGAAACCGGCTCGCAGGGCCCGCAGGGCGACAAAGGCGAAACCGGAGCGCAGGGCGTAGCCGGCGCGACCGGACCTCAGGGCTCGCAGGGCGACAAAGGCGAAACCGGCTCGCAGGGCCCCCAGGGCGACAAAGGCCCCGCAGGGCGACAAAGGCGAAACCGGCTCGCAGGGCCCGCAGGGCGACAAAGGCGAAACCGGAGCGCAGGGCGTAGCCGGCGCGACCGGACCTCAGGGCTCGCAGGGCGACAAAGGCGAAACCGGAGCGCAGGGCCCGCAGGGCGACAAAGGCGAAACCGGCTCGCAGGGCCCGCAGGGCGACAAAGGCGAAACCGGAGCCAACGGCCCGACCGGCGAAAAAGGAACCGCCGGAACCAACGGCGTGACCGGAGCGACCGGCCCCACCGGAGCGACCGGAAACAACGGGAGCACCGGAAACGGGGGCA
>VAWK01000061.1 GCA_005885515.1 Actinomycetota bacterium | reverse complement strand
ACCGGCCCCGCCGGAGCGACCGGTGCTACCGGCACGCCTCAGTTCCTGGCTACGGGTGACAGCAACGGCAGCGACGTCAGCCCCAGCAACACGCAGACCAGCGCGTGTCCAGCCGCGAATTGCGAGTACCTGAGCGTGAACACGAAGGCGTCCTTCAGCACGACGAGCACGGCCAACGAGTACACGTTCGCCTCTGCTCAGGAGGTCGGCGGGCTGACGGTCACGACGTCGTCGACTCCGGGCGGGACGCTCGTCTTCACGATCATGAAGAACGAGGTACCGACTGCGATCACGTGCAACGTCACGACGTCGACCAGCACGTGCTCGGGCGGCGCTTCGGTTCTGTTCTCGGCTGGCGACCGGATCAACCTCTCGGTTCGCAGGTCGGATGGCAGCGATACCACCAGGACCGCGAGCTGGACTCTGGGAGCGACGGTCATGCCGTCGGGTCCGGCAGGCCCGACTGGACCCGAAGGCAAAGAAGGCAAAGAAGGCAAAACGGGTGCAGCCGGAGTCAAAGGCGCGACCGGCGAAACCGGCGCGACCGGACCAGCCGGTCCGGCAAGCCCCGGCTTCGTGTTGGGCGGAAGCGGCGGCAGTTCCATCGCTGCGGAAAAAACCGTCTTCACCGGGCTTGACTCGCAGGCGTCGAATGCGACCGAGAACAATGTCGTGAGCATCTTCCCGGAGACGCAGACGTTCACCAAGTTCTACTGCTTCGGGCCGAAGCCGACGGGCGGGACGAGTGATGTGTTCACGGTCAGGACCGGCAAAATGGGATCAAAAGAACCAGAAATGGGTTCCACGACCGCGACGTGCACGATCCCCAGCGGCGGCTCGGGCGTCGCGACGAGTACCGTGAATGTCACCGTGACCGCGGGAGAACTGGCCGATGTCCAGGTCAAAGTAGGGAACGAAGCCGGAGCCGTGAGCTGGGGGCTCGCGCCGTAAGGAGCCTGCCCACAGCGACGCGCAAGGAAACGAGGGGCCCCGCCAGGGGCCCCTCGGCTGTTGCAGCCTGCGACCCAGGTCGCGATTCGGCCGGTAACCGCCATTCGCGCATAGCTCGCTTCGAGCCGTCGCGTACGCTTGCGGCGTGGTGGGCGCGGGCGCAGAGGTGGGCGCAGGCTTCGAGGGTGACGTTCGGGTTAGCGTGCCCGAGCTGGCGGCTGGCGAGCACCACGTCTAGGCCCTTGGCGGCGAGCTGCCCGCGACTTGTTACCACGGCTGTTACCACCGGCGAGCGGTCACGGTGCTGCGGGGCCTGCCGTCGCAGCGTAGCTCGCCTCCAGCGCCTCGCTAGCCGCCTGGGCGTGGTCGGCGCGCTCAAACAGGTGCGCGTAGGTCGAGAGCGTCACAGTCGGGTTGGCGTGCCCGAGCTGGCGGCTTACGAAAACGACGTTCAAGCCCTTTGCGATCAGCAGCGAGGCGAAGCCGTGGCGGAGAGAGTGCAGGGAGAGCCGTCCGGTGGCGGTGATGCCGCTGCGTATGACGGTGGCGCGGAAGGCCTTGCCGACGACGCGGTAGTCGAGACCGCGCCCGAGCGCGCTGCAGAAGACCAGGTGGTGCGGCGCCTTGAACGACGAGGCGAGCCATCCCTCGCGGAGCAGCTTCGCGACCGCTGGCGCAAGCACGACCTCCCGCCTACCGGCGTCGGTCTCGAGCGGCGCGTGCTCGCGCTTGCGGGAGAGCTGGCGGTGCCCGCGGATCAGCCCGGCGTCGAGGTCGATGTCGGCCCATGTGAGGCCGAGCGCTTCGCCGATGAGCAGGCCGGTGTAGGCGAGGAACTCGAAAAGTGGCCGGTGCGGCCCGGCGTGGGCGAGGAAGCGGGCGAGTTCGTCGCCTTCGAGGATCGCGACCCGCTTGGGCGTCCAGTGGGGCTTCTCGCCCGGTTCGAGCTTGGCGACGGGGTTGTCCGCCAGCCAGCCGCGCCGGACGGCGAAGCGGCAGACCTGGTTGAGCGTGATTAGTGCGATGCTGGCCGTGGTCGGTGCGAGCGCACGCTCGTTTGTCTGCGACCAGGCCGCGACGCGATCCATCGTCAGCTCACGCAGCTTGCAGCTTCCGATCGGCCGCGTGCTCGCATCGGCTGAAGCGTCGATGTGCAGACGGACGATCCGGTCGTAGCGCGCGCGTCGAGTCCGCCCATTGCCCCTGCGGCCCGCTCGCTCGTTCGAGCCACAGCTGTGCGACCTCGGACACCGTGAGGGTCGTGCGTCGACTCGCTCGCCACTGGTGCATACGCGCGAGCAGCTCGGCGCGCTCGGCTCCGGCGTCGGCCCTGGTGCTGCCCTTGGCTGTCTGCCAGACCTGTCGCCCGGTCGCGTCGCGGTAGCTGAACTCGTACTTCCCAGCGACCGGTTTGCCCGTGTGGCGGTCAACGCACTGGTAGACACGCTCGGCGACGCGCACCCGGCGTGGGCAGCCGAGCAGCATCGCGTCGATGCGGTCGCCTTGAGGTCGGGCATTGCCGCTAGGGCACGCTATACTTTCTGAAGTAATGCACAGGGTCACCGTGTACTCCACGGAGCCGTGCTCGTTCTGTGCCCGCGTCAAGGGTTTGCTGATGGCGCGCAACGTCGAGTACACCGAGGTTAACCTGTCCAAGGACCCCGTCGGCCGCGCGGAGTTGGCACGGCGGACCGGCATGATGAGCTTTCCCCAGGTGCTAATCGACGGCCAGCTGCTCGGCGGATACGCGGAGCTGCAGGCTGCCGCCGAGGACGGGCGCCTCGAGGAGCTGCTAGCCGCCTGACGCCCGCGTCGGCGCCCCTCGCCGCGCACGCCTTCGCCGTGCACGACTTCGCCGCGGCCGTCGCTGGCAGTGCTCGCACACGTATGTCCCTCGCCCCGCCACGACCATCCTCACGATCTCAGTCCCGCAGCGGGGGCACGGCTCGCCCGCGCGGCGGTGCACGAGGAACTGATCCTGAAACGCGCCACGCAGACCGTCGACGTGGCGGAAGTCATCGATGCTCGCCCCCTTCGCGTCGACCCCCGCGCACAGTGCTTCGATCAAGCCCAGCCGCAAGCTCGCATGCTGGGGCCGGGTGAGTCGGCCGGCCGGGCGCAGCGGATGCAGGCGGGCTCTGAACAGCGCCTCATCCGCGTAGATGTTCCCCACGCCTGCGATGTGCCGCTGGTCGAGCAGCACCGCCTTGATCGGCGCGCGGCGACCGCGCAACAGCGCACGCAGGTGCTGCGCCGTGAAGCGCTCATCCAGCGGCTCCAGGCCCACACGCGCCGCGAAGAACGCCTCGAGCGCGTCGGCGCCCAATAGCAGCTCGCCCGTGCCGAAGCGACGGACGTCCGTGATCAGCAGGCGGCTGCGCGCAACTCCGCGGCCGCCACGAGCAAGCTGGAGCCTCACCCTCACGTGCGTGGGCTCGGACTCGGGTTCCCACAGGACGCCGCCAGTCATGCGCAGATGCTGGGCCAGGTGGACGTCGTCCTCGAAGCTCCACACCAGATACTTGCCGCGCCGCCCCAGGCGCTCGACGCGCCTGCCCTCGAGCGCCGCTGCGAGCTCGCCCGGCGCCAGCGGGCGTGACCAGCGCTCATCGAAGATCTCGATCCGCTCGAGCCTCCTGCCCTCCACCAGCGGCGCCAGCTGGCGCCTGATCGTCTCCACCTCCGGAAGCTCGGGCATCGGCGTCAGCTTACGTGCCCCGCACGGCACCCCGGACACCTATCCCACGAATGCCGGCCCCTGGAGCGCGTGCGCGCCGTCGGCCGGTGCCGGCTCGCGCGTGCCAGGCCCCCCGCGGGCGCTGGCGCGTGAACGCGCGCTGAAGTAGGCGTCCTTCAGGCGCTCGGCCGACAGCTGCGTGGTCGACAGGTCCGCGTAGCCGAGCATCCCCTGCAGCGAGCGCAGGTCACAGCCTCCGGCGAGCAAGTGCGTGGCGAAGGAGTGGCGCAGCGTGTGCGGGCTCATACGCTTGTCCAGCCGAGCGCGGCGGGCATGGCCCTGTACATCTTGTACACCCCCTCGCGCGGCAGGGCGACGCCGCGGTGGTTGACGAACAGCGCGCTGCTGTCGCGCCCCCACCAGCGCCGGGCGGCCGCGACCGCAGTAGGCGCGTAACGCCGTCACGGTCTGGCGGCCGATCGGCACGAGCGCTCCTTCGAGCCCTTGCCGCGCGCACGCAGCATCCCCTGCTCCAAATCCACGTCTGAGACCTGCAGATCGATCGCCTCCGACAGGCGCAGCTCGCACGCGGACATCACCTCCAGCAGCGCCCGGTCGCGCAGCGCGCGAGGCTCCGGCCGACGCCGAGGCCCGCTCGTGCACCGCGTGGCCCGCGCCGGCGGGAGCTCGGCCGGCGTCGGGAGAGGCCCCGCCGGTCGTGGTCCCGGCAAGCTATGCGATGAACCCCCAAGATCGCCATGGCGAGCCATCCCGCAGGATCCGCATGGTGGGCCACCGGCGGCCGGCTGGGATCACGACCCGTGCACTTCAAAAACCGTGAGCAAAGTATGTCCGAGGTCGCCGAACTCCTCGCGGAGCTCACGCAGTCACTCGCGGCCGACGCTCGCTCGGTCGACCGCGCAGCGTTGAGGGCAAAACATCTTCTGGTTCCGCATGCTAGGCGTCGTTTACGTAGCATTCGAAGGCACCGAGCAGAGATGGCGTTAGGTGAGGATGCCGTATTCGACCGACCTGGCGACCAGAGCCGAGCGACCTTCGCTCCTCAGCTGCGCGTGCGAGCGCGACGGTGAGACGAGCGCGACGGCGCGTGTACTGGGCATGGGACGATCCGAGCAGGCTCGCAGTCGCAAGTTCCAGGCGCTGCTGCGCAGCGCGCCAGAGGGCGGCGCGTCTTGGGGCCTGTCGCTGGGCGCGTCCCCTACCGCAGCCGGGGTGCGGTAGAGCGGGAGTTCGGCAGGCTCAAGAACGAATGGGCGATGGCCCCACTCCGGGTGCGGCGGATCGAGCGCGTGCGCCTGCACGTTGATCTGACGATCTTGGCGAAACTCGCCGCTCGGCTCGCCAGCGAGCGGGCGGTCGCCGTCGCCGCGTAGCTCTGCCGTCCCCTGGGGGCAGGCTAACGGGACCGGTTTGACATGGCGCCCGCATCGACGTAAGGTCGGTTTTTTGGCGGCGCGGTGTGGACCGACCACCGGGAAGGACGGGGCATGAAGAAGCACCTCAACTACGCGAACGTCGCGGCGCCCTGGCGCTCGTCATTGCGATGAGTGGCGGAGCGCTGGCTGCGTCGCACTACGTCATCACGAATATCTCGCAGATCAAGCCGAGCGTCCGCGCGCAGCTTCGCGGTCCGGGCGTCGTTGTGCGTGGTCCAACTGGTCCGATGGGTCCGGCGAAC
>VAWK01000060.1 GCA_005885515.1 Actinomycetota bacterium | reverse complement strand
GCTTCTGTACCGCGGGGATCGGGCCCAGCCCCATGATCTCCGGGCGGATCGCGGCGACGCTGGAGGCCAAGATGCGCGCGCGCGGTCGCATGCCGAGCTGGCGCGCCCGCTCATCGCTCATCACCAGCAGCGCCGCGGCGCCGTCGTTGAGCGGGCAGGCGTTGCCGGCGGTGACCGTGCCACCCTCCTTGAACACCGGCTTCAGGGCGGCCAACTTCTCCAGCGTCGTTTCGGGTCGCGGCCCGTCGTCCTTGCTGACGACGGTCTCGGGCACCTCGATCTCGTTGCCCTCCTTGTCAGTGTCCGTGTGCGCGGGCACGGTCACGGGCACGATCTCCTTCTCGAAGTGCCCGCTCTGGACCGCCGCCACGGCGCGGGTCTGGGAGATCAGCGCCCATTCATCCTGCGCCTCGCGGCTGACCTTGCAGCGCTGGGCCACGTTCTCGGCGGTCATGCCCATCGAGATGTAGGCGTCGTACAGCGACCCCTGCGAGCCGTCGAGCTTGGGGTTGGGCTCAAACCCGGCGCCGCCGCGCCCGGTGCGCGACACCGCCTCCACACCGGCGGCGATGTAGGTGTCGCCCTCGCCAGCCTTGATCGCGTGGAAGGCCATGCGGGTGGTCTGGAGCGAGGAGGCGCAGAAGCGGTTGACCGTCGTCCCGGGCACGTGATGGTCGATGCCCGCCAGCAGCAGCGCCAGGCGTCCGACGTTGTAGCCCTGCTCGCCCTCGCCGTAGCCGCAGCCCATCATCACGTCGCCGATCGAGCCCTCCTCCAGCTGCGGGTTGCGCTCGATCAGGGCCCGCAGGGGGATCGCCGCCAGGTCGTCGGCGCGAAGTGACTTCAGCGAGCCCTTGCCGGCGCGGCCAATGGGCGTGCGGATGGCATCGACGATGACTGCTTCGGGCATCTGCGAATCGTCTCCTTCGGTCGCGCGGCGGCTACAGGTCCAGACGGCTCACGCCCAGCTCGTCGAACCCCACGTGGTGAGCGAGCTCATGGCGCACGGTGCGCGTCACCTGGTCACGCAGCAGCTCCGGGTCCCGGCCAAAGTCCCGGCGCAGCGTGTCGCGGAAGATCACGATCCGGTCGTGCGTGTTGTCGCGCGCAACGCCGCCGCCTTCGTACAGGCCGTAGGCGCCGCGGCGACGCCCGCCGTCGGAGATCACGACGGCCACGTGCGCGAGCGCGTTGCGCAGGAGGTCGGGGAGGTCATCGAGCGCATCGCGCACGAGCTCCTCGAAGTCCTCGTCGTCGAGCGGGTCGAGCCCCATGAATTCGCGTTCCTCTGGATCCGCCGCAAGTCCTTCGCGCGCGAGCTCCTCCGAGTGGCGGATCAGCTCGTCGAACTCGACCTCGGACTCCGGATCGCGCCATCCGGCCAGGCGCACGGCCACGAACGCGGCAGCGCCCATCAGCGCCGCCGCGGCGATCACCCCGAGCGCTATGTCCTCGAGCGCACGCACGGCGCCAATCGTGCTGAAGCCCTCGCCCACCACGATCGTCACCAGGCCGAGCGACAGCGCGATCAGCGCGGCCAGGCCGACGCGCCGCAGATGCCCTGCGCCGGCCCGCGCGGGCCGCGAGGCGGGCGGCCGGCGCGACGAGCGTGACTGCCTCGCGGGGCGCATCGCCTCATCATCGCACGCTCGCGGCGATCTCAGCGCCCCCCTCGGCGCGGCGAGGATCACGCACAGCGAGGGCGTCCGAGCAGCGCTCGATATCGCTGCATGTCGGCGTGATTCCAGTCCGAATGGGTCTGATGCTGGAAGGCCGGGACCAGCTCGTGGTGGTAGCGCGAGGAGAGGCTCTCGTTGTGACCGATCACGTTCGTCAATTGGATGCCGTAGCGGCAGCGCAGCCACCGCGTCAACACCAGCGAGGCCGCCAGCTGCGACGGGCGGTGCAGGATCTCCTGATCCGAGAAGCCCACGTGCTCGATCCCGATCGCGGTCCAATTCAGGCCGACCGTGTGCCGGCATCGCAGCCACAGCGGGACGAGCTGATCGATCCGGCCGTTCGACTCGACCAGGAAGTGCGCGCAGGTGTTCGGCAGCTCGCCGAACTCGCTATCGCGCACGTCGGGCGCAAAGGTGTTGTACGCCTCCTCGGCGGTCGCGGTCTCGGTGTAGTGCTCGACGATCACTCTGGGGTGACTGAGCACATAGGTCGCTTCGCCGTAGTGGCGCAGCGAGTAGGCGGCCATCTGGCGCTTGCGAGCGCTGCCGAAGGGAATCGGCCACTGATGGATCGGCGGCCGCGCAGCCGGCAGCGGTGCCGCCGGTGCCGCCGCGACGACCCCCGGCGCTCGCGCAGAGGTCGACGCCGGCGCTGGCGCTGTAGCCGGTGCGGGCGCTCGTTTGGAGGGCACCGCCTGCGCGCGTGCCGCGGGCACGGTGGCGCGCACGCCTGCTGCCGCGTCGACCGGCCGTGTCTGGGCCGGCGCCGAGCTCCTCCCAGCGCCGCACGCCGTCGCAAAGGAGATCGCGCCGGCGACCGCGACGAGCGGCATCGGTGACGCGGACCACCAGGGGCGCGGCTGCGTCAAGCGAGGTTCACCGGGAGTCGATGGGACGCGTGCTCGAGCACCTGCACATGGTCGATCATGGCGGGGACTACGCGGAGCGAGCGCACCAGGCGCCGGTCGCGTGCAGGCGCTGCGCCGCGGTGTCGGCGGCGCCGGCGAGGGGAATTCGGGTTTGCAGCTGGACCCCGCAGACCGCGGATCGACTGAAATGCGTTTCAGCTAGCGCTAAAAGGGGTAGTGTCTGCCTCGTCGATAGTCGGCGCGTGACGCGCCGACTAGCAAACGGGTGGGCATTAGCAGCGAAGGGAGGACATGGCAGATGAGCAGCCACGACGCGGGGAGCAGGAGTGAGGTCAGGCGGCGTGCGATCGGCCTCGCGGTTCTGTTGTGTTGCGGCGTGGCGCTGCTCGCGTGGGCCGGTGCCGCCGGCGCGGCCGTGTTGACCGTCGGGACGTTCAACGGCAAAAACGGCAAGTTCAAGAGCATCGAGGCGGCGGTCGAAAAGGCGCGGCCCGGCGACTGGGTGCTGATCGGCCCGGGCGACTACAAAGAACCACGCACGCTGGCGGCCTCCGGCGCCCCAGGCGACGCAGGTGCCGCCGTGCTGATCGAAAAGGCAGGCATCCACATCCGCGGCATGGACCGCAACGGGGTGATGCTCGACGGCACCAGGCCAGGGACGGCACCCTGCAGCGCGAGCGCTGCCGACCAGAACTTGGGGCCGCCGGACGCCGAACATCATGCCACCGGGCGCAACGGCCTCGAGGTGTTCAAGACCCAAGGCGTGAGCGTCGAGAACCTGAGCGCGTGCAACTTCCTCACCGGCAGCGGCGGCGGAGGCAACCAGATCTGGTTCAACTTCGGCGACGGCAGCGGCAAACAGATGGCCGGCGCCTGGCGCGGCGCGTTCCTGTCGACTACCAGCCAGTTCTTCGCGAGCGGGGCTCCGTTCGGCTCCTACGGGATCTTCACCTCGAACACGGGCGGACCCGGCCTATACACCCAGGTGTACGCCAACAACATGGCCGATTCGGACTTCTACATCGGCGCCTGCCGCGACTGCAACACGATCCTCGACCATGCCCACGCCGAAGCGAGCGCGCTCGGCTACTCGGGCACGAACTCGGGCGGGCACCTGACGATCCAGAACTCGGAATTCAACAACAACAAGTCGGGCTTCGTCAGCAACAGCCAGAACAACGACGACGCGCCCTCGCCCCAGGATGGCTCGTGCCCCAAAGAAGGCGAAACCGGGCCGACCGGCACGCACAACTGCTGGCTGTTCACGAAAAACTCCGTGCACGACAACAACAACCCCAACGTGCCGACCACGGGCGTAGCCGGAAACGGCCCCGTGGGCAGCGGCGTGGTGCTCTCGGGCGATCGCAACAACATCGTCAGCGAAAACAGGATCTACAACAACGGCGCGTGGGGAATCCTGCTGGTTCCGTATCCGGCGGTTGAAGAAGAACCTCCGCCGGCTCTCAAAGAAGACAACTGCCTGGGCGGCACGAAAGTCGAAATAGAAGGCAAGCCCGTCTGTTACTACGACGACTGGGGTAACGAAATCATCAACAACAAACTGGAAAACAACGGCTATTTCTGTAACCCCGGCCCGAACGAACACTGCCAAGGAGCAGAAAGAGAAGCCAGCGACAACGTCGACCTCGGCGAACTCGCCAATCCCGATCCCCCGCCAGCTACGGGCAACTGCTACAAAGGCAACGAAGACCCCGCGGGGGTCACGAGCCGACCGAAAGAAATCCAGAAAACCCACGCAGAATGCGGCAAACCCGACCTCGGCGGCGAACCGCTAAGCAGCTCGCTCGGGACACAAGTTGCCTGCGACTCGCAGTTCTTCGAAAGCATCGCCGCATGCCCGACGGGTACCGGCGCAAGATACCCGCGGCTGACGAAAGTGGAACTCGCGGCGCTGCCGGCCCAGCCGACGATGCCGAACCCATGCCTGGGCGTGCCGCAGAACCCGTGGTGCCCCAAGAACGCGAAGTCTCCGCCGCCGTATCCGGTGCCGGGTGAACCGGTCTCGTAGAGGGAGGCGCGGGACCGGCAGCGACTTAAGAGACTCGAGCGCCACGCCGGCAGCGGCGGGTCGGCGTGCGCTCGAGCCTTCTCGTCGCGAGGCCCGGTCGCAGACGTAACGGCCGCTCAGGCGGTCCCTAGCGATGTTCCGCGGTCGCGAGGACCGGGGGCTGGCGGCGTCATCGTGCCCGCCATCGAGCGCGCGCCTGTTCCACCCCTGCGCGACGCTGCGCCTCGAGCAGGGAGCGACCCGCGAACAGCAGCGCGCTTTCCAGGTGTGCCCTGACTTTTCCTAGGCTGTGTCCGCCGGGGTAGATGAGGCCTTCGGCTTCAGCGCCGGCGGCGCGAAGCTCGGCGGCGAACGCCGGATCCTCTTCCGGGACCGCGACTGGATCGGCTTCCGCGCCATAGACAAGCGCGTGCAGGCCGAGCCGCGAGATGATCGGCGCATCCGCCTGCAGTTCTGTCGCGAGCCCGTCGAAGAACCCGAGCCAGCTCTCGACCACGGCGAACCGGTAGGGGTTCGCCAGCGCCACGTGCATCGCCCCGAAGCCTCCCATCGAGCTGCCTGCGATCGCGCGGCCGGCGCGCGTGGCGATGGTTCGAAACATGCGGTCGACCAGCTCCTGGACTTCCACCACGTAGGAGGCGCTGTGCCGCGGGCCGATGTCGCGCCAGTTTCTCAGGCCGCTCAGGTCCTGAACCATGACCGCGATCAGCGGCGGCATCGCCCCCCTGCTGATCAGGCGGTCGAGCGCGTGCTGGATGCCGATTTCCAGAAACGCCGCGGCGTGGCCGTTCCTGCCGTGCAGCAGATAGAGCACGGGGTAGCGACGCGCCGGGTCGGCCGCGTAACCCGGCGGCAGGTAGACGAGGAACGCCCCCCGGGCCGCTAGTGCCGCCGAGGTGAAGCTCGCGTGCTCGATGCGGCTGCCGGCAGCGTCGTGGCTGAGCGGGACGAGTTGTGGCAGCGGCCTCGCGGGTGCGGCCGGCCCGGATCTCGGCGGCGAGGCAGCGAGCGTCGGGCTCGGCGCGCGCCCGCCGAGGATCCGCTCGAGGCTCGGAGAGCCTTCCAGCGCAACCGCGGCGCAGGCGGCGAACAGCGCGCTGACGAAGCCGGCGAGCAGGATTCGCCATGGCCGCGGGCGGACCCGCCAGCGAACGGACCGCACAGGAGTCGCACTGGCGAAGGCATATTCGAGCCGCGGCGGAACCGCCGGCACCCACGCGGGCGGCAGGACCTCGGCGGGGGCAGCTCGCCCCGGCCAGGCCCAGTCACCCAGGCTCTCGAGCCAGAGCTGAGCGCGAGAGCCATGCATTCGATCCGGCATCCGCGAGATTGAACGAGAGGGATCATGCGGGAGCCAAGGCCTGCACGAACCCGCCCAAGTCGCGAAGGCAGAAAAAAGCGGCGCG
>VAWK01000065.1 GCA_005885515.1 Actinomycetota bacterium | reverse complement strand
CCCAGCAGGAACAGGCACATGACGATCAGCGAGAAGTTTTCGTTCATGGCTGTGAACGCAAGATAGCGCGCCACGCAGCCGCTCGCACGCGTTCGCAGGCCGCCACGCGCGTCAAGTCCCGTCTCTGAGCCGGCCCAGCACGTCGGCATTCACCACGTTGGTCGGCGCGCCTTCGGCGAATGAGTTGATCTGGTCGAACACGTCCGAGAACTGCACCTCCCACTCATCGCGGGTAACGTAGCCGATGTGCGGCGTGCAGATGACGCTGTCCATGTTCAGCAGCGGATCGTCGACGTCCACGAGCGGCTCATGCTCGTAGACGACCAGGGCCGCCATGCCCGGCCGGCCCGCTCGCAGCGCCGCCACCAGTGCGCCGGGCTCGAGCCTGATGCCTTCGGGGTCGCGAAAGGAGACCGAGTAATAGCCCGGCGCCCAGGGTCCTTCCTCTGGCGCACGCACGATGGCGGCGTCTATGTGTCGCAGAAATGAGTACAGGGCGTCGACGTCCTCGCGCCTGCGGGCCCTGAAGCACAGGTGGTAGATCCCGGGTGCGGTCTCCACGTGCTCGGCGTCGGCGTGCGTCGGGTCGGCACGGCGAATACCGAGCGCGGTCCGGCCGCCGACGTAATACACGAAGTCATCGGACCGGGGAGGAACGGCGCGAAGGCCGAGAAACGGCATGAGCTGGTCATAGAACGCGATGCACTCCGCGATGCGGTTCACCCTGAAGATGACATGGGCGACACCGTTGATGTCCAGTCCCTCGCCGGAGTCCGCCACCGCCACGCCGCGGCAGCCTACTCCTAGCGAGGTTGTGGTGCGCTCGCCCAGTCCTGAGATGTCAAGGCCTAGCCACCCCTGGGCGTACCCGACAGGTCGCCGCCTCCGTCGATGCAGTCGCGCGCCGAGCCGCAGCGGCTGAAGCGCGAGCCGAGCCGCCGACGTCTTAGGACTCCACAGGCGACACCGGGCCGGGCGAAGCGGACTAATTGTTGTCAACTGTCAGCAGCTGCGGATACCGCTCANCCGGTCGGAAAGGAGCTGAGAGCGAATGGCATGGCATTTCGAGCACAGCGCCATATCCCCGGCCCGTCGCGAGGACATCTGGCCTCACTACGCAGACGTCGAACGCTGGAGTTCGTGGTCGCGCAAAGGGGTCGAGTGGTCTCGTCTAGACGGACCTTTCGAGGCCGGCACGGAGGGCAAGACCAAGGCGCCCGGGTTTCCCGCATTCCGCTTTCGTCTGACGGCTGTCGAGCCTGAGAGGATGTTTGCCTCGGAAGCGAAGCTGCCGGGAGCCCGACTGGTGATCGAGCACGTCATCGAGTCAGTCGGCGCCGGGGTGGAGATTACCCACCGTGCAAGAGTCGATGGGCCCATGGCATGGCTTTGGGCCACGCTGATACGACGCGGCACCGAAAAGGGTCTGTCCGACGGAGTGGAGCGCCTAGCCAAGATGTCAGCGCCGGCACGGTAGCTCGCTCCTGGCCCTGCCAGCCCTGGGTGTATAGCGAGTTTGCATTCGCTCCCTGGAGATGCGGCTAGCGCGCTAAGGCGGCGTGCGGGGACGAGGAGTAGTGTCGGGCGGACTAGGACCCGCGAGAAGGAGGAACGATGACTGCGGATGAGAACGTAGCGATCATGCGGCGCGCGTACGCGGCGTTCAACTCGGGCGACATAGACACGCTCATTGCGCTCTTTGATGAGGGCGCTGAGTGGCACTTGCCGGGGCGGAGCCGCTTCGCTGACGATTACCAGGGCCGCGACGCGACGCTTGCTTACTTCGGCCAGTTGGCGCAGGAGACGGGGGGCACCTTTCAGGCCGAGTTGCAGCACTTGCTTGCAGATAACGAGGGCCGGGTAATCGGCATGCAGCGCAGCACCGCGCAGCGGGACGGCAAGCGCCTGGATGTCGGCAACTGCATCGTCTTCGAGCTCAAGGACGGCCGTATTGCTGATGGTCGGGAGCACTTTCACGACCTCTACGCTTGGGACGAGTTCTGGAACTAGCTGCGCCGCAGCGAGTCCGACAGGTCGTCGACGCGGGGGGCAACGCTGCGCGACAGCGCTGCCGGCCCTGGGCGTCTTTGGTCCTCAGACCAGCACAGCCTCGTTGTCGTAGCGCTTGATCACCTTGACCGCGCCGTCGGGCGACGCGTCCAGGCACAGGCGGCACAGGACGCACTCATCGAGATTGCGTTCGACGATCTCGAGCGTGCCGTCGCCCCGCTGGGCATAGATGTCGACGGGGCACACCTCTGTCAGCTTGTTCGCAAGCTCGCGATCGGCAGCCGCGCGGTCATCGACCTCCACGGCGATGAACACGCCGTCGGCCCTCATCGCCGCGTGCCGGCCGCGTCGGCGACCGCGCGCGCCGCGGGCGCCGCGTGTGAACGCTCGGCGATCTTCGCGCCGATCATCTCTGGGATGTCCTCGATCCGCTCGGCGACCGCGATGCCCGCGGCTCCGAGCCGGGCTATCTTCTCGGCGGCCGTGTCCTCGCGGCCTTCGACGATCGTGCCGGCGTGCCCGAAGCTCATGCCGGGCATCTCGTCCATGAACCGTCCGGCCATGAACGCCACGATCGGCAGGCGGGAGTCGTTGTCCGTCACCCAGCGCGCCAGCTGTGCCTCCATGCGTCCGCCCGGCTCGCTGTAGATGACGATGCCCTGTGTCTGCTCGTCTGCCTCGAACAGCGGCATCAGCTCGGCATACGTGCAGCCGATGATCGCATCGCCGCCTATCGACACGGCGGTGGACTGGCCCAGCCCGGCGGCGCTGAGCGTGGAGGACATCTCGGTGGTCATCCCCCCCGAGCGCGAGATCACGCCGATCGGTCCGGGCATGTACGCCTGCGCGGCGTTCCGCGCGGGACCGCCGATCCCGCCCATCTTGACGACGTCGGGGACGATGATGCCAAGGCAGTTGGGGCCGATGATGCGCGCGCCGCGCAGGCTGGCGAGCTCCACCATCTGCGCCACGTCGCGACGCGGGATGCGCTCGGTCACGATCACCACCAGGCGGATGCCGTTCTCGATCGCCTCGAACACCGCGTCCTTGGTGAACGCCGGGGGGACGGTCACGACGGAGCCGTCGATCGGCGCTCCGTGGTCGGCGATCGCCTGCGCGACGGTGTCAAACACGGGCACGCCGTGGACCTCGCGGCCGAGGCGGCCGGGGGTGACGCCCCCCACGACCTTCGCGCCGGCGCCGTAATCCAGGCACTCCCGGGTCAGGTTCACCGCCTCGCGCCCGGTGATGCCCTGCACGATGAACGTGGTATCGGCGTCGATCAGGATGCTCACGCGGCGACCCCCTCCTCGATCTTCTCCACGGCGCGCCGGGCGGCCTCGTTCAGCGACACCGAGCGATCGGCGTACTCGACGTGGTAGCGCTCGAGGATCTTGAAGCCCTCCTCCTCCCACGCTCCGGGGATGCGGAAGATCGCGATCTTTTCGGCGGGGTCGTATCCGAGCTCGAGGCAGGCTTTGACCACGCCCCGTGCGACGATGTCCACGCGCGTGTTCGACACGATCGACATCATCACCGCGATGCGCTCGACGCCTGGCTTTGACAACACGAGCTTGGCCAGGCCGCACGCCTTGGCGACGGAGGGGTTGCCGCCGATCTCGCAGTAGTTCGCCGGCCTGCCGCCGTGTGCGCGCACGGCGTCGAACAGCGTGAGCGAGCCGCCGCCGGCTCCGATCACCAGGCCGAGGTTTCCGTCGAACTCGGTTACGTTGCCGGCCACGCCGCGGTGGTCGATGGCATCGACGGCCGCGCCGGCGAGCTCGAACGGGGTCGCCTCGCGCGCCTGCCTGGTCTCCTCCTCGCCGACGCCCAGCTCGCCTAGCAGCTTCGCGTGGCGGCCGCGGGCCTCGTTCTCCATCTCCATGTGGGCGTCCAGCGCGACGAACGATCCGTCGCGCAGGCGCCCCAACGGGTTGATCTCGGCGAGGGTCATGTCGTTCTCGACGAACACGCGCGCCAGCCGGGTGAGGATCGGGACGAGCTGGTTCAGCGCCGAGCCGGTCACGCCGCTGGAGGCGATCACCTCCTTGGCCTCGAAATCGCTGAGCGGCAGGACGTTGGAGAAGTGCCTGCGACCGACCGCCTCGGGCTGCTGCTCGGCGACCTGCTCGATGTCGATGCCGCCGACGGGCGAGAAGATCATCACGGGCCGCTTGCGCGTGCCGTCCCACACCACACCGGCGTAGTACTCCTGCTCGACCTCGGCCCTGGGATCTACGAGCACCCCGCGCGGAAGGTGCCCCCCGATCTCGAGGCCCAGGATCTCGCGCGCATGAGCTTCTGCCTGCTCGGGCGTGTCGGCGAACTTCACTCCGCCGGCCTTCATTCGCCCGCCGGAGAGCACCTGGGACTTGATCACCGTAGCTGCGCCGATGCGCTTTGCGATCGCCCCGGCCTCGGCCGGGTCGGTGGTGAAGCCGTAATCGGTGACGGGGATGCCGGCCCGCTTGACGATCTCGCGGGCCTCGTACTCGAAGAACCTCATCGCATGCTTACGCCGCCGTGGGCGCCGGCTCGCCGGAGCGCGCAGTCGTGAAGCCGTAGGCCTCGGCCAGCTCGGGGTCCTTGCGCGCGAGCATCTCGGCCAGCGTCACCATCACCTGGCACTGCTTCCAGGTGGCGTCGTCCTGCATCTTGCCGTCGATCATGTGCACGCCGCGACCGTCTGGGATCGCCTCGATGACCTTTTTGGCGAACGCGACCTCGGCTGGTTCGGGCGAGAACACGCGCTTGGCGATCGGCACCTGGTTCGGGTGCAGCGTCCACGCGCCGACGCAGCCGAGCAGGAACGCCGCACGGAACTGGGTCTCGCACCCCTCGGCGTCGCCGATGTCGCCGTAGGGGCCATAGAACGGCAGCGCGCCGACCGAGGTGCAGGCGTCGACCATGCGCGCGATCGAGTAATGCCAGGGGTCCTGCTGGTAGGAGGGGCGCGGAGCATCGGGGTTATCCGGATCGGGGTCCGCGATCGTGCGGTAGCCGGGATGACCGCCGCCCACGCGCGTGGTCTTCATGCGGCGCGAAGCGGCGAGATCCGCCGGTCCAAAGCTCATGCCCTGGATTCGCGGGCTCGCGGAGGCTATCTGCTCGAGGTTGACCACGCCGAGGTGGGTCTCCAGGATCGCGTGCACGAGGATCGGGCGCTGCACCCCAGCCTTGGCCTCGAGCTGGGCCAGCAGGCGGTCCACGTAGTGGATGTCCCACGCACCCTCGACCTTGGGGATCATGATCACCTCGACCTTGTCGCCGATCTCGGTGACGATCCGATTGAGATCGTCGAGCACGTAGGGCGAGGCGAGCTCGTTGACGCGTGTCCACAGCGCCGTGTCGCCAAGGTCCATCTCGCGCCCGACCTTGATCAGCCCGTCGCGCGCGGCCTCCTTCTTTTCGAGCGGCACGGCGTCCTCGAGGTTGCCGAGCAGAATGTCGACCGTCGGCGCCAGATCGGCCACCTTGGCCACCATTTTCTCGTTGGAAAAGTCCATGAAGTGGATCATCCGCGAGGGCTTGAAGGGGATCTCGCGGATGGGCTCCGGCGCGTCGATCGCGAGCGGCTTGAAGAAGTCGCGGGGGTTGCGCATGGCACGATGCTATTGATTCTCGGGCGCCGATCCCGGCGCGGAGCGCGCACCAGACGGCGCGCTGGCGCGCGCGGCGCGGGCGTGGCGGGCGCGCGCCGGCACCTTGCCGCAGGCGCGGAGCGCTATGCGCTGCGCCCGCGAGCGGCTCGAGCCCGCGAGCGCCTTTAGTTCAGGGCCTGATCAGCTTGTGCAGCTGATATTGGGTGGAGGGTGGCGGGCCGGGAGGCGTCGCGCCGATCACTTTTTCGATCGCAGGTCGGAGCCGCTCGTCGTCGAAGCGCTGGGCCTGCTCCTCTGACTCCCACACGTCCACGATCTGCCAGCGACCGTCGGTTTCGCCTGCGCAATGCAGCACCAGCCCCGGAGGAGGATCGCGCTCCACGCCGATCTCCGCGTTGACGGCGTCATAAACATCTGCCGTGACGTTGGGCGGCTGAACGATACGAATGACTGTCATCACGTCCCCAATCGGTCGTCGGTTTGTCGCGGACAATAGGCCAACGGGCTGCGGCTCGCGGTCGATGTAGGGCGCCGCGCGTTGGCGGGCAGGCACGTGTGCGGACGCATGGAGCATCTAGAGTTCGCGAATCCGGCCAAGGAGAACCTGAATGCGATGATGAATGCGATGACCGAGACAACGCCTATTGAGACCGACCAGTCCGCGCGCGAGGCCAGCGGCTCGCATCCCTACGGGCGTTACCTCGAGGAGTTCGAGCTCGGCGCGGTGTACAAGCACTGGCCCGCCAAGACGATCACGGAGGCCGAGGACCACCTGTTCTGCCTGCTCACGATGAACCACCACCCGCTGCACGTGAACGACGTGTACGCGGCGTCCTCGCAGCAGGGCCGCAACGTGGTGGCTGGACCGTATGTCTACTCGCTCATATTCGGGATGTCGGTCTCCGATGTCAGCGGCAAGGCAATCGCAAACCTGGCCACCGAGGAGCTGAGCCATCCGGCTCCGGTGTTCCACGGCGACACCCTGTTCGTGGAGTCGGAGGTGCTCGAGAAGAAGGAGTCCAAGTCCAAGCCGGACCGGGGGACCGTCAAGGTGCATACTCGGGCGTTCAACCAGGACGGAGTGCTGGTCGCGGAGTTCAAGCGGCTGGTGCTCGTCCCGCGCAAGACACAGGCCGGAGCCGGCGACTCGGCGGAGGCAAACGTCGACTAATTGAGCCCGGGCTCGCTGGCGCGCTCGCCGGACTGGCTGGCTCGCGGGCGGCTGGCTGGCTGGCTCGCGGGCGGGCCTCGTCGAAGCGCGATCGGCCGTTTGGCGGCCCGGCGGCCGTACGGTAGGCTCTCGGGATCGCCCGCGAGGGCGTTTTTCGGTTGCCGGCAAACAGGCCGCGAAACCGTGAAAGAAGGCGCACACCACCGCCGAAACGAGGGAGTTCCTCTGCATCCATGAGCACCTACGCCCCTGCCCCCACCAAGCACGAGCGCCTGCTGGCCTGGGTCGAGGACGTGGCGGCTCTCGGCGAACCCGACCGCGTCCACTGGTGCGACGGGTCGGCTGGAGAGTATTACCGGCTATGCGCGGAGATGGTGGCGGCGGGCACGTTCGCGACGCTGTCGCAGGCGAAGCGCCCGAACTCCTATCTGGCGCTGTCGGATCCGGCCGACGTGGCGCGCGTGGAGGACCGCACGTTCATCTGCTCGGCCACCGAGGAGGCGGCGGGGCCGACGAACAACTGGCGCGACCCGGCGGAGATGCGGGAGGTGCTGAGCGATCTGTTCGAAGGCTCGATGAAGGGGCGCACGATGTATGTCGTGCCGTTCTCGATGGGGCCGTTGGGCTCGGACAAGAGCTACGTGGGCGTGGAGCTCACCGACTCTCCCTACGTGGCGGTGAACATGCGGATCATGACTCGCATGGGCCAGGCGGCGCTCGACGCGCTCGGTAGCGGAGGCGAGTTCGTGCCGTGCGTGCACTCGGTGGGCATGCCGCTGCTCGATGGCGCCGAGGACGTGCCGTGGCCCTGCAACGCCGACAACAAGTACATCGTGCACTTCCCCGAGACACGCGAGATCTGGTCGTTCGGATCGGGCTACGGCGGCAACGCCCTGCTGGGCAAGAAGTGCTTCGCGCTGCGCATCGCGTCGGTCATGGCCCGGGACGAGGACTGGATGGCCGAGCACATGCTGATCCTCAAGCTCACATCGCCCGAGGGCGAGGTCAAGTACATAACCGGGGCGTTTCCGAGCGCGTGCGGCAAGACCAACCTGGCGATGATGATCCCCACGCTCCAGGGCTGGACGGTGGAGACGATCGGCGATGACATCGCGTGGATGAAGTTCGGGCCCGACGGCCGGCTGTACGCGATCAACCCGGAGGCGGGCTTCTTCGGCGTGGCGCCG
>VAWK01000017.1:87574-88470 GCA_005885515.1 Actinomycetota bacterium | reverse complement strand
TTCATGATGCAAAGACAGCTCGGCACGCTGAAGCAGCTGGCCGAAGCGCAGGCCCGATGACGACCGCCGATCTCCTGCTGATCGACGAGCACAGCGTGATCGTGGATACGGAACAAGGACACGCTTGGTCGGCTTTACAGCGCACGCTTTGGCGTCTTATGGCCGCAAAGCCGTGGGCGGCAATGGCGGCTCGACTTGGTGCGCGTGATCGAAACGCGAGCGGGTTGCCCCTCGTTGAAGGTTCGAGCCTGCCCGGATTCCTCGTTTCGACCGTCCAGGCGCCGGCGAAGCTCTCGCTGCGCGGCGAGCACCGCTTTGCTCGATACGAGCTCGCCTTCCATGTCGAAGCCGTGGATCGCAAGCGCTCGCGAATTGGAGCGGTCACCCGTGCAGCGTTTCCGGGCTTGAGCGGAAGGCTCTACAGGACGATCGTAATTCGCACTCGGGGGCACGTCATCGGGGTTCGCCTCGTGCTCCGGTCGGTGAAGCGCCGGGCAGAAAGGGGCGAGTAGCGTCGCTGTCTCAACGCGCGAGAAACGACAGCGAGGAGAAACGGCGATACTCACCTCGTGGCATCGGCAAGCCTTGAGCTCGTGCGGTCGATCTTTGCGAGGTGGGAGCGCGGCGACTGGAGCTCGGTCGACTGGGCACATCCAGAGATCGAGTTTGTGTAGTGCCTTACCAACCCCGGCGCGCGTACAAAACGCGTACTCAGCTAAAGCGCCTGCAGGCCGCCCGGAAGAGCAGACGTGACACTGGGTCCCTGGGTCCCAGGGGTGCGTTAGCACGGGACCAGCGACGGCCTATAGCTCGATGACGAGACCGTCGGCCGCGGTGTCGACGTCCAGCTGTCCAGCCCGCGTGAGCATGTCCTCGCTCATATGGGTGAGGACGAG
>VAWK01000017.1:27474-87559 GCA_005885515.1 Actinomycetota bacterium | reverse complement strand
GGCGGTGAGTGGCGAGCGTTCGGTAGTCGAGGTGACCGGGCACCTGCTTATCGAAATAGTTGCACTCGCAGACAAACAGGTCGGCTCCCCGTGCCACATCGGCCAGCGACTCGGTCCACTCGGTATCGCCGGAGTAGGCGATCAACTTGCCGCCATACTCGACGCGAAGCCCGTAGGACGGCGTGCCACTCGAGTGTGCCACCTCGAAAGGCGTCACGACGGCCGGCCCCAGCTCGGATGGCGCTTGCTCAGCGAGCTCAACGATTCGGATGTCGAATCCTCGCTTCACCGACGCAGCGCCTGGGTAGAGTGCCTCGAAGACCTGCCCGAAGCGCCGCTCGGTTCCCGGCGGCCCGCCGATCAGAAGTGGTCGACTACGGTCGGCGAACTGTCCGTCAAGGATCAGCCAGGGAAGACCAGCGAAGTGATCTCCGTGCAGGTGTGACAGCGCGATGCAGCCGATCGAGGCCGGGTCGATCCGCTCGCGCTTGAGTGCTACCAGTGCAGTGGCACCACAGTCGATCAGCATCGGCTCGCTGCCGCCCTCGAGGTGAAAACAGGTGTGAAGACGCCCGCCGCTCGCGAACGCGTCGCCGCAGCCGAGAAAGCGAAGACGCACGGCAGCCATCAAGGGCGGTTATACCGGGCTGCACCGGCTGCATCCAGGACCGCGCCCGACGACGCTCGGATCGGCGGGCATCATGCCCTCGGTCCCGCGCGCGAAAACGAATCTCTCAACGCTCGCCGGCGCACGTCGCGGAGGTGCTCGGTTATTGACAGGTGCTTCGCGGTGATGTCACTGGCTGTCGAGCTAGTGCATCGAGGCTGGGCCCATCTCAAGCCACGCGTAATGGGTTCCCGGTTCGAGTCGGGCGTCCGCTATGGGACATCCGAGCAGGAAGCGGTGCCCTCACGACATGGGCCAGTAAAGGCCTTCCGTTGAGGATTTATGATAGTATGTACGTATGAAGCGCACCACAATATCTCTTACGGACGAACTCGCGAGGGCGCTCGATCGCGAGGCACGGCGGCGGCATTGCTCGGCATCCGAGGTCGCGCGCACTGCGCTCGCAGAGCATCTCGGCTTGAGCGGCGACGGGCCCCGTGCGCTTCCATTCGCGGATCTCGGTCGCAGTGGGCGCCATACAACCGCTCGCGACATGGAGGCGCTCCTCGAGCAGGAGTGGAATGACCGCCCTGGCCGTAGTTGACGCAGGTCCGCTATACGCCGCAGCCGACGCCGACGATGAGGACCATCGTCGCTCGCGCGCGGTGCTCGAGCGCTCAGATCTTCATCTGATTGTGCCGGCGCTCGTCGTTGCCGAGGCGACATATTTCGTGGGTCGGCGACTGGGCGCGACGGCCGAGAGTCAGTTCCTGCGGGGAATCGGCGGACTCGATGTCGAAGGGCCGAGTAGAGAGGACTTCACGCGTATGGCCGAGCTCGTGGACCGGTACGCGGACTTCCCGATCGGAGGGACCGATGCATCGGTGATCGCTCTTGCCGAGCGCCTCGACGCGCCGATCATCGTGACCCTTGACCGACGGCATTTCACTGCCATCACACCTCGCCACCGTCCAGCGTTCGAGCTTTTGCCTTGAAGCGCCGGGCGCGGCTTGCTGAAAACCATGTCCCGAAACATGTCCCCGACTCGGCAATTATGAGCCGAGCCAACTCGAGCTAACCCGACCCAATTTGGCTCCACCAAGCCAAAGCAGCCTCCAATCAAGCCACTCGAAATGAAGGGGTCCTCGGTTCGAGTCCGGGCGTCGGCTTGACTTTCTGAGCGGTTTCTGGGCCTGGCAGTCGCCGGCTTGGGGGGCGCATGAAAGCGCCATGGAAGCGTGTGGCGTGCCTGCCCCGTCCCCGTACTGCTGCTCAGTGATCGTGCTCTACGTTTCCCCCGTCTTCTCACTGGGGTCCGAGACGTCCGGCTTCCGCATCAGCGAGCGTCGGATGTAGTAGCGATTGCTCGCGAGCGCCTTGGAGATCTCGGTCTTGCGGATGCCGTGCAGGTATCCGATTGCCCAGTCGAGTTGCGCCAGCGCATCCTCGGCCGCGACTCGGTAGCGCTCCGCGTCGCCATCCCGTTGCATTTGATCGTTGCGCGCCATCTTGCGGCTTCTCTCTGGCGGTGATTGGCTACCCGCAGGGGCATTGCGCTAACCATCAAGTGAGCGCGGCGCAGCGCGGGGTCGAGGAACGCAAACCACGGCTTGCTGCTGAACCGGTCCGCCGTGTCGTCTTCGTCATATCTCAGCACGAGCGTCGAAATCAGCGCGAGCCCGCTCCAGCGAACTACTCGTCGCTCTTGCTGCGCAGTAGGCGATATGTAACGGCTGCCGTCGCTCCGCCGGTGATCGTCGCTGCCGCCAGTGCTCTGAGGGTCGACGGCCGATCGCCGGAGAGGCGTTCTACTGCTGCCCGGCCAAACGTGATGGCTGCTGTCTTCACCTGCACACCTCCTTCGAGGTGCTTGTACCCCGGTTGAGGCAGCGCAACCGCGGTTGCCTGGCGTTGGGGGCGGGTACCTGTCGCATGGGCGTAAGGAGAGGAGCTGAGGAGAGGAGCCGGCATGTTCGGAGGAATCGTTAACGCGGTAGGAAATCTGCTCCGGGGAGTAGGCGATTTGGTCGTGGGCTTGCTCCGCGGCGTGGGCGGCTTGGTGCGGCGCATCGTCTGAGCTGACGGCTCGCCCGGCACACGCTAGCGCGCATCGGCCGGCGCCTGAACTGCAACGGTCGCAGCAGAAGTCCCTCGCTGTTTCCAGGCAGAACTCCGCGGGTAAGTGCAGAAATCAAATATTGACAAGGACCAGCTCGAGACCGAGTTGGGGGAGGTTAGGAGATGGCAACGGCAACGCAACGCAAAGGGGCGGCGTCACGGAGGACTTCGCAGCGATCCAACGGCAAAGCGCCCGCTTCCGGCTCCGGCCGCGGCGTGTCGCGGGCTGGCAGCAATGGCGGCGAAGGGAGCGGGTCCCCGGCGTCATCGGCCGCGGCCGCCGCCCGTGGGTCGCGGTCGAGTTCGCCGAGCGCGTCCAAAAGGACATCGAGCGCCAAAGCCTCCGGTGCCAAAGCGTCCGGCGCCAAACGCGGCTCTGGCGCTCGCGGTAGTACTGCGAGCCGGACGCGAGGCAGGGCTCAAGGGTCCGCACGCTCCGGACTTCGCAACGGATCGGGGGGCGCCGGCATGCGCGAGCGCGCCTCCGAGGCAGTCTCGTCCGCCGCGGATGGCGTTCGTGACACCGCCAGCGACGGCAAGACGATCGGGGTTGGCGTAGCCACCGGCGCGCTGGGCGCGATCGCGGGCGTTGCCGGCGGAGTCCTGCTCGAGCGCATGATCGGCAAACGGCCCAAGAAGGTGCTTGGCGTCACCATCCCGCGTCGCCAGGCCCACTTCTCTGACGTCGCGCGAAGCATCAACGCGGCGGGCAAGCAGTTCGGCAAGCTCGCCGGCGAGGTGCGCGTCGCGCGGCAGAAAGCCGAGGACATCGGAAAGGCACTCAGCTAGCCCGATGGCCCGGGGCGCGACACAGACCGAAGACAGGCCGCAGGAGCGCGAAAGCCCCGTCAGGCGCACTCATGCCAAGGCCGCAAAGCGCCACGGCCGCGCATCTACGCCCGGCTACCTAGGCCTGCCGGCAGACGACGAGCCGGACTCTGGCGCGACGGGCTCCGCATCAGAGGAAGGCGAGGAGGCAGCTGAGCCGGACACTGGCGCGACCGGCTCTGCATCCGGGGAGTCCGAGGAGGAACCGGGGCGCTCGAGGTCTCAGCGCGCTCCGCGGGCCCGCGCCCGTGCCAGCAGCTCGGCCGGCGAGGGCGCTGACTCCAGCTCTGGCGGCGAGAGCGCTGACTCGCCCGATGAGCGTCGGCAAAGCGGACAGGGCAAACGCCAGCAGGGCGATCGCCCGCGCAATTCGCCCAAGGGTCGGACGAAAGGATCGACGCCAAAGGCGGCTACGGCACGCCGGACGACAAGCGAAGGCCGCAAGGGAGGCGGCAAGCAGTCAGCTCGCCAGCGAAAGCACCCGGCTCAGAGTCGAGCTCCCCAGGGCGCAGGCAAGCGACGGACGAAGGCGGCCGCGCAGTCGATCAAGAGCAAGGCGGCGTCGACGGGACGCCGCGCCGAGGGTGAGATCAAGAGCAAGGCGGCCTCCACGGGAGGGTGAGATTGGAAAGCGTGTCGCGCGGGGGACCCTTCGCATCTCGGGCGCCCTCGCCAAACGTGCCGCAGTGGCCGCCTCGCGCCGGGCAGGAAAAGCGCTGACGAGGGCCGGGGAAAGAGGCATCGACGGCGTGATCGAGCGAGCACACCGGCTGCCGATCCAGCAGTCGATCGATGTCGCCGTGCCGCCCGAGATCGCCTGGGAGCAGTGGATGGAGCTCAGGCACCTGCCGGAAGGCACCCACCGGCTCACTGAGGTCGAACGCGACGGCGACGAGCTCAACGGGATGCTCGACGGACTCCGGGCCCGTTCCTGGAGCGCCGAGGTGATAGACGAGCGTGACCAGGAGAGTTTCGCGTGGCGCTCAACCGAGGGATCCGACAGCGCCGGTCTCGTCACGTTTCACCCGCTCGGCGAGCGGCTTACGCGAATCGAGGTGACGATCGACGCCGTGCCCGAAGGTCTCGGTGAGGCGGCACGTCTAATGCTTCACATCGCAGACCGGCGCGTAGAGGAGGAGCTGCGTCGCTTCAAGGCCGACGCCGAGTTGCTCAATCCGGACGTATATGAGGAGCTTCTGGCGTCGGCAGGCGACGACGGTTCGCGCGGCGACGAAGACGGGTAGTAGGAGCAGTCCCGAAAAGGACCAGTCCAAGGAGGAGGGCGGATACATCATGGCAACCTCAGTGCAGCGGCCCGGGAGTGCATACGTACAACGGTCGAGCTCAGGCGGCCTCTACGAGGTCATCGACGTGATCCTCGACAAGGGTCTCGTGATCGACATCTTCCTGCGCGTCTCGCTCGTCGGCATCGAGCTACTGACCGTCGATGCGCGCATCGTGATCGCCAGCGTCGACACGTACCTGCGGTTCGCCGAGGCAGTCAACCGTCTCGAGCTCCAAGGCTCGGAAAGCGAGGGGCTGCCGCAGCTCATGCAGGACATCACCGAAGATGGCTCGCAAAGCAAGGCGCGAGGCGTGCTCGAGGGGGCCAAGGAGTCGCTCTTCGGCTCCTCCGACGATGACGAGGGCTCCTCCGACGATGACGAGAAGAGCCGCGAAGGCTCCCGAAGCCGCGCGGGTGCAGGCAGGCGAAGCAAATAAGGCGAAGCGCCCAAGGGGCCGGCACCATGACCACACAAGCCAAGCCCAAGTACGTGTACGGCGTCACGCCAAGAACAGCCTCGGCGCTGCGCGGGACCGGAATCCGCCGCCGGCGCCTGCACGCGATCGAGGATGGGCAGCTCGCGGCGATCGTCAGTGACGCGCCGGAGGGTGACATTCAGGCCGGGCGCGAGGAGCTGCTGACCCATGCTCGCGTGCTCGGCCGCGCGCGCGCTCAGGGCGTCGTGTTGCCGATGCGATTCGGCGTGGTCATGCCAGATGAGGATGCCGTGCGCCGCGAGCTCCTAGAGGAATACCGCGACGAGCTCCTCCTCCAGCTGCGCGAAGTCGATGGCAAGGGGGAGCTGCGACTGCGCGCCGTCTATGACGAGGACGCGCTCATGAAGGAGATCGTGGAGGCGCACTCCGACATCGCCGCGCTGAGCGCCGCGCTGCGTGGTCGCCCCGCCGACGCTTTGTACTACGAGCGCATCGAGCTTGGCCAGAAGGTCGCTCGGGCCGTCGAGCAGGCGGCCATCGTCGATCTATCCGCCATCGTCGACGCCCTCGAGCCGCTCGCCGTCGCCGTTCAGGTGGGGGAGCCCGATCACGAGCATGTTGCGGCCAACGTCTCTTTTCTGGTAGAGGACGCGCAGATACCGGCGTTTGACCAGGCCGTGGACGCACTTGGACGCCAAAACGCCGGGCGCCTGACCTTTAAGTACACGGGACCTCTGCCGCCGTACAGCTTTGTCGAGCTGCCCGCGCACGGGTGACTGTGGTGGGCCTGTTCACCTCCTTGGTAACTCTTCCTCTGGCGCCGGTCCGGGGTGCCGCATGGGTCGTCGAGCAGGTCGCCGAGGAGGCGGAACGCCAGCTCTATGACGAGTCGCGCATCCGGCGTGAGCTTCTACAGCTGGAGCTCGACCACGACGCCGGCCTGGTGAGTGACGAGACCTACGGGACGCACGCCGACGACTTGCTGAGACACATGGCCGCAGCTCGAGAGCGCCGTGCAGAAGAAGAGGCGACGCAGGGTTGGGAGGGCGATGATGGCTGAGACGCGCCGCACCAGCGGAGGGCGAACGAAAGGCCGCAGCGCGAGCAGACCGCGCAAAAAAGCGGCTTCGACACAGCCAAAGACAGCGCGGAGCGCGCAGACGCAGTCGACGCGCGCCCGCTCGTCAGGCGGCCGCTCTTCGACGGCGAGGCGGCCGTCCGCTTCACGAAACGGGCTATCGGCAGCAGACGCCGTGTTGCGCGCGCGCGCGGCCCTATCCGAGCTGCTCGGACGCCGCGTCGAGAGCGTTCTCGGGATTGAGCGAGATCACAACAACTGGGTGGCGACGGTCCAGGTCGTGGAGATGGCGCGAATCCCGAACACGACGGACGTGCTCGGCGACTACGAGACCGTGCTCGACAACAAGGGCGACGTCCTGCGGTACCACCGCACCCGTAGATACCACCGCGGACAGGTCGACGGGGGCCAGCAATGAACGATCGCGGCTACGTCAGAGCCCGCCCGGCCCCTCACGGAATTGTCCGCTCGGACCTGGCCCCGCACGGCGGCGGACCGGCAAATCTGGCCGACATCTTGGAGCGGGTGCTCGACAAGGGGATCGTCATCGCGGGTGACATTCAGGTGAATCTGCTCGACATCGAGCTTCTTACAATCAAGATCCGGCTTCTCGTCGCATCGGTCGACCGCGCCAAAGAGATGGGCATCAACTGGTGGGAGAGCGACCCAACTCTGACAAGCGACGCAGAGGAGCGGGTGAGGGAGAACGACGAGCTTCGCTCACGCCTGGAGCGGCTGGAGCAACGGATGCTGAGCACCGGCGCCGAGCAGCCTGCCAGCCGCGATCGCGTCGAGGTCTTCGAGGAGACCGAGACCCAGAAAGGCAAGCAGGCCCAGCACACCGCGGTTGAGAGCGTCCGCAGATCGCCCGGGCGCAAGCGTAAATGACCGTCGAGCGCGACACGCTCGAGCGCCTCCGTCGCAGCATCGACGAGGCGGCGATGACCGACCTCGCGGAGATCGTCCGTGAGGCACGGCTGGAAGCGCGCACAAAGGTCCGCGCGCTACTCGCCGAGGCGATCGCCGACAAGCTTCTCGATCTCGCCGCGCTGGAGCTCGCCGATCGGGGATCGCATGACCCGTCGCGCCCGGCTCGCGCGGGGGTGACCTCGGGGCAGGGATCCGACCGTGGCGGGGAGGTGCAGGGCCCGTCCGCCAGCCCTCACGGAAACCCACCCCGCGACGCCGGTCGCGAGCGAGGCGCTGTCGCAGCGCCCGAGTCGCAGGCCGCCACGAACTTCGGTTGCTATGTCTATGGCGTAGTGCGCGCCGATGCCGAGCTGGAGCCCATGACCGGTCTCGACGGGGTGCACGAGGTCTTCCTCATACGCGGGGAATCGATCGCGGCGGTTGCCAGCACGGTCTCACTCGACGAGTTCGAAGGCGAGACCTTGGAGGAGCGTCTGAGCGACGTCGCGTGGCTGGAGAGCCACGCACGCCGGCACGAGCACATCTTGGACGGCGTTCGCGAGCAGACCGCGCTCGTGCCGATGCGTCTTTGCACGATCTACCACGATGAGCGCTCCGTGCGAGAAATGCTCGCAAGGGAACACGCATTCCTCGAGGATGCGCTTGATCGTTTGGAAGGGCGCACCGAGTGGGGGGTCAAGTTGTACCTCGTGGCCGAGCTCGAGGAGGCGACGCAAGCTGGCGCCGACGCGGGGGATTCAGACGCGGCGGCTGGGGGTTCCGGGGCTAGCTACCTCGTGCAAAAGCAACTCCGAGCCGACCGGCGCGGACGCTCAGAAGCGAAGCTCGAGGAGTGCTGTGGACGGGCGCACGCTGAGCTTGCCCAGGCAGCGGTCGAGGCGAAGATGAACCCTGTCCAACCTCGCGAGCTGACCAACAGGGACGAGCCAATGCTGTTCAACGGCGTTTATCTCGTCGACGACGCCTCGGCAGACGAGTTCACCGGGGTCGTGGCGAGTCTGCAGTCCGACTTGATTCGTCAGGGGCTCGAGCTCGAGCTGACGGGACCGTGGCCTCCGTACAACTTCGTCAACAGCTCCACCGAGGTTGGCCGATGAGTAGCGTCGCCGTCGTCGCTTCCCCCCGCGCAGAGGTCTTGCGCCATTCGGCAAGGGATGTCACATTGATCGACCTGCTCGATCGCCTGCTCCAGGGAGGCATCGTCGTTCAGGGCGATATCACCCTTGCGGTCGCAGACATCGACCTGGTGGATCTCAGCTTGCGGCTCATCGTGGGCGCGGTCGACGCCGTGGGCAGAGATCTTCGCGGTCCGATCCACCCTGAAGGCGGTTGACGATGGCGGTGTCGCTTTACGCGATCTGTGGGGGCGAAGCGCAGCCACACCCAGGCATCGGTCTCGGCGGTCAAACCTTGCGAGTGATTCGGTCGGCCGGTCTGGGTGCGCTGGTCAGCGACAACCCGGCGGCGTCGCGCCCCGGCCTTGGCGAGGCGGAGCTTTGGCAGCACGAGAGGGCGATCGAGGAATTGATGGCCGCAAATGATGTCCTGCCGGTGCGCTTTGGTGAGACCTTGGAGTCGGAGTCCGCGGTGCGAGCCATGCTCGAAAGCCGGCGCGAGGAGTTCGAGGCGGCTCTCCGGCGCATAGCCGGAGCATGCGAGCTCTCGGTGCGCGCGGCGTGGCGGGAAGACACGCCGACGGGCGCGCCACAAAGCGGCACGAGCTACCTCGCGGCCCGTGCCGATGCCGAGTCCCGCGCGGAGGCTCTGGCGCGCCAGCTTCAGCGCAGACTCGCGCCGTTCTCGCGCGCGAGCCGGCTGCGCCGCGTCCCGCAGCCGAGCTTTACTCTGGCCTGCGCTTTTCTGGTTGCCAGGAGCATGGTGAGTGGCTTCATGGCGGAGGTCGGTCGCGTCGATAGCGAGGTGAGCGATACGACGCTCGTCTGCACCGGGCCCTGGCCGCCATACAGCTTCGTTCAGAGCGATAGGGCCCACGCATGAGCCTTCACGACAAGGTGCTCTCCGACCGCGGCGTACTGGACTTTTTCGCCGCGGATTTCGACCGCGTTCGCAGCGGCCTGAGGGCGAGGGCAAATGTGGATGACGAAAAGCTCGAGCGCGGGCTCGCCCAGCTGGTGATGACGCTGATCGAGCTTCTGCGTCAGCTCATGGAGCGCCAGGCGGTTCACCGCATGACGCAGGGCAGCCTAACCGCGGAGGAGGTCGAGCGGCTCGGCAAAACGTTCATGGCGCTCGCCGACCGCATGGAGGAGCTGAAGGAGCAATTTGGCCTCTCGGACGAGGATCTGAACCTAAACCTCGGCCCCCTTGGAAACCTGATGTGAAAGGAGGCGTGTCATGGCAACCGCTCAGGAACGTTATGTCGCAATGCTGATGGAGCGCATCCGGCAGGACCGGTATCCGAGTCTCCAGTTGATGGAGCGCGTCGAGGCCGCGTTCTGGACTCACGAGCAGGTCGAGGAATATGTCGATCTGCTGCTCGAGAAGGCCGATGAGTCGTGGTACCCGAGCGCGCAGATACTGGATCGGATCCATCGAGTGCTTGCCATGGCCGCATCCGTAGCGCGCTGAGCTGTGAGTGGGTTTCGCCGTGGGAACATAGGGTATTTCTCTCTTGTAAAACAGCAGAGAGGGGAGTGATCATGGCGGATCGTCTACAGAGGGTAAAAGGCGCATCCAAGTCGACAGCGGGCCGAGCCCAGCGTGAGGCGGGTCAGCTGAGCAGTCGTCCCACCACGGCCGGGCGCGGCGCTGCCAAAGAGGCCAAGGGAAAGGCCGAGAACGTTGCCGGGAAAGCACGCAGCGCCGCCAAGAAGGCGACGCGCTGACGCTGGTCGTTTGGGAGGCTGACCTTCAAGACGCGCGCTGCCCTGACTCGACCTGCTCCTTCGAGTCGAGGGCCAAAACAAACCCGCTGCCGGAGAGCCCGTGCGGATCTCCGCAGCGGGTGTCTTGTGGCTCCCCCGGTGAGGGGTCTCCGGTTCGATTCTGGGCGTCGGCTTGCTAAGGGTCAGCCGCCCGCCCGGCGTGCAGAACGCGACACGCGGTCCCGCGCGCGTTAGCACGGGACCAGTGACGGCCGCTATAGCTCGATGACGAGACCGTCGGCCGCGGTGTCGACGTCCAGCCCTCCTGCCCGGCTCGGTCCCCGGCGGCCGCACGGCAGCCATCAGGGACGGTTATACGGGGCTGCCAAAAGCGGCATGCGGGCCCGCGCCGGACGACTCTTTGCATCGGCGGCGCGGTTGCGTGCATGAACTAGTCAAACGTCCGTCGCGCGAGCGGGACCGGACGGTATGGGCCCAGCGCCGATAGACGCGTTGACGCCTCTAGGGGATTTTGGTGTTGGCGAGCCCGCAGAATAGGTTGCCGAGAATACCGCCCGCTGGTTCTGCGGTGATGGTGAGATGGACCTGGCTCAGGTCAACCACGAGCCCCAAAAGATTCAAGTGCAATGGACCAAGCAGCAGATTCAGCACGGGACAGGTAGGCCCGGCAGCGGCCGTGGTGGCGCGCACGCTAGCCCCAAGGGCTATCGGTCGAACTACGCCCGTGCGGCGGATCGCTGCAGTGAGGCGCGAGGCTGCCGCCACTCGTGCGGGTTTGACTTTGGCGCCTGCGAGCGAACAGAACAGCCTGCCCAGCACTCCGCCGTGGCGTTCGCCTGTAATGGTGAGCACGACTTTGTCCAGATGGACATTTAGCCCAAGCAGGTTGAGTTCGAGCGTTTCGAGCGTCAGCGTCAGGATGGTGCAGGTACCCGACCGCGACGCTGCAAGTGTGACCTTCTTGCTGACGGTTGTGGGCCGCTGCCCGATCGGCGTCAGGGTGGCTGTTGCCGTTCCGGAGGCTTGTGTCCCCGCAGCGGTGGCTGTGAACTTGTTCACATTCACCACCAAATGGAGCTTGCCTTCAGGGGTATTGGCGCTACCGGAGAACGTGGCGTCCGCTGCCGCTGCTGCAGGGACCACCGCAAGGATCGCAGCAGCGATGGTGAGTGCGAGAACCATCCGACGCATCGGGCGCCTCCTCCCTTAGTCGTACGGCCATGCGGCCGTCGTGAAGACCAGCATTTCTTCGAGACAAAGGGATACCCTTAACCCCGCTGTGTTGAAACCGCTGAGGGCCTGCGTCTTCGACGAGCCCGGTTCTCATCCAGGCTTTCTTGCACTCGGATGTCGGTCCGGGCGTGAGAACTACCTGCAAAACGCGCAATCCGGGTAAGCGTTCAGTCCCTCGCCGCTTGTTGCGCGCGCTTGGCGGCGAAGAAGCGGACGATCGGCTTATAGCTGTGCCGCGCTACGTCGCAACCGCGCCCAGCGGCAGAACAGTGTCCTGAAACATGTCCCAGGCTCGGCAAATCTAACGCGACCCGGTCTGGCCAACTCGAGCTAATCGGGCTCTACCAAGCCCAACTGGATGGCTTTCAAGGGACTCGTAATGAAGGGGTCCCCGGTTCGAGTCCGGGCGTCGGCTCTAGGCTTTCGGTGCGCTCGCCGCGCTGGGGTCAACGCGGGGGTCAACAGTAAGTCCGTCCGCGTGCGATCACTGCTCTGAATCCGCGTGTACCGCAGAGGGCGCCTTGAGACCTTTGTTTAGCAGATGCCTGCCGCGCACCGCAGCCGCCGCCTCGCCGCCGAATCGACCTTGGTCGGGCTCCTGTCAGCGCGGAAGGGCGAGCGACGCCGGTCCCGCCCGCACAGGCTGGAACGCGCCGGGATTTGGACCGCAAACGGACCGCAAGAACGCCGAAAACTGGCTTAGCAATCGAACCCTTGCCCCGTGATCCGGCTCCATCCGCAGCGGTTGCGCTACGAGGCGGATCCCGGAACTGCTGCTCGGGCGCCGAAAAGCGCGCCGTCCGAGCGTGATGCGCCGGCCAGCTCCTCGAGAGCGTCGGCGGCGGCGTCGCGGCTCTGCTCGGCTGCGATCGTGCGCGCCGCGCGCGCTGCCGCTTCCCGGAAGGCGGAGTCGTCGAGGACCTCGCGCACGGCACGGGCGATCCGCGCCGGGCTGGCGCCCGGCCGGATGCGCACGCCGGCTCCGGCGTACGCCGCACGAGCGGCGATCTCGACCTGATCGCGACCGAAGGGCATCATCACCATCGGCACGCCGGCGGCGAGCGCCTTGACGACAGAGCCATGGGGTGACCATCGCCGCGGCATGAGGCAGGATCTCGCGGTGGGGGGCCGAGCGCACGACCTGGACGTTCGCCGGAGCCGGGATCGTCTCGGGGTCGATGGCGGGCCCCGTCGTAATCAGCCCGCGAACGGGAAGCCTGCCGAGCGCCTGCGCGATGCGGCCGATCGCCGCTGCCTGGTCCATGAACGTCGAGCTGAGTCCCACCAGGACCAGCGGCTCGTCGCCCGGCGGCAGCACGGCTGGCTCGGTCCAATCCGGGTCCTCCAGGCGCGCGCCCGTGACCTGCACGTGCTCGGGCGGATGGAATCCCGGATACTGAAGTGCTCGGGTGCTCAGCATCAGCACCCGATCGCAGTCGGTCATCTGGTCCAGTGCGTGCCGGAGCGGCGCAAGCCCGTGTGCCCGCCGCGCATCGTTGATCGCGGACAGGCCCTTGTTCCACATCCGATCGCTCATCGAGTGGATCAGCCGGTCGCGAATGCGGCCCGCAAGACCCGCCGCAGGTGCGACCCCCGGTCCGAAGGGCGGTGCGCTCCAGCCGCGATGCGCGACCATCGTGGATGACAGGATCGCGCACGGCACCCCGGCGCCGCGGGCGCCGATCATCGTCGCGAACGTCAGCATCTCGCCCGCCGCGACTTCCACGGGCCGGCGCTTGAGCTCGGCACGCACGTCGGCGGCGAAGCCACGTGCAGGCCCGCAGAAGTAGCCGTCCCGAGCGCGGGCAAGGCTGCCCATCGGTGTCCGGGCCTCCCAGTCGCGGGCGAGATCGCTCGACGGGTCGAGGTCGAAACGGTGCGGGGCGCTCGACCATGAGACGAAGTCCGCGCCGGCGGCTCGGACCTCGGGCTCGAGCACCGGATCGGTGATGACCCGGACCTCGTGCCCGCGATCGAGCAGAGCGCGGGCAACCGAGAGCGTCGGAGGGATGTTGCCCCCGCCGGCGGCGAGTGCGATCAGAAACCGGCTCATGCTGTGTTCTCCTTCAACGATGCCACCACAGCATCAACCGTGGCGAGCAGATGGTTGCGGGTTGCGGTGCGCGAGTGACCGAGATCACGTCGCAGGAGCTGCCAGGCGTAGACGTCTGTGCACACGACCAGGCGGGTGATCGCGTCCTCGCGTCGGTGTCCGCGCCGCGGCAGGTACGGCTCGAAGATGTAAGCGACCCACTCGCGGTGGCCGGCGCGCCCCACGGCGAGCACCTCCGTCAGATCGGGGAAACGGTGCTCGAGCGCGAGCACTCGGATGATCATGTCCCCGGACCGCTCGTAATCGTCGACGAGAACGAGGATCGCCCCGGGGATGTCGCCGGGCACGACCGAATAGCGAAGCCCGCTGATTTTCTCGCTCAACCGCTCGCGCGCGTACGCCGCGAGCAGCCCACGCTTGTCGCCGAAATGATTGGTGAGCGTGGGGCCACTCACGCCCGCCTCGCGCGCCAGCTCGGCGAAGGTGAGCTCGTCGTACCAGCGCGTGGTCAGGGCCTCGCCGACTGCATCCAGGATCCGCTCGCGCGTGAGCCGTATGCCGTCGGCGCGCGCGCCGAGGCGATAGGACCGTTTCTTGAGAGGAACTGAGGCGGGTGAGATATTCATTTGCGTTTAGTAAAGCAAAATGAATATCGCGCGTCAAACGGCCGCGTGAGCCGGGAGCCCACGATGGCCAGTCTGCGGCTGGCCCCTGATCGCGCAACTTGAGTCGAGGCGTGAGCGGGTGCGGCAGAGGTCGGCCTGAGAGCCGCAGCTAACGCGGACTGCATCGCCGCTGATGACGTCGGACACGGCGCGAAGCGATAGTCGGCGCGTAGCCCGCGCACATCGCCGAGCGAGATACTTGCGGGCAGTGATGTCCAAGCAGTCCGCGACCCCCGACCTGGTCGAGGTCGTCACCGGCCTCTTCGAGGCTGCCGACCGTGGGGATTGGGAGGCGATGATCGCCCCCTACGCTCCCGACGCCATCTGGGAGTCCGAAGACGGCATCACCAACGCGGCAGGAGCGTCGAGGGTGCGCGGCCTCTTGGAAGAGTGGGCGGCCGTGTTCGAGGGTTTCACGATCAAGGTCGAGACCGTCGTCGATCTCGGTAACGGGGTGGTCTTTAGCGTCTATCGCCAGGAGGGGCGTCCGCTGGGCAGCACCGGCGTGCTCAAGGAAAGGGGCGCGATGATCTACGAATGGGTCGACGGCATGATCGCCCGCGTGATCGTTCGGCAGGACAACGAAGAGGCCCGTGCACTCGCCGAACGTCTTGCCGAGGCGCGGGGGTAGGCGGTGTCACGGGAGAACGTGGGGGTTGTCGAACGCACGTGGCGTGCCTGTCAGGGTGGCGACCTTTCTGCGGCGCTGGCCGACATCGACAAGACTTCGTTGCCATCCGCGCGGCGCGACCCATGCCCGACGTCGTGCCGTACTACGGACGCGAGGGAATGGTGCAGATGCTGGCCGACTGAATCGACGGGTTCGCTGAGTTCCAGTTGACCGCTGAGGAGTTCAATGACGCAAATGAACGCCATGTGATCGTGCGCATTCACCAACGCGCTATGGGTGTCAAAAGCGGCGTTCCGATTGAAGCCGACTTCTGGGTGGTCCACACCATGCGCGACGCAAAGATGCTGCGCATGGACATCTGCGGCAACGAAGCACAGGCCCTCAAAGCGGTGGGCGTCGCGCAGTAAGATGCGCGGGAGCACCAGTGGCGTTGAGCTCGACCAGGAGTTCGCGATTCACAGTGTGGTGCGCGAAGGCAAGTTCATCCTGATCCACACCTTTCTCTCGTGGCGAGAGGGCCGCGAAGCAGTGGGATTGTCCGAGTAAGCGATGCCCGCGCGACGCTTGAAAGGTGGCTTCAGGGAGGTATGTGCCTGGTGGGTGGTTGACGCTCGCGCACGCTGAGACGCTTTCTAGACGCCTGCGGCCTTGAGCGCGTCCTCCGGGTTGGCGTAGTGCACCATCTCGACCACCTTGCCGCCGCGGAACGTCGTGAGGTTGGCGTGCAGCGTCGCCTGCTCGCTGCCCTCCGACGGAGGCCGCATGATCACGACGACCTTGTCACCAGCATCGACGACGTCGATGAGTTCGCCGACGGGTCGACGGCTGCGCGCCCGGCGCATGAACTCGAGCGCTTGCTCACGGTTGTGGCAGGCCCCCGGCGCGGACGGGTCACCGCCGTGCCACTTGACGTCCGCGTCAAGTAACTCGCGGATGAAATCGAGGTCCCCACGCAGGACGGCTTCAAAACCGCGGCGAGCCAGCTCGCCGTTGCGCTCGGTCATGCCGCCAGTGTTGCACCCAGCGGGTACCAACCAATGGGTCGTTCTGTCGGCACTCCCGCTTCGCGACAGCGAAGGAGAACGGGTCGCGGGATCGTCGGCCTGCCTCACGACGACGAGTGGTAGTGCGGCGTACAGACAAGTTCCGACTATTGAGGCAGGCTCCCAGGTGAACTCGCGGCGCGCATCCTCGACTGGATGGTCGGTGCGTCTTCGGTGATCGTGATGGGCACAAAGGCCAAGCGCTGAATCCATTCGTGAACCCAGCCTGAGATCACGCTCGAATTTGCGTAAACAGTTGGCTCGCTTGTCAAGCACGTGACGATCTTAGACCCACGCACCACGCTGCCATTGACCACACCGATCTCGATGGTTTCACTGCCTCGCTTCACGAGCAGGGGACCTCCGCTGTCTCCGGCGCACCCGGCCGTGTTATCGCTCGGCGCGTTCATCGCGCACAATTGGCGTCCCGCGTAAAAGCCGCGCAATTGCCCAGCACACCAATCAGGGCTCCCAACAACCGTATTCGCCCAGCGCAGCAGCGGTCGGTGCGTTCTTTGAGGTGCTCCATCGGTGCGACCCCATCCCGCCATTAGTGCACGCGTTCCGGCCGGCCAGTCGTCCGATTCGCTTGCGAGCTGGATCGACGGCACGGTGGCTGGCGTCGACAGCTCCAGTAGCGCAGCGTCCCCTACGCCCGACTTCCGTTCAAAGCCTGGGTAGACAAGCACACGGGAGACGCGAGAAGACCTATCGGTCAGCTGTTCCGCGGCGGACGCCGCCGTTTGCACTTCAAAGTCACTTGGTTCGCGAGGGATGCCGGTCTGGACGTCCTCTACACAGTGGCCAGCCGTAAGGATCAGGTTCGCTGCCACGACGGTGCCAGTACAGGCATCAACCAGCTTCCCTTGGCGAGCGACAATCCTGGCCACCCAAGGGAACTGGCCGTTCTTTGCCAAGTGTCCGCCGACGATCGCCGGGAACGCACGACGGTGTCGTAGGCGCTTACTGTGATGCCTCGTCGAGTGTGATCTCGAACCGCGGTGGCCCTTCGTCCCGGCGTGGATGTCGGCCCATGCGCCAGCAGGGGCTAGGGCAGTCGTAAGCACCACGAGCATCGCTGCCGCCCTTCTCGCTGCACCCTGCTTACCGCGCAGAGCCAGCCTCAAACGTATGTGCACCCCGGCGAGGCGCTTCAGGTCAGAACGGCAAGCGCCTGGGGGATCGAACCGTCCGAGTCGAGTCGTGCGCCTTTGTCGGCACCGGATTCCCGTTGCGGTCGATGTCAACGACGCGGCCCACGATCGATTGACATTCCCCTGGCTCGAGAGTCGTCCTCGGGTCATTGCGCGTCGCCGCGCCGCTGCATAACCGGCGCTAATACCCGCTGAGCTCCCGATCTAACCTCGCTCTACGATCATCGGCCATGAGCCTCGCGAGCGCGGTCCTTGCCCGGCGGATGCGGCTTGCGCGCGCGCTGAGCCGCGATGTGGTCTGTGAGCGGAATCTGCGCGTGGTCATGGACGACGGCGCTGTCCTGCTGGCCGATCGCTATGTTGCGCGCGCCACACGCGAGCGGCCGCAGCCGACCGTCCTCGTGCGCTCGCCGTACGGGCGCCGCCAGCTCGTTGGGGTGATCTTCGGGCGGCTGCTGGCCGAGCGAGGCTTACAGGTGCTGGTCCAGAGCGTGCGCGGCACGTTCGGCTCGCAGGGGGTGTTCAGCCCGTTCGAGGAGCGGGCGGACGGCCTGGCCACGTTGCGCTGGATCCGGGCGCAACGCTGGCACGCCGGGCGGATCGGGATGTTCGGTCCCAGCTATCTCGGCCTCGTGCAGTGGGCTGTGGCACCCGACGCCGGCGATGACCTGGCCGCGCTGGCGATCCAGGTCAGCGCCTCCCAGTTCCACGGGCAGACGTACGCCGGTGGCAGCCTCGCGCTGGAGACGTCGGCATCGTGGCTGGTGCTCGTCGCCGCCCAGGAGCGGCGGTTCGCCCCGCTGGCGATGGTCCGTGCGCTCCGACGCTTGCCACCGCTGTTCGCGCAGTTGCCGCTCGGCGAGTTCGACACGCGCGCGACCGGCGGCGAGGTGGCATGGTTCCGCCAGGGGCTGGCCAGCCCGGACAGAGGGGACGCCTACTGGGTCGCCCGCGACTTCGCCGCGGGCGTCGCCAATGTGCGCGCCCCGGTGCAGCTCATCGGTGGCTGGCATGACATCTTCCTGCCGTGGATGCTGGAGGACTTCGCTGCGCTGCAGGCCGCACAGCACGACGCGCAGCTCATCATCGGTCCCTGGACTCACACCGCTCCAGGGATGCTCGCCACCGGCCTGCGCGAGGGTCTCGGCTGGCTGCGCGGTCACCTGCTGGGCGCCGGCCGCCCGGCGCGGGCGTCAGGCGCGCGGGTGTTCATCACCGGCGACCGCGCGGGCGGCGGCTGGCGCTCGCTGCCCACGTGGCCGCCGCCGGGCATGCAGGTGCGCCCGCTGTGGCTTGCCGCGGGCGGACGGCTGCGGGACACGCAGCCGGTGAACGAGCTCGCGAGCGGCGACCGCTATCGCTATGACCCCGCCGACCCCACGCCCTCCGTTGGAGGACCCGTGCTGCTCGCGCGTGAACCGGTGGTGGACAACCGCCCGCTCGAGGCGCGGCCCGATGTGCTCACCTACACGACCTCACCGCTGCGCGACACGCTGGAGGCGATCGGGCCGGTGAGCGTGGAGCTCTTTGTGCGCACCAGCTCCCCGCACTTCGACCTCTTCGCGCGGGTTTGCGACGTCGACCGGCTCAACGCCTCGTGGAACGTATGCGACGCATTGGTGCGCGCCGCTCCTGGCCGCTCTGCCCAGGCAGCGGATCCAAGCGTGCGGGTGGCCTTCGATCTTTGGCCGATCGGCCACCGATTCGCGGCGGGCCATCGCGTCCGCCTGCAGGTGTCCTCCGGCGCCCATCCGCGCTACGCGCGCAACCCAGGCACCGGCGAGGACCCCATGACGGCGACCGCTCTGCGCGCCGTGGAGGTCGAGCTGCTTCACGACTCCCAGCACCCGTCCGTCCTGCGACTACCCACCGCCGCCGCATAGCGCGCGCGCTCGTGGCGGGCCGAGTAACCGGCAGGCGCCTACGGGCAGGCGCTACTGCCAATAGCGCTCGACCGTGTCGGCGTCGCGCGCGGTGGCCTCGTCCGGGTTCGCGCCGGCGTCCCGCAGGGCCCGCCGCTGACGCAGCAGATCCCAGCACACGTCGAGCTCGACCTCGACCGCACGCAGGCGCGCCGCGTCTGCCTGTAGGTCATCTGCCGTGTCCCCCTGCTCGCGACTGCGCAGCTCGTGCTCCTCTGCAACCAGTCGCTCGATTCGCTCTGAGATGCTCTCGTCGCTCATCGCTCCATGCTACGCGTTCGCTGTGGCCATGCGCCGGCCGCTCGCGGTCTGCGATCGGTCCAGAGACGGTGCCGGAGCATCCGCGCCGACCAGCCCCGCCGATCAGCCCAGCCGGGTGATCGCCGAGCGCTACGATCGCCCCATGTCGCATTCGGCCGCGCTCGTCGATGAGATCGCCAACGAGCTCGGCAGCTGGCCAGGCGTGCGCATCGAGCGACGTCCGCGCAGTCCCGCCGTCGTGTACTACGAGGACGTGGAGCTCGGCGTCCTCGATCGTGACGGCGGGGTGGTCGAGCTGCGCTTCTCCTCCCCGGAGCGCGACATGCTCGTCGAGCACGGGGACACCGAACCGGCCGCTCCGCTGCACGATCACGAGAATGTCAGCCACGCCCTGCGGGGGCCCGCGGATCTCACGGCGGCGCTAGAGCTATTCGATCGCCGCTACCGTGACCTGCGCGGCGAGGACGATCCCCTCAGCTCGCGCGACCCCGGCTGACCGCAGGCGCGAGCAAGCTCCGCGGAAACCGTTGAGCAGGCGTACCTGCGCCTCCCGGGCCGAGGACCTGTTAACTGAGCGCGGTGAGCTGCCTGGCGGCACAGACGCCGCGCCGAGGCCGTGCAGGCTCGCGCGCCTGCCTTTGCGCGGGGCTGCTGGCGTCGCTCGCGCTCGTCCTCGCCTCGGCGCCGGTCGCGCGCGCGGCCGCCCACAGGCCGATCCCGGTCTCGCGCCGGTCGACCCCGATCTCGGTCGCTATCGACACGCGCAATCCCCTGCCACCGGTCCCGCGATCCTTCTTTGGGCTGTCGTTCGAGCTGTCGAGCCTGTCGCGAGTCGCCCGCTACGCCGACCGCGGCGACCTGGTCGCGCTGTTGCGCTCGCTCGGTCCCGGGGTGCTTCGCTTCGGAGGCGTCTCCGCCGATACCCGGATCGCCTGGACGGACGCGTCGACGCCGCGGCCCGCCTGGGCGACGGGCACGCTGGACGCGGCAGACTTTCCCCCGCTCGCCAGCCTGGCGGCCAAGACGGGCTGGCGCATCCTGCTGACGATCGGCCTCGGCCACTTCGAACCCGAGGCCGCCGCGCGCGAGGCCGCGGCGGCGGAGGCGGCGCTCGGCGGATGGCTCGAAGCGATCGAGCTGGGCAACGAGCCCAACGCATGGGCGCTTACCGGTCTGAGGTCAGAACCGTGGACGTTCGTCCAGTACGACGCCCAGGTGGCCGCGTATCGCAGCGCGATCGAGGCCGCCGCGCCCGGCATCCCGCTCGCCGGACCCGACACGTCGGGTTCGAGCGCGTTTGAAAACTGGGGCCTGGCCGAGGTGATCAACCAGCGCCCCGCGCTCCTCACCGGGCACCACTACGCGCTCGGCTGCGCCCAACAGCCGCCGCCCACCATCTCGAGGCTGCTCAGCCCGCGCACGCGGCAGCTGGAGGAAACCTCGCTCAGTCGCTATACGTCGATCGCGTGGGCGGGCGAAACGCCCTTCCGTCTCGATGAGACCAACAACGTCTCCTGCGGCGGCGTGGCCGGCATCAGCAACACCTTCGCGTCGGCGCTGTGGGCCGCCGGCTACCTGACGCGGGCCATGGCCATGGGCCTGGAAGGGATCAACCTCCACGCCAATCAAGTCAACTGCGGCGGCTACGCGCCCATCTGCGCGCCGACCCCCCAAGCCCTCGCCGCTGGGGCGCTGCAGGTTCAGCCGGAGTGGTATGCGCTGCAGCTGATCAAGCGGCTGGTTGGTGAGCGCCCGCTGCCCACCACCACCAGCTCGCCCGCGCGCCCCAACGTGCAGGTCACGACGACGCTGGCAAGCGATGGCCGGCTCCATTTCGTGATCGTCGACGACGATCCGCCGGGCGCTCGCGGCGTCGTCGTCCGTCTGCGCGTGAGCAGGGCGTTCGGCGCTGGCAGCATCCTGTCGCTCACTGCGCCGTCTCCCGCCGCCCTCTCGGGAGTGCTGCTGGGAGGTCGAGGTATCGCGCCCGAAGGCACCTGGGTGCCGCCCAAGCGGCTTCCGCGCGCGGCGAACAAGCGCGGGACCATCTCCGTCCGCATCGCTCCCAGCAGCGCCGCGCTGGTCACGGTCTCACCAAAGGCGAGCTGACGCGGCCGGCGACAGCCGCTCGCTTCGCTATGCGGTCCTGCTGTCAGGCGGCGTGCCGCTGGCCGTAGTCGATGTACTGGGGCGGCGACTCCCCAACCGACTGCAGCACGCGCGGGTAGATGCCGCCGTCGTCGGCTGCGATCTCGCGAAGGATCAGGCGCACGCGCCACTCGCTCTGGAAGTCGAACACGTATGCGATCCGCTGGCCCTCGATCAGTCCCAGGCGCTCCATCGGTCGACCGGCACTCCTGCGGCGCGGTCCTGCGATCGCCGCGTGACCCCGCGAGAACGGCCTGCTCTTGAGCGCGAGCGGATGCACGTACTCGACCCCGCCTCGCGCCCAGAACTTCCCGCTCAGCCAGAACGCGAACGGGTGCTGGCTGTCCCAATCGAAGGCCGCCTGTAACGCGTCGTGAAGATCGATGAGCGTCTCCTCGCAGCGGATCGCGATCGTCCTGCGCACGCCGTGCCAGCCCTTCAGCTTCGCGCGGAAGACGTACACCTGCCTGGCCATCGTGCTCCTCTCGGTTCGCGGTGGGGCCGACGCTACGCCCCGAAGGAGACAGAAGCTCGCGGCCCGACGCCCCGAGGGAGACAGAAGCTCGCGGCCCCAACGGCGGCGGGCGGCCGACTCCTTGCTGGCCGCTGCTAGCTAAGCCGCGGCTGCGGCGCCGACCTGGGCGTAGATCGCCGCCTCGAAGCCGAGCGCCCGCTCCACGATGCGGGCGTCGAAGAACGGCAGCACCTGCGTGAGGAACGCCCCCGCGACGCCGGCTGTGCGGTCGATCCAGTAGTAGCAGTTGAACAGGCCCGCCCAGTCGCCGGTACCGCTGCGACGCATGCCCGGGATGTCCTCTAGGACGAGATGGAAGCCGAGCCCGAAGCCCTGGGCAACCGGCATCGAGGGAACGTCGTTGATGAGCTCCGGTACCGCCGAGCGCACCACCTCGGGAAACTCGAGGCCGTCGAGGTGGTCGCTGAACGCGAGCTCGACCGTTTGCGGGGACAGGATCCGCTCCCCGTCGAGCTCACCGCCTCGCAGCAGCGCGCGCATGAAGCGCAGATAGTCCGAGCCGGTCCCGACCAAACCGCCCCCGCCCGACCAGAACTCCGGCTCGGTCGGCAGCTCGATCGGCGACAGGACGAGGCCGCCGTCCGGCGTGCGCGCGTGGAGTGCCATCAGCCGCGCGCTCTGCTCGTCGGTGGGGTGGAAGGTCGTATCGGACATGCCCAGGGGGGCAAAGATGTGCTGGTCGCAATAGGCGGCGAGGTCCTGGCCGCTCACCGCCTCTATCACCTGCCCGAGCCAGTCGGTGCTCGTTCCGTATTCCCAACGCGTGCCCGGGTCGCTGGCGAGGGGGGTCTCGAGGGTGCGTCGCGACCCGCTGGTCGGGTCGGGGATCCCCGTGAGCTGGTAGTAGCGCACGACATCGGCGTTGGAAAACCAGTACGCCAGGCCCGAGGTGTGGGTGAGCAGCTGCCGGATCGTCGCACGGCCCGCCGGCGCGCGCAGCCGCGGCAGCTCGCCGTCGAACCCCTCGAGCACCTGCAGCCGCTCGAAGCTCGGGAGCAGATCGGCCACCGGCTGCTGCAGCTCGAGCTTGCGTTGCTCCATCAGCTGCAGCGCAGCGACGCTGGTGATCGCCTTTGTCATCGACGCGAGCGCCATCGTCGTGCCAGGCCGCACCGGCTCCTCACCGGCAACGCTCAGCCGTCCGGCTGCTCCTTCGTACAGAGTGCCGTCGCGATCGCCGGCGACAGCGACGACGCCCGGCACCGTGTGCTCCTCGACGGCCTGCGCCAGGAGCGAGTCGATCGCGCTCGTATCCATCGTGACCTCCTGTCGCTCGCTTCCGCGCGGCGACCTTACCCCAAACCGGCACTTGCCACAATCAACGCCGTGACGCTGAGCTCCGGGGGCGGCGGCCGCGCACACGCGCAGGACGAGAGCGCCGGGCAGCTCGCCGTCGAGGCGGCGCGGGCCCTTCTCACCGGCGCCTACGCGCCCGGCGGGATCACATACACACGCTGGTGAAGCAGCAGGCGGCCCGTGCCGAAGCGCTGTGGCGTGGGCGGGCGGTAGACGTCGAGATGGCGGCCGATGATCGCACCGCCGGTGTCCTGGGCGACGAACCAGCCGCCGCTTATGTGGCGGTAGGCCGGAACGTAGATGCGGCTGCCGCGCGGGATCAGGCTGGGGTCGACGGCCACCGAGTGGTAGTAGCGCAACGGCAGCGATGCGCCGCGGGCGAAGGTGGCGCCCCCGTAGCCGCCGCTCCAATGACCGGGTCCGTTCGACCAGCCCCCGGCGGCGAGCGGGTAGGTGACTTGGCCGCCGCGGTTGCGCCAGCCCCCCGCGCGCCAGTACGGCGCGCCGCCGCTCCAATGCACGCCGCAGCGTGGCGGCGCGGTGTGCTTGCCGGCGGTGTTCACCCAGCCGACGGCGCCGAGGTTCTCGATGTGCACGCGACGGCCGCCAAGATCGACGCCGTCGCCCTCCATGGAAAGTCCTTTGGCGGAGTACAGCCAGTCCACGCGATGGCGGCCGCCGATTCCGGGGGCGCGCACGAGCGCTCCTTCTGACCAGCTCTCGGGCACCGGGTAGTACTCGGTGATGATCACGCCACCCAGCCACTCGCGGTGCGTGATTCGATGCTCGGCGGGGGGGCGCGGAAGGCACGCGGCGACGCGCCCAGACGGCGGCACGGCTGCTTTCGCGGCGTGCCGGGCGAGCCGTACCGTGGCGCGGGGTCGCGCTTCGCGGCCTATCTTTGCGGGCGCGCTGCCGCCGCAGCCGCCGAGCAGCAGGCAGAGCAACGTCACCACCGCGGGCTTGCGCGCGCGGCCGGCCGAGACGATCAAGGCGCCGGCGATCACGCGCAAGCGATGTTAGCCGCACCGCGCCCACGCGAGGGGCGGGAAGGTTGCGCCGCGCGCGGGGTCTTCACAGGTCGGGCTCCGCGCGAGCGGAAGCACCGTCACAATCTCAACCACACACCTCACGACCTGTTTGCGGAGGAATCGATGAGACGCATGAATGTTCTGGTGGTCGGCCTGCTCCTGAGCGCCGCAGGCGCCGGCGCGGCGGCCACCGCCCAGGCCACGCCCACGGCGCACGCGGCCGGCGCGGCCAAGGTCCAACTGCGCCGCACGAGCCTCGGCAAGATCCTCGTCAGCTCCTCGGGCTTCACGCTGTACCGGTTCACACGCGACCCACGCAATAAGGACACCTGCGTGATGGTCAGCGAATGCACCCAGGTTTGGCCGCCGCTGACCACGAGCGGGCGCCCGGTCGCGGGCCCAGGCGTGAAGTCGTCGCTGCTGTCGACGATCAAGCTGCCCAACGGGCGCAAACAGGTCACATACGCCGGGCACCCGTTGTACCTGTACCAGCCCGCGAGCGAACGCGGGGAAACCACATACGCCGGCACGGTGCAGTTCGGCGGCACGTGGGACGCGGTCAACGCCGCGGGCAAGCTCGTGAAGTAGGGTCACGCGATGAATTAGGCGGCTCGTGCTTGCGCGTGCCGCGTGCGGCGGTCATCGCTGGAGGGCACGATCGGCGAGGAGAGATCTTCCGAGCGGCGAGACGCGGACGGCGGACCGGCGGTCGAGCGGCTGCGCGAGCTGTGCGCGGCGACGCTCGAGTCCAACTGGACCGTGGGCGCCCGCGACAGCGTCGAGTTCGCCTACACCAGCCCCAGCCCCGAGCGCTACCCGTGGCAGTGGTACTGGGACTCGTGCTTCAGCGCGATCGTGTGGCGGCGTTTTGACCGTGAGCGCTCGCGCCGCGAGCTCGGGACCCTGCTCGCCGCCGCGCGCGACGACGGCTTCATCGGCCACACGATCTTCTGGGAGCATCCCCTGCGCGGCGTGCGCCGGCTGTACTACAACGTGATCCAGGAGGGAGACTTCACCACCGCGACGATCCAGCCGCCGATGCTGGCGTGGGCGTGGCGCATCGCGGTGGGCGATCCCGCGCGCGAGCCGGCGATCGTCGCGCACCACGATTTCGTAATGCGCGAGCGCGACCTCGAGGGCGACGGCCTCCTGTGGCTGATCCAACCCGACGAGTCGGGCCTCGACGCATCGCCGCAGTTCGACCCGATCTGGCGCCGTCGCGCGCAGGGACTGCCTGGCTTTGTCGAGCTGGTCCACCACAATCGCCGGCTCGGCTTCCGCATCGCGGCCGTGCGCGCGGCGGGAGGGCCGGTCGTGTGCGAGGTGCTGACCAATGTGCTGCACGGCCTCTCCCGGCTGGCCCTGGGTCGTCCCTCGCTGACCGCCGCGCTGATCGACCGCCTGTACGACGAGGCGAGCGGCCTGTTCGTGTTGCGCTCGTGGCCGGAGTGCAGCGAGCCCATCCCGGTCACGTGGAGCGCGCTCGCGCCGCTCGCGCTGCCCGACCTGCCGGAGGCGATCGGCAGGCGCTTGGTCGAGGAGCACCTGCTCTCCACGCGCTTCTGGACCGCCGTGGCACCGCCGTCGGTGGCCACCGATGAGCCGAGCTTCTCGCTGCGCGAGCACGCGCTCGGGCTGCGCCGCTACTGGCGCGGGCCGACATGGCTGAACAGCGCCTGGCTGGTGTGGCTGGGCCTGCTGCGGCTCGGCTACGGCGAGCACGCGGCGGCGCTCGCGGACGGCGCGCGCTCGGCGGTGCTGCAGAGCGGCCTGCGCGAGTTCTATGACCCGCACGACGGACGCGGGATGGGCGCCAGCGAGTTCGCCTGGTCGGCGCTGGCGCTGGAGCTGCTCGATCCCGATCACGCTTCTGCGCGCAGCCATCTCGGCGACGCGTGCGCCAGGTAGGACGGCGCATACAATGCGACCGCGCGATGCCGCGCTCGCCTGCCCACCCGGTCAACTCGGCGGTGGCCGTAGTGCTCGCCGGCGGCGGCGCGCGCGGCGCATACGAGATCGGCGCCCTGTCCGCTCTGCTGCCGCGCCTGCAGCAGCGCGGCGAACGCCCGCAGGTGTTCGTCGGGACGAGCGTCGGTGCGATCAACGCCGCTTTTCTTGCGTCCACCGCCGCCGACCCGCTGGACAGCGTGCTCGCGAACGGCTCCCGGCTGTGGTCGGAGATCGGCTTCGACGACGTGTTGAGGCCCTTGCTCTCGCCCGCCGAGCTGGCGCGTGCGGTGGGCTCGCTCGGGGAGTTCCTGCGCCTGCCCGGCGCGCACCTGTGGAGCCTGCTCGATCCCTCGCCGCTCGCGCGCACGCTGCGGTCGCGGATCCGGCTGGGGCGCATCCACTCCGCCGTCGCTGGCGGCGCCCTCAAAGCCGCCGCCGTGGTCGCCACCTCCGGGCACAGCGGCGGCAGCGTCGTGTTCCACGACGGCGGCGGGCGCATCGCGGCCGATCGCCAGCGCGCGATCGAGTACGTGCCGACTCGCCTGGGGCTCGACCACGTGCGCGCCTCCGCGGCGATCCCTGGCGTGTTCCCGGGCGTGCGCGTGTCGAGCCCGCGCGCCGCCGCCGGCTGGTACTTCGACGGCGGTACGCGCCTGAACACGCCGATCAAGCCGGCGCTCGCGCTGGGTGCGGATCGGGTCGTGGTGATCGCCCTGAACTCGCTGCGCTCGGCCGGCAAGCGCGGGCGCCCCGAGGCGCTGGATGGCGCCAGCCAGCTGGCGCAGGCGATCCTCGTTGATCCCCTGGTGCACGACGTGCAGACGCTCGCGACGATCAACACCATCTTGGATGCGTCAGCTGGCACGCCGCGCCCCGAGGCGGGACCGACCCGCCCGCGGCAGACGCCGTCGCGCGCCACCGCGCGCACCCCTCGGGCCGACACGGGCAGACCCCGCTCGAGCGGGCATAAGCGCGTCCCCTACATCCTGGTGGCACCGGAGCGCCCAGAGGAGATCGGGGCGATCGCGTCGCGCGTCTATCGCGAGCACTACGCGGGGCTGATCGACGCCGCATCCTCGCCGAGCCTGGCGCTGCTGGGTCGCGCGTTCAACGCCGGCCAGAGTTCGGCGCGCGGGGAGCTGTTCAGCTATCTGTTCTTCGCGCGCGAGTTCGCCGAGGCGCTGATGCGGCGCGGGCGCGAGGACGCCGAGCGCTGGCTGCGCCGGCGCCACGACGATGGTCCGTGGCAGGTGCGAAAGCTGCCGACATAGGCGCTCGCTCGTGCCGGGCGAGCTCTCCGCGCGCTCACTGCGGCGGTCGGCCCAGCGCGCCGCCGCGGCGGCTCGGGCCCGCCGGCAGTGCCCATCGGGCGCGCGTCTGCCAGAGTTTGGCGCCATGGCACGCTTCCAGCTCGCCGGCAAGGTGGCGCTCGTCACGGGCGCTGCGCGCGGCATCGGCCTTGCCACCGCGCGGGCGCTGAGCGCGCGCGGCGCCTCGGTCACGCTCGTCGACCTGGAACAGGCTGCTGTCGCGGCAGCCGCCGCCGGCATTGACCACGCGAGGGCGGCTGGGATCGCCGCCGACGTGACCGACCGCGGCGCCATGCAGCATGCGGTCGCCGCCACGGTCGAGCGGTTCGGCGGCCTCGATGTCGTCGTGGCCAACGCGGGCATCACCGCGCGCGTGGCCACCTTCCGCGCCGCCTCGCCGGAGACCTCCGCGCGGGTGCTCGACGTCAACCTGATGGGGGTCTGGCGGACCGTGGACGCGGCGCTGCCGGAGGTCGTGCGCCGCCAGGGCCACGTTGTTGTGATCTCCTCGATCTACGCGTTCATCAACGGCGTCGGCGCGGTGCCCTACGCGATGAGCAAGGCCGCCGTGGAGCAGCTTGGCCGGGCGCTGCGAGTCGAGCTGGCCCAGCACGGGGCCAGCGCGAGCGTGGCCTACTTCGGCTTCATCGACACCGAGATGGTCCATCGCGCGCTCGACCAGGACCCGCTCGCAGACCAGATGCTGCAGACGTTCCCCGCGCCGCTGCGCAAGCGCATTCCTGCGCAGGCCGCGGGCGAGGCGATCGTCAGCGGGATCGAGCGCCGCCAGCCGCGCATCATCCGTCCGCGCCGCTGGGCCGCAGTATCGCTGCTGCGGGGCATCCTGGGCCCGCTCAGCGACCTGCAGCTCGAGCGCGACGAGCGCAGCCAGCGTCTGTTGCAAGCGATTGACGCACGCGCCGGTGAGGACCAGCCGACGACTGCGTAAGCTCGCCGGCTGGCGCCGCGGGGGCCCGCCGTGAGCAGCACGAATAAGGCGATCACCGTGGAGGTGAGCGGGGAGCGCCTGGCCGGCACCTTCCCCGGCAACCTCGGGATCGAGCTCACCGAGATCAGCGACGAGCTGGTGCGCGGCCGCATGCACGTGGACAAGCGCCACCTGCATCCGATGGGCTACGTGCACGGCGGCGCGTGGGTGGCGTTCGCCGACACGGTCGCCGCCTGGGGGACGCTGCGCCACCTGCCCGAGGGACGCGGCTTCACCACCGTGGAGCTGAAGATCAACGTGCTCGCGTCCGCGGGCGAGGGCGACGAGCTGACGGCCGTGGGCGAGCCGCTGCACGTCGGCGCACGCACGCACGTATGGCAGGTCAAGGTGTTTCGCGGCGAGCGCCTGGCCGCGCACTTCGTCTGCACCCAGATCGTGCTGTGAGCATGGCTGCGACCCGCGCTCGCACGGCCCGCCGATGCGCGCACGGCCCGCTCGACCTCGGGCGCGCATAGGTGGAGGGCCGCGCGGGCATCGCTACCCGACCAGCACCGCCCCCTGCGAGCCTTAACGACTGCACATCGCCCCACTCGACATTGTTCATCTTCCGCTTCAGGCCGATCGTCTGTGTGCCCGCGCCCGACTCAAAGTTCGCCCACGGGCGGCCCGTGAGCTTCAGCTGCCGACCGCTGCGTCCGGAACTTCGGCCAGGGGGGCTCGCATGTCGCGCACGGGCGCGAGCAGCTCGATCGGATCGGACTTGCCTTTGACGAAGATCGAGCCGCGTGAGGCCAGGGCGGAGGGCCGCAGCAGCGCGTCGGAGGTCGCTCGCGTGAGCAGCAGCTCGTCTCCCGTCGTGCGCGTGGCGGCCTCCACGCGTGCGGCGACGTTTACCGCGTCACCGATCACGCTGAAGTTCAGGCGACCGGCGCCGCCGATGGCGCCGGCGACCACGCGCCCGGAGTTGATGCCGATGCGGACCTCCAGCGGCACGCCGCCCGCGCCGATCGCGTCGAGGATCTCGAGCCCCGCCGCGAGCGCGCGATCGGCGTGATCGGGAAAGCCCTCCGGGGCGCCGAACACCGCGAGCAGGCCGTCGCCGATGAACTTGTCGACGTGGCCACCGCGGTCTGTGATGACCGGCACGAGCGTCTCGAACAGGCCGTTCAGCGTCGCCACGATCTGAGGCGCGCTGGCGTGCTCGGCGAACGGCGTGAAGTTGGGCACGTCGCAGAACATGATCGAGACATCCACTTCCACGCCGTCGTCGGGGAGGTCGCCGGAGAGGATGAACCCGGCCACGTCTTTGTCGAGGTAGGTACCGAACGCTTCGCGTATCCGCTCGCGCTCGGCCAGTCCCTGCGCCATGCGGTTGAACGCGTTGGAGAGCTCGCCGAGCTCGTCGCTCGAAAGCACCGGCACGCGGACGTCGTAGTCGCCTTGGCCCACGCGCGCCAGCGCCGCGCGCAGGTGCGCGATCGGCTCGGTGATCGAATGCGAGAGCAGGAGCGTCAGCCGGCGCGAGAGTCCCAGGCCCACCGCGAGCGAGCCGATCACGGCGATCGCGAGCTTGCCGGTCCCCGCGCCGTCGCTCACGAACGCGGCCACCACCAGCGCCGTCATGGCCGTGAATGCGCACAGGCTGATCAGCAGCCGCTTGCGCAAGGCCAGGCCGCTGCTCTCAAACTGGAAGTCCTCGGGTAGCGCGGCGGCGATGTCCTCGACCGCGGGGCGCATGAGGAACTCGTAGATCGAATACGTGAGGATCGTGCCGTACCCGGCCGCGATCGCGCCCCCGGCGGCGACGACCGGGTAGGCCCACGCCGGCAGCCGCAGGACGATCAGTACCGCCACTGCGCTGAGAAGGACCACGATCGCGTTGGCCACGAGCGCGTTGCGGCGAAACGACCGCACGGCGTAGTTCGTGGCCGCGTCCCACGCGGCGATCGTCTCGCCTGCGCTCGCCACCTCCTTGCCGCGCCAGGCGGCCAACGCCTCCAGCTTGCGCTGCTGGCGCGCGATCGTGATTCCCATCCCCGCCGCGGTGAACGCCGCGATGATCGCGCCGAGCAAGATCACGTCGGGGACCGAGGGCTCATAGTAGGTCGCCAGCACGGCCGCCACGACAAACGCGATCAAGGCCACGGCCGGGATCTGCACGAGCAGCAGCACGCGTGCGTGGCGGCTTCCCAGGCGCCGGTAGGAGCGGCGCAGAAGGCTATCGAGCATGTTCAGATTGTCTCGCATCGCCCTGGCTGCGGCGTGCGCGGAATTACCAATCCGCCACGGTCACGCCGTGAACGAACAGCGCACGGGCGAGCTCCTGCACGGCCGGTGCCCGCTCTGGCACCCGCTCGATCTCGCCGCGCCTTGCGTAGTCGTGCACGTAGGCCTCGGCTGCGAGGATGATGGCAGCGCACGCCACCTCGTCGAGATCGGGGAGCCGCACGCCTTCGCGCCGCGCGAGCACCAGCAGTCCCTCGATCGTGCGCATCCATTGCCTCAGCGCGCGGCTGCGCGCCTCGAGCGCGCGGCGCCCCGCGCCGTGGATCTCAACCACCGTGCTGATCGCGACCTCGGGGTGCTCGGCCATGCGGTACGTCTGCGTACTTAGACAGGTACGGTCTAGTTACTTATAAACCGTAGCTTACCTAAAAAGGCGACGAATGGTGCCCTGGGCGGGGAAAGGAGTTGGCGTGCGAATGAAGTTGTGGATCAGGGCGGGCGTTGTTGCCGGCGTGCTTGCGTGGCTGCTGACGGCCGGCGCGGCCGGCGCTGGTGCCGCGTCGCTGTCGGTCCAGGTGCTCTCCAACCGCGCGGATCTAGTCTCCGGTCGGGAAGCGCTCGTCGCGGTGGCCCTGAACAAAGTGAAACCGGCATCGGTGAAGGTGACTCTGAACGGCAGCAACGTGACCAGCCAGTTCGCGCTGCGCGTGAACGGCAGCTACGCGGGCCTCGTCACCGGCCTTCAGTTGGGCAAGAACGTGCTCAAGGCCGAAGCGCCCGGCGCTCGCTCGGAAGCGACGATCGTCGATCACCCGATCGGCGGTCCGGTCTTCTCCGGCCCCCAGGTCAAACCGTGGTGTGCAAGAACCCGGACGCGACCGACTCCCAGTGCGACGCGCCGACGACCTACGAATACAAGTACAAGTCTGCGATCACCGGCAGGCTCGAACCGTACGACCCGGCCAGTCCGCCGAGCGAAGCCGAAGTCGCCAAGGCCACGACCGACAACGGCGTGACGCTGCCCTACATCATTCGGATCGAGACCGGCTATCAAGACCGCGACCAGTACCAGATCGCGGTGCTGTTTCAGCCCGGCAAGCCGTGGGAAGCGTGGGCGCCGCAGCCGCAGTTCGACCACAAGCTGCTGATCACGCACGGCGCCAGCTGCGGGATCGAACACGCGAGCGGCAGCGCCCCGTCGGTGCTCGACGAAACGGCGCTTCCAAAAGGCTTTGCCGTGATGTCGACCGCGCTGGACAACGCAGGCCACAACTGCAACATCGTCACCGAGGCCGAGTCCCTGGTGATGGCCAAGGAGCACCTGATCGACCACTACGGCACGCTGCGGTACACGATTGGCACCGGCTGCTCGGGTGGCTCGCTCGTGCAACAACAGGTGGCCAACGCGTACCCCGGCACCTACCAGGGCATCCTGCCGCAGTGCAGCTTCCAGGACGCGTGGTCAAACGGCCAGGAGATCTCGGACTACCACCTCACGCGCAAGTACTTCGAGCATCCCGAACAGTGGGGGCCGGGGATCGTGTGGACGTATAACCAGATTGCCGCGGTAGAGGGCCATCCCAACTACGGCAACGCGATCATTTTCGACACCGTGTACTGGGAAACGCTCGCCAACCCAACCACCGGTTGCGGCGAAGGCGTGCAGAGCAGCGAAATCTATAACCCTGAAACCAACCCCGACGGCGTGCGATGCACGCTGGCGGACTACATGATCAACGTGTTCGGACCGCGCCCGCAAAACCTGTGGGGACCGGTGGAGAATAAACTCGGACATGGCTTCGCCGGGTTGCCTATCGACAACGTGGGCGTGCAGTACGGCCTGCAGGGGCTCATCGAAGGCGTCATAAGCCCCGCCCAGTTCGTCGATCTGAACTCCAAGATCGGCGGCGCGGACATCGACCTGAAACCCACGCCCGAACGCTTCAACGCCAACGAACCGGCGCTGAAGTACTCCTACCTCTCGGGTGCGGTGAACGAGGCCAACAATCTCAAGAACGTGGCGATCATCGACCTGCGCGGACCGGACCCGGGTGCATTTCACGATGCCTACTCCAGTTCAGCGACGAACAGTGGGCGCGGCTGGAAAAGGCGTTCCCCACCGGCGTGTGTGACTTCTCCGCGCCGGGCGTGAGCCAGACCGGAGCGGTGCCCTGGCAGACCTACCAGGACGACAGCAGCGGTGGCGCCGTGATCTACGGCGGCAAGCCGCTGGGCCCGGCCCCGGCCAACTCCGGCGAAGGCTGGGCGAGCCCGGCGTTCGCAGGCTGGCTGAAGTAGGCCAGCGCCGTACCGTCGCCCGACGGCGCCTGCCGATGCGCAGGCGCCGCCGGGCACCCCCCGTGACACGGCTCAGCCGCAGCCGTGCGCGGATCCGCGCGCTGTGAAAACCAGACCAAGGTCTAGTTGCGAATTTGCGCTCAGCTGGCAATTTCTGTGAATGACAACGCGCATGATCGAGAGGCTCTGCATCGTCGGTCTGGTGGAGCTTGCCTACCGCATGTTTCTACGCGACTTCGTTCGTGCGCAGATCGGGATGGAGACGCGCGCTGGCAGGCCCAGCGGCTAGCGTCAGCGGCTAGGCATCGCGCGCGTCGCCATCGGGGACCCGATCGCGGCGGGAGAGGGACCCGGTCGGAGTGAAGAGGGATCACTCAGACGGCCGGGTCTCCTCGCCTCGCAACAGAAACCCGCACGTTGCGAACACCCAGTTTTTGTGCCAATCGCTACGAGAGTAGCGTGCGGCAAATGGAGAGGGAGCGGTTGACGATCAAGCAAACCGCGACCGGATACTGGGTGGTTCAGCGGGGGTCGGTGCAGCTCGCGGGGGCCGTTACGCGCAAGGCGGCAGAAGCCGAGCGCGAGCTCGCCGAACGGCTGCGCAATCGCGGACGCTGGCGCGGGCGCGACCTGCGCCGGCGGCTGCGCGCCTGACGCCGCTACCAGCTCGCCGGCCGGCGCACGGACGGCGCTCAGCTGTGCCGCGGCGCGCGCGTGGTCGTCGCCTCGCGCGCCGCCGCCTCGATCTGCTCGAGGGCCAGGTCGACGGCGGCCGACCAGTAGCGCTCGCCGTGCTCGGTGGTAGCGCGCCGCGGATCGCCGATCGCCCCGTTCTCTGACAGCGCCGCGACGCCGCCCTCGGCGAAGATGCCCTTCAGCGCATCCTGTAGGTCGCCCGTGAAGCCGGGCTCGGCGTGCTCCATCGCGACCAGGTCGGGGTGGATGGCCAGCAGCAGCGAGGTCTCCCACTCGCCGGCGTGCAGCCCCCCCTCGGCCAGCGGGACGCCGTACTCACGCTCTCCCATCTGGGCGATCTGAAACAGCACGCCGAGATCCGTGAGGGCGGTGACCGACTGTCGCTCGTCGAGCTTGGACACCGCGGCCGCGAGGGGCGCGAAGTTGCCGCCGTGAGTGGGCACGAGCACGATCCGGCGGAAGCCGCCCCGCAGCAGCGAGCGCACCAGATCGCCGACCACGGCGTGAAAGGTGCTCTCCGATAGCGACATCGTGCCGGCGAAGCCGACATGGTGCTCGGAGCAGCCAACTCGCAGCGTGGGCGCGTGAAACGCATCGAGCCGGTCGGCCAGCATGCGCGCGAGGTGATCGCCCAACAGGGCGTCGGTCGCCAGCGGCAGGTGGCGACCGTGCTGCTCGGTGGCCCCGAGGGCCAGCACGACCGTGTCGCGCCCGGCGTCGATCTGCGCCCGGACCTGCGGCCATGTGAGCGCGTCGAGCTCGATCGCGGCCATCTGCCAGCGCACCCTACTTGCCGCCGCCGGCCCGCGCCAGCCGAGGCGGTAGCTTGTGAGCGTGTTCGTGAAGCGGCTCGAGGAGGGAGCCTCGACCCTCCGCCGTAGACCTCGCGACGGACGCGTCGCGCGGCTGGCGGCCGCGCTCAAGCGGCTCGACACGCAGCCCAACCTCGTTGCCGCCACGCAGCGCGCGCGACAGCGCCTGCCCGGTGACAGCGCCTACGGCGATCCGCTGTCGACAGCGGGCGCGCGCGCTCCCGACCTGCTCGGACGGCAGCTGGCCGCGCTAAGCGGCGAGCGGCCGAGCGTGGTGCGCGAGCTCGGCTTCGGCGCCTTGCAGCTCTGGCAGAGCCTGTCCGAGGCCCAGGGCCGCGGTTACGGCGAACGCGATCTGACGATCGTGTTCACGGACATGGTGGATTTCTCCTCGTGGGCGCTGCTGGCCGGCGATGCCGCCGCCGTGGAGCTGCTACGCGAGATCGATCTCGCGGTCAGTTCCGCGGTCGGCGCGCACGGGGGTGAGGTCGTCAAGCGTCTGGGCGATGGCCTGATGGCCGTGTTTGAGCGCCCCCAGGACGCGGTCGACGCTGGACGGGAAGCCTGCCTGGCGGTGGCGCGGGTGCAGGTCGACGGGCACCGGCCGCAGCTGCGGGTGGGCGCTCACGTGGGACGCCCGCGCAGGCTCGGCGGGGACTACTTCGGAGTCGACGTCAACGTGGCCGCGCGCCTGGTGGCCGCTGCGGATGGCGGCCAGGTGCTCGTCTCGGAGCGGCTGGTCCCGCAGCTCGATCCGCGCAAGGTCGCTCTGCGCCGGCGGCCCCCCTTGGCCGCCAAGGGCGCGCCGCGAGGGATGCGTGTCTACCTCGCCGAGGCGGTCTCCGCCCCGCGTTAGCCTCAGCTGTTTCGCCGGGCGCGCTCGAAGCTCGTGCAGCTGTTGGCCTGGCACGCGCCGGCGCCCGTGCGCGCCGCGGCGATCATGCGCGTAGATGCCGCACGAACCGCGTGCGGTCGGGCTGGCGCCGATAGCCGGCCGCGCGCCAGAACTCGAGCGCGCCGGGATCCCCCTCGGCGACGACCGCGGACAGCCGCACCGCTCCCAGTGCTCCCAGGCGCCGCTCGCCGGCGCGCACCAGCGCCGTGGCGATACCCTCGCGCCTACGCTCGGGTCGAACGGCTAGCCGGTAGAAGTTTCCCCGCCAGCCATCCCACACGACGATCAGCGACGCGATCGGAACCCCGCCGCAGTCGGCGACGAGCAACCCGTCGCGATCGCGGCGCAACAGCCGCGCGAGGCCATCGGGGTTGTCCGTCGGGCTGGCGGGTCCGCCGGCCGCGCGCCACAGCGCCAGCACGGCCGCGACGTCGCGAGGGGTGGCGCTGCGTATGCTCCAGTCGGCCAACGTCGGCATCATTAGCAGCGCGCCGGCGCACGGCGCTGCCGCCGGCGCGCAACGGTGAGCTGGGCCTCTGGCGGCGACCGGCCGGGGGCCGCTCAGCGGGTGTGCGGGGCCAGCAGCGCCGCCGCTACCCGCTCGGGCGCTTCGAGCGGCGGCCAGTGGGCGACATCGTCGAGCGCGCACATGGCAGCGCGGGGCAGGCGCTCGCGGATCCGCTCGGCCATGTGGGCGCCCGAGATCGGGTCGAGCATCCCCCACACGAAGGCGAGCGGCACGTCGGTCCGCTCCAGCGCCTCGACCCAGCGCCCGCCGTGGTACTCGCGGTCGCGTATGTAGCGGATCAGCAGGTGAGCGATCCTGTGGCCGCGATCGCGGCTCGTCGCCTGCCAGATGTCGGCGCTGTCGGCGGTGGCGTCGTAGCTGTCAGCGAACGTGGGTCTCAACGCCTGCACGAACAGCTCCTCGGTCAGGAGCTCGCTGAGCTGCGGTCCCTGCTCTGGATCGAGCAGCGCGGTCTGGGTGGGCTGGGGACGATGCAGGTCCGGGTACAGGCCGCCGTTGAGCAGGTGTACCGCCGTCAGATCGAGCTGCAGGCGCCCCTCGGCGAGGCGCGCGAGCAGCTCCTGCGCGACCGAAACGGCGTAGTCGTGCGCGACGATGACCGTGGAGGTGACGCGCTCGTGTGCCCACACGGCCTCCACGAGGTCCGCCTGCTCGTGCAGCGAGTAGTCGTGCGGCGCCGGCTTGTCCGAGGCGCCGAAGCCGAGGAAGTCGGGCAGCAGCAGCGCGTGCGTCTCGGCTAGCGCGGGCGCGAGCTTGGCCCAGTCGTGCGAGGAGCTGGGAAAGCCGTGCAAGAGGGTGATCGTGGGGCCCTCGCCCATGCGGCGTACGAACACGCAGCGCTCCTCCTCGCCCACCTGCAACGCGACCCGGCGTCCGCCCGACCACCAGTCTTGCAGTCTGTCCACGCCGGGATTATCCCGCCGGGGCCGGCCCGCAGGCCAAGGCCAGCGCCGGGCCCGGCCGAGCTGCTGCCAGATGCCCGCCTGAGCTGCGCCCGCCGCAGCCCGGCCACTGGCATGATTTCGGGGTGTCGCTGCTGAGCAAGCTCCGGCGCCGCGGCTATGTAGCCCCGCTGCTCGCCGCGATCGCATGGGTGGTGGTCGCGATCGTGCTCGCGGGCGGTGACCTGTCCGGTGCGCGCCCGCCCGTGCCCCCGAGCGGCGCGTCGCCGGCCTGCCTCCCCCGCGTGGCAGAGGGTGATGCCAGGCTGCCGGGCACGAACGTAGAGGTGTCGCCGCAGCCGGGGAGCGGCACCGCCAGCCCTCACACCCAGATCAGCTTCCTCGGCACGCGCGCGGGCGAGCTGCAGGCCATATCGGTCCGCGGCGCACGCAGCGGCTACCACGAGGGTCGCCTCGCGGACTACTCCCAGAGCGACGGCGCGAGCTTCCTGCCGGCCAAGCCATTCGAGGCCGGCGAGCGTGTCAGCGTGCGCGCGCTGATCGGGCGGGGCGACGCGGCACGCACCGCGTCGTTCAGCTTCCGCGTCGCCACGCCTTATCCCACCGGCGGGATCGCGAGCTTTCCCAATCCGCCCGCTGCGCCGTCGTCGTATCAGAGCTTCGCCTCGCAGCCCACGCTCCATCCGCCCACGCTCGAGGTCACGCAGCCCGATCGGGATCCGAGCGCGGGCGAGCTGTTGATGACGGTGGGACCGGGCCCCGGACAGTACGGGCCGCTGATCTACACGCCGCAGGGGCGGCTCGTGTGGTTCGGGCGGCTGGGCAAGGGGCTGCTGGCCGAGAACCTGGACGTCCAGCGCTACGAAGGTCAGGACTACCTCACCTGGTGGCAGGGCAAGGTGCTGGCGCTCGGATTCGGGCAGGGCGAGGACGTGGTCGTCGACCGCAACTACCGAACGGTCGCCGCGATCCAGGCGGGCAACGGGTATGAGGCGGACCTGCATGACTTCCAGATCGCCTCCGATCGGGTCGCCTACGTCACGATCTATGACTTCATGCGCTGCGACCTTTCGTCGGTGGGCGGCAAGCGCAACGGAGCGATCGTGGACGGCACCGTTCAGGCGCTCGACATGAAGACCGGGCTCGTCCGCTGGGAGTGGCACGGCGTCGACCACGTGGACGTGCGCGAGTCCCGCGTGCCGGTTCCGGCCAACGGGATGCCATGGGATTGGTTTCATCTGAACTCGCTCGACCCGCACCCCGACGGCGAGGTGCTGATCTCGGCACGCTCGACGTGGGCCGCGTACCTCCTGCAGGGCTCGAGCGGCCGTGTCCTGTGGCAGCTGGGCGGCGCGCGCTCGAGCTTTACGCTGGGCTCCGGCGCCGAAACCGCCTGGCAGCACGACGCCCGCATGCACGCCGACGGGACGGTCACGCTGTTCGACAACGGCTCCAACCCGCGCGTGCACTACCAGTCGCGCGCGTTGCGCCTTGAGCTCGACGCGAGGGCTCACCGCGCTCGTCTGGTGCGCGAGTACGTGCATCCGGGCAGCCCGCTGCTGGCCGACAGCCAGGGCAACGCGCAGACGCTGCGCGACGGCAATACCGTTATCGGCTGGGGCGCGGTCCCCAGCGTCAGCGAGCTGTCCGCGGACGGTCGCCTGCTGTTCGACGCTCACCTGCCGCCCGGCAGCTCCTCCTACCGGGCCTTCCGCTACCCATGGAGCGCCCAGCCGCCGTGGGCTCCGGCGGTCAGCGCGCGGGTGCTCGCCTCGGGCGACTCCACCGCCGTGTTCGCGAGTTGGAACGGGGCCACCGACGTCGCGTCCTGGCACGTGCTCGCGGGAGCGGCGCCCAGCACGCTGAGCCTGCGCGCGAAGATGCCCCACAGCGGCTTCGAGAGCTCGATCACCTTCCCGGAGGCCTACGAGTACGTGTCGGCGCAGGCGCTGGGGGCGGCCGGAGAAGTGCTGGGCAGCTCGCCGGTGGTCAAGGTCCAGCGGCCCCTGGCGCCCAGGAGCGGCTGACGATGCAGCGACCGCGCCACCCGCTGCTGCTGGCCGTGTGCTGCACGGCGCAGTTCATGGTCATCCTCGACGTCGCGATCGTCAACGTGGCCCTGCCCTCGATCCGCACGAGCCTCGGCTTTTCGGCGATCGACCTGCAGTGGATCGTCAACGCCTACACGATCGCGTTTGCCGGGGTGCTCATGCTCGGCGGCCGCGCCGCGGACCTGTTCGGCCAGCGGCGCATGTTCATCGCGGGCCTGCTCATGTTTGCGATCGCCTCGCTGCTCGGGGGCACGGCCGTGAGCCCCGCGATGCTCGTGGCCGCGCGCGCTGCGCAGGGGCTCGGCGGAGCGGTCATGGCGCCCGCCTCGCTCGCGATCATCACCTCCACGTTCGCCGCCGGACCCGAGCGCATGCGCGCGATCGGCTTGTGGGGCGCGATGAACGGCGCGGGCGGAGCGACGGGGACGCTGCTGGGCGGCGTCATCACGCAGGAGCTGGGCTGGCGCTGGATCCTGCTGATCAATCTGCCGATCGCGCTCGCGGCCACGCTGGTCGCCCGTGTCGCGGTCGCCGAACGACGCCGCGCCGGGCCGCGCGCTGGCTTTGACCTGGCAGGCGCCGTGACCGTCACCGGCGGGCTGCTGGCGGCGGTATGGGGGATCCTCGCGGCGAGCGTGCACGGGTGGGGCTCGCTGCAGGCGCTGGGCCCGATCGCGCTCGGGGTGGCTTTGCTGGCGGCGTTTGCGCTGATCGAGGACCGGTTCGCGCCCGACCCGCTGGTGCCGCTGCGGATCTTCGCCAACCGCTTGGTGCGCGCGGCCAACCTGGCCGTGCTCGTGTTCAGCGCGGCGCTGTTCCCGATGTGGTACTTCCTCTCGCTGTACCTGCAGGAGGTGCTCCGCTTCCAGCCGATCGGAGCGGGGCTGGCGTTTCTGCCGATGGCGCTGACGATCATGGCCTGCGCCACGCACGCCGGGCGCCTGGTCGGGCGCTTCGGCGCCGGGCCCGTGCTCGGCGCCGGTCTGAGCTGCATGGCGCTCGGCATGGCCCTGTTCGGGCGCATCGCCGTCGACGGCGGCTACCTCTCCGACGTGCTGGCGCCGGGTCTGCTGGTGGCATGCGGAATCGGCTTTTCGGTGGTGCCTTCGACGATCGCCGCGACCGCCGCCGCGGCGCACGAGGAGGCCGGCCTCGCCTCGGGCCTGGTCAACACCTCGCGCCAGATCGGCGGGGCGCTCGGCCTGGCGCTGCTCACCTCGCTGGCGGCCGCCTACACGAGCCACCTCGCCAACGCGGACCTGCGCGCGCCGATCGTCGCGCTCACCGGTGGCTTTCGCCTGGCGTTCCTGATCGGCGCCGCATTCGCGGCACTCGGCGCGCTGATCGCCTTCCGCTTCATCGCGCAAGCGCCGCGTCCGGTGCCCGCCGCACCCGCGCGCACAGCCGCGGCAGTCGCACCAGCTGGCGCGGACGCAGGGCCGAGCGGAGCCGATCGAGGCCCGGTATCGGCCGCCATGCAGCTCGGCCCGGCCGAGCCTCCGTCACCGCCGCGCCAGCGCAGCGGCGGATGAGCCGGCGGAGCACGGCGGCGGCCAGCTTGACCGCCGCGGCGATGGCCCTGCCCGGCTGTGGCGGCGTCTCGCCCGCTCCGTCCGCGCCCTTGAACGGCGAATCCGCAACCGCCGCCGCGGCTGCCAACCCGGTCACGGTCTCGCCCCTGCCGGGCACGCCCGATGCGTCGGCGGCGAGCCAGATCAGCTTTCTCGGTGAGTCCGGCTCGAGGATCTCCGGCGTCGAGGTGGTCGGATCGCGCAGCGGCGCGCACGCCGGCGTGCTGCACGCCTACTCGACCGGCACTGGTGCGAGCTTTCTGCCCCGGCGTCCGTTCCTCGCCGGCGAGCGGGTCTCCGTGCGCGCCTCGGTCCGCACGGCAGCCGGGCCGCGCGTGGCTACCACGACATTCACGGTCGCCGACCGCGCGGCGGTCAGCCAGGTGCAGTTCGCACGCGAAGACGGCGACCAGCGCGCCGTGCAGCATTTCCTCTCGGCGCCCGGGCTGAGTCCCTCCTCGGTCACGATCACGACGCCCGCGAGGCCGGGCGCGAGCTCCGGCTACCTGTTCCTGGCCCCCTACCAGGGCGAGGGTGCGCCCGGGCCGATGATCGCCGATCAGCGCGGCAGCCTGGTGTGGTTCCATCCGCTGCCCGCCGGCCAGGCGGCGGCGAACTTCGGCGTGCAGCGCTTCGCTGGCAAGCCAGCGCTGACGTGGTGGCAGGGGCGCACGCTGCGCGTCGGCTTCGGCGTGGGCGAAGACGTCATCTACGACGCTGCCTACCGGCGCGTCGCCACGATCCGCGCCGGCAACGGGTACGAGGCCGACCTGCACGTGCTGCGCCTCACGCCGCAGGGCACAGCGTGGATCGACGCCTTCGCCCCGGTCCACGCAAACCTTGCGTCCGTGCACGGCGCGCGTGACGGAGTGATCAGCGACTCGGTGATCCAGGAGATCGACGTCGCGACGGGCCTTGTGATGTGGGAGTGGCACGCGCTCGGGCACGTGCATGTGGACGAGTCGCGCGTCCCGCCGCCTCGGGGCAGCTACCCATGGGACTACATACACGTCAACTCGCTGGATCCCGGCCCAGCCGGAGACGTGTTGCTGTCGGCGCGCAACACATGGACGCTGTACGACGTCGACCTGCACAGCGGCGCGGTGCGCTGGCGGCTGGGAGGCAGACGAAGCAGCTTCAAGCTCGGGCCCGGCGCGCGCTTCTACTGGCAGCACGACGGCGAGTTCCAGCCCGGCGGGCTGATCTCGGTGTTCGACAACGCAGCCGATCCGCCGAAGGAGGACCAGTCGCGCGCGCTGCTGCTGCGGGTCGACTCGGGCACGCGCCGCGTGAGCTTGGTGCGGCAGTTCATCAACCCGACGCGCAAGCTGCTGGCAGCGAGCCAGGGCAACGCGGTCAGGCTCACTGGCGGGAACTGGCTAGTTGGCTACGGCCGGCTGCCGAGCTTCACCGAGTTCGATCGCTCCGGACACGTCTTGCTCGAAGGCTCGCTGGGCCGGGGAGTGCAGGACTACTCGACCTCGCTGGCGCGCTGGCGCGGTCAGCCGCCAGGCTCGCCCTCAGTTGCATTGCGCCGGCTTGGCACTGGCGGGGCGCTGCTCGCGGCAAGCTGGAACGGAGCCACGCGCATGGTCGCCTGGCGGGTGCTCGGGGGGCAGGCGCCGAGCAGGCTGAAGCCCCTCCTGACCACACCCCGGCGTGGGTTTGAGACCACGATCACCGTCTCGCCGCGCGAGCGCTACGTGGCCGTGCAGGCGCTCGATGGCGCCGGTAACACGCTCGGCACCTCGGCGACGGTGATCGGCTGAGGCTACCGGCGAGCGCCGCTGCGCCGCCGGATACGCTGCCCTGGTGCAGTCGGGGCGCAGATCGACCGCCGTGGCGGCAACGCTGGGTCTGGCCGCGTGCACCTCCGCGCTGAGCGCACCGGCGTGGGCCTCCCAGGCCGGGCCCAGGTGCACGCCGGCGAGGCTCAACAACTCAGCCATCCTCGCCGGGTCGGTCAGCGTGTCGCCGCAGCCCGGAAGCCGCGACGCTCCGGCGCGCACGCAGATCAGCTTTGTGGGCGTGCCCGCGCAGCAGCTGCGGGTCACGAGCGTGGTCGCGTCTGGCACGGGCGCGCACCGCGGCCGGCTGCTCGCCTACTCGCAAGGCGACGGCGCGAGCTTCGTGCCCGCGCGACCGTTCGCGGCCGGCGAGCGTGTGACGGTGCACGCGAAGCTCCGTCGTGGAGCCAAGGTACTCGCGCTCACAGACCAGTTTGCGATCGAGCGCCCCGACCGGATCAGCACGACTCCCTTGCGCGCCGCGCCGGTCGGGGTCGGGCGCCCCGGCGTTCAGAGCTTCGTGTCGCGCCCGGACCTGCACCCGCCGGCGGTGACGGTGAGCGCCCGATCCGCAGCAGTGGCCCCCGGTGATGAGTTCGTCGCGCCGTACTCGGGCCCCGGCCAGATCGGGCCGATGATCCTCGACCAGGCCGGGAGGCTGGTGTGGTTCAAATCGCTGCCGGCCCACAACTCGGCGACGAGCTTTCGGGTGCAGGAGTACCTGGGCCGGCGCGTGCTGACGTGGTGGGAGGGCGACATCACCGAGCACGGCTTCGGGTTGGGCCAAGGCGTGATCGCGGACAGCGGCTATCGGGAAATCGCACGCGTGAGCGCCGGCAACGGCCTGAAGGCCGACCTGCACGAGTTCCTGCTGACCCCGCAGGGGACGGCGTTGATCACCGCCTATGACCCGCAGCTGTGCGACGTCTCCTCCGTCGGCGGCCCGGCGAGCGGCGCGGTGACGGACGGCGTGCTGCAGGAAATCGACATCGCCACGGGGCTGGTGAGGTTTCAATGGACGAGCCTCGACCACGTCGCGCTCGCGGACTCCTACGAACTGGCACGCAAATCGACGACGGACTGGCCGTTTGACTTCTTTCACATCAACTCGATCGAGCGCGAGCAGGATGGCAGCCTGCTGGTGTCGGCTCGCAACACGTGGGCGACGTACGACATCGCGGGCCGCAGCGGCCGGATCGCGTGGCAGCTGGGGGGCAAGCGCAGCAGCTTCAGGCTCGCACGCGGAACGGCCACGGCCTGGCAGCACGACTCGCGCCTGCTGCCGGACGGGTCGATCAGCATCTTTGACAACGGCGCCGCCCCGCGCGTGCACCACCAGTCGCGCGGGGTCGTGGTGAGCTTGAACCCGCAGCAGAAAACGGCCGCTCTGCTGGGCCAGATCACCAGGCCCAGGCCGATTCTGGCCGAAAGCCAGGGCAACATACAGGCGCTTGCGAACGGCGACTGGTTCGTCGGCTGGGGCCAGGTCTCGGACTTCTCGGAGTTCAACGCGGCCGGCCAGCTCCTGTTCGACGCTCACCTCCCCGGCCACGTCGAGTCCTACCGGGCGTTTCGCTTCGCCTGGGAAGCAACGCCCGCGCAGCCGCCGGACTTCGTCGTGCAGCGCGAAGCGAGCGGTGCGCGGACGGTGTATGCCAGCTGGAACGGCGCCACGCAGGTGGCGTCCTGGAACATGCTGGCAGGAGCGACGGCGACGAGCCTGCAGCCCGTCGCCCACGCGGCGGGCGGCGGCTTTGAGACGGCCATCGCGCTGCCGGCGGGCACGACCGGGCCGTTCGTGACAGTGCAGGCGCTGGACGCGACGGGCGTCGTGATCGGCACCGCCGTCCCCAACAAGCTGACGGGCTAGGGCGATGGCTCCGCGGATCACGCTGCACCTGGGGGACATCACGAGCGACGGCGAGGCCGACGCGATCGTCAACGCCGCCAACTCCAGCCTGCTCGGCGGTGGCGGAGTTGACGGCGCGATTCACCGTGCGGCCGGGCCCGCGCTACTGCGGGAGTGCCGCGAGCTGGGCGGGTGTGAGACGGGAGACGCCAAGGTCACGGACGCGGGGGAGCTCGCGGCCGCGTGCGTCGTGCATGCCGTCGGCCCCGTGTGGCGTGGCGGCGGCCACGGCGAACCCGAGCTGCTGGCCTCCTGCTACCGGCGCGCGGTAGAGCTGGCGGCGGCCCGTGGCGCGCGGCGGGTGGCCTTCCCGGCCATCTCGACCGGGGCGTACGGATACCCGCTGACGGCCGCGGCGCGCGTGTCGATCGACACCGTGCGCGCGGCGCTTGCGGCGAACCCAGCGATCGAGGAGGCGCGGTTCTGGCTGTTTGACCGCGCCGCCTATGACGCGTTCGCGCAGGCGCTCGCGGCTTCGCCTGACTGAAGCCGCTGGCCGCGGCTGTCTGAGGCGGACAGCGCCGGCAGCCGGATCAAGCCCGATCACATAGTCGTGGTGCGCGATGATGGAGGCACGCGATGATCGTGTTCTTGCTTGCACAGCGATGCGCGTCAGACCGGGCCGCCCTGCGCGGCGTTGTTCGCGCGCGCAGCGCGGCACCTCACGCCTAACTTAGCCTGTGAGCCAGATCGCGCCGTCGCGCAGCTCGACCGGAAAGGTCTTCAGAGCGCGCGCGCCGGTGGTTGCCTTGACGGCACCCGCCACCGGCTTGAACACGCCCTGTGGCCCGCGCAACATCTTGCCGGTGCCCACGTCGTAGAGGGCACCGTGCCACGGACACTCAAGCCGCCCATCACCGGTGACGCTGCCCTTGCCGAGCGAGGCAAAGAGATGTCGGCAGCGATTGGAGACCGCGAATGGCTTGCCCGCGCTGACTCCAACGGCCAGTGCACCGTGCGGCGTGTGCTCCACGACGGTGACGTTTGAGTCGCCAAGGTCGGCAACGGCGATGAGGCGCACCGGCGACGACTCGGAGGTGCTCATCGGCCGATCATCCCACAACCTCGGCCGGAGCCTCTGCGAGATACTTGGCGCAGCGTGTCCGAGAGTTCACGACCCCTGACTTGGTACCGCTCGGACAGCTGGTCAAGACGCCCGGAGTAGCGGTTTGGCGAACCGGGACCTCGCTCGCTCGATCCAGGACGCCGGTTGAATGGTCGCGTCCGGCATCTCGCTTGTGGCGAGCTATGGCGGCCCGGCGGAGCTGGGTGAGGCCGCCCAGCTGGCCGAGCAGGCGGGCTTCGCGTCGGTGTGGTCGACAGAGTTCTACGATCGGTCGGCCACGGTCGCTTTGGCTGCGATGGCCCAGACGACCACGAAGATCGGGCTGGGCAGCGCGATCGCGTATGCGTTCGGTCGCACTCCGCTCGTGCTTGCAGCGGAGACCCGCGATCTCGATGAGCTCTCGGGCGGGCGAATCACCATCGGCCTCGGAACGGGTACACGCCGGATGCAGCAGGACTGGCACGGCCTGGACGGTGAGCATCCGGCGAGCCGAATGGAGGAGCTGGTACCGCTGCTGCGCCGCCTGTGGCGGCTGCACGAAGTGCCGATCGAGCACGAGGGGCGGTTCTACCGCCTGCACGTCAAGCCCACAGCCCCGCCACGCCACCCGCTTCGGCCAGACATCCCTATCTACATCGCCGGAGTGAACGCCAGGATGATCGAAGCGGCTGGCGCCGTCGCCGACGGCCTCATCGGACACCCGCTGTTCACGCCAGAGTACGTGTCGGAGGTAGCGCGGCCCGCGCTCGGGCGCGGGGCGCAGCGCGGCGGCCGCGATCGGCCGCCAATCGCCGGCTATGTGACCTGCTCGGTGAACGAGGACCGCGACGCTGCTCGCCGCGACGCTGCGGCGATCATCGCGTTCAACTCAACGGTCAAGACCTACCGAGCTACGCATCGGGTGGGCGGCTTCGAGCGTCAGGCCGAGGAGATTCGTGCCGCCTGGAATAGAGGAGACTTCGGTGGGATGGCGGCCGCGGTGAACGACGAGATGATCGATGCGATCGCGCTCGCCGGGAGCCCAGATGAAGTCCGAGCGCGCTTTGCCGAACGCTGGCACGGGGTGTACGAGCGCACGCTCCTCTGGCCGCCCGCCTTTCGGGGCCGGGAGGCCGCGCTGGCCGCGATCGATGCCTTTGCCGAGCACAGCGCAACGTGAACGCCGCATGACAAGAGTGGCATCACGAGCAGCTTGTCGTGAAGGAAGCCCGAATCGCTCCTTATGCAAAGCCCCAAACTTCGCCTACGTTGCCTTGGCGTACTGAGCCATGCCCGCGAAGTCGAGGACCACACACGGCTCGTCGCCGACAACCCACCCGTCGTGGCCAGGTGGTAGCGCGACTACGTCGCCAGGACCGAATTCGAGCTCACTGCCGTCGTCCATCACAACCATCTGGTGACCTGACAGGACGTAGCCCAGATGGGCGGCCTGGCAGCTCTCGGTGCCAGCAATCGGCTTGACGTGCTCCGACCAGCGCCAGCCCGGCTCGAACGTGGCCCGACCGACGACCCCGTCGCCGATGTTGAGGATGTCCACCCGTCCCTTGTCCGCCATTGGGCGGACCTCGTCGGGCGAGTCAAAGCGCTTCTTCTCCAGTCGTTCCACGGCTTCATCTCCTTGGAGTAAGTCTTGTCGGAGGCAAATCCTACCCGCGCTTGTTGACCGCGCCCCGAGCGGCAGATGCCGTGCGGAAAGGGTGGCGCCAGTCTGGGCGCTATTACGCCCCCTATGGCTTTCGCGTGACAGCGAGTGTCCGAGCAAGGCCGCGCTCACGCTCGCATCGGACGACCGGCGGTCGTACCGGCCTCCGCTCGGCACACGCTCGCTTACGCTGGACAAGCACGCGTGATGGCGTCGCCGGCGACGGCGCCTCTCTAGCGTCCGGAGGGACAGCGCCGGGCCAGCTTCGTCGCATGCTCGCCTGGCTGCGGAAAGCAGCGTCCAATACTCGAGAGGTCGTGAGGACGTGATGCGCGATCATGCATCGCGGTGAGCGGGTGAACTCGATCACGCCAGACGGCGAGCCGATCACGCCAGCTGGACTGGCGGCGCTCGAGGACGAGCTGAGGGAGCTCGAGGGCGCGGGACGGCGTGCGATGGCCGGGCGCATTCGCGCCGCACGCGAGCTCGGAGACCTCAGCGAGAACGCCGACTATCACATCGCCAAGGAGGATCAGGCGCATCTCGAGACGAGAATCAAGCGCCTGCGCCAGCGCCGCCGCGATGCGCTGATCGTCGAGCCGGACGCTGAAGATGCCGCGTTCGGTTTCGGGCGAACGGCCGAGGTTCTGGACGAAGAGAGCGGCGGCGTCTACACGTGGACGATCGTGGGCTCGACCGAGGCCGACCTGCCACAAGGCAGGCTGTCAGCGCAGTCGCCGGTCGGGAAGGCGTTGCTCGGGCGCAGTGCTGGGGAGTCGGTCGAGGTGCAGACGCCTGGAGGCGCCCGGCGCTACCGGGTCCAGCGGCTGGTCGCGTGACATGATGCCGTAGCGGCGGGCTGACTGGCGTTCGGGTTGGCGTAGCCGCGCACGTTGATTCGGCAGGATACGCCCGCTCCTCGGAGCGTGAAACTGTCACTCGGAAGGTTGCTGTCCCGGTCGGCCGACCCTAATGCGGTGAGACCCGAGCAGCATTTTCATGCCCCGAGGTGCAGTCTCGGGGTCCGCTCGGCAGACTCCCGCTCCTGACGCATCCGGGCCGGGCCGGCTCGGGCGCGTGCACCAGCCATTTCTCATGCAAACACGCCAAATCTTGCGAAAAAACGGAAGGGCCGGGATTCGAACCCGGGAGACCGCTCACGCGGCCTAACGGTTTTCAAGACCGCCGCATTCAACCGCTCTGCCACCCTTCCGACGCAAGCCGCAATGCTACGCGCCCCGCGGCAGGTTCTACACTGGCCGCACGCTCAAGGAGAGGTGGCCGAGTGGCTGAAGGCACTCGCCTGCTAAGCGAGTATGGGGATCAATACTCCATCGCGGGTTCGAATCCCGCCCTCTCCGTTCGGCTCACCCGATCGCGCATACGGAGTCGCAAGCTGGACCCGGTATGCGCACTGTGCATGCGAGTCATACGCGCATGCTGCGTTCAGCCCGGCTCGCTCCCGCGCGGCCGTGCGGACCAATGGGCTCCCGTCCGTGCAACTCGGTTTCCGCCAAAAGTTCGGCAATTTGCGGGCATTTTGGCGAAGCGAGGTTATTTGACGGAGAGAACGGAAAGTATCAACCGAGGAGCATGCTCCCCAAAGCCCCTAAGCGCCTGGCTCGATCTCACCGAGGCGGGATCGGCTGCTTTTGTGTGCTGTCTGTCTCTAGCCTGCTCGCCGTGCCGGCGTTCGGCGGTAGCGCCTACGGTGCGCGGCTGCTCACCGTTCCGCCGCTCGCTCCCGCAGGCCGGGCAGCGACGGTAGCGGCACCGCCCCCGGTTGCCGTCGCTGTGCATCCGGCCACCGCGGCGCCGGTGCCCGCCGGTGCGGTCTCGGGCAGCATCGCCACAACGACCGAGACAGCGCCTCAAGCCGCTTCGCCCCCGGCCACCGGCATACAAAGCGCGCCCACGGTATCCGCCGCGCCCAACACCCCAGCGGCCTCCAGCGCAAGCGCCGCGAGTCAGACGCTCCCGCAGGGGACCAGCACCACCCCCGGCGTCCCTGGAGAGGCCAACGCCCCCGGGCACGCGCCGTCACCGCGCACGATCGATCTCGTGGCTTCTCACGGCGGGCGCTCGCACTCGCCGGAGGGCCAGGCCGCTCGCACGCCTACCCGCGTCGCACCTCCAGTCGGTCGCGGCCGCCAGGTCGCGACCGAAGGGCTTCCGGGCGGAGGTGCAGCCGAAGCATCGGCGCACGCAGGCGAAGGGCTACCGGGTGTCCCCGAAGGTCCCTCGTCGCCTGGTCCGCTTTCCCGGCCTGGCGTCCCCCGCCCAGCGGGAATCCCTCAGCTCGTCCCCGAATCCGGCCAGCTCCACGCCAGCGCATCAAGCGAGACTCCGCTCGCGCAGGCTCTCGCCGGCGCGACCACGACCTATCCCTCGCCTGTGCCGATCGGCTCGAGCGGCGACGGATCGCGGGCCGGCGAATTCGAAGCGGGCCTGCCCAGGCCGCGGGCGCTTGCGTGGACTTCATCGACTTCGCAACCGGCGATCGTCGCGGCGCCCGGAAGCGGCGCGCCCGCTTGCGTTGCCGCTAGCGGCGATGCGCTCTTCGCGCAGCCTTGCGGCCTGGCCGGTGCGGGTGCGCGCCTGCTGGGCCAGGGCGGAAGCCTTCTGCTGAGCGCCGACGCGCTTGGCATCGTCTTGCGTGGGCCGCCCCTTTCCTCTGGTGCGAGCGGTGCGCACTATCGCGATGTGCCGGCAAGCGTTCCTGCCGGCTCGGGCTCCGGCGGAATCTCCGGCGGGTCTTCGAGCTCGGCGGCGGGTGGCGCGTCCGGCTTTGCCGTGACGACGCTGGTCATCTCCGCGGCGCTGTTGCTGCTCGCAGGTCCGCGGATCATGCGCCGGCTGTCGCTCGTGCACGAGCAGTGGCTGGCGACCACGTTTGCTCTGATCCCAGAGCGCCCCGGCTAGCTCCCTCTCGTCCCACAGCTGGGTGCTGGGCGCACCCGACTGGGCGCCCGGCACGACCCGACGGACTTGAAAGGAGCTGTTCCTGATGAAACGCCATCACCCAACGATGGCGGGGAGCATCCGCCCGGCGGACCAGAGCGGCGCGCTGGAAAGCGTCGCGAAGCGGGGCACGACTGCCCGCGACGAAAACGGCACCAAGCAGCGCATCAGGCTGGCCCCGGGCGCTGCCCCGCCGAGCCCGGCCGTGCGCGCAGAACAGGCCGCGAAGCTGACGGCCATGCATACGCTCGTGCTCGTAGGCGAGCTCAATCGGGCCTCCACCCACATTCTGGAAGCCGAGATCGAGCGCCTCTACGAAGCCGGGATCAGGGCGATAACGCTTGACCTGAGCCAGCTGTCGGGCATCGACTCCGCTGGGGTCGCCGTGATCGTGTTCCGCGCCAAGTGGTGCCGCAAGCGCGACTGTGAGATCGCGCTGATAAGAGGCTCGAGCGCCGTCCAGCGTACGTTCGAGCTGGCCGGCGTCGTGGACGACCTACCGTTCATGGAGAGCGATACGGCAGCGGCTTGATCGCCACCTCCTAGCCCCCTCAGACCGAGTCCGCTCGCCGCAGCTGATACCAGCTGGGTTTGGCGTCGCCTATCCAGCGCGGCAGGTTTGCCTCGTAGTCAGGTGCGCCTGACTCCAGCTCCCAAGCCTCCCCGAAGTGGCCTTCGATCTGCTCGCGTGTGACGCCCCGCGGCCCCAACCCCACCCGGCGGGGACAGAAGGCCAACATCAAAAGGATGGCGCCGCCGGCCGCCACAGCCGTCACCCCCTGGGCGCATCGCGCACGCTCCTCGTCTGACAGCCCGTGGAAGCAGCCGCGATCGATGATCAGGCGATACCCGTCGCCGATCGAGAGCGTCTGCAGACGCGTGACATCGCCCAGTACCCAGTTCACCTGTGCGCCCGCGGCCTGCGCCCGTCGCACCGCCGCGCCGAGCGCGCGGGGCACCGCGTCCACGCCAGTGACCGTCCAGCCGCGCTGGCTCAGGTAGACGGCGTCGCGGCCGGTGCCACAGCCAATGTCAAGCGCGCGACCGGGCGGTGAGAGGCGCTCGGCGAGCTCGGTCACAGGGTGGGGCACGCTCTCGCGTTCCCACGGGGTGATGCCGAGCCGGTACAGCAGCGGATAGGGATTCACAGCTCCGCTCGCAGCACGCCGCCCATCTCCGCGATCGCTTCGCGCGCGCCCGACCCGAGCGCGAGGCCGTGGAGAAAGCCATGCACGTAGCCCGCGTGACGGCGCAGCAGCGTGCGCACCCCCGACTCGACCAGGCGGCGTGCATACGCCTCGCCCTCGTCACGCAAGAGATCAAATCCGGCCGTCACCACCAGCGCTGGCGGCGTACCGCTGAGATCCTCAGCGAGCAACGGCGACGCGCGCGGGTCCCGGCGATCGCCGTCGGGACCAAGCAGTTGCTCCTCGTACCAGTCCATGTTCGCCTTGGTGAGGATGAATCCCTCGGCGAACGTTATACGCGAGCGAGCTACGAGCGGCCGCCGGTCGCGCTCGGCGAGCTTCAGGAGTACCTGCACGTCGAGGTCGAGCTCCAGCCCGTCGCGGCGAATCGGCTGACCGGCGATGCGTCGCTTTGCGCGGCGCGGCAGCACGCCGATCAAGCGGGCGGCGACGATCTCGAGCCGCGCCTGTGCCGATAGGCGGCGCCCGGCGTGGACGGCCACGCCTACAGGGTCTCGCCGCGTCGCACGCGTTCATGCTCGCAGGTGCGCGCTCGCCGCGGCCAGCGCCGGCGGGCGTATGATCTGCCCGTGCCCGGCTGACGCTGACGATCGTCCACACCAGTCTCGGCGCGAGCTGCCACAGCTCGCTACACGCGACGATCCGGTCGCCTTGAGCCGGATCCTGCGCGACTGGGCGGCGGCGCCCGCGCGCCGCCTCGCTGCTAGCCCGCGCGCCGCGGACTACTTCTGTGATCTCGCTGCTCGCTGCTCTCGCCCGCCGCGACGGCGAACACGATGTGCCGGCGCGCCACGGTCAGGTAGGGGTGCAGCTCGACCGGTCCCCCCTCCAGCGGTGCCACGGTGACGTCGGTGAGCGTGAGGAAGTCCCGCTCGGAGGCGTTGAGCACATCGGAGACCCTGCTGCGGTAGCCGTCGCGGGCGAGCGTCAGGAGGCCCTCGATGCGGTGCCGCTCGGTCTCGATCCTGACGCGTTCACGGCGCTGGTTGATGCCCGCCGGATCGTCGGTCCAGGTCTCTTCCGAGCTCATGCTGCGCGAATTATCGCGCGCACGGAGCTTGGGCGCCGCCGGTGCGCGATGTTCATGCTGCGGCGAGGACGGCTCCCGCGGAGTGCGGCGCCAGGGCGCCCCGCAGCTGTGCAGGCGCCGAGCGCGGCGCGGCTGCGCCGCGGCTAGCGCGCCACCGCGTAGCTTTGCCTGACGACCGTGCGCCTGCCCGTCGGGCCGGCGGCGATGATCCTGACGCGCGCCGTCAGACCCCCGCGATGCCCGAGCGTGCGCCGCAGGCGACGCAGGCCCGCGGCGCTCACGCGCAGCCGCACGTGCCCTGCCAGCGCCACGGGCAGCGAGCGGGCGATGGGGATGAGCGCCACCGCGCGGCGCCTTCCGCGCGGCGCGAGGGTAGCTGTGGCGAGGATCTTGCAGCCGCGCCGACAGGTGACGGTGAGGGCCAGCGCGCGGCGCGCCAGCACGCCGGCCCGGCGCACCAGGCTGACGCGCAGCACGGGCGCGACGTCCAGGGGCGGAGGCCAGGCTGCGGCGGGGATGCACCCCGTGGGCGAGCCGGATACGCCGTCGAAGCGCTCGACGCGGTTGTTGTTGGTGTCGGCCACGTAGGCGTCGCCGGCGCAGTCCAGCGCGATCGCCGCAGGCTGCGAGAACTCGCCCAGGCCAGTGCCGCGCACGCCCCACTTCGCGAGGAAGCGACCGCCGGAGTCAAACACCTGCACGCGGTTGTTCCCGCCGTCGAGCACGTACACGTCGCCCGCGCCGTCGAGCGCGATCCCGTTCGGCGAGAAGAAGTGCCCGTCGGAGCTGCCGCGCGAGCCCCACGCGCGCAAGGGGCTTCCGTCGGCCCGCAGCTCCACGACCCGGTTGTTGCGCCTGTCGGCCACGTACACGCTCCCGGTGCGGTCGACCGCGACGGAGGCGGGATCATTGAATTCGCCGGGACCGGTGCCCGCCGAGCCGTTCCCGCCAGCCGCTCCCCAGCTGGCGAGCAGCGAGCCTTCGGGGCTGTACTCGAGCACGCGGTTGTGGCCGGAGTCGGCGAGGTAGAGCCTGCCGCTGGCGGGCGCCACCGCGACGGCGCCGGCCGCGCTCAGCCGCGCCCCCCCGGCAGCGGCCGGGCCGCCCAATTCCGAGAGGAAGGTGCCGTCGCCCCACAGGCGCAGGATGCGTTCGCGGCCCGGGTCGGCAACGTACACCGGGCCTCGCGGATCGACTGCGATGCCGGCAGGAGCACGAAAGCCCGGACGCGGGCCGGCCACGCTGTTCCACACGGCGGCGAAGGCATCGCTGCCGGGCGCGAACAGCTCCAGGCGGTTGGCCACGGTGTCGGACACGAGCAGCCCCCCAGCGGGGTCAGTGGCGAGTCCCCGCGGGCCGGTCATCGCCCCCAGCGCCCGCCCGGAGACGCCGAAGGCTCGCACAAAGGTGCCGGTGGGGTCGAACACCTGGATGCGCCCGTTGGCGGTGTCGGCGACGTAGGTGTCGCCGGCGGGATCGGCGGCCAGCGCGCGCGGGAACGCGAGCTGCCCCGGGCCCGAGCCGAAGCCGCCCCAGGCCCGCTGGAACGCGAGTTCGCTGCCCAGCTTGACGATCCGGTGATTGATGTCATCGGCCACGTATGCGTTGCCCGCGCCATCGAGCGCGACGCCGTAGGGAAAGCCGAACCGGCCCGGGCCCGTTCCCCGCGAGCCGACCGCCGCTTGGAAGCCGCCGCCGGGGTCGAATTTCTCGATCCGGTGGTTGTCGTCGTCGGCCACGAGCACCTCGCTCGAGTTGGCCGCCAAGCCGCGCGGGTAGGCGAACTGCCCCGGCCCCGCGCCCTTGGTGCCCCACGCGATCGCTTCCCCGCCTTCGAGGTTGAAGCGCTGGATGCGGTTGTTGCCGGAGTCCGCCACGTACACGTAGCCGCCTGCCACGGCGATCCCGCCGCCGGGCGGCTTGGTCGGGTCCTGCGAGGAGAAGAAGCGGAACTCGCCCGGCGCGCTGCCGCTGTGCCCCCACGAGGCGATGAAGTCGCCGCTGGAGTCGAACTTCTCGATCCGGTTGTGGCTCGAGTCGACCACGTACACGTTGCCGGCGGCGTCCGCGGCGAGGCCGCCGATCGGACCGAACTGACCGTGGCCGCCGCCGTAGGAGCCCCACTCCGTCTCAAACACCCCTTCGGGGGAGAACTTCTGCACCACGTAGCTGAGTTGGTCGGCCACGAACACGTCCCCCTGCGGACCGACCGCGACCGCCTCGGGGAAGCGCAGCACGCCCTCGGCGCGCTGGCCGATGATGTGCGCCGCGACGTATGGGCAGGAGCCCGCGCCGGCGCCCGGACAGGCATCGGCGCTCGCGCTGGCAATCGCGGCCGTCGCAAAGGCCTGTGCGAGAAGTACCGCGGCCGCCGCCCGGGCGCGGCAGCTGAGGGGCTGGACGAGCCTCATCTACGGGGTGTAAACACACGCGCGCCGGGGCGGGCGCGGTGCGGCTGAAGCTAACGCACGCGCTCGGGCGTGCGCGCCGGCAGGCCCGAGCGTGCTCCGCGCAACACGCGCGCGCCGGGGCGGGCGCGGTGCGGCTGAAGCTAACGCACGCGCTCGGGCGTGCGCGCCGGCAGGCCCGAGCGTGCTCCGCGCAGCACGCGCGCGCCGGCGGATTCACTGGGTGGGGGGTTGCGCTCGTCGCGAACGATGTACAGGGGCCGATGCTTGACCTCGTCGTAGATGCGCCCCACGTACTCCCCGATCACGCCCAGGGCGATCAGCTGGATTCCGCCGAGCAGCAGGATCGCGATCGTGACCGAGCCGAACCCGGGCAGGTAGGAGTCGAAGATGCGCAGGCCGATCACGACCGGGATCGCGATGAATGCGACCCCGGCGGACAGCATGCCGGCGTAGGTCGCGAGCTGCAGCGGAAGATGGGAGAAGGAAGCGATCGCATCGAGTGAGAAGCGCAGCATCTTGCGCATCGTGTACTTGGTCTCGCCGGCGTGGCGGGCATCGCGCTCGTAGGAGATGGCGGTCTGGTTGAAGCCGACCCACACCGTCATTCCGCGCAGGAAACGCGAGCGCTCGGTCATCGTCAGCAGCGCGTCGAGCGCGCGGCGGTCGAGCAGGCGGAAGTCGCCCGAGTTCGGCTCGAGGTCCACCTGCGCGAGCTTGTTGAACAGCCTGTAGAACCACGAAGCCGTGGCCAGCTTGAACGCGGTCTCGCCGGGGCGCTGCTTGCGAACGGCGTACACCACCTCGGCGCCCTGGCTCCAGCGAGCGACCATCTCGGGGATCAGCTCGGGGGGATCCTGCAGGTCGGCGTCGAGCATCGCCACGACGTCGCCGCGTGCGTGCTCCAGGCCGGCGGTCAGCGCGGCCTGGTGGCCGAAGTTGCGCGACAGGTGGATCACGCGCACGCGCGGGTCGGCGGCGGCGATCCGGTCGAGCAGCTCCGGCGTGGAGTCGGAGCTGCCGTCGTTGACGATCACGAGCTCAAACTCGTAGTCGGCGGCCGCCGCGCACGCGCGAGCGACGAACTGCTCGACGAGCTGCTCCTCGTCGTACACCGGCGCTACGACGCTGAGCAGCGTGGGTGTGCGAAGTGATGTGTCGGACACGTTGCGCCTTGTGCAGAGCCTGTGCGGTGTTTGCTACCCGCCCGTCATGGTTCACTAGCGTCCTAAGCCGGGGATGAATTTATCGTTCATCCTGTCTGTGAATGTCCTCTGAGCCCGGCGACACCGACCCGCGGTCCCACAGCCTACAGGCCCTGGCGCGCACCGTGGGCGCGCCGTTGTTGATCCAGTTCGTCAAGTTCGGGATCGTCGGGGTCTCCAACACGCTGCTCACGTTCGTCGTCTACACGCTGTTGCTGAAGGTGTTCGGCGTCTGGTACCTGGCGGCCTCCGCGATCGGGTTCGCCGTGGGAACCATCAACAGTTTTCTGCTCAATCGCCGCTGGACCTTCCGCGGGCACGTGGGCGACGCGCTCACTCCCCTGCGGTGGACGGTCGTTCAGTGCGGCGGCCTCGGCGTAAACGAGGGCCTGTTGTACGTGTTCGTGCACGACGCCCGCGTCGACAAGCTGCTGTCCCAGGCGTTCGCGACCGCGGTCGTGACCATCACCACGTTCCTCGCCAACCGGGCCTGGACGTTCCGCACGCACACGCCGCTGCCGGCTGTCGACGGCGACGTCTGAGCGCGAGCGGCGCCGCGTGGCGCCAAGGCGCGCCCGGCGGGGCCAGGCCCCCCGGTCGAGGACCCTTTCAGCGGAAGACCGCCAGCAGCGAGAGTCCCGCCGGGATCCGCCCTCCATGCCCGATCAGGCTCGCCTCCAGCAACAGCGGCCGCTCGAGCAGCCAGTTCAGCGGCTGCGGCGGCACCCACAGGTCGAGGCTCGACTCGGTGGTCTTGCGACTGAAACGGTCGAGTATCCGCAGCAGCATCGCGACAGGCAGCAGGAGCGAGTTGAAGTGCGTGCTGCGCACCTGCTGCCAGCCGGCCTGCTCGGCGACGTGCCGCAGCGATCGGTCGTTGTAGCGGCGATGATGGTGGTTGACCTCGTCGTGGCCGCTCCAAAGCCACTGGTAGGCGGGCACGGTCACGAGCAGTGACCCGTCCGGCGCCACCACGCGGCGGAGCTCCTGCATGGCGGCGAGATCGTCCTCGAGGTGCTCGAGCACGTCCAGGCACACGGCCAGGTCGAAGCTTTCGCTCGCGAACGGCATCTGCACCACCGAGCCCGAGATCACCTCTCCCGCATGACGCTCGCGGGCGAGCTCGGCGCTCGTGTCCGATACCTCCACGCCGCTCACCGTCCCGCGGCGGGCGAGCTCGAGCATGTTGCGCCCGCTGCCGCAGCCCGCGTCGAGGATGCGGGCACCGGCCGGCAAGCGCAGTGCGGCGATGACGCGCTCCAGCACCTGCCGGCGCCCGCGATACCACCAATGCCGATCCTCGGCGCGGTGCGTCTGAAGCTCGTAGTCTCGCTCCATCCGAGGAGCATCTTTTCCTAATTGCTCCGAGCGCGGAGTGCGGGCACCCGCTGCGCCGCCGGTCTCGGCAGCGGGGGGCGGGAATGCCTCAGTCGGGCTGCTCGGCCCGCATCATGTCGGCCCGCGCTCGTGCGCGCCGTAAAAGCGCGCTTACGAGGAGCCAAACGCGCTCACGAGGAGCCCGCCAGGGCGCTGCGCAGGAAGCTGACGGTTCGCTGCCAGGAGCTCTGCGCGGCGGTGGGGTCATGCCTTCCGACTCGTTCGGGGTGGGTCGAGTCGTTGAAGAAGGCGTGGGTGGCACCCTCGTAGTGGTGGAAGGTCACGTCGGCGCCGGCGGCGCGCAGCTCGGACTCGAGCTCGGCCGCGGCCTCGGAGGTCACGAATTCGTCCGCTGTGCCGAAATGCCCCAGCACCGGCCCTTTGAGCTTTGAGAAATCGGGCTTTCCGTGCGGCATCACGTAGTAGTAGCTGACCGCCGCAACTACCTTCGGGCAGGCGGCCAGGGCCCACACCGAGAGCCCGCCGCCCAGGCAGAAGCCCACCGATCCCACGCCCGAGCCTTCGAAACCATCTCTGGAAGCCAGGTAATCGGCGGCGCCGCACATGTCGGCCTCCGCCTGCTGCATCGAGAGCGCCATCATCTTCTGCTGCGCCTCGCTGGGCTTGGTGGTCGCCTCGCCGCGGTACAGGTTGGGCGCCAGCGCGAAGAAGCCCTCGGCGGCGAAGCGGTCGCACACGCCGCGGATGTGCTGGTCAAGGCCCCACCACTCCTGCAGCACGATCGTCGCCAGGCCGCTGCCGGCGGCCGGCTCGGCCAGGTAGCCGGGGGTCGTCCCGGCCCCGCTCGGGAACGCAACGTCAGGCATGCTCACTCTCCTTCCTCGGCAAGCTTCAGAACGAGCTTGCCGGTGTTCTCGCCCTTGTACAGGCGCAGCAGGGTGTCGGGAAAGCGCTCGAGTCCCTCGGCGATGTCCTCGCGCGAGACGAGCTTGCCGGAGCGCAGCCACTCCGCCATCTGCTGCAGCCCGTCGGCGTAGCGGTCGGCGTAATCGGTGACGACGAACCCGGTCATGCTGGCGTGGTTGACGAGCAGGGACATGTAGTTGGACGGGCCCGTGAAGCCGTTACTGGCGTTGTACTGGGAGATCGCGCCGCAGATCACGACGCGCGCGTTGCGGGCGAGATTGGCCAGGGCGGCGTCGAGGACCTCGCCGCCGACGTTGTCGAAGTACACGTCGATCCCGTCCGGGCAGCGTTCGCGCAGCGCCGCTTCGACGTTCTCGGCCTTGTAGTCGATGGCGGCATCGAAGTCCAGCTCCGAAAGCAGATGACCGCACTTCTCGCCGCCGCCTGCGATGCCTACGGCGCGACACCTTGGCGATCTGGCCGACCAGGCCGCCCACGGCGACCCCGGCTCCGGACACCACCACCGTCTCGCCGGCAACCGGCCGGCCGATATCGAGCAGGCCAAAGTAGGCGGTCATCCCCGGCATGCCGAGCGTGCCGAGGTGCACGGGCAGCTCCGACGGTGGCGCCTCCACCTTCATCACGGCGTCGCCGCTCACGAGCGCGTACTCCTGCACGCCGAACAGCCCCGTCACGTGGTCGCCTGCCGCGAGCCGCTCGTGCTTGGAGGCGATCACGCGGCCGGCTGCCAGCGCGCGCATGACCTCGCCGATGCCCACCGGTGGTATGTAGGAGCGGCCCTCGCTCATCCATCCGCGCATGGCGGGATCGAGCGAGATGTACAGGACCTTGACCAGCACCTCGCCGTCACGGGGCTCGCCCGCCGGCTCCTCGGTGTAGGACCAGTCGCTGTGCTTGGGCAGCCCGACCGGCCGGGCGGCGAGCCGGAATTGATGGTTGACGAGATCTGTGATTTTCTCCTCCTCGCTGGCCGGTGGCGTATCGGCCGCGCGGCAATCTATCGCTTATTTGTGTGAATCGCTCCACCCACCCGCCTTTATGAGTAACCCGGCTTTACGAGTAACTTGCGGTTTACGAAGTAAGCCCCGGTTTGTCTTAAGCTGCTTGACGCTGGGGTGGGTTTCTGCGAACGTGGGGTGCAGATTTGGCCGCTGCGCTGCCCCTGCGCGTGGCGTTGACTTTTCGCGAATCCGTCGGTCAAGGGAGGGATCAGGTGAAAGTGCGTCGCTTCAGTCGACTGTTCGTGTGTGTGTGCGGGCGGCCTGGCGGCGGCCCAACCCGCCGCGGCGAGGACGCTCGCGCCCTTCGGCCACGCGTGCACAGCGCAGAACGGCGTCCGTTTCTGCCCGACCGTATCCAACTCCGAACGCATCCCGACCTTCGACGGCGTGCCCCTGGACGTGGACGCGACGCTGCCGGCGCGCGGCGATGGGCCGTTCCCCGTGATCGTGATGATGCACGGGTGGGGTGGCAGCAAGGCGGACTTCGAGTCGGAAACCCCGCAGGGCAACGGCAACACCACCTTCGACTACAACAACGTCTACTACGCCCAGCAGGGCTTCGCGGTGCTCAACTACTCCGCGCGCGGCTGGGGCAGGTCGTGCGGCTCGCCCGCCTCGCGCGAAGCGACCCCCGGTTGTGAAAAAGGGTGGGTGCACCTGGCCGACCAGCGCTATGAGGCGCGCGACACCCAGTATCTGCTCGGCCTGCTGGCAGACCAGAACATTGTCAAGCCCAACCAGGTCGGCGTAACCGGCATCTCCTACGGGGGCGGGCAGAGCATCGAGCTGGCCTACCTGAAGAACCGCGTGCGCCTGACGAACGGCAGCTTCGTGCCCTGGAAGAGCCCGAAAGGCAAAGCGATGGAAATCAAGGCCGCGTACCCGCGGTGGCCGTGGTCTGACCTCGTGGATGCGCTCGAGCCCAACGGACGCTATCTGGACACAGAAATCGCACCGGCGATGCAGAGCCGTGAACCGCTCGGCGTCGAGATCCAGAGCTACGTAACCGGCCTGTTCGCGCTAGGGCAGGCGACCGGCTACATCGCGCCACGCGGCGCGGACCCTGAAGCGGACCTGTCGAAATGGTTCGAAGCGACGAGCAAAGGCGAGCCCGCCAACCAGGAAGACGAAGAAATCGCCAACAAAATCTATACCTACCACCAGGGCTACGGCTTGTCGGGAGTCCCCGCGCCGCTGCTGATCCAGAACGGGTGGACCGACGATCTGTTCCCGCCCAAGGAAGCGCTGCGCGTGTACAACCAGGTGCTCGCCCTCAAAGGGACGGTCACGCTGCAGTTCGGCGATCTCGGCCA
>VAWK01000017.1:0-27432 GCA_005885515.1 Actinomycetota bacterium | reverse complement strand
GCGCGCCTGGGGGTCAAAGGCGGCAAAGCGCCCGCCTCCGGCGCCGTGACCGCGTACACGCAGACGTGCCCGAAGAGCGCCCCCGGCGGCGGCCCATTTGCGGCCAGTTCGTGGACGCAGCTGCACCCGAACGCGATCACGTTCGGCGGGGGGCCGGCGCAGACGTTCACCTCCGCCGGCGGCAACCCCACGATCGCGGCCGAGTTCGACCCGATCGCGGGGACAACCGACGCGTGTAAGACGGTCGCAGCCGAAACCGAGCCGAACACGGCCAACTACACGATGACGAGTGGCGGGTTCACGCTGATGGGCCTGCCGACCGTGAAAGCGACGATCAGCGACGTCGGTCCGTTCGGGGAGATCGCGGCGCGGCTGTGGGATGTGACGCCGGGCGGCGAACAGCGGCTGATCAGCCGCGGCGTGTGGCGAATCGGCGCGGCAGAAGAAAACGCGACCACGACGATCACCTTCCAGCTGCACGGCAACGGCTACGAATTCCCCGCAGGGGACACGGTCAAGCTGCAGCTGCTGGGCCGCGACGCTCCCTACTACCGGGCGAGCAACGGCACGTTCGCGATCGAAGCAAGCAACGTAACGGTCACGCTGCCCACGACGTGAGCGCGGTGGCGCATGCCAACGGGGTCGCCGGCGGCGCGAGCGGCGACCCCGGCGCGCTGCGCCTGATCACGATCCCGATCAGCCACTACTGCGAGAAGGCGCGCTGGGCGCTCGAGCGCTGCGGGCTGCCCTACCGCGAGCAGCGACACGTGCAGGGCATACACCGGATCGCGGCGCGGCGCGCGGGCGGCGGACAGACCGTCCCGGTGCTCGTCACTCCAGAAGGTGTGATCGGGGAGTCTCAGCAGATACTGCAGTGGGTCGATCAGCGCATGCCGCAGGAGGATCGCCTGTTCCCGATCGAGCCGCACGCTCGTGCGGAGGTGCTGGCGCTGTGCCGGCGCTTTGACGAGCAGCTCGGGCCGCGCGGGCGACGGCTGATGTATGTGCACATGCTCTCCCAGCGCGAGCTCGCGCTGGCTTACAACAACGACGGCGTGCCGCGTTGGGAGGATCGCGCGATTCGCCGGGGCTGGCCGCTGGCGGCCGGCTTCATCAGGCGAGAGCTCGGCATCGTCCCTGGGATCGAGGCCGAGGATGAGGCGGCGGTGTTCGGCGAGCTTGACCACGTGGCGGGCCTGCTCGCCGACGGGCGCGCCTACCTCTGCGGGGAGCGCTTCGGCGCCGCCGACCTGACCTTCGCCGCGCTATCGGCCGCGGTCCTGGTGCCGCCGCAGTACGGGGTCCCGCTGCCGCAGCCCGAGGTCATGGCCGCCCCCACGGCGGCGCTCGTGCGGCGCGCGCGCACACATCCCGCCGGTCAGTATGCGCTGGGGCTGTTCGCCCGTCACCGCGTAGCGCCCGCCACGGCCGCTCGCTCAGCCGAGCGCCTCGGCAGCTGAGCCCCGGGGGCGCTGACTGCGCCGCGCACCGGCGGCGGGCCGGCTCGGCGCCGCCTGGGTGCGCTCCAGCTCGCGGGCGAGCAGCTCGTACACGTCCGGGTGCACCGACATTCCGCAATGGCTCGAGTCGACCTCGACCGCCCGTGCGCACGGGTCCATACAGGCACGCCAATCGACGATGCCGTCGCTGCGCGAGTACACCGCGAGCGCCCGGATGTGGGGCGCGAGCGGCGCCTCCAGGTCCCTCCACACCCCAGCGCAGCAGTCGCCGTCACGGCAGCCGCTCGAGAACATCCCCGGCAGCCCGAGGTCTCCCAGTCGCGCCATCAAGCGCACCGCCTGGCGCACCGGCGCGGAGATCGCAAGCGGGTCGCGCACTGGCGCTCCCAGCATCGCCAGACCGGCGGTGGCGTCGGGATCGCGCACGGCCAGGCAGCGGGCCATGGCGCCGCCGCGGCTCTGTCCGATCAAGAAGACCGAGCGGCCGGTCTCCGCTGCGAGCGCCCGCAGCTGAGCCTGCAGCCGGCCGACGATCCGCTCGGTGCAATCGACGTTCACGCGCATGCCGCTCGTCGCCACGCTGTGCCCGCGGCGCTCGAGCCACGCCCTGAGCACGCCCAGCGATGCGTCCCCGGCCATGAACCCGGGGATCAGCAGCACCGGTTGGGGATCGCGGGCGCCGCCACGGTCGCGCAAACGCCCGTCCGCAAGCAGGCGCGCAAGCTCGCCCGCGTAGCGCAGCTCTCGCCACAGCGGCGCGACACGTGCGCGCGTGGGCTCAGCCGTCATCGCTGAAAGCCTAGGCGGCCGCGCGGACCGGTCACGCCGCGAGCGTGAGCACGTGCCCCTTGGCCGGATCGATGCGACCGTCGAGAAGATCGAGGTAGGCGCGCTCGACGGCCTCGGCGCCGCGGCCGTGCTCAACCTGCAGCCAGTCGCCGGTCCACTGCACATATGGATGCCAGGATTCGGCGATCCGCTGCTCGAGCCCCTCGCGGCCCCAGTCCCGCGCGCGCTTGGCGACGCGGTCGGGCGCGAAGAACAACACCGGACGCGGGCCGGGCAGCGAGGCTGGCAACGCTCCCATCTTGTCGTGATGGGTGGCCCCCACCACCGCCGAGTGCAACAGCCGCTCGCCATAGTGGGCGTGTACCGAGTTGCGTACGTCCGCGTCGCCGGCGATGTCGATGAACACCGCGCGCCCGTCGGGCAGCGATGAGATCTCCTCGTAGGCGACGAGGAGGTCGTACACCTCCAGGCCGCGCGCGAACTCCGCGCCTCTGGGCGAGCTCAGCCCGATCACCTCGCCCCGCCCGCGGCGCGCCAGCAGGAACGCGAGCGCGCTCGCGGTCTTGCTGGAGGCGCTCGATATCACGAGCAGGTCCGCGCTCAGCAAGCCGCTGTCGTCCAGGAAATCGTCGAGCAGATAGGAGGTGAAGAACAGCGGGCGCAGCAGCATCTGCTCGTCCTCGTGCCGCGGGTCATACGACGGGTCGGCCTCCACCAGCGCATAGGCGTTGTAGGCCTGCGGCAGCGGCGCACGATGCGCAGAGCCATCGACGAATCCGTGCGCCTCGACGCGCACCGGCGCGACCGTGAGCGTGGTTGAGGGAGGCAGATAGCCGTACACGCGAGCGCCGCCGCGCAGGGAGTCGTGGCGGCTGTCGAGCACCTCGGCAAATCCCCACACCGGTATCCGGCCCCAGCCCTCCTCGGCCGGGAAGAAGCTCCAGTAGGACATGGCCTCTCCGAACGTGGCGTAGGTGATGTTGTTGGCGCTCAGGCCGAACGCGTCGACCGAGAGCAGCGCCTGGCCTGGCTCCAGCTCGCGCGCGGGCGCCTCGGCGAAGCGGCAGCGATGCAGGTCATCCTTGGCGACCAGGAAGTCCACGCGGGCTAGAGCCTATACAGCCCGGGCCGGCGCGCGGCCGGCCCGCGCGCGCCGGTTGCGTGAGCGCCAGCGGCCAGGGCCAGAAGCGGCGCGGCGCCACGCCGGACGATTTGGGTACGGTTGTCCGATGGACGAGGCGTTCATCGTGAACCTGTCCGACGCGCCGGCTCTCAGCCACTCGCGCCGCGCCACGATCGTCACGCCGGAGCCCGAGGACGCGCCGTGGCCGGACACGGGCGTAAACGTTCAGATCATGCAGCCGGGGCAGCCGAATGGCCGCTACCACTCCGAGCCCGTGCAGGAGGACTTTCTGGTGCTGCACGGCGAGTGCATCGTGATCCTCGAAGGCGAGGAGCGCCCGATGCGCCAATGGGACTTCCTCCACTGTCCGGCGGGAGTCGAGCACATCTTCGTGGGCGCCGGCGACGGGCCGTGCGCCGTGCTGATGATCGGATCGAGGCGCAGGGACGAGGCGCATTACCCGGTCAGCGACGTCGCGGCGAAGTACGACGCGTCCGTCGAGCGCGTCACCGATGAGCCCGCCGAGGCGTATGCCGACTGGCGGCAGGAGCCGTGGCGCCGGATAGCGAGTCCATGGCCGCTGCCGTGACCGGTGCGGGCGAGCGTTCGCCGGCGCCGCTCAGTTGCATCCGATGATGCCGCCGTGGATCGGGTAGGAGCCCGCCCGGAGGCCAAGCCCGCGCATATCCGGTCAGCCGCGCGGATAGTGGAACGCTTGGCTCTGCGTCACCTTGGCGGCGAGCGCGCCGTCGTCGCGCGCGATCTCCGTTTCGATCACGATAAGCGTGCGCCCGGCGTGAAGCGCCCGCGTGCTGGCCGTGATCGCACCCTCCTTGACCGCGCGCAGGAAGTTGGTCTTGGACTCGATCGTCGCCGTGCCGTGCGCCCCGTCGGGGAGGTTGAGGAACGCGCACACTCCGCCGCACGTGTCGGCCAGTGCCATGATCGCGCCGCCGTGCAGCACGCCGCCGGCGGTGCAGCGCTCGGTCGACCACGCCAGCCGCCCGCACACCAGCTCCGGTCCGGCCTGCAGCAACTCGATTCCGACCAGAGCGGCAAAGGGCATCGAATCACGAAGCTGGGCGGGGGAGAGTGCTTGGGTCACGGGAGCGCTCCTGGCGTATCGGCGCCGCGTGGGCAAGCTGCGGGCTCGGTGCCGCGGCTGGCGATGATCATATGAGCTGCGCGGGCCGGCGGCCCGCGCCGGGCTGACCGCGGGGGCAACAGACAGCTGTGAGACTCACGGCCGTGCGGCGGGAGCGGCCGAGGGTTGCGGTGGTTGGGCACATCGAGTGGGTGCAGTTCGCGCGCGTGCCGCACGTGCCGCGCGCGGGCGAGGTGACGCACGCCTACGATTGCTTTGAAGAGCCAGCCGGGGGAGGAGCGGTGGCCGCGGTGCAGCTGGCACGGCTGGCGGGCGGGTCGCTGCTGTTGACCGCGCTGGGCGAAGACGAGCTCGCGCAGCGCTCCGTGGCGCGCCTGCGCGAGCTGGGCGTGGATGTGCGCGCGGCGACGCGCCCAGCGCGCACGCGCAGGGCGGTGACCCTCTCCGACGAGGCGGGCGAGCGCACGATCACGACCTTCGGCGCCCGCCTGCAGCCGCTGGCCGCCGACCAGCAGCTGCCGTGGAGCGCGCTCGCCGACATGGACGCGATCTACTTCACGGCCGGTGACGTGGGAGCGCTGCGCGCCGCCCGCGCGGCGAGGGTGCTCGTGGCCAGCCCCCGCGCGCGCGATGCGCTCGGAGGCGGGGTCCCGCTCGACGCGCTGGTGCTGAGCGAGGATGACGAGATCGAGCGCCGCGCGGCCGCGAGGGCGGCGCAGGAGGCCGAGCTGGTGCTCACCACGCGGGGGAAGCGTGGCGGTACGTACCGCACCCGCGGGGGCGAGACCGGCGCGTGGGCCGCGGTGCCGCCTCCTGCGGCTGCGGTCGACAGCTACGGCTGCGGCGATGCGTTCGCCGCGGGATTTGCATTGGCGCGCGGCACGGGGAAGGGCCTGCAGGAGGCGCTTGCGCTGGCGGCGCGCTGCGGCTCGGTGTGCGCGACGGGCCGAGGGCCGTATGAGCGCCAGCTCACGCGCGAGACGCTCTGAGCGGCGCCGCGGGCGCTACACGGCGGGAAGCTTCTGCGTCAGCGACAGCACGGGCGCGAACAGATCGCCGCGATCGGCCACGCGGGCCAGCACCTGGTGCGGGTCGAACGCGAGCGCCGCCGGATCGCCGGTCTTCAGAGCGCTGCGCACCTCCTCCCATTCGAGCGGGGTGGAGACGGTGGGGAGCTCCCCGGCGCGCAGCGAGTAGACGCAGACGGTCGTCTTGCGCCCGTCGTTCTGACTCCAGTCGATCAGCACCTTGCCCGTGCGGCGAGCCTTGGTCATGCGCGAGACGACGCGCTCGGGTTCGGCCTGCTCGAGCATCTCGGCGACGGCTTTCGCGAACGGCTTGGTCTGCTCGTAGCGGATCTCGTCGGAGTTGAGCGGGACGTACACTTGCAGCCCCTTCGACCCCGACGTCTTGGCGAAGCTGTCGATTCCCAGCTGCTCGAACATGCCCTGCAGCTGCAGGCCGACGCGGCAGCACTCGATGATGCTCGCGGGCTCGCCGGGATCGAGGTCGAACACGAGCGCCGTCGGACGCGCGGCAGCCTCGGCGCGCGCGAGCGGCGTGTGCAGTTCGAGTGCCGCGAGGTTGGCCAGCCACACGAGCGTGGCCCGGTCTTCGGTCAGCAGGTACTCGATCGGTTTGCGTCCGCTGGGCAGCGTCACCGTGCGCACCCAGTCGGGCCGGTGCGCGGGCGCCTGCTTCTGAAAGAAGAACTGCCCCCGCACGCCGTCCGGCCAGCGCTTCACGGTGAGCGCGCGACCCTGCAGGTGACCCAGCAGCGCGCTCGAGATGGCGGCGTAGTAGTCGATCACGTCGCGCTTGGCGAAGCCGGCCTCGGGATACAGGAGCTTGCCCAGGTTGGACAGCTTCAGCTCGCGCCCGTCCACCACCGCCCACGCGGTTTCGCCGCGCTGCTCGCGGATCTCGAGGCCACCGCGCTCCTCGCGCTCGAGCGCGGAAGTCACGTCCTCGCGCACCACCTCCGCGGCCGCCTTGTCGTCGCGCAGGCCCTTGTAGGAGGGCGCGCGAAGGCTGCCGCCGGCGGTCCATTCGCGGAACTCGATCTCGGCCACCAGGCGAGGCTCGCAGAAGACCGCGCCGCGCGGGGGCCTCTCGCCGGCGCCGAAAGGCGAGCTGGCACGCTCCAGCGGCGCCAGCAGCCGCGCGAGCCGGTCGAGCTCGCGCTCGCTGAAGCCGGTGCCCACACGCCCCGCGTAGCGCAACGTCCCGTCGGGGTCATGGACGCCGACGAGCAGCGCGCCGATGCGCTGCTTGCGCCGGCCCTGCCCGGGCATCCAGCCGCCGAGCACGACCTCGGTCCGTCCCAGGTTCTTGATCTTCACCCAGCTGTTCGAGCGCCGACCCGGCTGGTAGTTGGAGTCCAGGCGCTTGGCGACGATCCCCTCGAGTCGCTGCTCGGCGCTCGCGTCGAGCACGGCGCGGCCGTGACCGACGACGTGCTCGGGCGTCTGCCAGCGCTCGCCCGTGAGCTGCAGCGATGCGAGCCGCTCGCGCCGCTCGAGGTACGGCACCTGCATCAGAGAGTGCCCGTCGAGCCACAGCAGGTCGAAGATCATGTAGGTGACGGGCGTGCTGTTTGCCAGGCGCCTCACCTGCGCGGCGGAGGCGACGTGCATGCGCTGCTGCAGCGATGCGAAGCTCGGCCTGCCCTGCTGGTCGAAGGCGACGATCTCACCGTCGAGCACCGCCTGGTGCGAGCCGAGCGCCCGGCCAAGGCGGCCGAGCTCGGGGTACTGGGCGGTGATGTCTTTGAGGTTCCGGCTCTCCAGGCGCAGCTCGCCCGGGCGCCAGTAGGCGATCGCGCGCACGCCGTCCCACTTGATCTCGTACGCCCACAGCCGGTCGTCGCTGGGCAGTCGTCCCGTGGTGGCCAGCATCGGCTGCAGGTGCTGCGGCATCTCTTCCCGCCCCGGGTCGGCGGGCGGGTCCATGCGGTGGATCATCCAGTCCTTCGGCCGCTCGCCGGGCTCGATCGGGAACAGCGCGTAGCGCCCGTCGAGGCGCTCCCCGTGCAGCGCCACCTCGACCTTGCGCGGCTCCCACTTCAGGCACTCGTAGGTGCCGCGGTCCCACAGCTTCATCGTGCCGGCCCCGTACTCGCCCTTGGGGATCTCGCCCTCGAAGTCCAGGTACTCGAGCGGATGGTCCTCGGTCGCGGCGGCGAAGCGGTTGTCCTTCGGCGTCTCCGGCAGCCCCTTGGGGATCGCCCACGACACGAGCACGCCGTCGCGCTCGAGGCGCAGGTCCCAGTGCAGGCGGCGCGCACTGTGCTCCTGGATCACGAACCGCGGCGCGCCCTTGCGCGCGCGCGTGCCGCCCGCGGGCTCGGTGGTGCGGCGGAAGTCGCGTTTCGCGCGGTAGCGCTGCAGCTGCTCTGGCGTCTTGACGCGCGCGGCGGGAGCGCCCTTCGAGCCGGCGGGCGGCGGGCCGGCCTTCGGCTTGGGCGCCACTAGCGCTTGGCGGGAGCGCGCGAGGCTGCTTTCTTGGCCGCGGGTTTCTTGGCGGCGGCTTTTCTCGCAGCTTTCCTGGCCTGGGTCTTGGGCCGGGACGCCTTGGCCGCCCCGTCGCCGGCGGCCTCGGCGCCCTGCGTGCGCACGGCGTCGAGGCTTGCCTTGAGCGCGCTCATCAGGTCGGGCGCCGGGGCGCGCACCTCTTCGGGTGGCGGCTGGACCGCGATCTTCTCGCCGTGCGCCTTGCGCTCGATCAACTCGAGCACCTGTTCGCGGTAGGTGTCGCGGTATTTATCCGGCTTGAAGTCGCTGGCGAGCGATCCGACGAGCTGCTTGGCGATCTCGACCTCGCGCTTGTTCGCCTTGGCGCCATCGGCGGCCGGCAGCTCCTCCAGCCGGTCGGGCGGGAGGATTTCATCGGCGAACAGCATCGTGGCCATACCCAGCACCTCGCCCATCGGACGGATCGCCACGAGCTGTTCCTTGGCACGGATCACCACGCGCGCGATCGCGACCTTGCCCGTCTCTCGCATCGCCTCTAGCAGCAGGCGGTAGGGCTTGGCGCCGCCGGGCCCAGGCGCCAGGTAGTAGGGGTGGTCGTAGAAGATCGGATCGATCTGGTCGAGCTCGACGAAGTCCTCGATCTCGATCGCGCGCGTCTTCTCCGGCTGCAGCGCATCGAGCTCCTGCGGCTCGACCACGACGTAGCGATCGGGGGCGAGCTCATAGCCTTTGACGATGTTCTCGTAGGGCACCTCTTCGTCGTTCTGGGGGTCGACGCGCTTCTGCGCCACTCGCGCCCCGGTCTTGCCGGAGAGCTGGTGAAAGCGCACGGTCTTGCGGTTGACCGCGCTGTAGAGCTTGACCGGCACGGTGACCAGGCCAAAGCTGATCGCGCCTGTCCAGATTGCGCGGGGCATGCCACAGTAGTACCACGTCATCCCCCGCGCCATGCAAGATCTCAGGCGCGCCGCCCGCCGCGCGGTGTCGTTGATGTCGGGTAGAACTTGACGCGGTGGAAGGGCTCGTCACCAGCTCGGCCGCAGTCGGCGAAGCTGCGAGCTCGCGCACCGGCGTCCGCCTGCTGAACGGCCCCGCGCTGACGCTTGCGGTGGGCCTGTGCGCCGCGCTGCCGGTGATCGCGGCCGCGGCGCGGGCACTGCACGAGGGCTGGCAGCCCGTCGCCGATCGCGGGATCATCGCGACCCGCTCGTTTGACGTGTTCAGCTCGCACATGCCGCTGGTCGGGCAGTACTCGTTCGCCGGCGCAGTCACGGGCAAGCTCACGTACAGCCTCGGGCCGATGCTGTACTGGCTGCTTGCGCCGGCGGCGCACGTCGGCGCCCCCGCCTCGTTCGTGCTCACGATGGCGCTCGTCAACGTCGGCAGCGTGCTCGTCGCGGTCGCGCTTGCGCGCCGGCGCGGCGGGGTTTGGCTGATGGTTGCGGCGGCGGTGGGGATCGGCCTCATGTGCCGCTCGCTTGCGGCCAACAACTTCTATGACATCTGGAACCCCTCGGCCGGCCTGTTTCCGCTGCTGGCGCTGATCTTCGTGTGCTGGTCGCTGGCGTGTGGCGATTACCGCCTGTTGCCGCTGGCGGCATTGCTCGCGAGCTTCCTGCTGCAGTGCGAGGACAGCTTCGTGCCACCGACGCTCGGCGTCTCGGTGGTCGGGCTGGGCGGCCTCGTGCTGTGGTGGCTGCGCATGCGCCGGCCGCGCTCCTCACGCCGGCGGCGCTCCTCACGCCGGGCGGGCGTGTGGCCGTGGGCGCTCGCGGCGGCGCTCGTGTTCGCCATCTGCTGGACGCCTCCGCTAATCGACCAGGCGTCCCACGAAGGGAACCTGGGCCACGTGCTGCAGGCCGCGACCGAACGCGAGTCCTCGCTCGGCACGAGCGTGGGCGTGCATGCCGTCGTGCGCACGGTGGGCGTGAGGCCGTGGTGGCTCGTGCGACCCAGCGATCCGTTCGTGCGCAAGCGCGACGTGCGTCACTCGGCGGGCTCCGCGGCCAACCTGTCGGCCGCCCTGATACTGGCGTGGCTGCTCGTCGCGATCGCGCTGTCGATCCGCCGCCGCCGGCCCGACGTGGCCGCGGGGGCGGCCACCGCGCTGATGCTGTGCGCGGCCGTGTTCTCCATCGCGAGCGCCACTCCGACCAAGCGCATGCTCGCCGAAACGCTCGGCTACACGTTGTGGTCGGCCACCACCGTGGGCATGTTCGTGTGGCTGATGGCGCTGTGGGCGGCAGTCGTGCTGAGCGGAGCGGACACGCTGCTGGCGCGCGGAGCAAGCGGGCTCGCGCGACGCGCCGGCCGGCGGCCGGTGGCCGGGCGGGCGATCGGCCCGGCGCTCGCCGGCGCCGTGGCGCTGGCGCTCGCGGCGCTGGCCGGTGGCGCGGGTGCGAGGGCGGGCCAGCCCGACGAACACGCCTTCGAGTTCGCCGCGCTGAAGACGATCAACGCCCGCCTGGGCGCCGTGCCGCGCGGTCACAGCGTGTACCTCAACGCGAGGCTCGACGGGCTGATCACGCCGCTCCGGCCCGAGCTCACCTACGACCTGCGCCGCCGCGGCGTGCGCGCGCTCGGCGTCGGCGCCTACCTGCGAACGGGGCATTGGTATGAGCGCGCAGAGCATCCCTACGACTACGTCGTGTGGGTTTACGACAACCGTCGCCTGCCGGTGCCGGGCGCGCGGGTCATCGCGGTCGCGCACATCCGCAGCGGCGGCCGGTGGCACACAGTCGAAGTCGCGATCTCGCGCGTGCGGCCGCGAGCCGGGCCGGGTGTCCACGCGAGCACGGCGCACGGCAGCGCGATCGCCTTGCGCCGCGATGCAGCCGTCGTGCCAGGATCCGCAGACCCCGGCCGCAGCCGCTGGTCGGCGCCGCGCGAGCTGGCGCCCTGCGCGGCCGCCGGACCGGCGGTGGCCTTCCCGAGCGAGGCTCCCTCGGTCCCGACGGGCACGGGTGCGGTCCTGTGGGCGTCTACGCCGGCTGGCTGCCGCGCCCGGGGCGCATCCGCGCCGAGCGGCTGGAGCCTCTCCGTCGGCGCGCTCTCGGCCGCTGGGCGCGTCGGCCCGGTCAGCGCGCGCTCGCTGCAGGGCCTCCCTCCTGAAAGCCTGCAGGTCGTCGGCGGAAGTCGCGGCCGCATCACCGCGCTGGCGGCGCTCCCCCGCGGCGGTCGCGCGCCCGGAGGTGGCTTCGTCGTGCTGCAAGGCCGCGCGCGCGGCGCCATGGCAGAGCTGCTCGGCGGGCGGACCGATGCGCTCGCGCTGACGCGCGCCTACCTCGGCGACGCGGCGCTGGCCACCGTCACCCAGGTGCCGGCGATAGCGGTGCGCGTGCAGCGGTACTTCAAGGGCGCCTTCGTGCCGGAGCGTGCGATCTCGATTCCGGACTCGCCGGTGAGCGCGCTGACGGCGACGATGGACTACCGCGCCGACGTGCTCGTCGCGTGGCAGCAGGGCGGCGGCATCTACGCGCACATGGTACGCGCGTCGGGGCGGCCTGACCCGACTCAGCGGCTGGGGCCGAGCGCGCCCGATCCGCAGCTGCGCGCGCTCGTCAGCGACAACGACCACGGCATGGTCGTGTGGTCGAGCACGCAAGCAGAGGCGGGGCGCCCGGCGCACACGACGACGTTCATCGACCTGTCCGGCCCGGGAGTTCGCTTCGGCGCTCCCCGGCGGCTGGCCTCGTTCAGCGATCCGAGCCGCGCTGGTCAAGCGCCGGGTTCGCTGGCGCTGGTGCGCCTGTCGAGCGAGAACGTGATGCTCGCGTGGACCACGCGCGAACGCGGCCGCTACCTCGTCCGCGCCGCGCCGGCCGTGTACGCCGCGACGCGCCCGGCGGCTGTCCTGTCCGACGCGCGTGGCTCACAGTCGGTGCTGAGCGACCTGGCGGCAGGGCCCGCCGGCGAGGCGATCGCCGTATGGCGCACGTCGCGTGGCGCCGCGTTCGACCCCGGAGCAGCGGAGCTGTGGTCGGCGCGCACGTTCATCCTGCGCCACGACCGCCCCGGAGCGGCGCCGGCGGAGCGCCTCAGCCGCGCGGGCCCCAACCTCGCAGCAAGCGTGGCTGTCGACCCCGCCAACGACCGCGCGGTGGCGACCTGGCTGGCCGGCGGCGCGCGCGGCAAGGTGGAGTACGCGAGCGCCGCGGGGGCCGCGGGGTATCGTCCGCGGCCCACGCCTGCCGTGGCCCCGCACGCCGGCGCCGGCACGCACTGGCTGCGGATCACGCTCGCGGCAATCGCCGCGGCGGCGCTGGTCGCAGCGGCCGGGCTTGCGCTGCGCCGTCGTCGTCGCGCGGTCAGCTAGCCGCCGCGTCTCCGTGCGCCGGTTTCCGCGTTCGCCGCCAGCGGACGTAGGCGAACGCGACCCCTGCCAGCGCCAGCGCACCGAGGACGGCGGCCGCGATGTAGCGCAGGTGGTGATGGACGCTGCGCGGCTTGGTGGCGCGCGCGTGGTGCCGGGAGGCAAAGATCACGCGGATGTGGCGTTCGTGCAGCAGCCGTTGAAGCATCGGCTGCGCAGCCGGGGGATAGAACGCCTTCCACTCCGCCAGGTTGTTGAACTTGATCTCGATGTCACCGCCGGCGCGGTTGATCACGGCGCGTATCAGCGGCCCCGTCTTGATCTGCTTCAGAAGCGCGGCATAGCTGACCTGTTGCGCTCCCCGGGCGGGCGCGGCCGCGACGAGCACGATGCAGACCGCTGCCATGAGGAACACTCGCGCGCGCAAGGCGGGCATCGTAGAGCACGCGCGGGTCGGCCGCGCTCGATCGTGCGCGCGGCGCGAGGCGCGCGGTCGCGGCACGCGGCGGCGCCACACAGCCGCGGCGAATCGCGCGGTCATCGCGGCGGGCGGGCGGCGGCCCCATCCTGGCCAGCCAGCCAGTAGTATCGAGAAGGCATCCTGGCGGACTATCTCGGAGGTCCTCATGGCAACGGTCGGGCGCGACTTGAAGAGCGTGGAACTCACTGGGCGGGAGCTGTGGCAGGACGGGCCGCCGCTCGAGCTGTTCAAGGAATTGCGCCGCGGCTGTCCGATCCACTGGACCGAGAGCTTTGAAGAGCTCCCCGAGGAGGCGGGCTTCTGGTCGGTGACCACGGCCGACGACATCCACGCGGTCAGCCGCGACTGGCAAACCTACTCCTCCGAACTCGGCGGCGTGGTCGTGGCGGCGGCCGGCTTCCCGATCGAGCTCGCGCGGGCGATGTTCATCGGCATGGACCCGCCCAAGCACGACCGCCTGAAGGCGCTGTTCCAGGCCGGCTTCACGCCCAAGCGGATCGCCGACCACGAGGGAGCGATCAGGGAGATCGTGACCGGGGTGCTCGATCGCCTGCGGGGACGCGAGCAATGCGATCTGGTCGGCGAGGTGGCGCAGCCGGTGGTCTCGCGCGTGATCGGCAGCTTCATGGGCATTCCCGAGGAGGACGACGCGATCTGGGCGAGGTTGATGAACTCGACGCTGGGGGCCGCCGACCCGGACTTGAACCCCGATGGCTTCGACGGCGCGGTGCACAAAGACATCCCCGAGATCTTCGAGCGCTGCCGCAAGCTGATCGCCGCGCGCCGCGAGCACCCCACCGATGACCTCACGAGCGTGCTGGTGCACGCCGAAGTCGACGGCGAGAAGCTCGAGGAGCACGAGATCGTGATGGGCTTCTTCTTGCTGGTGGCGGCGGGCAACGACTCGACCAAGGCCACCTACTGCAGCGGCATGCGCGCGCTGATGGAAGACCGCTCCCAGATGCAGCTGCTGCTGCAGGACCCGTCGCTGATACCGAGCGCGGTCGAGGAGTCGCTGCGCATGTTCCCCGCCTTCGCGCACTTCCGCCGCACGGCCACCAGCGACACCGAGCTGCACGGGCAGAAGATCAAGCAGGGCGAGAAGGTGGTGATGTGGTACGCGTCCTCCAACCGCGACGAGACCCGCTATGAGGACCCGGACCGCTTTGACGTGCGCCGCAACCCCGAGCACCAGGCCTTCGGCGCCGGCGGGCGCCACTTCTGCCTCGGCACCGCGCTGGCGCGCCTGGAGCTGCGCGTCCTGTTCGAGGAGACCCTGCGGCGCTTCCCGGCGATCGAGCTGGCGGGCAAGCCGCGGTACGTGGAATCGCTGTTCGTCAACCAGCTGAAGACGCTGCCCGTGCGGCTGTAGATGGCGCTGGGCGGCGAGGCGATTGGTCTCGCTACCGTTTGGTCGTGTCCGCGTTGGCGCTTGGGCGCCGGATGATCGAGGGCTGGAACGACGGCCGGCTGGAGGCCGTGTTTGCCACCTTCGACGAGAACATCGTGGTGCGCACCGACCCCTCCTGGCCGGAGCGCGTGTGGTTCGGCCGCGACCCCGCCAAGCGCTTCTGGCACAGCGTGCGGGAGGCGATGGGGCCGACCCGGGTGAGCGTGGAGGAGGAGCATGATCTGGGCGATCGTGCGCTGTGGCGAATCCGTCAGCCGGTGTCCTCGGCCAGCGGCGTGCAGAGCACGTTCTCGTGGTCGTTCCTGCTCGCTGCGCGCGCGGGCAGGGTGATCATGGTCGAGTTCTTCATCGACGACGAGGCGCTTCGCGCCGAGCTCGGCATCGGACCCCGCCCGCGCCGGCAGACCTCGTCGGCCACGCCGGGTTAGGCCGGCGCCGGCGCTCGTCCGCCCGGGTCAGGCCGGTTCACGCGGCCACGAGCTCGCGCGAGCGCTCCGCGAGGTGCGTTACACCGAGCCCGTCGTAGGCGGCTGCTGCGCGCGCCAGCACCTCTGCGGCGGCGTCGGCGTCCTGCTCGAGCAGCCTGCGGCCGAGCAGCATGTCGCAGCGCGCGACGTCGAGACGGCGCCCCAGCCGCTCCCACGCTGTCCGCGCCTCGCCCAGCGCCTGCACGGCATCCGCGTACTCGCCCACGACGCCCTGGGCTTCGAGCGCGCAGGCCTGGCCCACGGGCTCGTGGACGCGCGCCGCAAGGCTCGTCGCGCGCTCGGCCGCCTCGGCTGCAGCGTCGGCGCGATCCGCGAGCGCGCACACCAGCGCCAGCGCGGCGTGCACCCTGATCGACTGCGGGATCAGCCCCGCCCGCTCGCACACGGCGAGCGCGCGGCCGAGAGCTTGCTCGGCGCCGGCGAAGTCGCCGCGATCGCGCAGTGTCACCGCGAGCCCAATCAGGGCGCTGAACGAGACCTCCGACCAGCCCACCCGCTCGGCGAGCTCGTCGGCGACGGTGAACAGCTGCGCCGAGGATTCGAGGTCTCCATCGCGCCAGCGCAGCAGCCCCCGGAGCGTGTTCGAGAGGCACAACTTGCCGATCAGCCCCTCGCGTTCGGCGAGCTCGGCGCCCGCGTTGCTCGCCCGTGTGACCTCCTCCCAATCGCAGCGATAGAACGCCAGCTGGGCAAGCGCGGACTGCAGCTCGATCTGCGCCGGCACATCGCCGATGCGCTCGGCCAGCGCGAGCGCCTCCTCGTAGCAGGAGCTGGCGCCCTCGTAGTCGCCCTCGGAGTGCTCCAGGCTGTGGCCTAGCGCGAGCAGCGCGAGCACGGTCTCGCCTGCATCGGAGTCACGCGCCAGCGCGACCGCCCGCTCGAGGTTTTCGCGGGCCTTGACGGTGTCGCCGATGCGACCGAAGACGCGCCCGAAGATCCCGTGCGCGCGGCTTGCGGCCCTGGCCTCGCCGAGCGTCTCTGCCAGGCGTAGCGCCTTCTCGGACGCGTAGATGGCAAGCATGTTGTCGCCGACCTGCATATACAGCCACGCCGCCTCCTCGTACAGGCGCACGAGCGCCAGCGACGGAGCCAGGTCCTTGATCAGGTTGATGCCCTGCTGGTGGTGCTCGATCGCCTGCTTGCGCTCTCCCTTGTGGGCCAGCGCGGCGCCGATCTTGCGGTGCAGCTCGGCGACGTGCTCGAGCTCTTGCTGCCCTTGGTAGTGGGTCAGGCAGCGCTGCCACGCGGCGATCGCCGGCTCGACGCGTCCCAGGCGCAGCTCGATGTCGCCGCACTTCTCGGCGATCCGCAGCAGCGCCGGATCCTCAGGATCGGCAAACGCGGCCGCCGCCTCGTAGTGGGTGAGCGCTTCGCGGTTCGCGAACAGCGACGCCGCGGCGTCGCCGGCGGCCTCGCTGAACTCGAGAGCCTTCGCACGCAGCTCGGCGAGCTCTGAAGCCTCCAAACGAACCTCGGCCGCGAGCGTGGCTGCGCGCCCGTAGTGCTCGGCGAGCAAGGCGACGACTCCCTCGCTGCGCTCGCCGGCCCGCCGCTCGATGAAAGCGCCCACTTCGGCGTGCTTGTGGGCGCGCACGGCCTTGGGCAGCATCTCGTAGGCCACGTCGCGGATCAGCACGTGCTTGAAGGCGAGCTCGCGCTCGTCTGCGAGCTGCCCTGCCTCGCCGGGGACGATGATGTCCTTGTCGCGCAGCGCGATCAGCGTCGCGCCGAGGTCCGCGCCGGCGGCAGTGGCGAGCGGCTCGAGCGCGCTTTCCCAGAACGTGCGCCCGAGCACGGCGGCGTGGGCCACCAGCTGTCGCTCGAAGCGCTCGAGCGAGTCCAAGCGCGCCGCGAGCAGCCCCTGGACCGTGTCGGGGAGCTCGGCCGCGGTGGCGCTGCCCTCCTCGGCGATCCGCTGCACCATCGCCTCCGCGAACAGGGGGTTGCCACCGGAGCGCTCGGCGAGCGCCTCGGGCAGCTCCGTGGAAGTGCCCGCTGAATGGAGCAGGCCCTCGATCAGCTGGCGCACCTCCGTCGGCGCGAGCGGTTCCAGGAACGTGGTCGTGGCCATCCGACGCAATGTGCTCCAGCTCGGGCGTCGCTCGAGCAGCTCGTCGCGGGCGAGCGCGACCTGCAGGACGGGCGCGCGCAGCCATTGCGAGAGGTACTCGATCAGGTCAAGCGTGCCCTCGTCGGCCCAGTGGATGTCCTCCCAAGCCAGCAGCAGCGCGCGCTCCTGCGCGAGCGCCTCCAGCACCGCGCGCACGGCCCCGAAGAAGCTCTCGCGGCCGCTCTGCCCGTCCTCCTGCTCGGTCAGCGGCTCGTCATCTGCCGCCTCCGCGCCAAGCAGGCGCGCGAGCGGCGCCAGGCGGCGCTCCACCTGTCCCTCGTCCTCGCGCGTGGAGAGCAGCGGCCCAAGCCGCTCGGCCAGCTTGGAGCGGGCCTGCGCGCCCGTATCGCCGTCGAGGATCCCGCACTCGGCGCGAAGCATCTCCGCCAGTGGCCAGTACACGACGCTCGAGCCGAACGCCAGGCAGCGCCCGCGCAGCAGCCGTGTCGGCGTGTGCTGCTGCGCGAGTCGCCGCTCGAGCTCGAGCAGCAGGCGCGACTTGCCCACGCCGGCCTGGCCGACCACCGTGACGAGGTGCGGCGCGGCGTCGCGGTGCACGCGCTCGAAGATCGTCTCCAGCTGCGACAGCTCGGCATCGCGCCCCACCAGCGCTGCGCCGTGGATCGGGCGCTCGCGCGGCTGATCGGCATCGCGCAGCTCGACCGCGCCCCAGGCCGGAACGGGGTCGGCCTTGCCCTTCAGCTGCAGCGGCGGCAGCTCCTGGTAGTGGACCGCCGCCTCGCTGGATCGGTGCGTACGCTCGCCGACGAGAATGCCGCCTGCCGGCGCCGCGGTCTGAAGCCGGGCGGCCACGTTGACCGTGTCGCCGACGACCGTGTAGGCGTCACCGACGCGGCCGGCGAGCACCTCACCGGTGTTCACGCCGATGCGCAGCGGCAGCTCGAAACCGAACTCGGGTGCGATCCCCCTGTTCAGCTCTGCCATCGCCGCCTGCATGCCGAAGGCGGCGCGCACCGCGCGCTCGGGATCGTTCTCGTGCGCGACCGGGGCTCCAAACACCGCCATCACGTTGTCCCCGATGTACTTGTCGACCCGACCGCCGAAGCGGTCTACCTCGGCGGCCAGCCGCGTGAGGCAGCGCTCGGTCAGCGCCTTGACGGTCTCGTGATCGAGACGCTCGCTGACGGCCGTGTAGCCGGATAGGTCGGCGAACAACACCGTCACGGTGCGCCGCTCCTCGCTGGGCCCGGAGTCCTCCACCGCGGCGGCCACAGTGGCGCCGGCCTCGAGCGCCGCCCCGCAGGACATGCAGAAGCGCGCTTGGGCAGGCGACTCGGCGCCGCACGCCGGGCAGCTGCGGGCAAGCGAGGCACCGCAGGACATGCAAAAGCGGGCCTCCGCGGGACTGGCGGCACCGCAGGTGGGACAGCTGACCTCGGACGCCATCACGCCTAGATCTTTGCGCGCTGAGGGGTGGCTGTACAGCCCTACGCGCCTGCGGGCGGGCGAGATCGGCCGCGTTGGTGGACCGTGGCGGGCCGCGCCCCGGCCACGCTCAGTGGGTGATGCGAAAGCCCACGAGCGCCTTTGGGCCGGTCCGACCGGCGAACGTGGGTAGCGCCGTCACGCGGTACCGGCCGGGAGGGAGCGATGACCGGCCCATGTGGGCGCTGAAGCGAAAGCTGTTGCGGTCCGCTGTTATCGGCTCGCCTGAGCCTGCCGACGAAATCGCCCTCACCACCCCCCGGATCAGCAGGTGCCCGCCCCTGCGGCTACTGCTCGGCGGCTGGCGAGGCGCCAAGCGCCTCCGACCAGTGCTCGGGGTCGGCGGCGAGGGGGTGGTGGGCGCGGGAGGCAGCGCCGCTGATCGTGACGCGGGTCCCGCCTGCGGCGCCGGGATCGAACTTGACCGTCATGCGCTCGCCGTTGAGGTTGCGCAAGAGCATGATCAGGAACGGGAACTGAACGCGTGGACGATAGCCGAGCTCGCCGGCACCCCGCTTGGTCAGGCGAAAGCCCACGGCGCGGGCCGGATCGGTGAGCGCACTCGCGGCCCGCGCCTGGGCCTCGGCGGGCGGCTCGCGCATCGACAGCTCGACGTTGAACTGGTGTGCCATATTCGGTCCTTTCTGTTTGGCGATCTGTCGGTGGGTGGGCCTCGCTACGCGGCTCGCGGGGACCAGGAGAAGCGCCACAGCGCGATCAGCAGGCCGCCGATGCCCCAGATCGCGAGGATCAGGAGGTCTTTTGCGGCGATCCCGGCGCCCTTGGTGGCCGGGTCGAACGCCTTGAACAACGTGTTGTCGAGGTGGCTCACCGGCAGGCCGGCGATCATCTCCCACGCTGCGCGGCGCGCCGAAGGATCGAACCCAGTCGTCGGCTCATCGAGGAACACCAGCTCGGGGTCGCCGATCAGTGCAAGCGCGACGTCCAAGCGCCGCTGCTCGCCGCCGGATAGCAGTCCACCGCGTACGTCGGCCTTCTTCTGTAGCCCGACGAGCTTGATCACGTCCTTCACGGGCCGCGGCGCGGGATAGTAGCCGGCGTACAGGTCCAGGCACTCGCGCACCGTCAGCTCCTGCTCGACCCGCGAGGTCTGCAGTACCACGCCGACTCGCGCACGCCAGCGGCGGTCGGCGTGCTGCGGGTCGGCGCCGAGCACGCGCACCTCGCCACCGGTGCGGCGGCGATGACCCTCGAGGATCTCCACAGTCGTCGTCTTGACTGCCCCGTTGGGGCCGAGAAACGCAAAGATCTCCCCAGCGCACACGCGCAGGTCCACCCCCCGGACGGCCTCGAATCCGTCGTAGGACATGCGCAGCTGCGACACCTCGACCACCACCCCGGGCGCGCCAGGGGCGCTGGCTCCGTCTGCAGCGGCCGGCGTCACGCTCCGATCACACTCCTGCGGGCGTCGGCGCACTGCAGGGGAGCCAGGACATGCCGCGAGACTACACCCGACCGACGCCGTCGCGGATGCGCCGATCCGCCGTCGGTAGCGAACGGATCGTCCCAAAAGGACGACACGCGCGTCGGCCCTTTGTCCACCACCGGCCGCCGCGACTCATGCGCGAGCACGGCCGGTCCGATCTGGCCTCTGACAAGTCAACAGATGTCGCTCAGGGCAAACCCGTCGCGAGGCGGGGACGCAAAGCCAGGGATCTCCCGCAGACCGCCCGGCTGCCGACTCTCCCCAACGGTCACGGTCTTCCGTGACACGGACACGGAGGTCCCTGAATGCCGTACATAGTTCGTCCCCGGAGGTTCCCCAGCCGCGCCCTGGCCGCATGCAGCGCGCTGCTGCTGATCGGGGCTGTGCCTGCCCAGGCCGCGAAGCGGTCGACAGAACAGGCCGAAAAGCCGATCACGGAAGCCTCGATCACAGAAGCCTCACAGTGCGTGGAACCCGCGCTCACGCAGCCGTTCCTGTACGCAGGTGACAGCAACTGGTACACCCTCACGCCCGGACAGACCCCCGGCAACTTCGCAGGCACGGGCTGGACCCTGACGGGCGGGGCCTCGATCACGAAGGCCACGCTGCAAAACGGCCAGACGGGCTCTGTGCTCGACCTGCCGAGCGGCGCAAAGGCCGTCAGCCCGAGCTTCTGCATCACCTCCGATTACCCCACCGCGCGCACGATCATCCGCAACGTCGTGGGCGCATCCGGCGTGTACTTCTACGTCTCCTATCTGGGCACGAGCACGTGGGACACGCCCAAGAACACCGGACAGACACACGGCGAAGGCAATGGCGCCTGGACGGTGCCGGCCGCGGTCAACATGCAGCCCTACAACGTGCCCGGCTGGCAGGTGGTGCGCATCACCCTGATCGGCGGTGGCACCACGAACGACTACCAGCTCTACAACCTGTACGTCGACCCGTACCGGCGCTGAGAAAGGAAACGTGAGCTGTTCATGAAGAAGCGAGCTTTCTCCCCGGCGCTCTCGGAACGGGCGTTGTCATCGCCTGCAGCATGCACTAGGCCCTCGGGCTAGCGGCGCACCCGCGTGCCGCGCTCATCGCCGCCAAAAGTCGGAGCCGAGATCGACGCGGCGGCGGCGACGAGCGACGGCGCGCGGCGGCAGTGAAAACCGACCGAAGCCGGTCCAATTACCTATGTAGGTCGCGGAACGCCTGCTCCGTCGCTCGCGAGCGGCCTCCGGCTCTACTTCGACAGGCCGACGGCTTCAAGCGCCTTGGCGCGGCGATAGAACAATTGCATGCGCACGACGCGACCGGGCGGCGTAGGATCTAGTTGCGCCAATGCCCGAGACCGAGAGCATGCAAACCGAGGGCCGCGCGGCGCCCGCGAGCCCGGCCCCGAGCTTCGCGGACATCCTCTGCGCCATCGATGGCAAAGAGGGGGGCTTCAGCGCAGTGGAGCACGCAGCAGCCCTGGCCGGAACGCAGGGGCGTCTGACTTTCCTCGCTGTGACCTCATTCCGATCCGGCGGCGCCCATCGAGCTCCGGCGATCGGACCGGCACGGGCGTCGGGAATCCTCAAGCGTGCCGAAGGGATCGCGCGTGAGGCTGGGCTGCCGTACGCGAGCGAGGTTGACCCGAGGAGCCCCCCGGCGCGCGTCATCCTGGACTGGAGCGCAAAATACGACCTGCTGGCGCTCGGAGCACCCGCAGGCTCGTGGCCGGCGAGACTGCTGAGCGTCGGGGTCGGGAATAAAGCGCTCGAAGGATTCACCACTGCGTTGCTCGTCGCTCGGCCGCTGGCGGAGGATCGCCGACTCGGAGACCGCATCGTCGTCGCGAGCGATGGTCTGGAGGCCTCGCACGCGGTCGTTGATCTGGCTGCCCGGCTCGCCCATCCCGACGGATCCAATGTGACGCTGGTGCACGCGCTCGGACGCGAGTCGCCCATCAAACGTGGCCGTCGGCGGGCGCAGGAAGACACACTCAAGGAGCAGGAGCAGACGCTCACACGTACTCGCGCATCCGGCACGAGCGAGTTAGTGGTCGAGCCGGGTCGGGCCGCTGATGTGATCAAGTCGGCCGCCGCCGCAGCCGACGCATCCCTGGTGGTCATGGGGAGCCGCAGGCTGGATGGGCTGCGAGCGATGGGGAGTGTGAGCAGGCGAGTCGTGCACCAGGCGCGATGCTCCGTGCTCCTCGTCCCGCCCGCGACGCTCACGCGCTAGACACCAAAACTGCGCGAACTCCTCGAAGCCCGAGCGCGGCCCCGTCTCCACCTTCGGGATGCCCCGACCAAGTCGCGACCCGGGGGAGCACCATAAGCCGCTACGCCGCCTCGGCCGCCGCTGACAACGACCCGAGGGCAGTCGCCACGAGTGCCGTGCCGGCCATCAGCCCGGCGGCCCGGCCGGGGACGGCCCCACGGCGCCATTCCGCCACGATCACCAGGAAGTCGAGCGCGTCGATGGCCGGCTGCAGCCGCCACCACTGGGCGCGGCTCGCGCCCGTCGCGCCGTACATTCCCGCGGCGAGCGACAGGTTGCGAATGCCCCACATGCGGCCGATCACCGGCAGCTGCGGGTTGTCCTCCGGATCCAGGAAGAACGCCTTCCCGGCCAGCCGCGGGGCAAGCAGGGTGGAGAGGCCGAGGGCGGTTCGCGCGGCAAGAAGCGAGCGACCGGTGCGAGTTGATGGAAGCGCCATCGCGCGGAAGTTTGCCGCAAACCTGCGGCGCCCGCGGACCGCGGTCGTGCACGCGTGGGCTGCGCGCTCGTGAGCGTAAGCTCCGTGAACGTAATGGTGTGCCAGTCCTGTCGAGATGAGAATCCGGACGGCGCTCGGCGCAACCGCGCCACTCGCCATCGCGCCATGCCATTTTGCAGGGGCTCTTTGATGGGCGCGGGTGGTTTCGAACCACCGCCCTCTCGCGTGTGAAGCGAGCGCTCTCCCACTGAGCTACGCGCCCTGAAGGCCCGATTCTACGGGGCTCTTGGGCATCACGCGCGCGGTGCCGCGACGGCCGAATGCGCCCGGGTGCCAATCGGGTGCCTCTCGCTGGCAGCGGGCACCGGCGCGGGCGCCTGTGCCCACTCCTCACCGTGCACGAGCGCCCGCAGCCGCTCGGGCTCGCCGTGCTCGTTGGCGCGCTCGACGGCCGCGCGAGGATGCGGCGGCGGACGTTAGTGGTCCCCAGGCGCCGCCCGTCGAGGTCCCGAACACCAGCGCCTCGGCCGCCCTGTCGATCGGCGCGTACTTCTTGAGCTCGCCGATTAGGACTGGCAGCACGTCGACGGTGCAGTCGGCGCTGAAGTGCCGTTGCTCGACCGCTCGCTACCCGAGCAAACAAGCGGAGCTTGCCACCGAGGAGGCCCTCCTTCATGGCAGGCCAGAGCGACAGCGCCATGGTGACCCACGCACTCTCGCATCGCCTCTGAAATGCAGCAGTCCTCGGCGCGGGTAAAGCCTGCGATCTTCAGGTCGTGGGCGCCGCAACCTCGCATGACGGCAGCCGGCGCCGCAGCGCACGCGCGATCGGCAACAGTGCGCGGAAGAGCGCGTTCTGGTTCCATGTCGTCGGCTTGGCCAGCACCGCATGGTCGGAAACGAGCGGCCAGATGAGCGCGATGTCGAGCAGATCGGGCAGGGACTTGGAGTTAACGCGACCCTCCTGCGCAAAGCCAAAGTAGAACTCGTAGAAGCGCTCGGTCGACTCCGGCGCCGGGCGGAACTCAAAGACGACCCTCATCTCGTCATCGCCGGCGTTCCTGAACGTGTGCTTGGTGCCCGCGGGCACCTCGACTGTCTGCCCGGCGCCGAGGACCCGCTCGACGCCCTCGATACTGAATGCCGCCTGTCCGGCGACGACCTCGAAGTGCTCGTGTTGGTGCGGGTGGATGTGCTCGACGCCGGCGAAGCCGCCCGCCGGGAAGGCACCCTCGGCTCGGAACAGTTCCCCTCCGGTGTCGGCGCCCGTGACCAGGAATGTCAACCGCTGACCCGTCACCGGGTTCTCGATCGTGTCGCTCGGCCTCGCCATGAACCGACTCTACCGTCCGCGAGAAGCTCGCCTCCGTGTCGCAGCCGTGGGAAGTAGCACGTCGCGCGACCTGTGCTCCTCTCGGCAGGGAGCGCGGCCGGTTCAGCTAGCGTCGGGGCGACGACGGCGCGGGCGCTCGCTTGGGACGAGACGCAATCGTCCGCACGGCCACCGAGAGAACAACTGCCGGAAAGGCCTCGGCGGCCGCGGGAGCCCAGCAGCCGACCCCGCCCTCGGTTGCAGTTCCCGGATGTCGGAGCGTGGCGGCTCCGGCCTCCCGGGCCGGCGAGCAGGCATCCAAACCCACCGCGCAGCTCGATCCCACGCGCAGCTACACGGTCCGGCTCGCAACCAACTGCGGCGCCATCGTTATTCAACTCGCCGTCAAGGAAGCGCCCAAGACCACGTCCGCTTTCGCACACCTCGTGAAGCTCGGCTATTACGACGGGCTCACCTTCCATCGCGTCGTGCGTGGCTTTGTGATTCAGGGTGGAGATCCCAACGGCAACGGCACCGGCGGTCCAAGCTGGACGGTCGTTGAGCCGCCCCCGCCGAACCTTCGCTACAGAAAGGGCGTCGTCGCCATGGCCAAGGGCGGCACGGAGCCCGCCGGAACTTCGAGCAGCCAGTTCTTCATCGTCACTGGCTCCACCGTCAACCTACCGCCCGTGTACGCCTTGGTGGGACACGTGGTCAGCGGTGAGCGGGCTGTGGAAGCGATCTCGCACGTACCCACCGAAGCTGCGCCCGAAGGTGGCGAGGCGAGCAAACCGCGTGCGCCGATGGTGATCGAACGGGCCACGCTCAGCGTCCGCTGAGTCAGGACGAGCGCAAAACAGGGACGGGTAGCGCGTGAGGGCGACGAGTACCGTCAGCTCGACGACCAGCGTGTGCTGGTCTTGGGCAAAGCCTTCGGGCAAGAGCGCGAAGAGCTCGAGTTCCCCCTCTGAGCCCGAAGCCACGCGCCACCGGCGATCAGGCGAAGGCCAGCTGGAGCACCAGCACGCCAGCGATCGCGCTCGCGCACAGCAGGTGGTCGCGGCAGATCGAGCGGGCCAGCGCGCTCTGGCGCTCGCTCGTGTCCGAGCGGGCCCCAAGCCTCACCGCGCTCGGCACGGTGTGCGCGGCGGCGAGCACGATCGCTGGCAGCGCCAGCGCCAGCGAGGACCAGGCGGCCCATTGGTCGCTCACACCGCGGATGATCTCGACCACGATCCCGGCGAGCGTGGCGAGCATGACCGCCGCCACCAGCCGGTTCATCGGCCGTGCTGCCGTGGTGACCCTGCCGTAGTAGGCGGCGATCGAGGCCAGCACCTGCTCGGGCAGCGCGTGCAGGCCGCGGCCGAGGACCTGTACGTCGAACATCAGGTCAAACCACAGCACGGCCAGCAGGAACCCGGCGCCGGCACTCACGAAGGCGCTCACGCGAGCCCTGCCTCTCGGCTCGCCGCCGCCGTGTCGATCGCGTTCATGACCCCAGCCGCACGCCGACATGCGGGTGCAGCCGGTCGCTGCTTTCAGAGTAGGCGGCTTCCAGCGCGCTCACTTGCGCAGCCACCAGGGCGCTGCCGAACGCCGCGGTGCCGCCGAGCTTGCTGTAGCCGCCGCGCAGCTTCTTCCCGATCTGCGCCAAGGTGAAGTGGCCGTCGTAGACGCTCTCGATGTACAGCGCCACGTTCTGGCGCGCGAACAGCGCGCTGGCCGGTGGCCCGTGCTCGATCTCGGCCACAGCGGCGGCGATCAAGCGCCATCCACGCGCGGAGAGGACGGCATAGGTGCGGAACAGGCCGGCGAGTTCCGCCGCTGGGCCGGTGAGCGCGCGGGCGCCCGCTTCCTGCAGCGGTGCGGGCACGGTGATGCGCGCGGCGCTGGCCGCCGCGGCCGCGATCGCCGGCGGCGGCGCGGCGGGGATCATGCGCGGCAGGCCGTCGGCGACCAGCCTCCAGGCACGCTTGGCGTCCGCCACCTCGATCGCGACCTGGCCCGCTGCGCCGCTTAGCGCACGGCACACGGCGACCAGATCTTCGCGGCGCAGCTTGAGTGCCTGCGGCGTCGACGCTTCGCGTGAGCCGCCACAGCCGCTCAGCATGAGCAGCACCGCCAGCAGCAGAAGAGTCGTCAGCCGCTGCGCTCGGGCGCACAAAGACGCGGTCGCGTGCAGACGCGTGGCGGACCCTACTAGGTGCCGAGCAGGTCAATCACGAACACGAGCGGAGCGTTGGGCGGAATCGACGGCGGCGATCCTTTTGCGCCATATGCCAGCGCGGCCGGGATGATCAGCTCGCGCCGTCCGCCGACTTTCATGCCGGGGATCCCCTGGGTCCAGCCGGCGATGAGCTTGCCCTGTTCGAGCGAGAAGGTGGCCGGTTCGCCGCGTTTCCACGACGCGTCGAACACTTTTCCGCCGTGGTACAGCACGCCCACGTAGTTCACGGTGATCGACTTGCCGGCCTGCGCTTCCGCGCCGGTGCCCTTTATCAGGTCCTTGACCACGAGCTTGCTCGGCGGCGGACCCGAGGGCGGCGTGACGGTGGGTTCCTTCGACAGCGGGCCGCTGGTCGGGGTCTTGGCCGGGCTGGTCGTCGTCGATGTGGACGACGAGGCGGTCGATTTCACGAGCGCCTGATCGGCCTTGTTCTCATTGCCCAGGGTGATCGTGCTCGACGCGCCCGAGCCGCAGCCGCCGAACAGCACCACCGCGACGATCGCGGCAAGGGCGCTGACGGCGGCGGAACGGTTGCTCGAGGTTTCGCCTGATTGGCTCACGGGCGGGCAGCCTAGCGGAAGTCGGTTAGGATCGGAGGCGGACCGTGCTAGGCGGGGAGGTAGCGGTGCCCTGAACCCGCAATCCGCTCTAGCGGGGCTGAATTCCTCTCAGAGGGACTCCGGCCCCGGTCGCTCCGTCGCCCGGGGCGTCGATGGTCCGGGTCCCCGCGCGGTGCCGGCTTGCGAATCAGGTCAGGTCCGGAAGGAAGCAGCCTTAAGCGATCACCGGCAGGCGCAGCGGGAGCTCCTGGACCGGAGTCGCGGGCTTCGATCGGCACCGGGACTCGGCGTCTCGAAGAGGGGTGCACGGTCCTACTTGCAGCGCTGGAATATGAGCCATGAATTGTTGGCGTGCGACTCGGTGAAACCGGGCGGCACGGTGACGGGCACGTGCGGGTCGCGCGGGTCGAGCACGTACTCGTCTTCGACTTCCCTGCTCGCGGGGTCCACATAGACGCCGCGGGTGATGCTGGCGACCTGGGCGTTTCGGATGTTGGCCGGGCTGGTCTTCAGGTACAGGGCGAGCAGCGGTATCGGGGCGTGGTTGGGCACGCCCACGAGCCCACAGTGAAGCGTGATGGCGTGGTTGTCCACGAGCGCCAGCAGGTCGTCTTCGATGTGCTCCTGGCGCGCCAGTTTGCGCAGCTCGCGGTGGGCCGAGCGGTACTGCGATGGGGAGTAGGCGATCAGCGTCACGATCACGATCGCGCCGCCCGCCATCCACCACCTCCGGCGGCGATCGCCGGGCTCCAGCAGCATCCAGCCGAAGGCGCCGGCGCCGGCGAAGACCGCCAGGATCGCCGCCGTGAGGAAGGCGTAGCGGGTGTTGATCGGCAGCCCGAGCGCCGCGAAGGCCGCGAACACGATGACCGCGAGCACGCCCGCCGCGGCGCCGACGAGCGCGCGGCGGCGAAGCCACAGGAGAGAGAGGATGCCGCCGAGCGCCGCGCCGGCGAGGACCGGCGGGCGCAGGATCTCGCCGATCCGGCG
>VAWK01000064.1 GCA_005885515.1 Actinomycetota bacterium | reverse complement strand
AAGACAATCGAGCTGAGGATGAGGGCCTGGCAAAGCGAGGGGGATGGAAGCGCCGCCCGGCGCGGCGCGAGGCTGCGCGCGTTCAAGAGCCTGGATCTACCCACCACCTTGGAGACTCCGCGCGCGGACCGTGCAAGCGGCTACGGCGAAGCGCGCGCGGCGGTCATGAGCGCCGCCGGCTTGTACCTGGTCGGTGCCGCGCTGACCGCGACCGCCGTGCTGCTGCCGCACGTCGGCTCCCCTGCCGGCGTGGCTGCCGTCGGCGTCACCGCAACGATCACCGCCCTGCTGCTGCTGATCGCGGCCAAACGCTGGCACGGCGGGCTCCTGCTGGCCTGGATCGCGGAGCTGTGGGGCGTGTTGCTGATCGCGCTGTTGTGCGCGGCCAGCGGCGGCGCCCACAGCCCTTTCGCGCTCATCTACTTCTTCGCAATCGGCCATGCCGCAGCCTTTCAGCCGCCCACCAGGCTGGCGGCGGTGTCGCTTGCGTCGGCGATCGGCTTCTTGTCCCCGCTCACCTACAGCCATGTCTCGGCAATGTTCGGCGCCGTTGCCTGCGTGGGGTTGGTGCTCGCGCTGCTGAGCGGCGGCGTCGTCCACTACGCGCTGCACCGCGTACGCGACCAGCGCCGGCTGCTGGAACTGCTGATCAACGCGACCTTTCAGCTGGACGGCTCGCTCGATCCCGCGGACACGCTGCGACGAATCGCCGGCACCGCGGTACCGGGGCTGGCCGATCTGTGCGTGATCGACCTGGTCGAGCGCCAGGGCGCGCTCGGAAGCACCGTCGCCGCGGCGTCCGATCCAGCGCTCGCCGTCCAGGTGGAGCGGATGCGCAGCCACTCGCCGCTGGACGGTCGCAGCGACGATGCTCTGACGCGAGCGATCGAGCGCAACGAATCATGCATTATCGATGACGTCGCCGATCCGCCCAGCGCCGCGCGGCTCGACCACAGCGAGGAGTTTCAGCGCTTCGTGCAGTCCGCCGGCTACCGCTCGGCGGTCGTGTTCCCGATGTTCGCCCGGGGTCGCACGCATGGCGCGATCTCGTTCTTCCACGGCGCCCGACGCGGCCGTTATCGGCCCCACCAGCTGGCGGTGCTCGAGGACCTGAGCGGCCGGGCGGCGATGGCGCTCGACAACGCGCGCCTGTACGCAGACCGGGCGCGCGTGGCGGGAACACTGCGCCGCAGCCTGATGCCAGCGACCCTGCCCGTCATTCCCGGCGTTGATCTCGCGAGCTTCTTCCGCCCGATGGGCGCCGGCGACGAAGTCGGCGGCGATTTCTTCGACGTCTTCCGACACCGTCAGGGCTTCTCGCTAGTGGTGGGCGACGTATGCGGAAAGGGCGCGGAGGCCGCCGCCCTGACCGGCTTCCTGCGCCACACCGCGATGGCCTACGCGCGCAAGACCACCAGCCCCGCCAGGGTGCTCTCGCAGGTCAATCAGGCCATGCTCGAGCAGAATTTCGGTGGCCGGTTCGCCACCGCGCTGCTCGTCTACCTGGAGCCCCGGCAGGCGGGCTTCCAAGCCCAGATCGCGGGCGGCGGGCATCCGCCGGCGCTGCTCGTGCGGGCCGCCGGCGAGGTCGAGGAGACCGGTGATTGCGGAACGCTGCTGGGCGTCTTCGATGATCCGGGCATCCGCGACTGCTCGGTGACGCTGATGCCGGGCGACGTGCTGGCGCTTTACACCGACGGGCTCTCCGACGCCCACGCGCCGGCTCGCACCGTCTCGGCCGCGGAGATGATTCGAGCACTCACGCGCAGCTCACCGAGCAGCTCGCAGGCGGCGATCGACACGCTGATCGAGCTGATCGAGCCTGACGGCGCGCGCGACGACATCGCGATCCTGTCGGCACACGTGACGGCAGTGGCGGGGAGCGAGCGCGGCAGCGAGGGCACACCCGCGACGCTCGACAGCGCGGCCCCGCGCGACGGGCTCGCCCGCGGTCAAGCCCCCGCGGCGGCAGCCGACTGACGCGCCGCTAGGAGACAGGTGCGGCCGGGGCGCGGCCGCGGAACTGCCACAGCAACTTCTGCTCATCGAGCGTGAGCAGGCGCCAGCGACGGGGGATCGGCATCCACACGTAGACGCGCGCGTCGAGCACTGTGCTCATGTCCTCGAGCAGGCCCAGGGCCGCGCGCAGGCTGATGTCGCGCGCGAGCTCGCGTGCGCCCAGCACGTCCACGACCTTGAACCGCAACGGCACCGGTGGCTCGGGCGGCTCGACAGGGTCACGAGAAGGCTGGGGCGCCAGCGTGATGGTGGCCAGGTCACGCTCCTTGGCGGGCTGCTGCAGCAGCTTTTCCAGAGGCACCATGTGCGCCCCCGTGCCCTTCGTCTCGGTGTCAAGCACCCAGGTCTTCGCCATGAGGTGAACTTAGCGTCCCCAGCGCGCGCGCCCCGCCGCGCGCATCTGGAGCCCACCCCACGGCCATTACGCGACGCCGTGCACCCATCGCGCCAGGTGGGTCTGCTCCGCCGCGGCGTCGCCGTTCGCCGCCAGGTTCATTGCGAGGCTTGCGGCGGGTGCGTAGCTGTGCTGAGGATTGCGACGGATTTCGTCACTTCTTCCCCGGTAGGGCGAAGTCCTGGTAGAGCGCAGAGGAGCCCATCGGCCCCCCCGGTGGGCTCCTCTCGCATGTTGGGCGGTCCTAGCTCGCGATAGCGTCTCTAGTGGCTAGGCGGCTCTCGCTCGCCGGCGCGTGCGCCCGTGGGCCGCTAAACGCATCAGCCCGCGATCTGCGCGAGGCAGCTCGGGCACAGGCAACGCTCACCGAGAACGGCAAGCGAGCGCAGCGCCTCGGCGCTGACCGGCTCGAGCCGCGCGCACCAGCACCCGGCCGGCGCGTAGCGGCCGCACGTAAACGACTGTCCGCATGACGCGCACTGCTGGGCTTGCCCCCCCAGGCCGCCCTGCCCCTCGACGCCGCTTTTGATGTCAGACCACTCAGGTCTCATCAACTTCACGAGCGCGGCATGTGTGGATCGTCGCCTGCGCATCGTCGTCGCCTAGATCTACCGCATGATCTCGAGGCTCGCCGGCCACGCCTACCTTGCCACGCCCGCCACTTCGCGCGCCTTGGCGTGATCGAGGTAGGCGCGCAGGCGCCAGATCTTCCCGCCACGGAGATCCCACACCGCTCCCACCGGTGAATCGACCGGGACACCGCCGCCTCGACCGCGCCCTTCGAGCCGCCCGAGCACCAGCACCACATCGGCGAGGTCGCGGAACTCCTCTGCGACGAAGCGGAACTCATCCCATGCGCTGGCCAGCCTGGCGAAGTAAGTCTCGACGCCCTCGCGTCCGCGGAAGATCTCGCCCTCGACGGCCCCCAGCCCAGTGGTCCACTCCAGATCGGGCGTGGTGAGCTCGGCAAAGGCGTTGGCATCGCCTCGGCTGAAGGCGTCCAATGCCCGCTTGACGATCTGGATGTTCTCGGCTGACACGGCCTACCCCGCCCGTGGGACCGTTGGCCTGGCTGGCCGCAGGCGAGGCTATCTGAACCATGCTCGTGCTGGGGGTGCCGAAACGAAAACTCATGCCGCCACCGCCGGGTACACCACGAGGACCGTCGCGCTCAGGCGGTGGCGGCTCCGAGGGACCGAGTCCGGTGCGCGTGCAGACGCGCCCTTCCTCCTGCCGGCCTCACCCTCGGTTGGTAGGCATTCTACCTAACACGCGACCGTTATGCTCCCATTGCGCATCACGCCTGGCAGTATCCGGGGGGACGGAGGCCCTGGGGCTGGATCTGAGCCGCGCCAATCCCGCGACGACGCTAGCGCTCATCTTCTCGATCGCAGGGTCATCGTTCAAAAACCGAACAGCTGGAGGTTTCCCGTGAACATACGTGTCGTGAGGTTCACCAACGTCAGCGCCGAACGGATGCAGCAGCTCCAGGAGCGCATCGACGCGGAGAGCGGCCCACCGCCTGGCGTGCCTGCGACGGGACTGAAAGTCCTGTTCGACGAGACCCAGGGCACCGCGGTGGTACTCCAGCAGTTCGCCACAGCGGCGGACATGGAGGCGGGCGCGAGGGTGTTCGAGGCGATGGACCCGTCCGAAACCCCGGGCTCGCGCGCCTCCGTTGACATGTGCGAGCTGAAGATCGACCTCGCGGTCTGAGCTTCAGGGCGCTGCCAAGGATCCGACGGAAGGCGCTCCCCGCCTAATGCTGGGTTTCGCCCATGGGCCCGGCTGGACTCGAACCAGCGACCCGATTATCAGTGCGCTCCCACGCGGCTGATTGCGGCTGTTGGCAGGATCCGCTTAACGACGCGGTGTCATTGACTGCCGTTTGCGGCCGCCTCCGGGTGTTCGGTGGCCCCGGGGCGGCCCCAAGCGTCCGACCGCAGCTCCTATCCTCGCGCGCCTACTACGACGCGTTGGAACGAGAGCGAGCCAGCGCGAATGAGACGCCCGCGTCTTGTCCGCTCCGATAGCACGGGCCGCGGGCTACGCCACGACTACTTCTGCCGCAGCCCAAGCGAACGAACAAGAGAGAGCCGCACGCGGCGGCTCTCTCTTACGGTGCCTCTTCGGCGTGGGATTAGGGGTCGATAGTTCCGAAGTTGAAGGTCAGGGCGTCGGTCCCCGGCGGCTGCTGGATGTGCAGCGCGACGTTCGCGTACGTCAGAGACGTCAGCCGGACGCTCCATTTTCCGCTCGGGCAGTCGCTCGCCGCGCTCGGCGGAGTCGGTGGCGGGATTGTCGGCGAGAACCTAATCTGGCCGTTTCGCGGCGCGATTTCCTGTTCTGGGCCGGTCACTTTCTGCGAGACGACGGGTTGACCCGGCGCCACATTGCCGCCGTGGTTCACGCACTCATAAGTCGCTTTCACGGATTCCGCCGTGAGGAATGCGACCGTAGGCCCATTCCCGAGTCCGGCGGCCTTCCCGCTGCACGTCAGACCTGTGCTGACGGACTTCGTGCAGGTCGGGGTACCGATGAAATGCGCGTTTTCGGCGAGCGCCGCGGGCACAAATCCGAGCCCGGCGAGCGCAAGCGCCGATAGCGCTACTGTTGTGTACAGGGTCCTTCGCATTTGGTTCTCCTTTGTGAGGTCGGCTGGCGCTCTGATGGCGCCAGTCCGAGAATGGCAGTGGCAAATCGCGGGGCCCCAGCTCCGCTCCGCCAGTGGCACCCACCCGGTGGAGTGGAGCGTGCTCGGGGCAAGCCGCGCGCCTCGAATGCGACCCTCGCCCGCCCAGTAGGGCCACCGTCATCTCGTCGTTTTGGATGAGGAGGTCAGTGCCAGGGCGCGGCGACCCGATCACGATCGTGTCTGTGGGGCAAGAGCCGCTAATACCCCCGCGACACCAGCACGAGAAGCACTCGCGCTGACGATGCGTTCGTCGATAGGCAGAACCTCCTTGCTCGCCAGTCTTTCGGAGTCTAGATTCGCCTCGCCGTTCGCAGCAAAGCCGCAAATAGCGCACTAAACGTGCCCAATGCTACACCTTCCGTGGTGTCCCGCCTGGCGCTGCAGACAGAAGCGGACGAGAAGGCACTTGTCAGGGCGGCCGATCAGCAGGCGCTTTGGGGCGATGGGCCCGGCTGGACTCGAACCAGCGACCTACCGATTATGAGTCGGCAGCTCTGACCAACTGAGCTACGGGCCCGCCAGCGCGCCGTTATATGCGGCCGCCATGCCAGACGCTACCAGCGAAGCTGGCACCGAAACTGTGGGTGTGGCGCTCGTCTGCTCGGATGCTGCGGGCGATATGTGGAATGCTCCCGCCCGCCGTCCTCCTCCTGCTGGCGCGAGCCGGACGGCAATTGTTTCTCCTCACAGACCGAAGGGACGGCAGATGGCAGAGCGCGCGGCGATCGTCACGGGGGCATCGAGCGGAATAGGACTGGCGATCGCGCGGGTGCTGGGCGAGGAGAAGTATGGGATCACGATGGCCGCTCGCCGACCGGAGAAGCTCGATGGCGCCGCGGCGGGCCTCGCGGGCGAGGGATTCGACGTGCAGGCGGTTGCCGGCAACGTCGCCGAGGAGGCCGAGATCCAGAAGGTCGTCGCGTCCCACCGCGAGCGCTATGGCCGCCTGGATGCGCTCGTGAACAACGCCGGGATTGGCATCGGCGCGACGGTCGGCGAGATTCAGACCAAGCGTCTTGACATGCAATTGGACATCAACCTGCGCGCGACCATGCTGTTCTATCGCGAGTGCCTGCCGATGCTGCTGGCGGCGGCGGCGGAGCACCACAACGCGTTGGTCGTGAACACCTCTTCGATCGCCGGCAAGCGCGGCGAGGGATGGCTGTCGGTATACGCCGCCGCCAAGCACGGGGTTGTGGGCTGGACGGAGTCCATGAACAAGGAACTGGCTCCCCAGGGCATCAAGTCGACGGCGCTGTGCCCGGCCTTCGTGGACACGCCGATGACCGACTTCATCAAGGAGCACGTGCCGGCGCAGGAAATGATCCGCCCGGAGGACGTGGCCGAGTCGGTGCGCTACCTGCTGAGGGTGTCGCCCGCGTGCGTGGTCCCGGAGATCATGTTCATCCGGCCAGGAGACGCGATTTAGGCTTTCCTATGCGGATTCTAGATCGCTCCCGCCAATATTCGCGCCAGTCTTGTGCGGTCGGGCCGCGCACCTAGCCGTACGCTCGCGCCAGACCTGGCAGCGACGATGAGTGCCACCACGGCGACGGCCACACTCAGCCACCCGTGCGCTTGCGGGCCGCGATGAGCACGCCCATCTTGGCGTTGAGCGTGTTGACGACGAGCGCCCGCCCCGAGAACTCCTCCTCGCTCCCGCTCGCGAGGATGAACGCATCTGCCAAATGTGGGAGGTGCCGGTCGAGGCGGTTCATCGTCCAGAGCTCGAGCGCTCCTGGCCCGACGCCGCCGGTCCGTTGCGCGAGGGCATGGACGACACGCTGACGCCGATGCGGCTCGGAATCACAGGGCGGCTCGCAAAGACGCTCTGCTCGACGAACCCGTGCGAGAGCATGATCGAGATCGTCCGCCACACCCAGCGCAACGTGAAGCGTTGGCAGGACGGCGACATGCGCAAGCGCTGGACCGCCGCCGGTAGGCTCGTCGCCTAGCAGCAGTTCCGACGGATCATCGGCTACCGCGACCTTGCCACGCTCGTCATCGCAACCGAACGTCACGCCATCCACACCGCCCCGAAGAAGCCCGACCGCCAGGAGATCGCTGAGCCCGTTACCGTCTAGCCTGAACAGACTCCGGGATGTACCGACAGCTGCGGCTCCACGGCCCGTAAACGCCGAGAGGCGACACGCGGCCGCCCCCCGTCGCCTGGCCGCAAAATCGCAGCCCCGGTTGTCTCCTAGAACGTGCCGGCGAGGCTCTTCGAGATGCCGTTTGTGGTGTCGCTGACCGTAACGTTCGTGAACGCGAGCGTCATCGGCGGGGCGCATTCCGGCGTGAACGTCGCCGTCAGCGTTAGCGAGAAGTCCGCCTTTCCGTTCTGCACGGGGACGTTTTCGTTGGTCGCGATAGACCCCTTGTTTTCCGCTTTGGGGTGTTTCCCCCCTTTGTTGATGCACTCGGCGGTCGCGCTGACTTCGATGTTGACCTGTGCCTCGTTACCAAGGCCGGCCTCCTTGCCTGACACGGTCAGGCTGTTGCCGGCGCGAGTCGCGCTCACCGTGATGAAGTGCGGGCTTCCGGCCCACGCGACGGGCACCGCAGCGGCCCCCACCGCCAGCACCGGCAACACAGCGAGAATCAATCGACGCATAGTAGTAGTCCTCCTTGATTGCTTGGGCGTCTTGCAGCGCTATATCCTGTTTTTGCGCTGTTTGCGCAGTTTATGTACGTTTGCGCAAAAAGCAACCCTTCTGATGATGACGGTCCTCCTTGCCTCCCGGGCGCGCGCCAGTCTGCGCGCCAGTCGTGGGTCACGTCGGTAGAAGTGGTGTAACGAGCAGCGAGTAGGCCGGAGAAGAATCCGGCCACCGCGGCATCCAGACTCGTCGGTTCCAGCAAAGAGCCGATGAGAGGAGACACCACGATGGCCGAAGGCCACAGAATGACTGCTGCCGACGTCGTCGCCAAGGTCATGGC
>VAWK01000041.1:42908-52030 GCA_005885515.1 Actinomycetota bacterium | reverse complement strand
TCGGGCGCGAGTGCTTTCTCAACGAGCTCATCTGGGCGTACGACTACGGTGCTCGCTCGCGGCGGCGCTGGCCTGCCAAGCACGACACGATCCTCGTGTACGTGAAGGATCCGCTCGCCTACCACTTCGACTGCGAGGCGGTGGACCGCGAGCCATACATGGCTCCAGGGCTGGTCACCGCCGAGAAGGCCGCCAGGGGCAAGCTGCCCACTGACGTGTGGTGGCACACGATCGTGCCTACCAGCGGCCGCGAGAAGACCGGCTACCCGACGCAGAAGCCCGAAGGCATCGTGCGGCGCATGATTCAGGCATCGACTCGCCCGGGCGACTGGTGCCTTGACTGCTTCGCCGGCAGCGGCACGCTCGGTGCGGTTGCCGCCCGGCTGGGGCGTAGCTACGTGCTGATCGATTCGAACCCGCGAGCCGTCGAGGTGATGCGTGCACGTCTGGGGGCGTGACGACAAGGCGGCGCGAGGTCCACACCGCGGGCCTGAGTCCTGGCGCCCGCCGGACGCTGCACAGGCGGTGGCTCGGGCCGAAACCGGCACGCCCGGGCAATATGTCCATCGGCCGTCCAAGGGGGCGGTCAAGTCCGCGTTCGTGCGAGCCTGTGCTCGATGTTTCACCTGCAGCTGCGACAGTTTCCCCGCAACCACTGCCAGTTCAACCTGACAGATGAGGAGCTGCGCGCGATCGCCGAGATCTGGGCGGGCGGGCGGTGGCTGGTGATCGGGGAGCGCAGATGGAGCCCGCATCAGGCCAAGCTCAAGGTCTTCGAGGGCCCGGGTATACCGGTGCAGCAGCTGTCCATGGGTCGAGGCTGGCGCCAGGTCGAGCGGCACGGCGAGGACGTCACCAGTCGTGTGCTGGCCATGGCGAGCGCGTCTGTCGCGAGCTCGGCAACAGCCCGGATGGCCGCTACTGAAGGTGTCCCTACGGCAGGGGCGTTCCGAACGGGCGGCGCGCCTGCCGCGCGGGAGGCGTCCGAAGCGCGGCAGTCGCCGGCGGGCGTCGTGCGAACGCTGCTTGGCGGTGGACCTCGAGCCGAGGCGCTGCTCGCGGCGTGGCAAGATGCAGCCTCGCGGTTTCCCGAGCGCTCTCCCAGCGAGTGCCTGGCGCTGGCCGAACGGGAGATCGAGTCGCGGTCCGGGAGCTCCGGGCGGTAGGCAACGTGCGTCGATAGACTCCTAGCGCGAGCCGTGGTGGGCGTAGCTCAGCTGGTAGAGCTCCTGGTTGTGGTCCAGGCGGTCGTGGGTTCGAATCCCATCGCTCACCCTCACGAAAGTCCTGCTAATGCGGGACTTTTCTACTTCCGGCGACGACGCACGGATTGCGCCGTGGCACGTCCCGCTCGACACGGTGCTGGGCCACGACGCCTCCGAGTCTTTCTTTCGCTGGAGACGGACGCGGGGCGGACTTCCGGGTGAAGAGGGGTCCATTGAGATCGATGCCAGGATCGAGCAGGGCGGGAGGCGAGGCGGTTCACTCAGCTTGAGGACGTTGGGTAGCTACGAGTAGGAGCACCGTGTAAATCGAGGCGCCCGCGCCCCACGCGCGAGCGCCGCCGATGCGTCCGCTACGGCGCGTACCGTCATCCGGGATGGGACCAGCTGTCCCGGCTCGATCCGTGCCAGCGCACCTCCTGTCAGGTCGGCGTGCACCTGCGCTATTTGCTGCAACCGCGATAGCGGGCTCGCTGCTGCTGCCGCCGACGGCCGAGGCGCGCGGCATGTATCTCGGCGGTAGGCAGGCCCGCCGGGACATCGCCGCGGTCGTCGCTGCCGACCATGCGACGCATACCGTCGTGAACGGTTGTCGCCGCCTGTCGGCCGTGTCCGTCGAGTGCAAGGTTTTCGTGGAGACGGTCATCGAACCGACCGCGACCGAAATGGGCGTGATCGAAGTCGCTGAAAGCTCATTCACGGCGACTCTGAAACACGATCACGGCGAGACATACGTTCGGGTGCATCAGGTCCGCTAGGCGGTTCCTTTCCGGACAAAGCGACTGCTGCTGCCGCTGCTCCACCGCCGCGCCAAGGGGCGCAAGCCGTCGATCGCCGCGAGCACGCGTCCAGCCCGCCCCCTCGCGCACCGGTGGGCGTACCCTGGTCTCGTGGGCCAGTTTGGCGAGGCACTGCGGCGCGCCGGTCGATGGTTCGGGTTGCTCCCGAGCGAGACGCATTCGCCACCTTCTGCCTGGGTGGTCCGGCTCCTCTGGATCGCCGCGCTCATCGGCCTCGTGCTGCTCTTAGCTACCCCGCGGAACTCCGCGGCGTACACCATCGGCGCCCTCCTATTTATTGGACCTGCCGCTGGAGCGCTGATTGGCCAGTGGCGACGACGGATGGCGCGCCGGGCCGACCCGCGAGAGGGGCGTCGGTGATGGCACCCGCCAATCGCTGAGAGCAGGTCGGCCGAAGCCGGGCATCAGCTCGCTTGGCGCCTTGGGAGTACGCTCTGCCGAGATGGAGCGCGCGGCCCCATGAGCCGACGGACATCCAGGCGCGCCGATGCTTGCGCTGTGCTCGCAGGCGTCGCGTTGTCGTAGGTCCGCACCTTGACACTCGTCCTTCTCACCGGAGCTACTCGTGGTATCGGTCGCGCGGCCGCGATCGAGATTGCCCGCCGCGGCGTCGAGGTCGCCCTCGTAGGCCGCGACGCCGAGCGTGTCAAGGCCCTCGCTCGGGAAGCCAGGGCGAGCGGCGGTGGCGCGCCCGTCCACGAGCACGTCGCCGACCTGATGCTGATGGCCGAGGTTCGTGCGCTCGCCGAGGAGGTGCGCGCGCGCTACGGGCACATCGATGTCCTGGCCAACAACGCCGGCGCCCTGTTTGGATCGCGCAAGGAGACCTCCGAGGGCCTCGAGCAGACCTTCGCGCTCAATCATCTTGCCCCGTTCCTGCTCACCAACCTCCTGCGCGACCGCCTGGGCGGGAGCCGCGTCGTGACGACCGCGTCCGACGCGCATACGGGGGGGCGCCTGGAGCTCGAAGACCTGCAGTCCGAGAAGTCCTACGCGGCCATGCGCGCGTATGGCACCTCGAAGCTGTGCAACATCCTCTTTACGCGCGAGCTGGCCAAGCGAGCGCCGGAGCTGAATGCCAACTGCTTTCACCCGGGCGTCGTGCGCACGGGCTTCGGCAAGAACGAGAACGGAATCTGGAAGGTGCTCACGACGCTCGGCGGGCCCTTCTTCCGGTCTCCCGAGCGCGGCGCGCGCTCGCTGGTCTGGCTTGCGCTCTCAGACGACGCCGCTGCCTTGAGCGGCGAGTACATCCAGGACGAGAAGGTGCGCGCTCCGAGCGCCCAGGCTCAGAACGACACGCTCGCCGAACTTTTGTGGGAGCGCAGCGCCGAGCTCGCGGGCCTGTCGAGCGCCACGCGTGCCTGAAGACGCGGGTAGTCAAGGCATCCGTTGCCGCGCCGGCGCCCAGCAAGCGAGCTGTGAGAGCACGCGCGCTTCGCGCGCCTTACTTGTGTGGCGCGTTCACGTACACCGCCGTCCCGACCAGAGCCGGGGGGTCTCGTCCGGAGTCGTAGCGAACCCCCGGGGGATCGATCAGAGCGGTAGGGTTTCAGTTCCTGAGCACGAGAGGGAGCGCAATATGGCTATCAAGCTTCACCGTTGTCCATTTACTTTTGTTCACTCCGGCATGGACCACTGCTATCGCGTCCAGAAGGCTCTGGATGACCAGGGCATCAGCTACGAAGTGGTCAAGGAGCCTGGTCTTCCGCGCAGCCGTCGTAAGGACGTTGAGCGTCTTAGCGGCCAGCGGCTCCTTCCGGTGATCGAGTTCGAGGACGGCTCGGTATATCGAGAGGAATCGGACGACATGGCGGCCACGATCCGTGGGGGGCAGCTAGACAGCAAGCGGGCGGTGACTGGGGCATAGCGGGTCTGGGCAGCTCCCGGCCGCTGCGAGGCTCGAACGTTGCCCGGCGATAATCGCGCCTGGTCGTGATCGCGTCCACCTCGGCATCGCAGGTTGCGGGCCGCAACCGCGAGTTACAAAAGAGCTAGCGCAGTCTCACTCCGCCTACGGCGGTACTTCTCAGCGCTTCTTATGGCGCAGCCGAAGTCCCTGGCGCGATGCGGGGGCGCAGTTGTCGCCGGTGATGGCTACCAAGCTGACCCGAAAGCCCTCGCGCTCTAGCTTCTGGCCTCGGCGTGCGAGTCGACCCCGGCGGAGGCTCCGCAACGTTTGGTCGGGATAGTAAACCGACCCCTCTGTCCCGTACACCCGCAACAGATAGCGTGTCATTTGGTCTCAGCTCATGGTCTCTCGTCGCCGCGTCACCAATCGTGTCGGCCGCACCGTCTGGGTTCAACTAGACGATGGGCTGGGTCTTCAGGACCTTCGTCTAGGAGTGTTGGCGAAAACGGCCAGCGACACCATGTCGAACGGACCCAGCGCGCCCGGCACCCCAGGTTCACTGTCTCGCGTCACGGTAGAGTCCGGGAGACCGTGAATTCCATGCAGAGCCAAGGCCAGCTCTCGCGCGATAACGCGCTGGCATTGCTGGGCGAGTGGGTGCAGTCGGACTCGCTGCGCCGACACTGCCTGGCGGTGGAGGCGGCGATGCGCGCCCAGGCGCGCGAGCGCGGCGGCGATGAGGAGCTGTGGGGGCTGTCAGGCCTACTGCACGACCTCGACTACGACCGCTATCCCGATCCGGACACCGGTCATCCGCGTATGGCGATGGCCGAGCTCGAGCGGCTCGGCTACCCGCCCGAGCTGATCAGGGCCGTCGCGTCCCATGCCGACTATCTCGGCGTTCCGCGCGAGAGCGACATGGAGCGGGCGCTGGCGGCAGTCGACGAGCTGTGCGGATTCCTCCTCGCGTGCGCCTACGTGCGTCCGAGCGGAATCCATGGCATGACCGCCAAGTCGGTGCGCAAGAAGCTCAAGCAGCCGAGCTTCGCCGCGGCGGTCAACCGTGACGACATCACGCGTGGCGCGGCAGAGCTGGGCGTCGAGCTAGATCAGTTGATCGGCTCGACGGTCGCCGCACTCGAGCCGCTCGCCGATGAGCTGGGTGTGGCCGGCAGCGACCTCCCCTGACGGCCTGCGATGAAACCAACGGTGGTGTGGATGCCTGGTGATGTACGCACCGAGATTCATCTCACCGCCGCCGAAAGTCGCGACACCCTTTGCCTGCTGATCGACGAGCCGCCCGCCGGCTGGAGCCTGCCACCGCACCGGCACGCCAACGAGGCGGAGACGATTCACGTGCTCGGCGGGAGCTTCGAGATGGAGATCGACGGACAGCATGTGACGATGCGCGCGGGAGACACCGTGCATGTCCCGGTGGGTGTGACGCACAGCGGCGGCAACATCGGTACCGAGACCGGCAAGCGGCTGGTCATATTCACGCCCGCGGGCATTGATGGCTTCTTCCTGGAGGTTGGCAAGCCGCACCCGGGCGCGACGTTCGGCGAGGGAGAACTGCTCGCCGCCGCACGACGCTGGGGCTGGGAGTTCCCGCAGCCGTAGGCGCCACGGCAGCGGGGCACGCTCACAGCCGCTTAAGCACGATCCCGCTTGCTGGGCCGAGCGTGACCGACCTGACGATGCGGCCATCAAGCGTGCGCATCGGGGAGGGAAGTCGTACCCGGTGAGTGCCCGATTCAGGCTCTGACACCAGGCTCGTGCCTCCGCTGAAGTCGCGCCGCAGGAGTCCATTCCACTCCCTTCGTGACCCCGTTGCTTCGCCGAGATTCACATCAAACCCGTGCCACCAGTGCACCGGAGTCATGCCGTTGGCGCTGACCAGGTCGTTGCCGTCGGATATCAGGAAATAACTCGCCAGCGAGTATTCGATTTCCGGTGATCTCGTGGCGTCGCCTTCGAGCGCAACCCCACGGCCGAGGCCGTGGACTGCGTCGATGTACGCCAACAGGTCGCGTAGCGAGAACGGACCGGTGCCGCCCGTCAAGCCGGTGTCGTTGACGCCGCGCTCGAGATTGATGTAGTCCGCCGCCCGGACCTCATCGCTGATATACGGGTCCGCCGTGCGGGTCGGCGTGTCGGCGAGCCAGACCACGTTGTGCACGATCTCCACTCGCGGAAACGCGGCGCGCACCTGCTGCATGAACTGCGCCATATAGCGGCGCCACGCGTCATAGGTCATCGACCTCCCGGTTAGCGGGTCGATCGGCGCGACGAAGTCTTCCCGCCCGTCGCCCACCCGGAATTCCAGGTTGACGTCGTCGATGAACAGGCCGCGATAGCCGTGCGCCAGGGCGGCCCTCGCGCCGGCGATCCAATAGCTCCGGAAGCCGGCGTTGGCTATGTCCGCGGCAAACTGCGGACACCTGCCCCGCGCGCAGGCGAAGGGAATGAACAGCGGATGGCCGGCTTCGTCGTGCAGGATCCAGTCTCGGTGCTGGCGGGCCAGCGCCGAGCCGGCGTAGATCGCATACGCGTCCTTGTAAACCCACCCTCTGGGATACCAGCGCGTCTTGTCGTCGAAGTAGGGCGAGTACACGACCATGCGCCAAAAGTGCCGGCGCAGGAACTGGCCGTAGGCATGGGCCTGTCCGCTCGTGTACCGGTCGAAGGCGGTGTTCGCGACGCCAAGGAAGTGAGCCACCCCCTGATCCAGGCGCCGGGCAGGCTTGCCCGTCAGGGCCACCACCACACCTGGCACCACGGCGGCGAGGATCAGCGCCGCCAGTAGCCCACGCTTCAAGCTTGGCCACGCTTTCCGCGCTTCGTCTCGGCGCGTATTGGCAAGGCCCCCATGCCTGTGCGATGTGCGCGCGCGCATCAGCAAGAACGGCTCCCGTGCTCCATGGCTTGTGCTGGTGAAGCTAGCTGGCGTTTCTTTGCCATCGCTAAATGGTCGATGACGACGCTCGAGTGGTCGCCATCGCGGCCTGGCTACGATCCGCCGCATTGAGCGCGGCAACCTTGCGGATGAGCTGATGGACATCGATCGCGTGCCGACCCTGACCGTCAGCGCCCGCATTGACCTGGCTTCGGCGCGAGCGCCGCGTGCGAGCGTGGTGATGCCCAGGCGAACGCTCGCCTTCGCCCGGGGCGAGATCCTCGCGAGCGCCCTGGTGCTGAGCGTGCTTGCGCTGCTCATGTGCGCAGGCCACATCCGACACGGCGGCTTCTACTACGACGACTGGGCGACGCTGGCGCTCGCTCGCTTCTCGCACGCGGGCGGTGGCTTGCACGGCCTATGGCTGTACTACGGGCAGCGCCCCGCACAGGTGCTCTACTACGCTGCGCTCGACCAGCTGCTTGGCATCGACGCCGCAGCGCGATTGGCCCTCGCCGCCGCGATGGCCGTGCTCCAGGCGACGGTGCTCTATGCGCTGCTGCGCCGTCTTGGCATGCGTGCGCGCGATGCGCTGGCGTGCTCTGCCCTGTCGCTCACGTTCCCGTTCAGTGACAGCGTCTGGCTGTGGGGGGTCCTCTCGCTCGCGAGCGTCGCCATCGCCGCCTCGCTGCTTGGGTGATCCTGGCGCTGAGGGCAGTTCGAGCGCGGCGGCGCTCGCTCGCTAGCCCCGCACGCCTGTTTCGCTGGCCCTGTACGTCGTCGGGGTGCTCAGCTACGAGGTGTTCGCGGCCGCAGGCTGCCTGGCCGGGCTGGTCTACGTCCGCGCCGTCGGGCTTGCTCGCGCGCGCAGGCGCTGGGCCGTGGACTTCGTGGCCATCTCCGCGACGACACTGCTGTGCCGGGTATTGCTGCCAATCGACATCGCTACGCCCTCGCGGACCCAATCTGCGGCGGGAATGCTCGACCACGCGGCGCAGATCGCCGCGGTCGGGGTCCGGGTCGCCGGCGCCGCCATCGTGCCCATCCGCGTGGTCAGCCCGTGGGTCGGTGTCGGGCTGCTCGCCGTGGGATTGACGTCCGGCGCGGGACTGCGGCGCAGGCTCCGACGCGATGCGAGCGCGCGCCTCGAGCTCGGACGTTGGCTCGCGCTCGCCGCGGCGGGCTGCGCGCTTGCCGCTGCGGCGTGGGCGGTCTACGTCCCCGCACCCGCTCACTACTCGCCAAGCGCCGCCGGCACGGTCAATCGCGTCAACGCGCTGGCGGGGATCGGCATCGCGCTCCTCGTCTTCTCGGTGCTCATGCTTGTCGGCCGCTCGCTGGCGGCTCTCGCCCCGCCTGCCAGGCTCGACGGCGGCCGCGGTGGCCACGGCGCTCGTATTGGCGCTCTGCGTTGCCAATCTGCAGCGCACCGCTGCCGACGCGCGCGCGTGGGACGCGGCCGCGGAGGATCAGCGGCAGGTCCCGTCGGACCTGCGCGCGGCCCTACCGCGACCGGCCCGCGGCGCGGTCATCTATGCGTTCGACGCCCCGAGGGTGGTGGCGCCCGGTGTGCCCGTGCTGGGCACCACGCTCGACCTGACCAGCGCGGCCCGCATCTCCTATGCGAGCCCGACGCTCACCGCCGTGCCGATCGCGCGCGTTGCTGCTGTGCGCTGCGACGCGCACGGTCCGTCCGCAGGCGGGATGCGGGGTTCATACGGGCGCGCCTACCTGGTCAACGTTCGCGCGCGACGCGCCGTGCGCGTACCGCCGCGATCGAGGCATGACGCGGGCGGCGCGCACAGTGGCGTAGGCTGCGCACGTCGGCCGACAGAAGAGGAGCCAGTGAGCACGCATACGGCGATCGCACCCGCGCCGCGCGGACGCAACCCGTTCGATCAGGCGGGCGTGCAACGCGGCGCCGACGGCATCGCCCGCTACCTGGAGCGACCGCCCTCGCTTGTTCACCTGCTGCGAGCCAGCGTCGAGCGCGATCGCGGCGCCACGGCGGTGGTCGAGGTGGGTGGACCCTCGCTCAGCTACGGCGAGCTCTGGGATCGCGCGTCGCGCGTCGCTGGCGGACTGCGCCGCGAAGGGGTGAACCGCGGAGACCGCGTGGCGATCCGCCTGCCCAACGGGATCGACTGGGTGCTCGCATTCTTCGGCGCGCAGCTCGCGGGCGCGGTGGTGGTGCCCGTGAACATCCGCTTCGCCGAGGCTGAGATCGCGTATGTGCTCGAGGACGCCGGCGCGAGCTTCACGTTCGCCGCCGGTGCCGGGCTTCCCGACGCGGAGGCGCTGGCGGTGGATGACCTCGGGCCGGACGACCTGGCGGCGATCTTCTACACGAG
>VAWK01000041.1:29589-42900 GCA_005885515.1 Actinomycetota bacterium | reverse complement strand
CACGACCAACAGCGAGAACGCGTTTCGCTGCCTGTCGGCCGAGCGGACGGAGGGCCCGGGGATCTCGACGCTGGTGTCGGTGCCGCTGTTTCACGTCACCGGGTGCAACAGCCAGCTGATCCCGGTGCTCGAGCTGGGGGGCAGGGTCGAGATCCTGGCCAGCGCGCTGGACATCGACGGCTTCTTCGTGGCGGTGGCGGAGCACCACGTCAACCAGCTCGTGTCGGTGCCTGCGATCTACCACGCGGTGATGCGCCACCCGCGCTTCGCGGAGCTGGACGTGAGTGGGGTTCGCTGGGTCTCCTACGGCGGGGCTCCCATCGCGGAGAGCCTCGTGCATGCGATCAAGGATGCCTTCCCCAACGCGCGCGTGGGCAACGGATTTGGGCTGACCGAGACATCTTCGCTGACGTCCTTCCTGCCCCACGAGGAGGCCGCTGAGCACGCCGACTCGGTCGGGTTCGCGCTGCCCGTGGTGGACCTTGCCCTCGACCAGCCCGATGCGCACACCGGCGTGGGCGAGCTGCTCGTGCGCGGTCCCAACGTCGTGCAGGGCTACTGGGGCAAGGCGCAGGCGACCGCCGAGACGTTCGTCGAACACTGGCTGCACACCGGCGATCTGGCGCGGATCGATCGCGACGGGCTGCTGTACATAGTCGATCGCATGAAGGACATGATCAACCGAGGCGGCGAGAACGTGTACTCGATCGAGGTCGAGAACGCGCTCGTCGCCGCCCCGGGAGTGAGCGAGGCGGCCGCCGTCGCCGTGCCCGACGAGATGATGGGCGAGAAGGTGGGAGCAGTGCTCGTTCCGGCCGGCGGTGCGCGAATCGATGTCGAGACCGTGCTCGAGCACGCTCGTTCGCGCCTGGCCGACTTTAAGGTGCCGCAGTACGTCGCCGTGCGCCAGCAGCCGCTGCCCCGGAACCCAGGTGGGAAGGTCCTGAAGGCGCAGCTGCGGCAAGAGACCGACTGGGGCGAGCCGCTTCGCTGAACGCCGACGAGGGGAGAGGCAGGATGTCCACCGTGCAGACCGTCAAGGGGCCTGTCGAGGCGGAGGAGCTCGGCGTCGTCCTGATCCACGAGCATCTGCGCTTTCGCGATGAGGCAGTAGCCGCAGAGTGGCCCGACCGCTACGACGAGCAAGCCGAGCTGGACGCGGCGCTGCAGGCGGTGGATGCGGCCGGCTCGCGCGGCGTGCAGACGATCGTGGATCCGACCGCGATGTTCGGGGGCCGCGACGTGCGTTTCATGGCGCGCGTGTCCGAGCAGACGGGCGTGCGGGTCGTCGCCTGCACGGGCATCTACAGCTATGACTACCTACCGCACTACTTCGAGAACCGCGACGTCGACGTGATGGCGGAGCACTTCGTCGCCGATCTGCAGAGCGGGGTCCAGGGCACCGATATCAAGGCGGCCTTCCTGAAGTGCGCGGCCGACGCGGCCGGGGTGACCGAGCACGTCGAGAAGATCCACCGAGCGGTGGCCCGTGCCAGCGTGCAGACCGGCGCGCCGATCATGGCCCATTCGATGCCCGCCGTCGAAACAGGGCCGCGCCAGGTGGAGATCTTCGCGCAGGAGGGCGTGGATCTCGCTCGCGTGCAGATCGCCCACTGCGGCGACACGGACGACGTGAGCTACATCGAGGGGCTCATCGACCGCGGCGTGTACGTTGGCCTGGACCGGTACGGCCTGGAGATGTTCCTGCCGATCGACAAGCGCAACGCCACGGCCGCCGAGCTGCTGCGTCGCGGTCACGCCGAGCGCATGATGATCTCCCAGGACTACTGCGCCACGATCGACTGGTTCCCGCCGGAGGCCGAGCAGGTGTTCGAGAGCCAGGGCGCTATTCGCAACTGGTCGATGACGCTCGTGTTCGACGAGGTCATCCCTGCGCTGCGCGATCAGGGGGTGCTCGACGACCAGGCCTTCCATACCATATTTGTCGAGAATCCGAAGCGCTGGCTGACCGCGTGATGTCGCAGTCCCCGCCGTCGCTGAGGCGCGCCAGCGTCACGGCGAGCGGGGTCGGCTCGCCGGTGATCGAAGCCGGGCCCGCCCGCGCGCGCGAGGCGGTCGTGTTCGTGCACGGGAACCCCGGCTCGGGCACGGACTGGCTCGAGCTGCTCGAAGCCGTTGGCCCGCTCGGGCGCGCTGTGGCGCTTGACATGCCGGGCTTCGGCCAGGCAGACAAGCCTCGCGACTACCGCTACCAGGTCTCCTCCTACTCGGAGTTCCTGCACGGGGCCCTGCGCCAGCTCGGGATCGAGCGCGTGCACCTCGTGCTGCACGATTTCGGCGGCCCCTTCGGGCTGCTGTGGGGACTGCAGCATCCCGACGCATGGATCAGCGTCGTGCTCATCGACATCGGCGTCCTGCCCGGCTATCGCTGGCACCCGATGGCCCGGCGCTGGCGCACGCCGGTGCTGGGAGAGCTCTTGCAGGCATGGATTCCCCGCTGGGCCTGGAGGCGCTCGATGCAGCGCTCGAACCCCAAGGGGCTGCCGCGCGAGTTCGTCGACAAGATGTACGACGACTACGACCGCGCCACCCGCCGAGCGGTCCTGGCGCTGTATCGGGCGACGCCCGACCCGAACGAGGCTGCGGGCACGCTCGGCCCCGCGCTGGCCGGGCTGAGCAAGCCGGCGCTCGTGCTGTGGGGGGCCAAGGACCCGTACGCCCCCGTTCGGTACGCCGAGCGCCAGCAAGAGTTCTTCGACGTTCGCCAGGTGGTGATCCTGCCCGACAGCGGGCACTGGCCGTTCAAGGACGATCCGGAGGCGGTCGAGGGTCCGCTGCTGTCGTTCCTGCGCACGCAGCTGGCGTCCTCGGCTGGGGCGTGAGCGCTGCGCCGCCGGTGTCGGCACTCACGCCGGCGCGCGGCTGCCGGGTCGCCCACAAGCTGCTGGCGGCCTTGGCGCTTGCTAGGGTGCCGCGCGAGGTGGCGCGCTGAGAACCAACCGGCGTAGATCGGGCCGCGAGGATCGGGCTCCTGCCGACCTAAGTCCCGCGCCCGTGGCGGCGCTGCCGCGGCAGTTCGATGAGTGGCAGATCGAGCTGCACGGGCGCCGCGCTGTGTACCGCGTCGCCGGTAGCGGGCCGCCGGTCGTGCTCATCCACGGCATGCTCAACTCCTCCAGTCATTGGCAGCCGGTGGCGCTGAACCTGGCGGGGGAGTACACGGTCATCGCGCCCGATCTGATCGGCCACGGCGACTCTGCGGCACCGCGCGGCGATTACTCGCTCGGCGCGCACGCGGCGAGCATCCGCGACCTGCTCGCGGCGGTCGGTATCGACCGCGCCACCATCGTGGGTCACTCGCTGGGGGGCGGGGTGGCGATGCAGTTCTTCTACCAGTTCCCCCAGCGTGTGGAGCGTCTCGTGCTGATCTCGAGCGGTGGTCTGGGACACGAGGTCAGCCCGATGCTGCGCACGGCCGCGCTGCCGGGCACGTCGGCGCTGCTCTCGGCGACGATCCATCCGCGCCTGCTCGGCGGTATGCGCGCGGCCGGTCACTGGTTGAGCGAGCGCGGCGACGGGACCGGTGTCTACCTGCAGGCGATCGCCCGCGCACTGAGCCCGCTCGAGAACCGGGGCGCACGCGCGGCCTTCCTGCAGACGCTGCGCGCTGTGATCGACGTGCATGGGCAGCGCGTGAGCGCCACCGACCGCCTCTACCTGTTGGAGTCGATGCCGACCCTGATCGTGTGGGGTGAGCGCGACCACACGATCCCACTCGAGCACGGCCGCTCAGCACACCAGGCCATCCCTCACAGTCGCTTTCGCACGCTGCCGCGGGCCGCTCACTTCCCGCATCTGGAAGACCCAGACGGATTGTCCGCGATCCTGCGCCAATTCATCTCCGAGACCGAGCCGGGCCTGATCGAAGACGGCGATTGGGGCGCCATCCTGGCCAGGCGCTCTCCGCGGTCGCGGCGCATCGGCCACGCGGCGGCGTGAGCGGCGCTGCGGCGAAGGTCACCGGTGCCGCTTGGGGCATGGCGCCCTGTAGGTGGCCGTCTGGGTTTGCGCGGGAATGCCGAATTCGCGCCCGGGGCCGAACGAGCCGCCAAACGTGACTTCTGTCTTGACTGGAAATCCGCCCTTCGGGCACTTCCTCGGCATGTAGCCATAGGAGATGAGGCTCCTGCCCTTTTTGATCGCTGCGCCGGCCTTGATCTTGATCCTCCGCACCGACGCCAGCGGAGCACCTGGCACCGAGGCGACGGGCGGCACGAGCGTGATCAGCTTGAGGCCGTAGGGCCGCTGGTGGGAATTGACGTAGTGCCCGGAGGAGACGATTTCAAGCGCCACCGGGCTGTGGCCGGCGGTGTAGAACAGCAACCCGCCACGTGGCGCGAAGAAGGCGCGCAGTTCGGCTTCCTCGGGCACGCGTTCGGTGCCGAAGGTGACTTCGCCGAGCACATTTCCCACGGGGCTCGCGATCGAGCTGGGCTTGCAGCCGGCCGGGCCGACGTTCTTCAGCGTTGCTTCCGAGCAGGTGCCGAACCCCTGGGGGTGTAGCCTGGCGCCCGCGGGCAGGTAGAACTTGACCTGTGAGATGGGCGGGATACCGCCGTTGGGATTTTGCGCGGTAGCCCCGTAGCCCGATCCTTCGAACACGTATTCGGCTTCCACGGCTGCCCCGCAGCCGAGGCAGTTTCCTGTGTGTGGGTATGAACCCCCGCCTGGCTTGGGGATTGGCACGGCCTTGGCCCTGAACGTCGCGATGCGCGCCAACGGCGCGGCCGAGGCCGCTGATGTCTGGATGGCCGCGAGGCCGAGGACGGCCAGCGGGATGAGCAGTCTGCGCATCTGATCGCACCTCCTGGAAGCTGACACGATCCTGCTCGTCAGTGTCCAGGTAGCCGTTCACCTCGGCGGGCACGATCCGTCTCTGTTGTGTTACCTGTTACAACAATCGCCAGCCGCGAGAGTCGCGCGGCGTGGTGGACCGGACAACTGGCGACAAACGTTCTGCAATGCCTCGGCTGAGCTCTGGACTGCTGCTGTTCCACCCGACCGAGAACGGGCTGGAAGTCATGCTCGTCCACATGGGCGGCCCGTTTTGGAGACGCCGCGACGCTGGTGCATGGTCGCTCCCGAAGGGCGAGCACGGGCCGCGCGAGGACTCGCTGGCCGCAGCGCGTCGCGAGTTTGCCGAGGAGCTTGGGATCGCGCCACCAAACGGCGCGGCGGTGGATCTCGGGTCGCTCAAGCAGCCGAGCGGGAAGCTCGTGCATGCGTGGGCACAACAGGCGGACATCGACGTCAGCGAGATCCGCAGTAATACGTTCGAGCTCGAATGGCCGCGCGGCTCAGGGAAGCTGCAGCAGTTTCCCGAGGTCGACCGCGCCGGCTGGTTCGAGCTGGCGGACGCGCGCCGGAAGCTGGTCGGCGGTCAGCTGCCGTTCCTCGATCTTTTAGCCGAGCGGCTCAGAGCGCGAGGCGGCTCGCAGTCGTGACGCGGCACGAGCAGGCCGGCATCGGTCGTCCGGGATCGGTTCCCGGGTCGGTCCGGTCGGCGATGACGAAGGAACCGCAGATGATCATCGCCGTAGGGTAGGCGCTCTTTCCCGGCGGGCAAGGGTAGGCGCTCTTTCCCGGCGGGCACCGCTGTGCAGAGGGCATCGCATAGGATCCGCAGGGGCGGTGGTAAGGAGGCGCAGCCGATGCCGGTGGACAACGAGCTCTACGATCGTCTCAGCGACACTTGGTGGGGCGATGAGGGAACGCTCAGCATGCTGCGCACGGCGCTCAACCCCGCGCGTTTCCCATGGCTGCGGCGTACGCTCACGGAGACCGTGGGCCGCGACCCGCGAGGTCTGCGCGCGGTCGATGTCGGCTGCGGCGGTGGCTTGCTCGCCGAGGAGTTCGCGCGGCTCGGCGGCCAGGTTACGGGCGTCGACCCGTCGTCGCGCTCACTCGAAACTGCGCGCGAGCACGCCGCAGCGGGAGGGCTTCAGATCGACTATTGCGAGGGTAAGGGCGAGCAGCTGCCGTTTGCCGATGGCGCGTTTGCGTGCGCCTACTGCTGCGACGTGCTCGAGCACGTTGACGACGTGTGCGCCACGGTCGCCGAGATTGCGCGAGTGCTGGAGCCGGGCGGGGTGTTCCTGTACGACACGATCAACCGCACGCCGCGCAGTTGGCTGGTGCTCATCAAGCTCATGCAGGACTGGGACGCGACGCGGTGCATGGAGCCGAACCTCCATGACTGGTCGATGTTCATAAAGCCGGCCGAGTTGCGCGCGCACCTCGTGAGCGCGGGCCTGCTCCCCTCGGATGAGCTGACCGGCATCGCCCCCAGCGCGAGCCCTCCTGCGCTGCTGCGCGCGCTCCGGGCCAGACGCAAGGGGGAGATCGACTTCACCGAGCTTGGCCGCCGCATCGCGATGGCGGAGAGCCGCGATCACTCGATCCTGTATGCAGGCTATGCGCTGAAGCCGTAGCGCCGGCCGTGCGCAACGGGCCAGCGAGCGCGCTCAGCTTCCGTCCTTCACCACTTGACCGCGAAGTCGGGCGTCGGTTGCCTCGCTAGCCCGCTGCTGCGCCACTCAGTTCGTACGCGTCGCCCTCGACGCGCGCGGTTCTGCGCCGGTAGGTGCTCCAGAGCCACGGCCACTGGTTGGGATCGTTGCCGTGCTCGTCGACTTACCAGCTCGTGCAGCCGGTGTGCCACACGGTTCCGTCCAGCGCCGCACGCAGTTCGCGGTCGAACCGCTCGGCCGCCTGGCGGCGCACTTCGATGCTGCGCGCGTCCGCGCGGGCGAGCTGCTCCAGCGCGGCCACGACGTGCGCCATGCCGGCCTCGATCGTGTAGATCACCGAGCCCGTCCCGCCGTTGGTGTTCGGTCCGTAGAGCAAGAACATGTTGGGGAAGCCGGGGATGCTGCCGGCACGGTTGCCACCCCTCCGTCACAGGCCAACAAGCCGCAGTGACTGCCTCGGAGGACGGCCCCTAGCGGACCTGGCCCACGCCCTGTCGCCCGCTCGACGCGACCGGCCGGCCGCCGAGCGAGTCGATCTCGACGAACTTGCGGGTGTTCAACAGGTTGCCGATCCTCGCCACGACACGGTGTGTCGCCGTTTCGATCACGTCGCCAATGTCGCCTGCGAACACGTAGCGACCGTCGAGCGTGTGCTGAAGCCAACCATCGCGGCTGCAGTCCACCGGGACGGTTGCGATGTGGGTCGGCGCGAACCTGCGCTTTATGTACGGTGTCGATCACGTACACCTGCTTGTTGTCGGGAGACAGCGAGATGCCGTGGCTGCATGTGCTGAACGGACCCGAGCTGGTCGTGTGTGAGTGTTTTCTCACCTGTCAATTGAGCGATTCCCAGCCCGACGCGACGGTCGAGCGATCGTGGAGTAGCGCCAGAACCGTGAAGCGCCTACCCGAGCGGCGTCCGGCGTTACGCGCGGCGATCACGGCCAGCGTCTGCCGTGCCGTGCCTGCGCCCGGCGCGCTGGTCAGCGCCCTCGCGACGGCGGGTGCGGCAGACGCACGGCGCGCATGTCGACGCGCGGCGGATCGGTGTCAAGCAGGGGGACGCCCTCGGCGTACAGGCGCGAGCGCTGGGCCTCGCCTAGCGGCAGCGAGCCGTCGGCTCGCACGACGCGCCACCACGGCACCCGCTCACTCGTGCCGCGCAGGACCCTGCCCGCATGGCGCGGCGCGCCAGGCGACAGGTCGCCATACGTGCGCACGAATCCCGCTGGGATCGCGCGCACCGATTCGAGGATCTGCGCGGAGGATCGAGCTGGCATCTCCGGTCGACGATCCGGTTCGCCGCTCATCGACCGGGCGTCGCTCAGGACGCCTGTCGCGCGGGCCGCTCGGCCACGCCGAGCCGCAGGTGCTCGAGATGATTGACCGCCTGATCGATCAGAAGCGCCACGTGATCGTCGTACAGCGAGTAGACGACCCGCCGGCCCTCGCGCTCGCCGACCACGAGCCCGAGGTCGCGCAGCAACCTCAGCTGGTGGGACACCGCGGACTGCTGCATGCCAACCGCGGACACCAGCTCGGACACGGACAGCGCGCCCTCGCGCAGCTGGGCGAGAATCAGCACGCGGCTAGGCGTCGCCAGCGCCTGCATCACCCCCGCGACCAGCTCGGCGTCCTCGAGGCTGATCGGGCCACGTCGCGTGCGCCCCAGAATCCCGTGAGTCACCGGCCCGCCGCTGCTAATATGCGCGTTCGTTCATTGAACGCTGGCTCATATGACTTCCGCCACACCTGGTGTCACACGATGACACACCGGCTGCGATCCCCAACAGCGCTGGCCACCTGCATGTCGGCCACCTCGGTGCGCATCCCCGGCGGGGCGCCGACGCAAAGGCAGCCAACCGCGCGGCCATGAACGCGACCACCCCAGCGCTGATCGCCGCAGCCGCCGGCGTGGGGTTTGGCCACGCGATCATGCCCGATCACTGGGTGCCGCTCGCAGTGGTGGGTCGTACGCGCCGCTACCCGATCGCGAGGGTCGCACGACTCTCGGGCCTGGCCGGGGTCACGCACGTGCTCGTCTCGCTACTGCTGGGCGGACTGATCCTCGCGGCTGGACTGCAGTTTCGCTCGGCGGTCGAGCAGGCCCAAAACCTGATCGTCGGCGGCGCGCTTCTGCTCACCGGGCTGGCTTTCGGTGCGCTCGAGCTGACAGGCCGCGGCCACTCCCACGCGCACCACCGACACACCGGCGCTGCTGTGCCTGGCGAGGAGCACGGCCAGCCCGAGCGGGGCTCGCAGCCTGACGCGCGCGGCCACGGCGACGCGCGCCTGCGACGGCTCGCGAGCATCATCGTGCCGTTCGGCGCGGCCGCCTCGCCGGACCTCACGATCCTTCCCGTGTTCGTCGCCGCGACGGCGGTTGGGGTCGGCACGGCGGTGGGGTCGCTGATCGCTTTTGCCGCAACGACGATCTGCACGATCGTCGCCGCGACGTTGATCGCCGCGACGGGCGGCTATCGCATACGCGGCCAGTGGCTCGAGCGGTGGGCCAATCACCTCACCGCCGCCGTGCTCGTGGTGATCGGTGCGCTCGTGTTTGCGGGCGCGATCTAGCTAACGCACCGCACCGCTCCAGCGCTCCTCGATGCGCGCGAACCGCCACACGGCCAGCGCGAGCGCCCAGGTCAGCACGAACAGGCCCACGACGAGATAGCCAACGGTGTTGAGATCGACACCCGAGATCCAGTCCCACAGCCCGCCCCTCAGCCCGAGCTCGCTGGTGGCGACCGAGGCCAGCTCGAACGAGCCGACCAGCAGCGCCACGGCGACCGACAGCCCGGTGATCATGAGGTTGTAGTAGAGCTTGCGTGCCGGCTTTGAGAACGCCCAGCCGTAGGCGAAGTTCATGAACGACCCGTCGATCGTGTCAAGCAGCGACATGCCGGCGGCGAACAGCACCGGCAGGCACAAGATCGCGTAAACGGGCAGACCGCTTGTCGCCGCGCCCGCCGCGAGGAACAGCAGCGCGACCTCGGTCGCGGTATCAAAGCCGAGGCCGAACAGAATGCCCACCGGGTACATGTGCCACGACTCGCTCACGCGCGCGGAGAGGGGGCCGAGGATCCGGTTCATCAGCCCGCGGGAGCACAGAAGCCGCTCGAGCTCGGCCTGATCGAGCACGCGCCCGGCGCGCATCTGGGCGACGATCCTTGCGATGCCCACCAGGATCGCGATGTTGATCGCCGCGATCACGTACAGGAACGCGCCGGAAACGCTCGTCCCGACCACGCCCGTCAGCTGGTGGAGCGCCGAGTCGTGATGGCGCACCTGCGAGCCAACCGTGCGCAGCCCCAGCGCGAGCAGGAGCGCGAGCACGAACACCACGGTCGAGTGCCCGAGCGAGAAGAAAAAACCGACGCCGAGCGGTCGCTTCTGCTCGGCCATCAGCTTGCGGGTGGTGTTGTCGATCGCCGCGATGTGATCGGCATCGAACGCGTGTCGCAGACCGAGCGTATAAGCGGTGACACCGAGTCCGAGCCCGAACGCGCCCGCGTGGCCAAGGCTGAAGTGCCGGGGCACGACGAGCAACAGCAGCGTGCCGAAGCCGATCACGTGCAACGCCAGCACGACCGCGGACAGGCCGCCGGCGCGCCGCCACTCGGCCGCGGTCAGAGCGTGCCTCAGGCGCGCGAGCGAGCGCATCAAGCCCCACCCAGCGCCGCGGCGTTTCCTGGCGCCCGTGACGCGCCGCTAGCACCCGGCGACGTACGCTCGGCCGGGCCGCGCTTCGGCGTCCTCCAGTCCAGCTCCGTTACCAGCCCGCCCTCGATGGCTACGCTACGCGCGCGCGCCCGACCGGCGTCCCACAGCGCATAGGCCCCCGCGGCCAGGCCGTCGAACACGGCGGTGAACGCGGGGCGGCCGTTGATGCTGCGCTCGAGCACCTGCTTGTGGCTGCGGCGCCGATGATCATGCTCGGGGCTGATCTCGATCTCGACGCCGTGCATGTCGGCATCGGTGTGAACGACCAGCGCTCCCAGGTCCCCGCCGATCTCGAGCACGACGAACTCCGGATGCTTGCGTGCGGAGTAGTCCTCGAGCGGGTGCTCGTGCGTGAGCCGGTGGTCGTGGGAGCCGGCGTTCGAATGATCGTGGGCGTGCGACATGGAGTGCCTCCCAAGAAGCCGCTGCCGGGCACAAGGAGGGATGCCCGGCAGCAGCGTTTCTTGGATTAGCTCGAGGGAGTGTCGAATCCGTCGAGCGGTGGAGCGAGGTAGGGGAACGTCGCCTGGTACCGGTTCGCGGCCGGCGCCAGCCCCTCAGTGAGCAGCCCGGCCGCGGCGTCGGGTTTGAACGTCTTGTCCACCAGGCCGTACGTCGCCCCGGCGATCGCTCGCAGCTCGATGCTGACCACGTCGTCGAACACCCGCCGGCCGTTGGGAAAGCCCGCCACATCGCCGCCGAGCAGCCCGTAGCGGCTTGGATTCGACGTCGTCGGCGGGATCGCGAGGTTCAGCCGCAGCTGGTCGGCGGGCACCTTGCCGGTGTAGTTCTGAAACCCGGGCACGACGCCGTTCGGGAGCCCGGTGAGCAGGATCGCGACCAGGTCTCCGCGCGGCTTGGTGAGCCCGGCCAGATTCGGGAACACGTTCGGGTACAGGACCGGAAGCAGCTTCGCCACCTCCGGATGCTGCACGTTCTTGAGAAACACCTTGTCCTGCGCCGGATACAGGGTGTTCCACTTGTCCTTTCTGCCAAGCGGGACGATCACCTCGTTGAACAGCGGGTTGCCGAGCCGGGAGACCTGCACCCACGGACCCGACTGCGAGCGCTCGTCGTTGGCCTTATCGATCATGCGCACCTTGCGTCGGCTCGCCGCGCTCCATACGCCGATCACCGACGAGCTGCTGCCAGCGTTCTTCGGCACCGAGCCGTGCGGGGTCAGGTGCGAGATCGGCACCTGCAGCGCGATCGTGTGGATGTTGAGCGTCTTGGTGGCGTCCACGCCGGCCGCGTCGGCGCTTGGGATTAGGTGCAGGTGTTGGAATGGGCGCAGATCGGCGAGATCGAAGATCGCGCCGAGGTCGACGTAGAAGCCGTCGGTGCGCTGGCCGGCGAACACCTTCACGCCGTTGGCCAGGGTGTGCACCGCCGCTTCGCCGAGGGCCGGGTAGTTTGGCGTCGAGCGCGGGCCGACGTTGCACGGCGGACACGCCAGGTTGGAGCCCAGCACCCGTGCGTGCAGCTTCGGGCGGTGGTGCTGGTGCGCAGCATGCGCCGTCCCGTATGCGGTCGTGTCGTGACCGTCGACGCGGGTCACCGAATAGAACTGCCGCTTGTTCCAGTTGGGGCTGCCCAGTGAGGTGACGGGGCCCGTGTTGTAGAGAAACGTGTTGCGGTTGCGCAGCCGTGTGGAGAACCTGAACAGGTAGGAGATCTCGGGCCGGCCGTCGCCATTGTTGTCGATGTAGATCGAGTACAGCACGTCATCGCCGAACTCGAAGAAGTTCGGGCCACCCGGCGGGGCCTGAAGCGGAACGAAGTTGCTGATCAGCGTGACGGTGTCAGGGCGGTCGGGGCTGACGAACGCATACACGTCGGCGTTATCGGCCACCGGGTCCTTGCTGATCTCGGGTGCCTCACGGTGCGAGGACATCGTTGTCTCCTCCCTTTGCAGTTGAGGGCGCCGCCTTGAGCAGTCGCCGGGTCAGGGCACGATCGCGGTAGGTCGTCTCGCTCGTGCCTGCAATCACGGTCACCTCGCCGCGCTCGGCGTCGCGCACGTACGCCATCACCGGCTCGGGTGGGTTGGACGCGGAGGCGGGGTCGGTGGGAACGCCGCCCTCCTCGCTCGCCAGGGCGGCGGCGCCGGGCAGGCTGATCGCAGCCGCTCCCGCCACCGCGCCAGCCGAGGTCTTGAGGAAGGACAGACGGGTTATGCCCTCGCCCTCGGTCTGCTGTTCACTCATTGTTGCTCCTCCAGGTTGACCGCCAATGACTGCCGGCGGAAGAAGAACCGACGACCCCTCATACGCGCCGAGCAACCGAACGGATCACACACGCGCGGCGAACGGATCACAACGCCGCGGCGAGCGGATCACATACGCCGCGGCGAGCGCGAGCTAGCCTGCGAGCTCGTGCGCGGCTGGTCGCCGCACGGCTCGTGAGGCCAGGCGCGCGCCGCGCCAAGCGCAGCATCGCTCGGTCGCCGAGCTGACGCATCGCTGCGTTCGGGGCCACGCTGTCGCGCGGCTCGAGGCGCTGCCCCTGGCCGAGCTTCGCCGGCAGCGCGTCGCCGCGCCAGTGGACGGTGTGGTGGCGGCGATCGAGAGGGCGCTCACCGATCGCCGCCCGCGTCCTCGCTACGTGGTAGGCGCCAGTGCACGCGCGCAGATGATCCTCGCCCGGGCGATACCGACTCGTGTGCTCGATGTGCTGTTGCGCGCCGCCTCGGGCGTGCCGCGCCGCCCCTAGCGCTGGCGCGGCCTAGCGCGCTGGTGCTGCGAGCGCGGCCGGGCGCAGGTCAGAGCCGCTCGATGCAGCCGGTCGCCGTTCTAGGTAGTTCTCGCCGCGGTCAGGCCAGCCGCCCGCAGCGCGGCGTCGGCCGGCGCGCGAAGGTCGTCGAGGACCCCACCCAGCCGATCGCCGGCAAGCTCGGCGACCTTCTCGGCGAGCTCGGCCGCCGTGGCCGGCCGCTCGGGTGCTCCCCGCGGGCAGGCCACGCGCGCGAGCTCGCGTCCGGCGACCGTCAAGACGGCCCCGAACTCGGGCAAGGACTCCTCGACGATCACCGCCACCAGTCGTGACTGCTCGCGCGCCTCGGGATCGATCGCGGCAAAATCCTGCACCCGCGGCG
>VAWK01000041.1:3102-29572 GCA_005885515.1 Actinomycetota bacterium | reverse complement strand
AACGCAGTAAGGGATCGAGAATTTCGCGGCCAGCCCGTCATCGACCACGTCCAGGTGCGCGGCCTGGCGTGCGACCGGATGCACGTGAACGTCGAGCCGATCATCAGCGAGTCGAAAGCCGCGCTCGCGCGCCTGCTCGGCGGCCTCGATCGGCGAGTGCGTGCCCAGGCAGCTCGCACGCAGCTTGATCCAGTTGCGCTCGATCGCGCGCGCGGCACCATCCTTCGCCCCTGCGGCGCCGCCGCGCGGCCAGCGTCCACTTAACGGTCCTTCAAATCCCAGCGGGCCGGTAATCGCGCGTGGATCCACAGAGGCGCCCGCACGAGCCAGCAGCGCGGCCTGCACGCCGGCGGCAGCTGCGAGGCCGACCTGGATCGACTTGCCGTCCGAGCCAAAGGCCCCGCGCGTACCGCCGGCTCGCAGCAGCGCGATGGCGATCGCGTTGGCGCGCTGCGCCGACGGCAACGCGAGCAGCCGCGAGGCTGCGACGGCGGCGCCCACCGGAGCGCAGACGGCCGTCGGATGCCAGCCGGCGTCATACAGCGCGGGATGGCTGGCCGCGGCGAGCGCGGCCATCGCCTCGTAGCCCTCCGCGTAGGCGTCCAGCGTCGCGCCCAGCGAGCGCCCGAGATGGGCCGCCAGCACCAGCGCGGCGGGCGCGCTGGCCGCGCTCACGTGGGCAACGCCGTCTGCAAACGTGTCGTCGAAATCCAGCACGTGGCCCGCGGTGGCGGCAAAAGCGACGTCGGCTAGCAGATCGCCCCCCGACGCACGTACCGCCCTGGCGGCGCGCTCATCTGCGCCAGCGCACGCGCACGCCAGCCAGTCGGTGAAGGCCGCTCGGTAGGCGCGGTCGCCGCCCGCGTCGGCGTTTGCGTTAGCCCTGACCGCCATCGGCTGAAGGCTAGTCCCAGTGCGTGCGAGGCCGATGCGCTGGGGTCCCGAGTAAGCCGCGCGCGAGTACCGCCTCGCTCAGCCGGACCTGCCAGCCGAGGAGCTGAGCTCGCCCAGCTCCTCCGGCCGGAGGGCGCCCAGCTCGATGGCCAGGCGCTCGAGCGCAGCCAGCCAGCACTCGTAATAGGGGCGTCCGGAGTTCGCAGCGATCTCGGCGATCAGCCGCCGCCGGAACTCGTCCCAGGCCAGGTCGAGCGATTGCACCACGCCGATCGCCATCGCTAGCACGCGACCCTCCCAGGGCGCCGCGAAGACCAGTTCGCCGTTATCGCGCGGCAGTGCGCTCGGGCCACGCATGTCAGCGACCTCCGGGCGCACTGCGCCGTCGCTCACGGGCGCGCCACCCCGATCATCGCATCGCGGGTCACGAGCGCGGCCAGCTCCTCCTGGCTCATCCCGTCTGTTCCCCGGGGCCGCTCTGGCAGGACGAGATAGCGGATCTCCGCGCTCGAGTCCCAGACTTGGATCCGAACCGACTCGGGCAGGTCCAGCCCCATCTCCGCCAGAACGTTGCGCGGCTCGCGTACCATCCGCGCGCGGTAAGGCGGGCTCTTGTACCAGTTCGGCGGCAGTCCGAGCACCGGCCACGGGTAGCAGGAGCACAGCGTGCACACGACGACGTTGTGGACCTCGGGCGTGTTCTCGACCACGACCATGTGCTCGCCCTCCGGACCGCCGAAGCCGAGCTCCGCGATGGCGGCCGTGCCATCGGCGAGCAGCCGCTGGCGGTACTCGCGGTCCACCCACGCCCTGGCGACGACCTTGGCGCCATTCATCGGGCCGATGTCGTTCACGTAGGCGGCGACGATCGAATCGATGAATTCAGGAGACACGAGGCCCTTCTCGGTGAGCAAGGCCTCGAGCGCCGCGGCGCGCATCTCGACCGGCGACGGCGGTGTGGGGTGATGATGACCGTGCTCGCCCGTCACGCCGGCGCGAGGTAGCTCTGCCACAAGCCGACCGACACCGCAGCGCTCGGCTCGGCTTCCCGACCCCACAGCTCGGCAGCGTCGAAGCGCACCGAGTAGGTTGGCTCGAGCGGCGCGTCCTCACCGTGCACGTCGGCGTCGGGCAGCGCAAACGCTCCGTCGCAACGGTCGATCACGCCCTGCTTGCCGCGCACGTAGCGGGGGCAGCGCGTATGCCCGCGCCGATGCTCATCGGCGACGCGCACGCGGTCGCCGACGGCGAAACGTGGCCCAGCCGGCTCGTCGGCGCTCCAACGCGGCGCCCGCGATGAGCGCGACAGCGCGAACGGCCCTTTCGCTCGCGCCTCGAGCTGCTCGCGCGTGAGCACGCCCCGCTCGACCAGCAGGGTCGCAAACGCGGTCAGCCAGTGCTCGAAGTAGGGGGAGCCCAGGTAGTGCGAAGGGTCCATCCGCTCGATCGCGTGCCGCACGGTGTTGGTGCTCGCCAGCCCCTGCACGGTCAGGATCGCGCCGATCCCGAACACGCGCCCCTCCCACCGCGCGTGAAAGACCGGCTCGGCTGGCTCGACCACGACCGGGCCAAAGTCCTCCATCCCACCCAGGTCGTGAACGCCATCCACGCCGCGCATTCAATCACCCGTCGCTCGCCTAGGAGCGCCGGCGGCGGCGGCGCGCGGCGAGCGCGGTGGGTCGTTCTCGCACCCGCCGCGCTCACTGCTCGCGCGCGCACCGTCGGGCGCAGGCGCTAGCGTCGCGAGAGCACCACCACGGGAATCTCGCGTTGGGTCCTGGCCTGGTATTCGTCGTACGCGGGCCACGCCTCGGTCATCAGCGACCACAGGCGATCGCGCTCGTCGCCCTCGGCGGTCGTCGCGCGCACCGGTACGACCTCGCCCCTGACCTGGATCGTCGCCTCGGGGTTGGCGCTCAGATTCTCGAACCAACTGGGATGCTGTGGGGCCCCTCCCTTGGAGGCCACGACCACCCAGCGGTCTCCGTCGGTCCGGTGGATCAGGGGCGTGGTGCGCGGCTCGCCGGACCGGTGCCCTTGGGTGGTCAGCAGAAGGATCGTCGTTCCGCGCCAGTGATAACCGCGCTCGCCGGAAGTGTCGCGGTAGACCCGGACGTGCTCGGCGCCGAACAGATCATCGTCGGAGGGTGCCATCGCTCTACTGCTGCTGGACAACCATGAGGTGGTTGCCGTCGGGATCGCGGAAGAAGAACAGCAGCGGGACCGCGCCGTCGCCGCCAATCAGCTGCTCGTCGACGTCCACGTCGGTCCGTTTCAGCTCGGCGTGGTCGCTGCGCGCGTCGCCCGACGCGAGCGCAATCCCGGTCATGCGACCGGGCGCGTAGTCGCCGCGGGGAGGAACCAGTGCGAGCGCGGTCCCGCCTCCGGGCGGGGCCACCTCGACCCAGCGGTCGCCTTCCCCATAGGGAACGTCCGCGACCAGCGAGAAGCCGAGCTTGCTCGTGTAAAACGCAATCGCCTGGTCCTGGTCGGCGACCGGGACCATCACCCTGCCCACCTGCGTGATGTGTAACACGACGTCTCCTTTCTAAAAGCCGACCCTGCGAGCGGCGCGGCGGCCAACAATCATCGCGGACCCGGTGCGGAAGCTAACCGGACGAGGTCAACGCAGAGCTCGCGCGGCCGCGACGCAGCAGGGGCACCGCCGCCTCATCGGCGAACTGTTCGCCGCTCATGCCCGTGACGAAGTGGCCGCCCCGGATCAGGCCACGAGCCTCCAGGCGCCGCAGCGCCCACAGGACTTCCCGCCAAGGTACGGCCAGTCGCTCCTTGAGGTAGACGTCGCGGAACACCACGCCCCAGCGCAGCAGGAGCTGCCAGGCGAGGGTCTCGGCCAGCTCGTCGGCGTCGGCGATCGGCTCGGAGGAGGGCAGCAGGGTCCAACGACCCTCGACGCCTTGGCGCCACGTGCCCCGCCGGCCGCGGGATCCGGGGCGCGGGTAGGGTCGCTGGCGGCGGGCGAACCGGGTGCGGGCGTGCAGCAGCGAGCGGACCGCGTTGAAGCCGTCGGCGGTGATGAGTCCGCGGGCGACCCCGTCCCACAGGCCCTCCTCGACCTCGGTGGGCAGGCGATGCGTGACGGACTGAAGCTCGGAGTGAAACTGCGCGCCACGCGCACGCAGGGCATCGAGCACCTCCCGTCCGGAGCCGGCGGTGGGCTCGGCCGGCACCGCGTCGCCGCGGTGGGCTTGCAGCAGCCACGGCACATCCTGGCGCAGCATGAAGGTGATCGGCGTCCGGCGGGAGGGCGTCTTGCCGGAGCGATGCGGCTCGCCGGCGGCCGGATCGTTGGCGTCGGCGGCGGGTTCGACCACCGACAGCCGACCCCACACGACCTCACCCGACAGGCAGAGATCGTCCAGCCACTCGGGCCGATAGGACTCGATCCGCTCGGCCAACAGCCGCTCCCAGTCGCCCGCCGGCCACTCGAAGCCCTGCAGCTGCTCGATCACCTCGGCGACTCCCGCCCGGCCATGCAGCCGGCTGGCGGGAGCCGCGTGCCACCAGGCCTGCAGGAAGTCCTGCCAGCGCTCCTGGCTGACCGGGCGCGCCTCGGCCCGGCGCCGGTCGCGGCTGTAGGCGTGGATGCGGGCGAGCAGCCGGCGGGCGCACCACTGCTCGCCCCGATCGGGCTCGAAGCGCCCACTGATGACCGACCCGCGCGCGCGCAGGCTCTCCAGGGCGATGACCACCGAAGACGGGGCCAGGCCGCAGGATGCCGCGAGGTCCTCCACCGTGACGGGGCCCGAGACGTCGAGATGACCCTGAACGAGGGTCACCGCCGCCTCATCGGCTTGCTCCGGACCGGCCGGGGCAGTGAGGCCCGGCGGAAGCTCGTGGTCGGGTAGCAACTTGACGCCGGGGAACAGGGCCTCGAGCTCGAGGCGTCGCTCGGTCGCGGCCCACAGGACGGCGGGCCGACCGCCGGTGTGCGCCTCGAAGGCCTGCCCCGCGCGGACCAGCGCTTTGAAATGCTCGGTCCACTCCGGCCGCGGCCGCACGACGAGCAGCGAGAGCAGCACGTCGTGGAGCTCGTCGGGGTCACGTAGCTCGGGGGCCGCCTCGGCGCGAACGCGATCGATCGCCTGCGGGTCGAGCTGGCCCAGCTCGCGCGGCTCCACCGGCAGGCCGCGCCGCAGCGGCACCGCACGTGAGCGGCGCTCGCCGATCTCGGTGTCCTCATCCAGGTAGGTGAAGGGAGCCCCATTGAGGATCTCGTGCGACAGCACGCTGGGCTCGACGGTGTCGATGAAGTGCAGGCGAACCGTGTGCTGCTCGAACTGGCGCACGAGCGCCTTGAGCCCTTCGATGTCCATCGCCTCGTGCAGGCAGTCGGCCATCGTCTCGCGCACCAGCAGATGGTCTGGGATCTCGATCGGACCGGCCGGGGCGTTGTCCTGACAGGCGGCGAGCGATGGAAACACTGCGGCCATGAGGTCGTCGGCCTCCATGCGCTGGATGTTGAACGGGTTCAGCCGACCGCCCTTGCGGCGCAGCACCGCGAGCGCGCGGTTGAGGTTCCAGCGCCAGCGAGCGGTGAACATCGGGCTGCGAAGCACCGCCTGGGAGACCGCGTCCTGCACGTTGTCAGAGCGAAGGAACGCGGGCACGTCCTCGAGCGGGAACGAGTGCTGCGGTCCGAGCGACAGCAGCACCGCGTCGTTGCTGGCCGCTGCCTGGAGCTCGAAGTCGAACGTCAGGCAGAACTTCTTGCGCAGCGCCAGCCCCAGCGCTCGGTTGACGCGGGCGCCCAGCGGGGCGTGGACGATCAGCTGCATGCCGCCGCTGGTGTCAAAGAAGCGCTCGAACACGATGTCCTCGTGTGTCGGCAGCACGCCCCCCAACGCGGCTCGACCGGCGCGCAGGTAGTCGACGATCAAGCCCGCCGCCACGTCGTCTACACCCGACTGCTTCTCGACGAGCGCGACGGCGGCGTCTCGCCCTCCCGCATCCAGCCGCCCTGCGACGGCGCTGCGCAGCCGGGAGACCTCCTCGGACAGCTCGTCGGTGCGTCCGGGCGCCTCGCCCAACCAGAACGGTACTGTCGGGTGCCGGCCGGTGGCATCGCGCACCCGCATGACACCGTTGGTCACCTGCGCGATCTGCCACGGATGGCTCCCCAGCAGGAAGACGTCGCCCTGCATCGACTCGATCGCAAAGTCCTCGTTGACGGTCCCGATGAAGATGTCACCGGGCTCCATCAGCACGCGGTAGTCGCCGGTCTCGGGGATCGCTCCGCCCGATGTCAGGGCCGCCAGCCGAGCTCCGCGACGGCCGCGCAGGCGCCCGTTGACGCGGTCGCGATGCAGGTAGGCCATGCGCCGGCCGCGTCCTGTCTGGATGCCGACCGAGACCAGCTCGACGACCTCCTGGAACTGCTCCCGCGTGAGCCGCCGGTAGGGCCAGGCGCGGGTGAGCTGCGCTAGCAGCTCCTCCTCGGACACCCCCTCGTCGCCCCTGGCGGCAGTCTCGGCGACGATCTGCTGGGCCAGGATGTCCAACGGCTGCTCGGGCGGATGCAGGGCATCCAGGCGCCCGCGCTTGATCGCGGCAAGCAGCGCCGCGCACTCGACGAGCTCGTCGCGCGTGGTGGGGTAGATCACCCCGCGCGGGAGGCCCGTGCGGTGGTGGTTGGCGCGGCCCACCCGCTGCAAGAACGTCGCGATGCTGTGCGGCGAGCCGATCTGGCACACCAGCTCCACGGGCCCGATGTCGATACCGAGCTCGAGCGACGCGGTCGCCACGAGGGCCCGCAGCTCGCCGGCCCGCAGACGATGCTCGACGCGCTGACGGCGCTCTCTCGACAGCGAGCCGTGATGGGCCGCCACCTGATCCTCGCCCAGCCGCTCGCCCAGCTGGTGCGCCACCCGCTCGGACAGTTTTCTGGTATTGACGAACACCAAGGTGGTCCGATGGGCGGCGACGTGGGCGGCGATGCGGTCGAGGATCTCATCGAACTGATCACTGGAGATGGCGGCCTCGAGCTCGCCGTCTCCGAGCTCCAGTGACAGCTCGAGCAGGCGCCGATGTCCGCTGTCGACGACCGTGGGAAGCGGCTCCGCCGCCCCCACCAGCAGACGCGCCGCGGTCTCGAGTGGCCTCACGGTCGCCGAGAGGCCGATCCGCAGTGGCGGGCGTGCGCTCACCGATCGCAGTCGCTCCAGTGACAGCGTCAGGTGCGAGCCGCGCTTGTCGCGCGCGAGGGCGTGGATCTCGTCGACGATGACCGTCTCGACGGTCGCGAGTGTGGCCCGTGACCGCTCGGCGGTCAGGTACAGATACAGGGACTCGGGCGTTGTGACGAGCAGATTCGGGGGTCGCCGTACCATCATCTGCCGCTCGTGCGACGTCGAGTCCCCGGTGCGCACGGCGACGGTGATCGGCGCCGGCTCGTGACCGAGCTCCCGCGCGACCGCGGCGATCTCCTGCAGGGGCTGTTCGAGGTTGGTGTGGATGTCCACCGCCAGGGCCTTGAGCGGGCTCAGGTAGACGACCCGAGTAGCGCCTTCGATCGCCTCGCTGGCCTCGTGGGCACGGTACAGGGCGTCGATCGCGGCGAGGAACCCAGCCAGGGTCTTGCCCGAGCCGGTGGGCGCGCAGATCAGCGTGTGCTCGCCCGCCAGGATCGCAGGCCAGCCCTCGGTCTGGGCCGCGGTTGGTCCGTCGGGGAACCGCCGCTGGAACCACGTTCGCACGGCGGGATGAAATCGGGCGAGGATCCCGAGCCCATCGGTTACGATCGGCAGCGACGGCGGCGAGCTCACGGACACATCACAGACCTTAGCTTGCCGCCTGCGCGAGTTCGCGAGACGCCGTCAAGGCTCGCGGAAGCTCGTCGCCGGGACCTGGCCGGGTAGGCGCCAAGCGGGCCTTCAGCCCCAACGGCGTGGGTTCGACTCCCACCAGGTCCATGCCCGCTGTAGGCTGTGACGCGCCCAGCCACACGAGAGGGACGATGACCGACGAGCAGGTGAAGTTCCTGCTAACCGAGCGCGAGGTGCCAACGGACTGGGTCAACCTGCTCGTGGATCTGCCGGGCGAGCCGCTCCCGCCGCTGCACCCGCAAACGCTCGAGCCGGCCGGGCCGCCGGACCTCACGCCGATCTTCCCGATGGGCCTGATCGAACAGGAGGTCTCGGGCGCACCGGAGATCCCAATCCCCGAGCAGGTGCGCGAGGCCTACAAGCTGTGGCGCCCCACGCCGCTGTTCCGCGCGCGCCGGCTGGAGCGCGAGCTCGATACGCCGGCGCACATCTACTACAAGTACGAGGGAGTCTCGCCGCCCGGCTCGCACAAGCCGAACACGGCTATCGCGCAAGCCCACGAGAACGCCCGCGCCGGTGTGCGGCGGCTGGTGACCGAGACGGGCGCGGGCCAGTGGGGATCCGCCCTGGCGTTCGCCTGCTCGCTGTTCGGCCTGGACTGCGAGGTCTTCATGGTCGGCTCCTCCTACGACCAGAAGCCCTACCGCCGCTCGATGATGCAGACCTGGGGCGCCACCGTGCATCGCTCCCCCAGCACGCTGACCGGCTCGGGGCTTGCCCAGCAAGCACACCCCACCGGCTCGCTGGGCATCGCCATCTCCGAGGCGGTCGAGGTCGCGGCCGGGCGGGAAGACACGAACTACGCGCTCGGCTCGGTGCTCAATCACGTGCTGCTGCATCAGACGATCATCGGCCAGGAGGCCGCCGTGCAGATGGAGATGGCTGGTGAGCAGCCGGACGTGGTTGTCGGCTGCGTGGGGGGCGGCTCGAACTTCGCCGGACTGAGCTTCCCCTTCGTGCGAAAGGTGCTGCGCGGCGAGACGAAGATGCGCTTCCTCGCCGCCGAGCCGTCGGCCTGCCCGACGCTCACCCGCGGGGCGTATCGCTACGACTTCGGCGACACCGCGGGCCTCACGCCGCTGATGGCGATGTACACGCTCGGGCATGACTTCGTGCCCCCGCCCGTGCACGCAGGCGGCCTGCGCTACCACGGCGACGCCCCGATGCTGTGCGGCCTCGTGCGCGCCGGGCTGGTGGAGGCGCGTGCGTACCGCCAGAACGAGACCTTCGCCGCGGCCGTCCGCTTCGCGCGCTCGGAGGGCATCATCCCCGCGCCCGAGCCCGCCCACGCGATCCGCGCGGTCATCGAGGAAGCCGAAGCCGCACGCGAGGCGGGCGAGCCGCGCACGATCCTGTTCGGCTTGTGCGGCCACGGCCACTTCGACCTCGGGGCCTACGACGCCTTCCTAGCAGGCGAGCTCGAGGATCCGGAGTTCTCCGAGCAGGACATGGACGAGGCGCTCGCCGCGCTGCCGCACGCGCCGGCGCTCGCGTAGCGAACGCGCCCGCCTGCGTCACGAACCCGCCCGCCGGCGTCAGGTAGAGGGCTGCGTTGGTGCTGCAGGGCTCCTGCGTCGGTGCTGCGGCGCTCTGCGCTGATGTCAGGCTCGGCGCTCAGGCGCCGATCTCAGGCTCGGCTTACCACTTGCCCCGGTGCATGACCTCGGTGAGCGGCCTTCGGTTTGGTTCACGAATCGGTCTCAGCGGGCGATCGGCTGGATATCCGAGGTCGATCAAGTAGGCGGCATAGCGGTCATCCGGCAAGCCGAGCACCCGCCGGGCCTGATCTTGGTCGGCGACGGCAGCGTGGCCCGATCCGATGCCAAGGTCGGCAGCCGCGATCAGCATCGCCATCGTGGCCTGTCCGAGGTCATACTGGGCACGATCGCGCTCGCCGGCGTCGCCGGTGTGGGGGAGGACCAGGGCGATCGTGGCTGCCGAGGTGGCTACGTGCCCGGCGCCGCGCCATACCTTTGCCAGCTGCTTCAGCTGCTCGCGCTCGGTGACGAGAACGAAATCCCATGGCTGCCAGTTGCGCGAGGAGGGGGCGCGACGACCCGCCTCCAGGATGCGCTCGAGATCCTCGCCTGGCAGCGGCCGCTCGTCGAACTCGCGCACGTTGCGCCGTGCTCTGATCGCATCCCAGGTCTCCAACGCGATGCTCCCCTCGGTGGCGTCGCTACAAGCCTACTGGCGTGAGCTAGCTGCGACGTGCCGCTGCCTCTAGCGCCGGATTGGTCCAGCCCGCGTCCGTCGGGTTGATGGTGCTGCCGGGCGCGACGATCTCATCGATGCGGTCAAGCACCGCCGTGTCGAGTTGAACGTCTGCGGCGCCGAGCTGGGAGTCGAGGTGCTCGATCGTGCGCGGCCCGATGATCGCGGCCGTCACCGCCGGGTGACGGATCACGAACGCGAGCGCCATGTGGATGAGCGAGATGCCCGACTCGTCCGCCAGCTGGGCGAGCGCGTCGGCGGCCTCGAGCTTGGCTTGGTTGGCGGGCAGTGAGAGGTCATAGCGCTGGGGAATCATCGCTGAGCGCCGCGAGGTGAGCTGGTCCGAACCCTTGCGCCAGCGTCCCGACAGCCAACCGCCTGCGAGCGGGCTCCAGGCGATGACGCCCATGCCGAACTCCCGGCAAGTCGGCAGCACATCGGCCTCCACCGCACGGGCGAGAATCGAGTACGGCGGCTGCTCGCAGACGAAGCGCCGGTGGCCACGGTCGCTGGCGATCCACTGCGCCTTTACGATCTGCGCCGCCGGATAGGTGGAGGATCCGACGTAGCGCACCTTGCCTTGCGTCACGAGGTCCGACAGGGCCGAGAGCGTCTCGTCGTGATCGGTCCAGGGGTCCCAGCGGTGCACCTGGTAGAGGTCGATCCAGTCGGTCTGAAGGCGCCGCAGCGATGCCTCCACCTCGCGCATGATCCAGCGGCGCGAGTTGCCCGACTGGTTTGGATCGTCGCCCATCGTGCCGTGGAACTTCGTGGCCAGCACGACGTTCTCGCGACGCCCGTCGCTCAGCGCCTTGCCGACGACTTCCTCAGATTCGCCGCGCGAGTACACATCGGCCGTGTCGATGAAGTTGACCCCCGCTTCGAGCGCGCGGTGGACGATGCGGATCGCCGCGTCGTGGTCGGTCTCGCCCCACGCGCCGAACATCATCGCGCCTAGGCAGATCGGGGTCACGTGTACCCCAGTGCCTCCTAGCGTTCGCTGGCGCATGGTGCAACACCCTAATGCCGCTGGCGCTTGCGGGGCAGCCATGCGGCCCTGCGAGCGCGGCGCGGCTCGATGCTGGCGCCTGCGCGCTAAGCGCGTGGTCTGCGCGCTGCTCGCTCGCGCCGGCCGAGGGACAGGGCGGATTTGCGCCGTGGATGGTATGCCTGTGCGGTCCTGCCACGTCCCGGCGGGCGGCGGGCATGCCAGCGAAGGGAGCGGATGATGGATGGCGAGCAGACGGTCTTGGTGACGGGAGGCTCCGGTTTCCTCGGCGGCTGGTGCGTGGTCGATCTGCTCGCGCGCGGGTATCGGGTAAGGACGACGGTTCGCGACCCGGCCCGCGAGGGCGAGCTCCGTGCCAAGGTCGCATCGCAGGTCGATCCGGGCGACCGGCTGACCGTGCTCATCGCCGACCTCAACGGCGATCGAGGGTGGGCCGAGGCGGCGGATGGTTGCGACTACGTGTTGCACGTTGCATCGCCGTTCCCGCCCGCGCAGCCTAAGGACCCCGACGAGCTGATCGCTCCCGCGCGCGACGGCACGCTGCGGGTGCTGCGTGCGAGCCTCGCGGCCGGCGTGAAGCGAGTGGTGGTCACCTCGTCGGTCGCCGCGGTACGCAACCTCGGTGCCGGCACGGTCTCGCCCGAGCGGAAGCTCACGGAGGCGGACTGGACTGACCCGGACAACCCGCATCTGACGCCGTATACGCGCTCCAAGACGATCGCCGAGCTCGCGGCGTGGGAGCACATGCGCGCGCACGGGGCGGAGGAGCGGCTCGTGACGGTGCAGCCGGGGGCCATCATCGGACCGGTCCTCGGACGCGACCGCTCCTACTCGCTGCAGGCGGTGGAGCGGATGCTGAGCGGGCGCATGCCTGGTCTGCCGGCGCTTGGCTTCTGTTTCATCGACGTACGCGACGTCGCCGCGCTCGAGGTGGACGCGATGACGGCCCCCGATGCGGCAGGGCAGCGACTGATCACGGCCGGCACGTTCCTGTGGCTCTCGGAGGTAGCAGCGATACTGCGCGAGCAGCTTGGACCCGCGGCCCGCAAGGTGCCGCGGCGGCGCGTACCAAACATGCTCGTACGCGCCCTCGCGCTGTTCGATCCGGAGATCCGCTCGGTCGTGGGCGACCTCGGACGGAAGACGACCTACTCGCTAGCCAACGCCGAACGGCGCGTCGGCTGGTCTCCCCGCCCGGTCGAGGAGACGATCGTGGACTGCGCTCGAAGCCTGCTCGGCCAAGGCGATCCAACGATGGCGGATAGCGCGCGGTGAGATCCCGGGGTCGCATGAGATGAGCTTGGTCAGGAGCCAGCTCTCGATATCGCTCGACGGCTTCGTCGCGGGACCGAACCAGAGCATCGAGAATCCGCTCGGAGAAGGTGGGATGCGTCTGCACCAGTGGGCGTTCGCCACCGCCAGCTGGCGCGCGCAACATGGCCGGGCGGGCGGCGAGCAGGGCGCCGATTCCGACGTCGTCAAGGAAGTGACGCGGGGGGTCGGCGCTTACATCATGGGCCGCAAGATGTTCGGCGGCGGCGAAGGGGAGTGGGACCCGACGTGGGAAGGGTGGTGGGGCGAGGAGCCGCCCTTCCACGCCCCGGTCTTCGTGCTCACCCACCGTGCGCGCGAGCCGCTGTCGATGAAGGGCGGCACGACATTCGCGTTCGTCACCGACGGGATCGACTCGGCGCTCGAGCAAGCTCGCGCTCAGGCCGGCGATCAGGACGTCGCGATCGCCGGCGGAGCGAGCGCCGTGCGACAGTACCTGCGCGCCGGCGCGCTCGACGAGCTGTATCTGCACATCGTTCCGGTCATCCTCGGCGCGGGGGAGCGGCTGCTCGAGGACATGGGCGATCCCACCCTCGGGCCGATCCGGGTGGTCGCCTCGCCGGCGGTGACCCACGTCAAGTACCGTGTCTTGCACTGAGACGCAGATGCTTTGACCCCGGCGTGGCCGGCTTCGCCGCAGCCGCTCGCGCTGGCGACCGGCTCGCCGGCTTCCGCGCCAGAGATGATGGAGAAGCTGTCCACAAGAAAGATCGGCGCACCCGCCATCGTTGCACTCGTCGGCGCCGTTGCGCTTGTCGCTGGCTGCGGTAGCTCAACCAGCACCCCGCCCAGAACTCAGACCACCCCAGCGACAGGGGCCGCCGGACGATCGGCGACGATCACCACGCCGACCGCGGCTAGAACTGGGTCGACCGGCGCTACGACTGGTGCTGGTAGCAGCACCGGCAAATCCGAAGCGAGTCGTCAGACCACGCCGACGACTACGAAGACAAGCTCGACTGAAGCTGCGACCGGCGGCACGGCGACGAGCCCAGAGCCTTCGCAGATCCAGAGGCTCATACAGTCGGTCACCTACGACTGCACGCACCTCCCTGCTAACCGTCTCTCGGCGAGACGGAGGACTGAACTCGAGAAGCTCTGCAAGAAGCTCGGCCGCCGGGGACCAGCCGCTCGCCGAGAATCACGTTGAGCTGGCGGTGCACCTCCTCATGCAATCTGCACGGAGGGTGCTTGGCGCTGGGCGGGCGTCGCTATGCTGTCGTGATCTGGCTGTCGCGGGCTGCGGGGCGACTGACCAGGATCGTCCAAGACCAATGGGGGGTCGCTTTTGCGCTGCCCGGCACGCAAGCCAATGGCCATCGGCCGAGGTTCATCGGTCCTCGCGCTGGCAGCCGCCAGCCTCATCTGCCTGCCGATGACCGCCGCAGCGGCGCCGAGGACGGTCCCGCCATCGGGGACGATTGAAGGACGGCCGGTTCATTCTGGCGAAGGCGTACCGGGGACCGCGGCGCGGGCGCTGCCCCTGCGCGTCGCCGATCGGGTCGCGTACGCGCGCGAAAAGCAGCGGGCAGCGCAGCAGGCGGCCTCGCGCTCGCCCCTAGCCGGGGCTGGGGCGCTGGGATCGACGGCGGGGCCGGCCGCGGCCTCCGCGCCGGCGGCCGCCGTGTTCGGCTCGCTGAACGCCCCCGGCCTCAGCGCCGCGCAGCAGATCGCGCGCTTCGGCGAAGCGGGCGACATAACGCCGCCGGACACCACCGGCGCGATCGGACCGGAAGAGTACGTCGAGTTCGTCAACTCGGAGGTCGCGGCCTACAAACGGGCAAACCTCGCGATCGTCGGCTCACCGGTCGGTCTCTCGACGTTCATCGGCGGCGTCGCCGCGTGCGACCCCCAGGTCAAGTACGACCCGAAATCGAGCCGCTGGTTCTACGTGGCGATCCGCTGCGATGGAACCACGACGGCGAACGCCCTGTATCTGGGGTTCTCCAAGACCAGCGATCCGAGCGACTTCAGCACGGCGGTGGGTCACGGCTGGTGCGGCTACTCCTACAGCACCGCCAAAACCTTCGAGGACTACCCCAAGCTCGGGCTCGACTCGTCGCACATCATCATCGGCTCGAACGACTTCAACGCTCAGCCCGAAGCATTCATCACGGCCCACGTCCTGTCGCTGCCGAAGCCCGCGAGCGGCAAAATCGAAACCTGCCCGGAAGCGCCCACCCTAACCACGTTCGGGTCCAAACTCGCACCCCTGCGAACGTCGGTCGCAAGCCACCTCGCCTCCACGCCCGAGCCGGCCACGGTGGCCGATGAATCGACGAGCGGGTTCGTCGTCGCCGCCGACGAGGCGACGCTTTTCTCGGGCAACGGCAGCCACGTGATGATCTGGCAGGTCGCCGGTACCGGAGAAAAACCCGAACTGAAAGCGCTCGGCGCCCCGGCAGTTACCGAATTCAACCTGCCGCCAAACGTGCCCCAGCCTGGCAGCAGCGACAGGATCGACTCGCTCGACTCTCGCCTCACCCAGGCCGTCGCCGCCGCCGATCCGGGCGTGGGCGGCGCCGAGGCGGTGTGGACGCAGCAAACGATCGCTGGTGGTGGCGGCAGCGTGGTGCGCTGGTATGAGGTCCTGCCCGGGAAACTGGAAGTCAAGCAAGCAGGCACGATCTCCGATCCGAGCACGTTCGTGTTCAACGGCGCGATCGCGCCCACGGTATCCGGCGGTGCGGTGATCAACTACAACACCGCCAGCGCCAGCGCGCTGGTGCAGATCATGGCGCAGTCCAGGGCCAGCTCGGACCCAGCGGGCACGATGAACACCCCGGTCGCGCTGGCGTCCTCGGCCGCGATCGACTCGGACTTCAGCTGCCCGAGCCAAGAACCTAGAGACACGGCTTGTCGCTGGGGCGATTACGCCGGGGCGAGCGTCGATCCGACCAACGCAAACGTCGTGTGGGGCTCGAACCAGGTGAATGGCCCAGCGGGAACAAACCATCAAGCTCAGTGGGCAACGCAGGACTTCGCGCTCACGCTCCCGAACCCACCCGCTGTCGTGACCGAACCGGCCTCGTCCGTCACGCAGACCTCGGCGACGCTGAATGGGAAGGTCAACCCCAACGGCTCGGAAGTCAGCGAATGCAAGTTCGAATACGGCCCCAGCGAAGCTTACGGCGCGAGCGCGCCGTGCTCCTCTCTGCCGGGTTCGGGCACGAGCCCGGTCGCGGTGTCCGCGTCGGTCAGCGGCCTGAGCGCGAACTCGACCTACCACTTCAGGATCGTCGCGAAGAACGCGGGCGGCACGAGCCTCGGCTCAGACCAGACGTTCAAAACGCTAGCCCAACCCCCGCCGACGGTCGTGACCGAACCGGCCTCGTCCGTCACGCAGACCTCGGCGACGCTGAACGGGAAGGTCAACCCCAACGGCTCGGAAGTCACCGAATGCAAGTTCGAATACGGCCCCACCGAAGCCTACGGGCAGAGCGCGCCGTGCGCGCAAGCGGCGGGCTCGGGCACGAGCCCGGTCGCGGTCTCGGCGGCGCTCGAAAGCCTCGCCGAAAACAGCACCTACCACTTCCGCATCTCGGCCACCAGCGCGGGCGGCACGAGCCTCGGCTCTGACCGGACGTTCACGACGGCGCTCGTGCTGGGCCCGCACTGGTATGTGAACAACGTGCGACTTGGAGAAAGCGCGCTTGAAAACGGGCTGATCGTGATGGCATGGGGCAATCTCACGCTGGAAAGCTCGAGCATCGGCGCGTTTACCTGCCAGACGCTGGCGGGAGGCGATCTGGCAAACCCGGTGGGCGGCGGCGCCGGCAAAGGCAGCTTCGAGTCATTCGCCTTCTATGACTGCGTGGCGCCCACCTGCGAAGCCGCCAAAGGGCTGCTGGAAGTGATCCCGGAAAAGCTCGACTGGTCCTCGGTGCTGATCGAAGAAGCGGGCGTCTTCCGCGACCGGATCGAAGGCGTCTCGATCCGAGCGATCTGCGTGGGCGGGACGAGCAACGTCGAATTCCACGGCATGCTGAAGCCAGCACTGGAAGCCGGCACCGCGCAGGGGGCGGCGCCGGCCAGGCTCGAATTCGGGGCCGGCTCCGGCAGCCTGACCAGCTCCGAAGGGGCGACGGGCAACGTCTCCGCGCGACTGAAGTTCATGGGTTTCGAAGGCGGGGAAATCCTAGGGGCCAGGAAAACGTAGGCAACAGCTGTGGGCACAACGCAGTAGAGGCGCGATGTCCCGCTCGTCGTGGAACTTGTGGCGGTCGGTGACAAATTCGTGTGCGCTGGCGAGCCGTGCTAGCCTTGCGCGCTCCATCAAGCAGGCTGGCGGCTTTGCATCTTCTGCGGTTTCTCCTGCGGCCCTTCGGGCAGATCGCCTTTCTGGTATCCGTGCTGGCGCTGTCCTGCACTCGGCGGCTGCTCGGCGAGGATGACGAGCTCGGCTTCTTCGCCGGGCGCCTGTCAGGTGCGATCTGGCGCTATCCGGAGGTGCTGAGAAGAGGCATGCAGGTCGCGTGGATCTTCTGGGTGGCCCTGTTCGCGGCCGCCCTCAGCCCGATCGACCCGATCGCTAGCCGGTGGGACGAGGTTCTGCTCGCGTCGTTGCCGGCGCTCGTCCTTTGGCGCCGCTTCGCCGCCGGGCACCGAGGCGCGCGTTGAGGTTCGCCAGGGCCTGCTCCAGCCCCACCTCCATGGGATCGAGTTCGCGCATCGCCGCGGCAAGGCGGTACTCGGCGAAGTAGGTCGGCCCGACCCCGCAGGCCTCGGCGACCAGCTCCATGGCCCGCATCGATGGCCGGTCGTGGCCGTTGGCGAGCATGTTGATGTGCGCATGCGTGAGCCCGCGTCCATCCAGCTTGCGCGTCGCATCGGCCAGCGCACGATAGGTCAGGCCCTTGCCGTCCATCAGCAGGCGCAGAGCCTCGCCAAACGGCTTGCTGCTCGAGCGAGCCGTCACGACTGATCCGCGGGGCCGGGCGCTCTGCGCCCTTCTGCCTCGATGGTCCGGCAGCCGAGGTTCGTTGATGTTGCCGCGCTTGGTAGGTCCATTACTAAACATCCTAAACCGGCAGTCGATTAGACTCCGGGCCTCGGGTCAAGGAAAGCGGGAGGGACGATACCGATGAGCACGACGGACATCGATGAGGCCAAGCTGGAGGCCTTCATGGGCCAGGCGCTCACCGACATGGGCGCGATCATCAGCGCGCCGCTGTTCGTGATCGGCGAGAAGCTGGGCCTCTACAAAGCCATGGCTGGAGCGGGGCCGATCACCTCGCAGGAGCTCGCCGACAGGGCCGGCGTGGCCGAGCGGTCCGTGCGCGAGTGGCTGCGCAACCAGGCCGCCGGTGGCTATGTCACCTACGACCCCGACACCGACCGCTACACGCTGCCGCAGGAGCACGCGCTGGCGCTCGCCGACGAGGACAGCCCGTTTTACATCCTCGGCGTCTACGACTCGATTGCGTCGCTATATGCCGACGAAGACAAGATCGTCGAGGCCTTCCGAAGCGGCAAGGGCATGGGCTGGCACGAACACGACCAGCGGCTGTTCCGTGGCACCGAGCGCTTCTTCCGTCCCGGATACCGCGCCCATCTCGTGAGCGAGTGGATCCCGGCGCTCGACGGGGTGCGGGAGAAGCTGGAGCAGGGCGGCAAAGTGGCCGACATCGGCTGCGGGCATGGCGCCTCGACGGTGATCATGGCGGAAGCGTTCCCCAACTCCGAATTCTTCGGCTTCGATTATCACGAGCCATCGATCGTGCGGGCGCGCGAAGCCGCGTCCGAAGCGGGCGTCTCTGATCGGACCAGCTTTGCCGTGGCGTCGGCGAAGGACTACCCCGGCAGCGGCTATGACCTGGTGTGCGTGTTTGACTGCCTGCACGACATGGGCGATCCGGTTGGTGCGGCCACGCACGTGCGCGAGACGATCGCTCCCGACGGGGCGTGGATGATCGTCGAGCCGTTCGCCGGTGACTCGGTAGCCGAGAACCTCAATCCCGTGGGACGGGTCTTCTACGGTGCATCGACGGTCATCTGCACCCCGGCGTCGCTCGCCCAGGAGGTCGGGCTCGCGCTTGGCGCCCAGGCCGGGGAGACGCGCTTGGCTGAGGTCATAAGAGAGGGCGGCTTCGGCACGGTGAGGCGTGCGACCGAAACGCCCTTCAACCTCATCCTCGAAGCAAGACCCTGATCTGCCGCGTCGCGCACCGACGGCGGCGCGGGGAGGCCCAACGCGAGCGTGAGTCCGCCGGGACGTGAACGGCTGGCGGCGGACCGGCCCCAGGTGGCGCAGCCGAGAAGTTCCCAAACGAGCAACAGGACGAAGGAGGCGTTGAGATGCCAAAGGTTTCAAAGGAGAGCGCGCCCGGGGGTGGCGACTTCGGGCCCGTGACCGACCGTTCGGGTGAGCTCGATGGCTACACCGTGAACTTCGGCTCGTTTGCCAACGACATGGACCAGACGCCGATGCTCAAGGGGCTGCCTGACGATCGGTGCCAGTGCCCGCACTGGGGCTACGTGCTCAAGGGCAGCTTCACCTACCGCTGCGGCGACCGCGAGGAGGTGTTCAGGGCCGGTGACGCCTTCTACCTAGCCCCTGGCCACGTCGGGGTCGGCAACGAGCCCGGCTCGGAGATGGTGCAGTTCAGTCCCGCCGAGGAGCTCAAGAAGACGGAGGAGGTCATCATGAAGAACATGCGCGCGATGCAGGCCGGCTGAGTTCGGGACTCCGACCCCGGCCGGGCGGACAGAGTCTGCGTCAGCTGCTCAGCGGGCCGCCGAGCCCCTGGCAGGGCACGGTGTTCGTCAGCCGCCCAGCGCGGTGGCGCCGCTATACACGTCGATCAGCAGCGGCTTGCCGCTGCTGAGGACCACTCCGCCCGTGCGCACCGAGTAGCGCAGCGGCGTTCCCGCCGTACCGGGATCGGGCAACGCGTCGAACGTCGCCCAGCCGCTCGCCTGACGCCCGACGAGCAGCTTCTGCGGTGACTTGGCGCCCGGCGGCATCACCTCGACGCCGACCGCGCCCGTGAATCCTTCGCCGGCGAACGGGCTGTCGGACAGGTGGCCCGAGGCGTCCATGTACAGACCCGGTTCGACGCGCGAGCCGCGCCCGTCGCTCCCCAGCAGCTGCTGCAGCGTGCTGGTCACAGACAGGCCCGCATACGGCCCCACGCTCTCGGCGTCGTCGGCGTGTCCGTGGCCGAAGCGGTCGTGATCGCCGTTCTGGCTGCTGCTCTCGTACGCGAGCCACGGCTGCTGGTTGACCTCGCCTTCGCCGCCAACGAAGTTCCCGGGCGGGAACATGTAGCCGATCATGTCTTCGCCGAGGCCGACCAGGAACCGGTACGGCTGGGTCATCTCGGCCGAGATCCACGGCGTCATCGGCAGCGGGCTGCCGCAGTAGAAGTTGTTGGTGAGCGGTTCGTAGCAGTTGGTCGGAAACGGCATCTGTGCTTCGTCGATCGGCCCGCGCACCTCGGTGAACGGGAAAACCTCGCCGGGCGAGTAGGCGAGCTGGATCGGCCCGAGCGTGAGCACGCCTACGTTGGTCTTGAGCCAGTTCGCCTGTGCTTCCTGCGAGCCGCTCGCCGCCGCCTGCTGCGTGGAGGCGCTGGCGCTCGTGGCGACGGTGCATGAGGAGTCCGAGTACCGCGGGCGGTCGGGGAACAGCCCGGCGGCATAGGCGGCTAGGAAGTAGTTGTTTTCGAGCGGGATGCACAGCGACTGCTGCTGGCCGTGCAGCGAGCTCGGCACGAGCGTGCGGCCGCCTTCAAGCGCCGAGGCCGCCGCGTCGGCGACGCTCTGACCGTACGCGGGGATGAACTGGCGCGCGTCGCTGACCGGGGTTCCGGAGCTCGGTTCGGGGTAGACGCTCGAGCACCCGTCGGGATTGCCCTGCACCCCGTGGAAGGGGCCGGGGACGCGTAGCACCTGAGTCGTCTGCGGCTCATACACGGTCGGCGTCTCGACGCTTCCGACCATGCCCGCCAGCTCCACGCCGACGCTGCCGGGCCAGCGCGCCGCGAACGCCGCGCGCATCGCCCCCGGCCAGTCGGCCGACAGCGTCGAGGTGTAGTCGCGCACGCCCGAGAAAGCGAGCGTCTCGGCATGCGTGCCGACGTCGGCGAGCGTGAAGATCACCTTGCCGCTCTGGTCGCGCGCCTGCATCACCGGGAGGTCCTGGTCGTCGATGTACGGATAGGAGGACCAGCAGGACTGCGTGTTCGAGGGCATCGACCCGTTCGCCACGGCCAGCGTCGCCGGCCGCAGGGCGGCGTCGGCGGCGGCGACCGCGTGCGCGACGCGTTCGACGAGGAAGTCGAAGTAGTACTCGTCGACGCCGCTGCTCGTAGCGCTGGGCGTGGAGGGGTGTTCGGGGAGTTCGCTCGCGTCCGGGCCCCAGAGCCCGATCGGATCGGGCGCGGACTCATCGTGCGTGCTCGAGATGAACACGCTGCCGATCATCGGGTCGAGCGCTTTGACGCTCGCGCGAATGCGGTCCATCGTCACGTTGAACAGGCCGATCGAGTCGACCGAGACGAGCGCCACGCGCTGGCCGTCCACCCGCAGCACGATCGCCTGTGCCCCGGGACCGTTGCCACTTTCGACCGCTGTCGGCCAGTGGTTCTGGCCGCTGCCGCCTGCGATGTATGGCGCCTCATAGCGCCCGGTGTGGTCGGCGTCGCAGTACGGGTCGCCCGGCGCGTAGCGGCCGAGGCCGTACTGGTCGATGTAGGGCTTCTCGAACGCGAACGGGCGCGGCCCGGGCCACAGCTGCGACACCTGGGCAGCGCTGGTGCCGCAGGCCGGGACGAAGGCGGCATCGGAGGCTTGCGTGTAGGGGGGAGGCGTGATGTCGACGCTCGCGGCGCCGGCCAGAAAGCCAGAGGCAGCCTGTGCGGGTGCGGCGAGCGCGAGCGCGCCGAGCATCGCGCCCACGATCGGGCCGGCCACGAGCAAACGCTGAGCTGCTCCCCGAGCAGCTCGATGGCGACCGAGGACCTTCCTCATCTCGCTCTCCCTCCCCGCGCTTCGCCGCGACCCAGCACCTTGTGCTGAACGTATCAGGACAAAATCGCCAGGCGTGCCGAAAACCTCCTATTTTTTGATGTAACGAGAAGTCGGCCCGCGACGGCGTTCCGCCGTGCGTCGATCTTGCTTGCCGGCATCTAATTCAGCGGTCGCGTGTGGCCGACGCACGACGCATCGAACCCCTCGGTGTCGAGATGTATTGGGAGCGCATTTGAGTTTGGTTGGCGAGGCCACCGCTCACCCGTCGACGAACCGCAGACCGCCGGGGTCTCGCGTTGCTGGTCAATGGGACGGGTGTCAGGACGCGCACCGCTCTACGTCGGTGGCTGCTCGTTGCTCGTCGGCGGTTGCGTGTTCACCGCTGGATATGCCTCTGGCCAGGCGATCGCCCCGGCCAGCCCCACGCCGGCTCTGTCGAGCGTCAGCGTCTCCGTGCCGCCGGTCAGCGTTCCGACCTCGCCGGTCAGCGTTCCGACCTCGCCGGTCAGCGTTCCGACGCCGGTCAACGTTCCGCCGCCGCCAGTCAACGTTCCGCCGCCGACCGTCCCTACCTTGTCGACACCGGGCGGCCGGACGACCCCCGTCCCGCCGCCGACGGGCCCGCCTGTCGCCGAAACACCCCGAGCTCAGACGCCGCCCGCATCTCGCCTCGGGACGCCCCAGCCGGCGGCGACGGCCACGCGCTCGCGCGCGGCGTCGTCGGGCGGCGGCCCGCGGCGGGCGGTTCGCGATCGAGGCCATCGCGCGAGCCTCCGCGCCGGGGCAAACCGCGTGGGTCGCGGGCGTCCACCGACCCATCCGGGCGCGGTTCCTGCAGGCCGGCTAGCTGCGGCGGCATCCTCGCGGTCGGCAAGCCCTCGTGCCCGACGCAACGGCAAGGGCTCGAGCAATCCTCTGGACGCGATTGGTGCACACCTGCCCCTGCCTCTCCCGATACCCGACTGGAGCAAGCCGATCATGGCTGTGCTGCTCCTGGTCGCCGGGTGGTTCGGCGTTCGTTTTCGTCTGGCCGCAATTCGTGCCAAGCGCCTCGAGCGACAGGACGAGCTGCTCCTGGACGCGGTGGACACGATGCAGGCAGCGCTCGTGCCCGAGGTTCCGGCTTGCCTGGAGGGGTTGGGGATCTCCGTCGCGTACCGGCCGGCCGATGGTCCGGCTGCCGGCGGCGACTTCTATGACGTATTCGTCCCGCGCCCGGGAAAGGTGGCGATCGTGCTCGGCGACGTGTGCGGGCACGGGCGCGAAGCAGTTAGGCACGCGGCGCTCAGTCGCTACACGTTGCGCGCTTACCTCCAAGCGGGCCTTGAGCCGCGCGCGACCCTCCGGCTGGCCGGAAAGGTCCTGGCCGATCCGCGCGGCTTCCGCTACGCGACGGTCGCGCTCGCACTCTACGACGCGCAGAGCGGCACGCTTACCTACGCGAGTGCCGGACATCCGCCACCGATCATGTTTGGCTTTCCGGCGCGCCGCCAGCCCGCGGGTTGCGCCTCGCCGCCGATCGGCTGGGGTCTGCCGACGGGGCGTCGCCAGACGAAAATCTCAGTGCCGCCGGGCGGGCAGGTGTGCTTCTTCAGCGATGGACTCACCGACGCGCGCCGTGCGGGCGAGCTGCTCGGTCGAGAGCGCCTGCTCGAGATCCTTGGCGCGCTGGGCCCGCGACCTGCCGCGGCGCAGCTGCTCGAGCAGGTGCGGGCCGAGGCCGAGACCACGCCTGACGACATGGCCGCGTGCGTGCTCGCGCCGCCGGAGGTCGGCGGGAGCTATACACACGTGGAGGAGCTAGAGGTCGAAGCCCGCGCGTTGAGCGGCGGGCGACTCGAGGGCTTCCTCGAGGAGTGCCAGCTTCCGGCCGCAGAGATCGCGCGCGCCCTGCAGCGGGCGCGCGAGGTCGTCGCCGAGTTTGACACGGCCGTCTTGACCGTCGAGCTCGCGCCGACGCGCGCGGCGACGGTGATCCCGGGCGAATCGGTCACGCGAGGAGCGGCGCTGCCGCAGCCTCAGCAATCCGCTGCTCCGCTTCTGCAGGCGTTGCCTGCAACCTGAGCGCCGCTCGGCGGTGGGTCGTCGGTAGGTTTTAGTCGCCGCTCGGCCGTCGTCGATGGTCGGGCCAGCGATGATTGTTCGCCGGCGCGGCCGTCTGAGTCTGCATGACACAAACGACATGCCACCTGTCCATCTCCGTCGACGGGTTCGTCGCCGGTCCGGATCAGGACCGCGACAACCCGGTGGGAGTCGGCGGTCTCAAGCTGCACGAATGGCACTGGCACGCCGGTGAGCCGGGCCACGAGATGGATGCTGGTCCGCGCGACGAGCTCATGAAGCGCCGGGGCGCGTACATCATGGGCCGCAACATGTTCGGCCCGATCAGAGGTCCCTGGGAGGAGGACTGGCGCGGATGGTGGGGACCCGAGCCGCCCTACCACGCGCCGGTGTTCGTTCTCACCCACCACGCCCACAACCCGATCGAGATGGAGGGCGGAACGACCTTCTACTTCATCACCGACGGCTTCGACTCCGCCTTGGAGCGGGCGAAGGCCGCTGCCGGCCGCCGCGACGTCGACATCGCCGGTGGCGCGTCGACTGTGCGACAGGCATTGGCAGCAGGCGCGATCGATGAGCTCGTCCTCGATGTCGTGCCGGTCCTGCTCGGCGCTGGCGAGCGCCTGTTTGACGCCGTGAACGATCCCGGACTCGAGCCTGTCGAGGTAATCCATTCCCCTCACGCAACGCACATTCGCTACCGGGTCGGCCGCTGACAGTTGTTTTGGCCGTCGCGCCGGCGAAGCGGCGCCGGCGCCTTGCGACCAGCCCCAGGCTCAGTCCGGCAGACGCAAACCCAGCGCCCGCCCCGCGGTGGCTGCTAACGCTGTCGGTAGGCGCAGCGGCATCGCGGGAACGATCGTGTCGGCGTGCTCGCGCATCAGCATCGCCAGGTATAGCGCGGCGCGCGGCGAGATCCTGGTGAAGCCGTGTTGCGTGACGACGCCGTGAATGCGTCGGATGTAGCGCTCAAAGCTGTGGGCAGGGTCGTGTACGTTGCGAACCCGCGCCGGTCCGCTCTCGTGATTGCGGAAGGTGTGGACCTCGCGAGCCTCAACGGTTAGCGACTGGCTGGCCTCCAGGCGCTGCCAAGAGCGCCCGCGTCGCAATTCGAAGGCCCCGTCGAGGACCTCGAACGTCTCGCGCTGGGCGCCGGGGTGGATGTGGGGCGGCGGTGCTTGGCAATGCGGCGCAAGCAAGAACTCCATTACCAGCGGCTGATGCTCAGGATCCGGCGGGGAATCGACCACCACGTACTCGGAGCCGTCCGGAAAGCTAAGTCGGTCGGACATGCAGCGATTCTGCCAAAGCTCGACGGTGTCCGGAATGCCTCGGTGGCTGACCCGGCGAGGCGTCATCGCCCCGGAGCGTGCGCGGGTGAGCCGAAGCGCGCTCGGTTCACCCGCGCCCGAAGGGCCTAGGGATAGGTTTTCGGGAATTTTCCAGCGCTCTCTTCGGCCTCGCGCTGCGCGCTCTCTTGCGCCTCATGCGACGGTTCCTCGTTCGATTTGAACGTGCCATTCATCGGAGCGCCCTGGGGCGGCGCCTGCGGGTATCCCGATTGCGGCGCCTGGGACGGCGTGCTCGTAGTGGCGGCTGTCGAGGCAGCGCCGCTTGAAGCGGCGCCGAACACGCTCGCGCCGACGGCTCCGCCGATGAACATGGAGCCAGCGATCGCCGCGGCCATGAGACCTTTTCGTAGTCGACTCACGTTGCACCTCTGCTTTCCTTGTTGTTCGCCGAGAGGTTCACTCGGTATGGGCAGGGTGCCGATGGTGGTTGAGCTGACGCTTGCGTTTGGCTCAGAGTTCGGTAAGAAACGACCTGACTTCCCGGCGCCCGTAAGTCACCGCGGCCCGTACGTCAGCACCGATCCAGCCCGGGCGACCGGAACGAAGTGTGCCGCGCAATGAACGGAGCGCGACCCCGCGGAGGCTGAGCTACTGCCAGAGCTCGAGGAGCGGGCCGTCGCGCCCACGCACGGGGTCGGTTGCCGGCAGCGGGACCGCGCGGATGTTTTCGAGCACGTCGTCGTGCTCGGAGGCGTTCCCGCGGCGAAGGTCCCACTGCATCCCGTTGGGGTAGGCGCCGATAACCAGCAGATCGTCGCTTGAGCCCGCGTTGCAGTGCCCGGTCCCGGCAGGGAGCACGAGCACGTCGCCTGCGCGAACATCGAAACCGCGGCCACCGGGGCCGCCAAGCATCACTTTCGCCGAGCCGGCGACGATCCCCAGCACCTCGTGCGTGATGGAGTGGAAATGGTGAAAGGAGTAGATCCCGTTCCGCCAGGCGCCCAGCCAGTGGTGGTTCGCGAAGAGTGCTTCGCACTGCGACGGGTCGTGAGCCGCGTCGACGTCGTGGTACACGAGCACAGGGAGGCGAGAGTTCGGAAACGAACCGTCATCGCTGAACGAATGCGTCTCTGGGGGCATTCTCCGCACCGTGGTACCGAGCACTTCTGGGCGCCTGCTCACGGGTCACGCCGCTCGGAAGCCAATCCCCCCTCGGACATCCGGATCACACGCCCATTGCACTGCGGGGCGCACGCTCGGGCTCGTCCGTGCGCAGGTGCTCGTGCGCTACGCGCACCACCGTCGCGCCTTCGCCCACTGCCGAGGCGACGCGCTTGATCGAGTCCTGCCGCACGTCGCCCGCGGCGAATACGCCGCTCATGCTTGTCTCGAGCGGCAGCGGTTCACGATTGCGCTCCCAGCGTGTTCCCGCGTACTCGAGAACGTCGGGGCCAGTGATCACGTAACCCTGGGGGTCCCGCGCTAGGTCGTCCGGGAGCCACTGCGTGTGGGGGTGACCGCCGATCATCACGAACAGGGCCGCGGCCGAGACCTCTTCCTCGTTGCCGTTCGCCCGATCGGCGAGCTTGATGCGCTGCAGCGACCGATCACCGTGGCCGTCGACCACCTCGGTGCGATAGCGAACGCGGACGTTGGCTGCCGACTCGACCGCGCGCACGAGGTAGCTCGACATCGACCTGCCCAGGCTGTCTCCCCTCACGAGCAGCGTCACCGTGCGAGCGTGCTTGGCCAAATGCAGCGCCGCCTGCCCAGCCGAGTTGCCGGCTCCGACGATGAATACGTCCTGACCCTTCATGGTGCGGCTCTCGCTCGCGGCGGCGCCGTAGAAG
>VAWK01000041.1:2553-3037 GCA_005885515.1 Actinomycetota bacterium | reverse complement strand
GTGGCTATCAACACCGTGCGCGCCTGAAGCTCGGCGCCATCCAGCATGCGCACCACTCGATGCGTGCCGCGGCCTTCAAGTGCCACCGCCTGCTGGGCAAAGATGATGTGCGCCCCCATCAGCCATGCCTGCTCGCACGTACGCTCCATTAGTACGCCGCCGTCGATGCCGTGGGGAAAGCCCGGGTAGTTGCGGATCAGCGGGCTCGTGCCGGCCTGCCCGCCCGAGACCGCCTGGTCGAGCAGCACCGTGTCGAGCCCCTCGGAGGCGGCATACACCGCCGCCGTCAGACCGGCCGGCCCGGCGCCGACGATCGCCAGCTCGCACGATTCGATCTCGTTCTTGACGCTCACGCCAATCGCGCGCGCGAGATCGGGCAGACTCGGATCGATCACCACCTGACCGTCGTAACGGATCAGTGCCGGGAGCTGGCTCGCGTCCACCCCGGCCGCCTCGAGCAGACGCTGCCCAGCCTCGGTCTCGA
>VAWK01000041.1:0-2528 GCA_005885515.1 Actinomycetota bacterium | reverse complement strand
CAGACTGAACCGGGTCAGCACGTCGCGCAGCCGAGGCACCCGGCTGTCGTCCGTCGCTGCGACGATCCGAAACAACTCGAAGTTCGGCTGCTGCTCTCTCGTCCAAGACGAGAGGTATTCGCTCATCGCGCCGTACATCATCGCGTCGTCCGCCCACGGCCGCACGATGTGATAGTCGGCTCGTCCCAGTGCTATCGCTTGCACCGCCGGACTCGTCGAGGTGTAGTCGCGGTCGACGAGCAACACACGCTTGGCCCGGGGATGCAATTCGTGCGCACGCGCGAGGACATCAGCGGCGGCGTCGTCGACGAGTAGGAGCGCGAGCCGTTCATTTGCCGTTGCCATCTCCTGTAGGGCTACGAGCGCCCGGTCGGCGGAGGCCTCGCCCCTCACCCGGAAGTCGTTCCCAAATCGCCGAGAGAGGTCGGACAGGAGCTCGCTGAGGGAGCCGGGGTCGTGATCGACGACGAACAGCACCGGCATGGCCCCCGACTGCCCCATGTTTGCAGCGTAGCCTGGCGGAGGCTACGGGCGCGCCGGCGGGGCGTGCTGACGCACCTGGAAGGTCCCACTCGATCTTGAGGCCGTACCCTTCGTGACGGCGTCCGCTCGGCCGAGGATCAGCGTGGTTGGCACCTCGAGGACGGAGCCTGCGTAGCGGCCCCTTGTGAGCGGCACCAGCTCACGTGCCAGCAAGGTCCGGTACATGACGACCGTCATGGCGGGTTGGCCTGGGCGCTAACGATCTGCGCCGACTTGTTCGAACGGCAGCGCCGAGATCCCGAGCTTCGATGCGAGCGTCTGGATCGTAAGGCCTTGGATGGCTGCCGACAGGAGCACGGCGAAGAAGATGATGTTGAAGAACTCGAGGCTGTCCGGCACGTGGCGGATCACCGGGAAGGTGGCGAGGATGACGGGGACGGCGCCGCGCAGTCCGGCCCAGCCGAGCAGTGCGCGCTCGCGCTGGCTGAACCCCTCGTTCCAGGTTGTCAGGGGCCACGGCGAGGGGCCGAGCGACAACGGCCGTGATCAGGGCCAACAGGATCCCCTCGAAGGCAACATCGCCGAGCTGGCTTGGGAATACCAATAGCCCGAGCGTGAGAAACATCCCGATCTCGGCAACCGGAGCGAGGCCTTCGTGGAAGGCCAGCACGGCGGGCCTGTGGCGCAGCGGGGCGCTGCCGAGTGCAAGACCGGTCAGATAGACGGCCACGAAGCCCGACCCTCCTAGCGCTCCCGCGGCTCCGTAGCTGATCGCGGCGGTCGCAAATGACGCGACCAGGGCCAGACTGGTGGGAAGCTGGGCGTGCCGCCCTGTCGCCGCGATCGCAAGCCAGCCGGCGCCGACGCCGACGGCCACCCCGACGCCTACCTGTTGCACGAGGAAGACGGCGGCGTCGCTTGCGTCGTAGTGTGGGGTTTGGATCAGTTCGATCACGACAAGCAGAAGCAAGACCGCGACCGGGTCGTTGAATCCAGCCTCTCCCTCGAGCGTGCGGCTCAGCCTCGTCGGCAGACGCGTACCGCGCAGGAGCGCAAAGACCGCTGCGCTGTCGGTCGCGGCGAGGATCGCACCCAGCAGCAGGCCCTCGAGCAGCGAGAAGTCAAACAGCCAGGCCGCCGCCGAGCCAGCGATGAGCGCGGTGACGATCGTGCCTGCGACCGCCAGCCGCAGGGCGCTTCGCAGGACCGGCCTGATCTCGCCCCAGCCGGCAGAAAGTCCACCGTCGAACAGGATCAAACGAGCGCGATCGTGCCGATCAGCCGTGCCAGCCGGTAGTTGTCGAAAGCGATCCACCCGAGTCCGTCGCTGCCGATCAACATCCCCAGGCCCAGGAAGAGGACCAGCGCCGGCAAACGCAGGCGCGCTGCCGGTAACGACGCGGCCACGCCGACACCCAGCAGAGCGCCTGCGACCAGGATCAACTCGGCGTCATGGACCATCCACACACCATCTCAGACGACCCGAGCAAGGATCAGCAGCCGCGGCGCGGTTGCTCCTAAAACAGCTGGCCCAGAGCGTTCACCACGATGTTGCCGAGCCCGACTACGGCAACCACACCGAGAGCTCCCACCAAAATCCCTGCCGCGGCGAGCGCTACATCTGTCAACAGGACACCGAGCGCCAGCATCACGACTCCGATCGCAGGCAGCGTGTCAAGCCCAGAGAAGGGAGGAGCCAAGAATGCCGTCAGCGTGAGCGCGAACACGGCGACCCCGAAAACGATCCCGCTCAACCGATAGCGAAACAACCACCGCCCGCGCGGGCGCGAGAACCGCTCAAGCCAGCGGATTCGCCTGAGCAGCACGCCGATGAACTTCTGGCGGGACGCGCCCGCCAACTCCAACCCCTTCCAACGTTGAGGAAGCCAGACCTGGCGTCGACCGACGATGAGCTCAACCGCGAGCAGCATCGTGATGACCTCCAGCACGTGCGTCGCACCGCCGGTGGGGAGCGGCAGCGCGGGTAACGCCATCAGCAGCACGAAGGTGACCGCGAAGCTTCCCTCGCCGAACATGTCGATGAG
>VAWK01000011.1 GCA_005885515.1 Actinomycetota bacterium | reverse complement strand
GGAGTCATCGAGCCCTGCCGCGGCAGCGTCGGCGGAGGCGAACAGCGAGGGATCGCGGCTCGAGCCGCGGATCAGATCGTCGGGCGATCCGCCCGGCAGCAGCCGCCCCTGGCGGGTACCGAAATAGATCGCCTGGGGGTGGTGGGCCACGAGCGCAAGCGTCGACTGCTCGGGAACCGGGGCGTAGCCGTCGGTGATGCTGAGGCCGATGCGCCCCAGCGCCAGCAGTTGATCGACCTTCAGGTGCTCGCTCTGCTCGGGCACCGCGGGATATCCCCACGAGTAGCGGCGCCCCTGGGCGAGGTCGATGCCGAGCATCTGGCGCACGCGGAAATGCAGCCACTCGGCGAGCCCCTCGGCGGTCTGCACGCCGAGGCCGTGCACGAACAGCTGCTCGGCGAACTCGCCCCGGGACTCCAGGTTGGCCATCAGCTCGGTCACCTCGGATCCCACGGTGACTGCCTGCAGCGCGACCACGTCGAGCTCTGGCGGGGGTCCGCCGTCCACCGCCGGGCGGAAGAAGTCGGCCAGGCAGAGGCGATCGCCGCGCGGCTGGCGCGGGCAGACGAAGTGCGTGAGCTCCTGCTCGCGGTCGGAGGGATCGAGCACGACGATGTCGTTGCCGAGCGCGTAGCAGGGAAAGAAGCCGAGCAGCGCGCGCGGGTGCAGGTAGGACTGCTCGCGCCACATGCGCTCCAGCCGCGGGCGGAAGTCCTCGCGCAGCAGCTGCTGCCAGGCCTCGCCCTTGACGCCCTTGCCGCCCCAGTGCAGCTTGAACAGCACGTGCGTGTCCAGGTGGCGGTAGACCTCATCGAGGTCCACCTCGACCTCCTGTGCGCCCCAGAACGGCGGCGCCGGGATCGGCACGTCGGTGCGCGCGGGCGAGCGCACCGAGTCGTCGGTGAGGTCGACCTTCTCGACCGGCGCATCGCCCTTGGCGCGGAACTCCGTTGCGCCGGCTAGCAGCTTCTGCACGAGCGCGCCACGCGCGTCGGAGTCCACGAGCTGGTCCATCACGGCCAGCCCCTCGAAAGCGTCCTTGCAGTAGAAGACACCGGGCTCATACACCTCGTCGGACTCCTTGCCGCCGGGGTAAAGCGCGCGGTAGCCGAACGCACGGTTGATCGCGGCGCCGCCGATCAGCACCGGGTAATGAAGGCCTTTGGCGTGCAGCTCCTGGATCGCGGCGGGCATTTGCTTGGAGGTCGACACGAGCAGCGCAGAGAGGCCGATCGCGGTCGCCTCGTGCTCGACGGCGGCGTCGAGGATCGTCTGGATCGGCACCTGCTTGCCAAGGTCGATAACGGTGTAGCCGTTATTGGTGAGGATCGTGTTCACCAGCGACTTGCCGATGTCGTGCACGTCGCCGAACACCGTCGCCAGCACCACGGTGCCCTTCGTGTAGCCCTCGATCTTGTCGAGGTATTTCTCGAGCTGTGAGACCGCCCGCTTCATCACTTCGGCCGACTGCAGCACGAACGGCAGGATCAGCTCGCCGGCGCCGAATTTGTCGCCCACCTCCTTCATCGCCGGCAGCAGCACGTCGTTGAGCGTGGGCACGGCGCCGATCTTCTGCACGCTGCGGTCGATCCAGCCCTCGACGCCCTCCTTGCGCCGGCGCAGGATGTGGAAGTGGAGCGCCTGCTCGGGCTCCATCCCCTCGGTGGGATCGGCGGCGCCCTGGGCGACGTCGTCCTCGCCCTTGGACTCGAAGTGCGCGATGAAGCGCTCGAGCGCGTCCTCGCGGCGGTTGAACACGAGGTCGTCGGCCAGCTCGCGCTCCTTCTCGGAGACCTCGGAATAGGGGGTTATGTGGTTGGGGTTGACCAACGCCAGGTCAAGGCCGGCCTGCACGCAGTGGTGCAGGAACACCGAGTTGAGCACCGCACGGGCGCCGGGGGAGACGCCGAAGGAGACGTTGGAGACGCCGAGCGAGGTCTTCACCGAGGGGATCTCCGCCTTGATCGCCTTGATGCCTGCGATTGTCTCCACCGCCGAGGGGCGCCACTCCTCATCGCCCGTGGTCAGCGTGAAGGTGAGGCAGTCGAAGATCAGAAGCTCGGGGTCCAGGCCGTGCTCTGAGCAGCACAGATCGCGGATCCGCGTGGCGACCTCGAGCTTGCGCTGAGCGGTCTTGGCCATGCCGGACTCGTCGATCGTGAGCGCGATCAGCGCCGCGCCGTGTGCGCGCACGACCGGCAGCACGCGGTCGAGCTTGGCGCGCCCCGCCTCGAGGTTGACCGAGTTGACGATCGCTCGCCCCGGGATCTGCTCCAGCGCGCGTTCGATCACCTCGGGCTCGGTCGAGTCGATCTGGATCGGCGCGGGCTGCGTGAGCGAGACCTTCTTGGCCAGTATCCGCATCTGCTCGTCCTCGTCGGTGCGCTCGGTCAGCGCGACGCACAAATCGAGCACGTGGGCGCCGCCGGAGACCTGGTCCTCGGCGATCTGAACGAGTCCGTCGTAGTCATCGGCCAGTAGCAGCTCCTTGGCCTTGCGCGACCCCTGCGAGTTGACCCGCTCGCCCACCATCGTCGGACGCGGCTCCTGCACGAGCGGCGTGGCGGCGATCATCGAGGACAGGTGCACCGGCCGCGGCGCCGGACGCGGGCCCGTGCCCCTGGTGCCCACGCGCTCGGCGATCGCGGCGATGTGGGCGGGCGTGGTTCCGCAGCAGCCGCCCACGATGCCCACGCCGTAGCGCTCGACGAACTCCTTCAGCGTCTCGGCCAGCGGCTCGGGCGCTTCGGGGAAGATCGTCTCGCCGTCCGGCCCCTGCAGGGGCAGGCCGGCGTTGGGGATGCAGGCGACGGGCACCGGACAGTGCTCGCCCAAAAAGCGGATCGCATCGCGCATGTCCCCCGGGCCGGTCGAGCAGTTCAGCCCGATCACGTCGACGTCGAGCGCCTCGAGCGTGGTCAGCACGGCCGAGATGTCGGTCCCCAGCAGCATCTTGCCGCCGTTGGGCAGCAGCGACACCGATGCGTGGATCGGCAGCTCACGGCCGCTGCTGGCAAAGGCGGCGCGCGCGCCGAAGATCGCCGCCTTGACCTCCAGCAGATCCTGCGCGGTCTCGACGATCAGCAGGTCCGCGCCGCCGTCGATCAGCCCGCTCGCCTGCTCTGAGAACACCTCCACGAGCTCGCCGAAGCGGATCTGGCCGAGCGAGGGGTCCTCCGAGGCGGGCAGGTACCCGGTTGGCCCGATCGATCCGGCCACGAAGCGCGACTGGCCGGCGGCCCGGCGCGCGATCTCGGCGGCCGCGGTGTTGATCTCGAGCGTCTCATCGCCGAGGCCCCACTCGCTGAGCTTCAGCCGCGAGGCCTGAAAGGTGTCGGTCTCGATCACCTCCGCGCCGGCCTCGAGCATCGAGGCGTGGACGCCCTCGATCACGTCGGGACGGTTGAGCACGAGCGCCTCGTGGCACTTGCCGGGCAGGCCGCCGTAGTCCTCGCTGGTCAGCTCCAGCAGCTCGAGCGTGGCGCCCATGCCGCCGTCGTACACGACGACGCGGCTGTTGATCGCCTGTAGGTAGTCGCGCGCCATCCAGCCATGCTAGCCGCAGCGCTTTTTCAAGCCCCGAGGCGCATGCGACGACGGCGGCTTCAGCGCCGGCGGAAAAGCCCGCGCGGGCGCGAGCTCAACCGTCGTAGGACTGCACGAACTCCCACGGGTGCGGCCGCAGGTCGATCTCGGTGGCCTCGGCGCGCTTGTAGGAGATCCACTCCTCGATCAGATCGGAGGTGAACACGCCCCCGTCGAGCAGGAACTCGTGGTCGGCTTGCAGCGCGTCCATCGACTCGGCCAGCGAGCTGGGCACGTTGACGATGCGCGCGAGCTCCTCGTCGGAGAGCTCGTACAGGTCACGGTCGATCGGCTCGCCGGGCTTCAGCCCCCGTTTGATTCCATCGAGCCCGGCCATCAGCATCGCGGAGAATCCGAGATAGGGGTTGGTGAGCGGGTCCGGCGGGCGGAACTCGACGCGCTTGGCCTTGGGCGAGGACAGGTACATGGGAATGCGCACGGCGGCCGAGCGGTTGCGCTGCGAGTGCACCAGGCTGACGGGCGCCTCATAGCCCGGCACCAGGCGGCGGTAGCTGTTCGGGGCCGGCGCGCAGAAGGCCATCAGCGCCCGGCCGTGCTCGAGCAGCCCGGCAACGTAGCTGATCGCCATGCCGCTCAGCAGCGCGTAGCCGTTCTCGTCGAACATCAGCGTGTTGCCGTCCTTCCACAGCGACTGGTGCACGTGCATGCCCGAGCCGTTCTCTTCGAAGATCGGCTTGGGCAGGAAGGTGGCGCTCTTGCCGGCCGCGCGGGCGACGTTCTTGACGATGTACTTGTGCGTCATCAGCGCGTCGCACATCTGCACCAGCGGCTGGAAGCGCAGGTCGATCTCGCCCTGGCCGGGGCCGCCCACCTCGTGGTGGTGGAACTCGCACGGGATGCCCAGCGCCTCGAGCGTCATCACCATCAGCGAGCGCAGATCGCCGAGCGTGTCCATCGGCGGGACCGGGAAGTAGCCCTCCTGCGAGCGCGGGTGGTGGCCCACGTTGGGGGGGACGTCGCGCTTGCCGAAGGCCGCGCCGCGATTCCAGTAGGCCTCGGAGGTATCGACCTCGTAGTAGGCGGTGTGAGCGCGCTGGTCGAAGGAGACGTGGTCGAACACGTAGAACTCGGCCTCGGGCCCGAAGTAGGCGGTGTCAGCGACGCCGCCCGAGGCGAGGTGCCGCTCTGCCTTCTGGGCGACGTGGCGCGGGTCGCGCGAGTAGGCCTCGCGGGTGATGGGGTCGATCACGTTGCAGATCAGCGACAGCGTGCGCTCGCTGTAGAAGGGATCGATCTTGGCCGTGCGGGGGTCGGGCATCAGCAGCATGTCCGACTCGGCGATCTCCTGGAAGCCGCGGATGGAGGAGCCGTCGAAGCCGAGCCCGTCGCTGAACGCATCCTCGTCCAGGCCGGACACCGACAGCGTCATGTGCTGCCACGTGCCGGGCACGTCGGTGAACTTCAGATCGACCATGCGCGCGCCGAGCCCCTCGGCCATGCCGAGCACGTCCGCCGGGCCGGCGTCGCTCTTGTCGGCGAACTTCTCGATCGTCAGCGGCTCATCGCCCTCGACTAGGTCGCGGATCGCGGTCTGCTCGGGTGTGGCGGGCATCGGCTGGTGATCCTCCTTTTGGGGTGGTGGGCACAGGCTGCGGGCAGGCCGCACGGCTGGACCGGCACCGGGCCGGTCAGCAGCCCAGCTCGACGCCCGACGCGTGGCCGGGCGCAATCGTAATGGCTAGGGAACGATCGGGAACGCTCCCGGGAGCACCTGGCCCGTCCTGGGATCGACGTGCCGCGAGGGCGGCAGCGCCGCGACGTCGGCGGTCAGCTGCCCCTGCACCGGGGCCCCGGTCGGGAGCTGTGCCCTCGCCTTGCCCGCGAGGCCGGCGGCGATCTTGAAGTGAACCGTGTGCACGCCGGACTTCACCGGCGTGACGCGCCACAGGAAGGTCTGCGTCGCGCCCGCCGCGAGCGGCCCCCGCGTCCACGTGTTCACGTACGCGGTCTGGGCGCCGCCGGGGGGGCTGACCGCCTGGCTCTGGGCGGGGGTGCTGACCGGCGGGCCGGGCCCCTGCTCGATCACCCACACGGGGCGCTGGTTGGACGCGAGCTCGGGGTAGTTTTCGGTGTAGTAGAAGGAGTCCATCGACACGGCCACGCCGGGCGCGGCGCGCGCGCCGACGTTTCGCACCTGCAGTTCGAGCTCGGTCGGTCGGGCGATCGACTGCTTGGCCGGAAAGCTGGCCTTGACTACTTCCAGCGTGAAGCTGCCCTTGGCTTCGCCGGCGTCCTGGCGGGCGGCCCCGCAGCCGCTCGCGGCGAGCGCCACGCATGCGCCCGCGAGCACCACTCCGAGGACTCTCCACCCCCTCACGAAGCCAACATATCAGCGGCTTGATGCGCCGTCACGGCCCGCACGCAGGGTGCGCCCGCCGCTGGCGCCGGCAGCACGCATGCCGTAGAGTTTGCACCAGGCCCGGTTCGACCCGAGGAGAGGCTACACACAGATGGTTCGCGGTGTTGCCCAGCGGGCGTTCATCCCCGCTCGGCACTTGCTCGAGGAATTCGGGGACATGATGATCCTCACCGGCAGGACGATCCTGTCGGCGCTGCGCCCTCCGTATCCGTATGGCGGCGAGCTCGTGTCGCAGTTCCTGTTCGCGCTGCGGCTGTGCTGGTTTCCGCTGCTGATCTCCACGGTCTGCCTGTGCTATGCCGCGCCGGGCCTGCAGGCGGCCAACTTCCTGACGCTGTTCGGGGCGCTGGACCGCCTCGGCGGCTTCTTCGTGCTGGGGTCGATCCGCGAGATCGGCCCGAACGTGACGGCGATCGTGCTCGCCGGAGTGGCGGGCACCGCGATCACCGCCGACCTGGGCGCGCGCAAGGTGCGCGAGGAGCTGGACGCCCTGCAGGTGCTGGGCGTGGACCCGGTCAAGAACCTCGTCGTGCCGCGCTTCCTGGCGCTGATGGTCGTGACCGGCCTGTTTGACATCTACGCGCTGCTGTTCGGCATCTTCGGCGGCATCCTCGCCGAGCTCGTCAACGGCCAGCCGCTGGGGCCGTTCTGGGCGACGCTGTTCGCCAACGCCTCGACCACCGACCTGTGGGGGTCGGTGCTGAAGACGACGATCTACG
>VAWK01000010.1 GCA_005885515.1 Actinomycetota bacterium | reverse complement strand
TCGTGCGCGACGTGTACGGGCTGCGCGTGTTCCGCTTCTTCGGCGAGGCGCTGCGCCAGGCGGGCATCCTGATCCTGGGCTCCACGATGATCATCTGGACGCTGATGTTCATCCTCGGCCTGCAATGCGGGATCGAGGGCGCCTACTTCACCGCGGCGCAGGGAGCGCCGGCCTACTCGGGCGTGTTCAGCGCGTGGTGCGACTTGCGCGAGATCACCCCGTACGCGTTCGGCTACATGATGGCCGCCAAGGTTGGCACCGGCATCGTGGCCGAGCTGGGCGCGATGCGCATCTCCGAGGAGATCGA
>VAWK01000040.1:17511-55310 GCA_005885515.1 Actinomycetota bacterium | reverse complement strand
CGTGATGCTGGATTACAGCCGCGCGTTCGTGGCGCTTCGCTACGGAGCGGGCAGCACACAGGCGGCCGAGCACGCGCGAGTGAAGATCGTTGCCGGCTTCGAGCGCCTCGAGGCGGAGCTCGAGGGCGGCGATTACCTGGCCGACGGGCGCTTCACGGTCGCCGACCTCACCGCGGCCTCCCTCTTGTACCCGGTCGTGCTCCCGCCGCAGGCGCCGGCGGCCATCGATCAGATGCCCGAGCCATACGAACGCTTCCGCGCCTCCGTGCGCGACCGGCCCGGCTATCGCTGGGTGCAGGAGATCTTCAGGCGCCACCGCCATCCGGCTGGCGCGGCACCCAGGGAGTCCCGCGAGCAAGAGGTGACGCACGCCGGAAAGCCCTCCTGAGCGGGCAGCGGACGCGCCGCGCGTGGACGGTGACGGCGCGGGCGTGGGCGCGGGCGCCGACGCGGCGCTTGCGGCGGCGAGCGCCACCACGCGCCGCTTTCGCGAGGCTGCGCAGGCGGGCGATGTCGAGGGCCTGCTCGCGACCGTGGCCGAGGACGTCGTGCTTCGCTCGCCGATCACCGACCGTGTGGTGATCCGCGGCCGCGCCGAGCTGCGCGAGCTGATGCAGGAGGTGTTCGCGACGATCCAGAACATCCACTACTTCGCGGACGTGGGCGACGCCCGCACGCGCGCGCTGTTCGACCGCGCCCAGGTCGGCGAGCAAGCGCTCGAGCAGGCCGTGCGCGTCAGCCTCAACGAGCACCATCAGATCGAGGAGATCACGATCTTCTTTCGGCCGCTCCCCGGCCTGGTGAGCCTCACCGCCGGCCTGGCGCCGCGCCTGGCGCGCAAGCGCGGACGCGGGCGCGCGGTCATCGCCAGGCTGCTGCTGGCGCCGCTGGCCGCGGGAACGCGCGGCGGCGATCGACTGGCTCGCTGGCTGGCGTAGCATCAGCTCTCGGTGACCGCCCAAGCGCAGGTCGGCGTCCGCTGCGGCGCTCGCTTCAGCACCTATCCCGAACTGTTCGAGCGGGCGCTGCGCGCGAGCAGCGGACTGGACGCGTTCGGCATCGGCGCCGGCGATCGGGTGGCGCTGCTGCTGCGCAACTCGATCGAGTTCCTGGAGGCCTCGATCGCCACGGCGCCCCTCGGTGCCAGCGCGGTGCCGATCAACTGGCACTGGCGCGGCGATGAGATCGCGCACGTGCTGCGCGACAGCGGCGCGCAGGCGCTGATCCTGCACGCGGACCTGTGGCGCGGGATCGCCGCGAGCGTGCCCGAGGGGCTCACCCTGCTCGTCGTGCCGAGCGACAGCGGCCCCGCGGCTGAGCTCCCCGACCGCGCGCCGAGGTGGCCCGAGTGGCTCGCCGCCCATGAGCCCTGGTCGCAGCCTCCGCAGGCCGCTCCGGTCAGCATCATCTACACCTCCGGCACCACCGGGCGGCCAAAGGGGGTCGTGCGCACGCCGGCAAGCGACGAGCAGCGCCAAGCAGCGCAGTCGTTGATCGGCGAGATCTTCCAGCTCGGCCCGGGCGAGCGCACGGTGATCCCGGCGCCGATGTACCACACGGCCCCCAACGTGTACGCGCTCGCGGCTGCGATGCGCGGCATGGACATGACGCTGATGAAGAGCTTCGACGCCGAGCAGTTCCTGCGCATCGTCGCCGAGCAGCGCGTCACGGTCGTGCAGATGGTCCCCACGATGTTCGTACGCCTGCTCGCTTTGCCGGCCCGCGTGCGCGCGCGCTGTGACCTCTCCTCGCTGCGCTGGGTGGTGCACGCGGCAGCGCCGTGTCCGGTGGCGGTCAAGCGCGCGATGATCGACTGGCTCGGTCCCGTGGTGGCCGAGTACTACGGCGGCACCGAGACCGGGCCGGTCACCTTCTGCACCAGCGAGCAGTGGCTCGCCCACCCCGGCACGGTCGGCCGCCCGCTGCAAGGCGCCACGATCGCGATCCTGGACGCCGATGGACACCACCTTTCCACGGGGCAGTCGGGCGAGGTCTACATGTGGCTTGACGTGTGGCCCGACTTCACCTACGAAGGCGACCAGGCCAAGCGCCGCGCGGCCGAGCGCGACGGCCTCATCAGCTGCGGCGACATCGGCTACCTCGACGCCGACGGGTATCTGTATCTCAACGACCGCGCCAGCGACATGGTCATCAGCGGCGGCGTCAACATCTACCCGGCGGAGATCGAGGCTTGCGTGCAGGCGATGCAGGGGGTGCGCGACTGCGCCGTGTTCGGCATTCCCGACGAGGAGTTCGGCGAGGTGCTCGCCGCCCACGTCGAACCCCAGGAAGGCGTCGAGCTGAGCGCCGACGCGGTGCGCGAGCACGTGCGCGCGAGGCTCGCCGCCTACAAGACGCCACGGGTCGTGGAGTTCAGCCACGCGTTGCCGCGCGAGGATACAGGCAAGATCTTCAAGCGCCGTCTGCGTGCGCCGTACTGGGCCGGGCGCGAGCGCGCGATCTGATCTGCCGCTGCCCGGGCTCCAGTGGCGCGGCCCTGCCGCGGACTCGGTGCGCCGGGCGCGCGACTCAGGCAGCCGATCGGCAGCTCAAGCGCGGGCTCGGAAGCTGCAGTCCATGCGCTTGACGCCGTGGATGAACGCGCTGCGCAGCAGCTCGGGCTCGTGCGCCTCGAGGTCCGGCAGCAAGCGCAGCAACTCGCCGAAGATCGAGCGCAGCTGCGTTCGCGCCAGCGACGCCCCCAGGCAGTAGTGGGGACCGCCGCCCCCGAAGCCCACGTGGCGGTTGGGATCGCGCGTCACGTCAAATCGCCACGGGTCCGCGAACACCTGCTCGTCGCGGTTGGCCGAGTGGTAGAAGAGCACCACCTTCTCGCCCGGCGGCAGCTGCTCGCCGTGGATCTCGACCTCGCGCGTGGTCGTGCGCCTGAACGTCAGCACGGGGGTGGCCCAGCGCACGAACTCCTCCACCGCCACCGGGAGGCGCCCGTCGAGGTCCTCCGCCAGCAGCCTACGCTGGGCGGGGTTCGTGCTCAGCGCACGCATCGCATGCGAGGTCGTATGGCGGGTGGTGTCGTTGCCGGCAACCGACAACAGCACGAAGAAGGCGGCGATCTCCGCGTGAGTGAGACGATCGCCGTCGACCTCGGCCTGGACCAGGGCCGTCATCAGGTCCTCGCCGGGGTTGCGCTCGCGATGGGCCGCCAGCTCGGTGGCGAACTCGGTGAGCGTCCACAGCGCCTCGCCAAGCACCTCGATGGGCGCCCGCTCGCCAAAGGCCTCGGGGTCCGAGGTGGTGACGAGCAGATCGGCGGCCGCGACCACGCGGTCGCGGTCGGCGTGCGGCACGCCGATCATGTCCGAGATCGTCACCAACGGCAACCGCTTGGCGATCAGCTCGACGAAGTCGCCGCCTCCGCTCGGCGCCGCCTCCTCCACGATCCGCCGCGCGTTGACGCGGATCCCCTCCTCGATGCGTGCCACCTGGCGCGGGGTGAAGGCCGACGAGACCAGCCCTCGCAGCTTGGTGTGGCGGGGCGCGTCCATCGCCAGGAACGACAGCGAGGCCTCCAGGAACTCGGGCGGCGCGTCGGCGAACTGGGTGCCCTGGGCCGAGCAAAAGGTCTGCGGGGCGCGCGAGATTCCGCGCACGTCGTCATAGCGAACAATCGCCCAGTAGTTCATGCGGCCCTGGTCCGGCAGGCCGAGAATGTCCTCAGGCGGCTGGTGGCGCGAGATCGGTGCCTCGCGTCGAAGCCAGGCGAAGTAGCGGTCGCGCTCCTCGGCCGGCCTTCCCCAGAACTCGAGCGAGCCCAGGTCCGCCGCCGGGGGGTGCGCGGTTTCGGAGACGGCCACGATCGCCCCAGGCTACTCCCACTCCCGACGCGCGGCGAGCTGCGGCGGCGAGCGCTGGCAGCGGCGCCTCACGCGCGGACGGCGCTACCGCGAGCTCGATGCGCGAGCCACCGCGGCGGCGCTGCATCTGACCCGTTGGGGCGCGGCTAGCCCGGCGGGTGAGGGCGATCGAGCATGGTTTCAACGATGCACAACGCGGCGAGCATCGCCGTGACCACGCTCAGAAGCCACAGCGCGGGCATGCCTGCGCCCAGCGCGTATAGGACGAGCAGGGTTGCCGCCGCGGCGAGCTTCTCGACGTTGACGCTGCCCGACAGGCGCAGGCGGAAGGCGGCATGCCCGAGCAAGTACAGAGCGATCCCGCCGCACAGCGCAAGCCGCGGCGCGTCGCTCAACGGCTCGCTCACGTGGGCGATCAGGAGCTTGACGCCGACGGCGAAGATGATGATGCCCGCGACGAGCAGCAGGTGCAGATAGCTGTAGGCATCGGAAGCTGCGAGCACGGGGTCGGCGTGCTGGCGCAGGCGCTCCTCTGCCGCGGCCGCGAAGCGCTCGAAGTACGTCCACCACAGGCCCGCCGTGATCAGGATGCCGAGAGCCACTGCCGCTACCAGCTGCGCGCTGAGCGAGCGCCCGCTCGCCCCGAGGCCGATCGCCACCACGGACTCGCCCAGGCAGATGATCACGAACAGGCCGTAGCGCTCGGCGAAGTGTGCGACGGCCACCTGCTGCAGCCCGCGCAGGCGCGCGCGGGTCAGCCAGCCGGGACCGGCGTAGTCGATCGTGACAGCCGCGGCCCACAGCACGTCTCGTTGCCAGCCGGAGAGCAGCGACCCGACCACCAGCAAAGCCATGCCGATCGCCACCGTCAGCGCAAAACCGGCAATCGCCGACCACGAGGCGTTGCCGCGTCTGGAGGCATCCGCATACAGGACCAGGTGCAGCGCGCGAACGCCCACGTATGTCGCCGCGAGCAGTGTCGCCTCGCCGCCGAACGCGCGCGGGATCGCCAACCCCGCGATGAAGATCAGCACCATCGCCACCAGCAGGATCAGCCGCAGCGCCGGCGCTTCGCCTTCCTCGGCATTGGCCGCCCACACGAACGCCGACCACGCCCACCACACGAGTGCGAGCACCAGCATCGAGCGCCCGAGCCCGAGCCAGTCGAGGTCGCGCGAAAGCAGCGTGGTCACCTGGGTGATCGCAAACACGAACACGAGATCCCACAGCAGCTCGATCGGGCTGGTACGGCGCTCCGTTGACGTTGCGTGCGCTTCTGCGGCAGGCACCGCGTCGAGCGTATTGCGCGCGCGTCGCCTGGCGGGATCCGGCTGCCGGCTAGGATCCGCCGGTGGCGTTGCAGCCCGGACTGGCGCGCACCGACGCCTTCGTGGTGGGCGAGCGGCTGCTCACCGACGTGGGCGGATCGCTGCCCGTACCGGTCCTGTCGACACCCTCGATGATCGCGATGATGGAGCGCAACGCCGCGATGCTGGCCCGTGAGCAGCTCGCGAGCGGGCAGGCAACCGTCGGCTTCGCGATCTGCGTAAAGCACGTGGCTAGCGCGCGCGAGGGCGCCTCGTGCTCTGTGCGCGCCGATCTGCGCGAGGTGATCGACGGTCGCAAGCTGCACTTCGAGGTGGAAGTCCGCGAGGGCCAGCGAACGATCGGCCTGGGCACGCACGAGCGCCGCGTGATCGACGTCGAGCGGCTCGCCGCTGCGGCGCGCCCCAGCTGAGCCATCGCCGGCCGGTCACGCACCCCGGGACTAGCCGGAGCGCTACTGGCCATAGAGCGTGTGCGCCGGCAGCCCCGCCAACTCGTGCACGCCCCGCTCTCGGAGCTCGGCGCGGCTGACGCCCGCGCACGCTTCGCGCGTTCGCTCGGTCATCAGCAGCTCCCCGGCCGACGCCGCCGCCGACACCCTCGAGGCGGTGTTGACGGTCGACCCGAACCAGTCACCATTGCGCTCCGCGGCAGGACCGGTGTCGAGGCCGACGCGGACGCGCGGAAGAGCCACCTCGGCCGCGAGTGCCAGGATTGCCTGGCCGAGCTCGATCGCAGCGTCGCCGTTGTCGCTGCGGACCATCACCGCATCGCCGATCGTCTTCACGACGTGGCAGCCGTGCGTGGCCGCGAGTGCGCAGACCCGCTCCTGGAAGCAGACGGCGAGGTCCGCGGCGCGCTCATCGCCGTGCCTCACAGTGAAGCTCGTGAAGCCGACCAGATCAGCGAACAGGAAGGTGTGGAACCGAAAGACCATCTTCCCCCACTGCGGTTCGCTTGCGCATCACCCTCATTAACGGCGGCGGGCGCCCGTGCGTGAGGCATCCGCTCGTGCACGCGCACTCGATCGAGTGCCGGTGTGAGGCATATGACCGGTGCGCGCCGCTCCAAGCCCGCCAGAGCGCCTGGCTCAGTCGCGCTGGAGAGCCTGCGCGGCGCGCTCGGCGGGGCTGATCGGCCTCCGGTAGGGCGAGGTGGTGCTGTAGCGGCGCGAGGTGCGCTCCTTGCGCGTAAGCCCGCGCAGACCCTCCAGCGAGCGTCCGGCGCCCTCGGCCACGCACGTCAGCGGCGAGTCGGCGAGGTGCGCGGGCATCCCGGTCTGCTCGCTGAGAAGCTCGGGAAACCCCGGCAACAGCGAGCTGCCGCCGGCCATGAGGATGCCCGTGTCCGCGACATCGCCCGCCAGCTCCGGCGGCGTGCGCTCGAGAGCACCCCGCACCGCGTCGACGATCGCATGCACGGCATCGGCCAGCGCCGCGCGGGCCTCGTCGCTGCCGATCGTCAACGCGCGCGGCAGCCCCGACACGGCATCGCGGCCGCGGACTTCGCCCTCCTGCGGCGGCGCCACCGCCGCGGCGGAGCCGATCTCGACCTTCAGCGCCTCGGCCGTGGGCTGGCCGACGATCAGGCCGTGATCGCGGCGCAGCCAGCCGATCAGCGCGTCGTCGAAGTCGTAGCCGGCGATTCGCAGGGAACGCTTGACGACCATCGCGCCCATCGAGATGATCGCCACCTCGCTCGTGCCGCCGCCCACGTCGACGACCATCCGGCCGGCCGGCTCGGAGATGTCCAGGCCCGCCCCGACCGCGGCGGCGATCGGCTCGTCGATCAGGTGCACCTCCAGCGCTCCTGCCGAAAGGCAGGCTTCCTCCATGGCGCTCAGCTCCACCCCGGTGAGACCCGACGGAACGCACATGATCACCCGCGGGTGCGTCAGCCGGCCCCGGTGCACGCGCCCGATGAACTGGCGAAGCATCTCCTCAGTGACGTCCAGATCGGCGATCACGCCGTGACGCAGGGGCCGGCTGGCCGTGATCGTGGCGGGCGTGCGGCCGATCATGCGCTTGGCTTCGTCACCCACCGCCAGCACCCGCCCGCTGCCCGTGTGCTGGGCGACGACCGACGGCTCGGAGACCATGATCCCGCGGCCGCGCACGTACACGAGCGTGTTCGCCGTACCGAGATCGATCGCGAGGTCGCTCCCCCCGCCGAGCCGCATCCGCCGAGCCCAGGCCATGTCGCCGACAAACGCTAACGGGCCGACCCCCGGCTCGCTGCGCTGGCGCGTTGACATGGCGACTAGCCTTGTGTGCTAGAGGATTGCCCGGGATCAGGGAAAGGGAGGAGCGACATCCACAGCCCGGCCACACAGGCTAAGGCGGCTCAGCCGCCAGCGGCAGCGGCGGCGACGCTGGCGGAGGCGTTTCGCCTCACCGCCGCCGAACGGGCCGATGAGGTAGCGATCCGCACCAAGGGCGATGAGTTCGCCATCAGCTGGGGCGAGCTGCGCGAGCGCGTAGACGCATTGGCCGGCGGCCTCGCGGGCCTGGGGCTGGCGCGCGGCGAGACGGTCGCGCTGATGCTCTCGAACCGGCCCGAGTTTCACCTCTGCGACCTCGCCGCGATGATGCTGGGAGCAGCCCCGTTCTCGATCTACACCACCTACACGCCCGAGCAGATCGCCTACATCGTCGGCGACGCCGGCGCGAGGATCCTGATCTGCGAGCAGCAGTACCTGCCGCGGGTGCTAGAAGCGCGCGAGCGCCTGCCCGAACTGGAGCACGTGATCGTCGTGGACGGCGATGCGCCCGAGCGTACGATCGCGCTTGCCGACCTCGAGGGCAGCAACCCCGCCTTCGACGTCGAGGCGTCGATCGCGCGCATCCAGCCGCGGGACCTGTTGACCCTGATCTACACGTCGGGCACGACGGGACCGCCCAAGGGCGTGCAGCTCGTGCACCGCAACCTGCTGGCGGCGGTGGAGGGCCTCGACGAGCTGATCAGCTTTCCGCGCGACGGTCGCGTGATCTCATGGCTGCCCGCGGCCCACGTGGCCGAGCGCAACGCGCACCACTACCTGCCGATCGTGTTCGGGCTGCAGATCACCTGCTGCGATGACCCGCGTCAGGTGCTGTCCTACCTGCCCGAAGTTCGCCCCAGCTGGTTCTTCGCCGTGCCCCGCATCTGGGAGAAGCTGAAGGCCGGGCTCGAGACGATGATCGCCGGTCAGCCGCTGGAGCAGCGCGAGAGGACGCACGCGGCACTCGAGGCGAGCTTGCGCAAGGTGCGCCTCGAGCAGCGAGGCGAGCAGGTGCCCGACGAGCTCGCGCGGACGGTGGCGGAGGCGGACTCGGAGATCTTCGCCGGATGGCGCGCGATGCTTGGGCTCGACCAGGTCGAGGCGATCAACGTCGGCGCCGCGCCCACGCCGGTCGAGGTGCTGGAGTTCTTCCACGCCATCGGCCTGCCTCTGGCCGAGCTGTGGGGGATGAGCGAGACATGCGGCGCCGGGACCGTCAACCCCGCCGCGAAGATCAAGATCGGCACGGTTGGTCCGCCGGCTCCGGGCGTGCAGGTCAAGCTCGGCGACGACGGCGAGGTGCTGGTCAAGTCCGAAGTGGTGACGCACGGCTACCGCAACCTGCCCGATAAGACAAAGGAAGCGTTCACCGACGACGGCTGGTTTCGCACCGGCGATGTGGGCACCTTCGACAAGGACGGCTACCTGCGGATCGTGGACCGCAAGAAGGAGCTGATCATCAGCGCCGCAGGCAAGAACATGTCGCCGGCGAACATCGAGGCGGCCGTCAAGAGTGCCTCGCCGCTGATCGCCCAGGCCTGCTGCATCGGCGACCGTCGCCCGTACAACACCGCCCTGATCGTGCTCGACGCGGACTTCGCCCCCGCCTGGGCGGCGCAGAACGGGGTCGCCTCCTCGTCGCTCGAGCAGCTCGCGCGCGATGACCGCGTGCGGACTGCGGTGCAGCAGGGCGTGGATGCCGCCAACGCGACCCTGGCGCGCGTCGAACAGATCAAGAAGTTCACGATCGTCGAGGGCGACTGGCTGCCGGGCGGCGACGAGCTGACGCCCACGATGAAGCTCAAGCGCAGGCCGATCGCCGAGAAGTACGCTGCGCAGATCGACGCGATGTACAGCTGATGGCACGAGAGGAGAGACATGCGGATCGAGTCTGAGATCACCCTCGATGCCCCGCGCGCGGCGGTGTTTGACTACCTCTCTCGCGGCGAGCACCTGCCCGAGTACGTGACCGACTTCGCGTGGGTGAGGCAGGCGTCGGACGGCCAGCCCGCGCAGGGCAGCAGCTATGACTACAAGATGGCGCGGGGCGCCGAGGGTACCTTCGAATGGACGGAGTTCGTGCCCCATTCGCGGCTCGCCTGGCACGGACCGCCGGCCAAAGCCGGCCCCGGCTCGATGGAGCCGTCGGGCTTCTGGGAGCTCTCCGACGCGGACGGCGGCACGCGCGTGAGGCTCGTGATGTCGCCACGGCCGGGCGGCCTGTTTCGGCTGATGGCGCCGTTCATCGCGAGCGGAATGCGCAAGGGCAACGCCGATGCGCTGAGCAGGCTCAAGCAGCGCGTGGAGAGCGGCCAGGGCTCGCAACCTGGCTGACGCGGCGCGGGCGCCAAGCCCCACCCCGCCGACGGGCGCTAGCGCTCAAGCGAAGTACAGATCGTCCTCGACAGGGCCCGTGGCCTCGACCACCGCCTGCTCGCATGCCGGGCAGTACCAGTGGAGCTCCAGCGGGGTTTCGCACGCCTCGTGACGGGGCGGCTCGGTGGCCGCGCCCAGGTGTCGCGCGCCCCAGTCGGCCAGCAAGCGCAACGGCGCCGCGAGCTCGGCGCCCGAGCTCGTGAGCTCATACATGTAGCGCTGCGGGCGCACGGAGTAGGGGGTGGCGGCCAGCAGGCCGCTCGCCTGCAGCGTGCGCAGCCGCTGGCTAAGGACGTTGGGCGAGATCGCCGGCAGCAGCTCCTGCAACGTGCCGAAGCGCATCGGTCCATCGAGCAGGTTGCCGACGATCGCCAGCGACCAGCGATCGCCGATCACGGCCAGGGCCTCGGCGAGTCCCTCCGCCGCCTCGATGCCGCGCTCCGCAAGCCGGGTGTCGAGGTGCGAAGAGCCTGCCACGGGGGTTGCGCTGCCAGGCATGGCTTGGATTCTAGTGTGCTAGCTTGTCACTTGCAAGTCAGGAGTAAGCTTTTATATGGCGCCGCAAAGCACCCTCCAACAGATCGCCGCCAGTGCCGGGCCGTCGGTCGTCGGCCTCGCCGAAGGCGCCCGCGGTGGCAGCGGCGTCGTGGTGGAGCCCGGCCGCGTGCTGACGCTCGCCCGCAACCTGCGGGGTGGGCAGTTATCGGTCGCGCTGTCCGGCGGGCGGCTCAAGACCGCCACGGTCGCCGGGACCGACGCCGATCGCGGCATCGCCGTGCTCGAGCTGGACACGGGTGAGACCCCCGCCGTAACGTGGGCGGACGGCGCCGAGGCCCCGGCGATCGGAGCACCGGTGTTCGCCCTGGCCGACCCGGCTGGACGCGGCCTGCGCGTGACCGCTGGTGCGGTCGCCAGTGCCCCGCAAGCGCTGCGCGGCCCGCGCGGACGCCTGCTCGAAGGCCTGATCGAGCACACCGCGCCGCTACCGCGCGGCTCGGGTGGCGGACCGCTGCTCGACGGTCAGGGCAGGCTGCTCGGCCTGAACGCGGTGCGCCTCGCGCATGGCCTGATCCTCGCGCTGCCGACCGCGGAGGTGCGCGAGCGCGTGGCCGACATCGCCGCCGGCAAGCCGGCGACGCAAAGGCGCCTCGGCGTGGCGATCGTGGCACCGCGCATCGCACGTCGTCTGCGCGGCGCCGTTGGGCTGCCCGAGCGCGAGGGCGTGCTGGTGCGCGCCGTGCAGCAGCAGTCGCCGGCGGCTCGCGCCGGTGTGGAGCGGGGTGATCTGATCGTCGCCATGGCCGGCCGCGAGGTCGACTCGCTGGACGCGCTGTTCGCTGCGCTCGACGCGGCGCCACTCGAGCAGCCGGTTCCGCTGCGCATCTTGCGCGGCGAGCAGGAGCGCCAGGTCGACGTCGTGCTGGGAGGGTCATGAGCTCTCCGACCGCGACCCCCGTGCCCGGAGCCGGGCTCGACACCGACACTGCCTCCGCTGCGAGCTCCGCGGCGCAGGCCGGCACCGAGGCGCTCGACACCGAGGCCCTGGACGCGTACTCGCTGACCGTCGCGGGCGTGGCCGAGCGCCTGGCGCCGAGCGTGGCCAACCTGCGCGTGCTGCGCTCCACCCGCCGCGGGCGCGTCCCCGCCGGGGCAGGAAGCGCGGTGGTGCTCACGCGGGACGGCTTCCTCATCACCTCCGCACACGTCGTCGCCGGGCGTCACCACGGCGGCCGCGCGGCGTTCGTCGACGGCCGCGAGATCGGGTTTCGCGTGGTGGGCGCCGATCCGCTGTCAGACCTCGCCCTGCTTCGCGCCGAGGCGGACGACCTCTCGCCGGCGACGCTGGGAGACGCGTCCCGTCTGCGGGTCGGGCAGCTGGTGGTCGCGATCGGCAACCCGCACGGCTTTGCGGGCTCGGTCACGGCCGGGGTGGTATCGGCGCTGGGCCGCTCGCTGCCCGCGCGCTCGGGCAGCACGCTGCGCATGATCGACAACGTCATCCAGACCGACGCCGCGCTCAATCCGGGCAACTCCGGAGGGGCTCTGGTGGATTCGTTCGGGCGCCTCGTGGGGGTCAACACGGCCGTCGCGGGCGTGGGCCTGGGACTCGCCGTGCCGATCAACGACACCACCCGCAAGCTGATCGGGTCGCTGATGACCCATGGCCGGGTCAGCCGCGCATACCTCGGCGTGGCCGGCGGGCCGCGGCCGCTGCCTGCGCGCGCGCGGCGCGAGCGCAGTCAGGAGACGGGCGTGGAGGTCATCGAGGTGGTGCCCGGCAGCCCGGCGGAGCTGGCCGGACTGCGCGTCGAGGATCTGATCGTCGAGCTGGCCGGCGAGCGCGTTGCGGGTGTCGAAGACATCCAGCGGCTCATGGTCGGCGAGCAGATCGGCGTGAGCCTGGACGTGGTCGTGCTGCGCGGCGCAGCCGAGCTGCGACTGAAGCTCGTGCCGCGCGAGCTCAGCGGCTGACCGCGAACCGCTGCTCGGCGCGGGCGCGCGCCTTGGCCGCCTCGGCCTCGCGGTTCCTCGGGCTGGCCGAGGTCACGAGCTGGTCCAGCAACTCCCCCGATGCGTGCGCGACCGCGTCGACCGCGCGCTCGAATGCGCTCGCGTTGGCCTGCGAAGGACGGCTGAAGCCGCTGATCTTGCGCACGTACTGCATCGCTGCGGCGCGAACCTCCTCATCGGTCGCGCGGGGATCGTAGTTGTACAGGGTGCGGATGTTTCGACACATGCGCCGATCGTAGCGCGCGTGATCGCGTGCGATGGGCGGCGCTCATGCGAGCGCGAACTCGCCACTCGCAACGATCACAGCCGAGCCGCTCACCTCCACCCGCTCGATGTGCTCGGCCGAGCCCTGCGCGCGCGCGAACAGGACCGATGGGCGACCGATCTCCGCGCCCTGGCTGATCTGGATCCGCTGTCCGAACGAGATCCGACCGTGGCGGCTGAGATGAACCGCGAGCGGCCCTGCCGCCGATCCCGTGGCCGGATCCTCAGGCACGCCCTCGCCGGGAGCGAACATGCGCGTCTTCCAATGCCCGCCGGACCCGGCAAAGCAGTTCGCGGCCGCCGGCGCGAGCGCAGCCAGCGCGCGCATGTCCGGGGCCAGCTCCGCCACAGCTCGCTCGCCGTCCAGCTCGACGTACACGTGCAGCGGCCCGTTCTCGTATGCCTCGACGGGGAGCCCTGAGCGCGCCACGCCGAGCGCGCGCAGCAGCTCAGGCTCGCGCTCGTAAGGCTTCCAGGAGGGAATCGCCTGCCGCATCACGCCGGTGACGATGCGATCCCCGGAGCGCTGCAGCTCGAGCGCGATCGGTCCCAGCCCCGTCTCGAGCGTCAAGCTCGTGCGGGTCAGCGCGCTGCCGATCACGATCGCCGAGCCGAGCACCGGATGCCCGGCGAAGGGGAGCTCTCTGGTGGGAGTGAAGATGCGCAAGCGCGCATCGCCTCCCTGCACCGCGGGCAGGACAAACACGGTCTCGGAGAGGTTCAGCTCGCGCGCCAGCCGCTGCATCAGCGACGGCGGGATCTCGCGCCCATCGGTGAACACGCCCAGCGGGTTGCCCGCCAGAGCGGTGTCGCTGAAGACGTCCACCACCACGTAGCGCCTCGCCCTCGGGCGGCGGCGCTCGCGCGGTGAGCGCTCGAAAGGGCTGTAGGCGGCAATGAGGTCGATGTCGCGGGACATGGCAGGAGACTAGGGCCACGCCGCGTGCGCGATCGACCCGCGCTCAGCGCACGACCGCGCCGCGCGACAGCTCGATCCACACCAGCCGCGGCCGCGCCCACGCGCGGTTGTCGCGACGGCGCGGATACACCAGTCGCCGCGTCGGCACGAGCATGCCATCGAAGGAGCGATGATCGAAGCAGTAGTGCGCCGCGCGCGCCCAGCCCCCGATCGGCTCGGCGGTGTAGTCGTGGCGGCGGATCAGCCCGCGGTCATCGAAGTAGAAGACCTGCTCGCGCGAGTGCGTGTGCACGCCGGCGGGAAAGCTCACCGCCAGTCGCCGCCAGCGCCCGGCCCCCTCATCCCAGGCGTCGAGCTCGCGCGCGGAGAAGCCCTCGCGCGCGAACACAAACGGCGCCGTGATGTACGTCCATATCGCGTACGTGCCGAAGTAGAGGATGTCCAGCCGATCCCACCACAGCTTGTGGCGCAGGTCCGCGAACGCGCTGCGCGCGTGCTCCCGGCGCTGCACGATCTCGCCGGCATCGGTCTCGATGCGCACCGATCCGTCCTGCTCGAGGACGCCGCGCTGGCCGGGGCGCGGGTAGGGCGTGAAGATCACGTGCTGGCCCCGCGTGGACACCCGCGCCTCCACGTCGCGCACGGCGGAGCCCTGCAGCTTGGAGGCAAACGCAAGCCCACCCGAGGACACGTGAACGCTGACCTCGCGCGCGCTCTCCCACAGCTGACGGCCACCATGAGCCGATATCGCGCGCTCGATCAGCTCGGCCGCCCGTTCCTCCATGGGCGCATGCTCGCAGCTGGCGCTCGCGGCGCGCTGCCCGCCTGACCCCTAACATGCCGCGCTCGTGCGTGAAATTGCGCCCGGACTGTGGCATTGGACGGCCCGCCACGAGCACATCGGCGGCGATGTGAGCTCCTACTACCTGGCGGCGGAGCACGTGGCCGTCGACGCGATGGTGCCCGCCGCGGGGCTCGCGTGGTTCGAGATGCACGGAGCCCCCGAGCACGTGCTGATGACAAACCGTCATCACGACCGCGACGCGTGGCGGTTGCGCGGGGCGTTCGGCTGCACAGTGCACTGCATCCGCAACGGACTGCACGAGCTGCGCGGCCGTGGCCCGGCGGAGCCGTTCGACTTCGGTGATCGGCTGCCGGGCGGCATCGTGGCGCACGAGGTCGATGCGATCTGCCCCGACGAGACGGCGCTGCACATTCCCGCGCACGGCGCGCTCGCGTGCGCGGACGGGGTCGTGCGCTGGGAGGGTCAGGAGGGGCTGTCGTTCGTCCCAGACCGCTTCATGGATGACCCGCACCAGACCAAGGCGGGTCTCAGACATGCCTATCGAGGCCTGCTCGAGCTCGACTTCGACCTGCTGCTGCTGGCCCATGGCGAGCCGCTCACCGGCGACGCCAAGCGCGCCCTGCGGGCGTTCGTGGACGAGGACGGCTAGGCGCGCGGGCGAGCCTAGGCGCGCCGGGCGATCGCCGACCACCCGTGGGTGCTCGGGCGGTCGGCGATACCCGCCAGCCCACCCCACGCCGCGACGCGCAGGGCTGGCCGGCCCCTCATCGGAGACCCTCTAGATGCAGACGCCAGATCGCCCGTTTCCTTCCGCTGGGCGGTCCGAGAAAGAGCGCAACTTGCGCAGTTCTCCTCGCTACGGCGCCGATGGGACGCAGCGATGTTCGAGCTCTACCGCTGTCAAGGCGGGCGCCGGGGGCGGGGCCTGTTTCAGCCGGTCGCGCCCAGCCCGGCGAGCGCGGCCTGCGTGACGTCGAACACTTCGGCCTGCGGCGGCGGCGAAACCGACGGCGTGGGTCCGAATTCGAACAGGTCGATCGTCATCCCCAGCCGCGCCCGCTGCGCTCCCGTGGACAGCGACAGCGTGAGCGCCATGCGACGGACCAGGCGCTGGTGATCGACCCACACCTCCACCGGAATCTTGCTCGTACCCATCTGCGCGATGAGCTTGGCCAGCGAGGCTTGCAGCTGTCCCGCGTGGCCGGACGGGAGCACGTCTGCGACCTTGCGCAGATCGACTGTGGCGCGATAGTGGGTCGTCGGCACGCCACGCACGAGCTCGCTTCCTACACGTGCTGGCGCCCCGCTGGTGGCCCGCAGGAACTGCAGGAGCTGCGCCGGGTTCGACTGCCCGCCGGCAAGCTGCTGCAAGTTGAAGCCGATCGCCTGGGCGAAGCGGCCGAGGTCGAGCTTCAGCCAGCGCGCTCCATCCGGCAACCTGCCCGCGAGCAGCGGCGAGCCAATGTAGATCGTCGAGGACTTGAAGATCTCTTCGATGTGCAGCCCACCCGGCGGCAGGGCCGGGGCAGCCCCGGCGGGCACGCCGGTCGCGTCGAGCGTGAGCGTGCCTTCGTCGGTGTTGTAGTTGAAGAAACCCTGCCCAGCCATCGTGAACGGCTCGGCCAGCCCGTCGCCGGTCACCTGGATGTCCACCGCGATGTGCGCGCCGCCGACGTGCGAGGTGACCTGCGCCGCGCGTGCCACCGGGTCAATCGCGGAACCCGATGTGCCGCACCCGGTCGCGCTCAGCGCGAGCGCGACCGCGGCAGCGATCCCGGGCAAGAGCCTCCTCGGCAGGTCAAGGCGCATCTGTGCTTCCGAATCGGCGACGGCGCGGCGCACCTTTAGCGAACCGCCGCCATGCCCTGCGGTGCGCCGGGTGCTCAGCTGCGCTGCGCCATTGGTTGCCGTGACCGCGCCTCGCGCCACTGCGCCTTGTGCGCCCTCTTGGCCGCCTGGTAGTCAGAGAGCGCCTGCGGCGAGTCGACGTCCCCGAGCGTGGGGTGCGGCGGGACGAGCTCGCGAGCCGCGGGGACGCCGAAGCGCTTTGCGAGCACCGCGCCCAGCGCCTTGATCTTCATCTCGCCGAAGCCCGGCAGGGCCGCGAGGTTGGCGCGCAATGCGCGCGCGTCCGCGGCGTCGGTCCACACTCGCGCGGCGTCGCCGCCGTATTCGTCGCGCACGTGCAGCGCCAGCGCGCGCACGCGTTCAGCCATTTTCCCGGGAAAGCGATGGACGGCCGGTTTCTGGCGGAACGCTTGCTCCAGGTCGGCCGTGGCCAGCGTGGCTGCGTCGAGTGCGCCGAGCCGCTCCCGCAGCCGCAGCGGCCCGATGAAGGCCTGCTGGACTGTCACCTGCTGATCCAGGGCAAAGCCGATCAGCAGCGCCAGCGGGTCGGAGGCGATCAGCTCGTTGGCCTCGTCGCTGTCGGTGAAGTACAGGCGGTCGGGCACCACCGCCTGATCGTATCTCCTGCTCGCGAGCGGACCGCTGCGGCCAGGCGGCAGAGCCAACGGAAGGCGTGCGGTAGCGCCGCGATCGGGTTCGCTCAACCGGCCAGGCGCCGGCCCTGCTCAAGCCCTGCCGCGATGACGGCCGCCCGCGGCCGCGGGTCCAGCAGGTTGAGGCCCATCGCCCGACGGCTGCGCTCGTCCGGGTTGATGATCCTCACCGCAGCGCCGCGGCGCCTCAGCACGAGCGCCTCGGCGGCGGCGATCGAACGCGACACCGTGCCGAGCGCGCCGGCGGGGGCGCGCGGCGACGGGCGGATCGAGCCGGTCGGGTTCAGGCACAGCACGTGCGCACCGCGCGTGACCTTCGCGGCGTCCATGTTCGTCGGGCTCCACACGCCGCCATCGATGTAGGTGCGGTCGCCGGCACGAACCGGCCGGAACACGCCCGGGATCGCACACGACGCCTGCACCGCGCTCGACACCGGCACGCGCGGCGCACCAGCGGATCCAAACATCACACGCCGTCCGCTCTCCAGCTCGACCGCCGCGATTTGCAGGCGCCCGTCCCAATGCACTCCCAGGCGCTCCACCGCCACGCCAAGCTGGTCCAGCGAGCGTCGCCCGGTGGGGACCCGCGCCAGCAGCTCGCGCCGCAGCAGCGCTCCCGCCGCAGTCGTCGCGCGCGAGCCGAGCGCCGCCGACGCCAGCGGCGCGGCGGTGGTAGCCCCCAGCGTCAGCAGCGCGCGCAGCGTGCGCGTTAGCTGCGACGGCCCGCCCGCCAGTTCCGCCTGGGACGGCGCGCGTTCCTCCGCCAGGCGCCCCAGCCGCGCGCGCGGCCTCACGCCCGCGGCGAGCGCCGCGGCGACGATCGACCCGGCGGACGTTCCGATGAAGCTCGCGCACGCGCGCGAGTCGACCGCCGCCTCCTCCTCCAGACCGCTGAGCACGGCGCTCATCCATACCTCGCCGAGCAGGCCTCCCCCGCCGAGGACGAGGACCTCGGGCTGGGCAATGCGCTGGCGTGTGGAACGGCTGCCGGACACGCGTGCTCAGCCTGGCCTGCGCGTGGCCGCCAGCGCGGCCGAGCACAGCGCCGCGCCTGCCGCCACCATGAACACGGCTGGATATCCCGCGAGCGCCGCCGTCGCGCCCGCGATCGGGCCGCCGAGCCCGACGCCGATGTCGAAGAAAGCCGTGAACGCGCCCAGCGCCGAGCCGCGCCGGTCGCCGCCCACGCGACCCACCACCATCAGCGCCAGCGACGGGAACAGCATCGAAAAGCCGACCCCGACGACGATCGCCCCGCACAGCGCGGCCAACAGCGAGTGCGCCAGCGCGATGACCGCCAGGCCCACCGCCTCCAGCAGGCCGGCCGTGGTCGCCGTGCGCCGGGCGCCCGCGCGGTCCGGCACCTGGCTGAGCACCAACCGGCTGGCGAACACCGCAACGGCGAACGCCGTGAACACGCCGGCGCCGCCGCCGATCCCGCGGGCGCGCAGGTGCAGCACGACGAATCCCGCGAGCGCCGCGTATCCCAGGTTCGCGAGCGCCAGCGCGAGCCCCGGCCCGTGGGCCGCGCGGGGAAAGAAGGCCAGCGGTCCGGGCTCGCCGGCGTGGTCGCGACTGGGCTCGGGCAGGCGCAGCGCGATCAGCGCGCCGGCGAGGGGCAGTAGCGCCGTCGCCGCCCACACGGCGTCGTAGCCGATGCCCGCGCGCAGCAGCTCTCCGGCCAGTGGGCCGAGCGAGAGCCCGCCCCACACGGCAAGGCCAAACAGCCCCAGTGCGAGTCCGCGGCGATCCTCCGGCGCGAGGTCTACGGCCCACGTCGCGCCGGCGGTGTACACGGCTCCCTCGCCCGCTCCGACCACCAGCCGCGCCGCCACCAGCCCGGCGACGCTGCTGGCGAGCAGGTACAGGGCGCCGCCGAGGGCCATCGCCGCGCAGCCCGCGACGAGCACCGCACGCCGCCCGCGCGTGTCGGCCTGGCGCCCCGCGAGCGGGCGGCACACCACGGCGGTGAGGGCGAACGCGCCGACGACGATGCCCACCGCCAGATCGCCCGAGTGAAGCGGGCCCCGCACGTACCCGGGCAGCACCGGCAGCGCGGCTCCGATCGCCAGGAAGGCAAGCAGCGCAGAGGCGAACACGCCCGCGGTCGCGGCGAGTCCCGGATGGCGCGCTGCGAGCGTCGCAGGGACCAGGCGGGGCGCGGACGCGCTTCGCGGCGGAGCGCTCAGCTGAACTTGGTCCTCGGGCGCTCCTGCAGCACGCCGCCGACGAACAGGTCCACCTTCTCGTTGTAGAAGGCGATCAGCCCGGCGATCTTCTGGCTCTCGGGCAGCGGCGAGGGGTAGGACCAGGCGACGTTGTCGTAGAAGTGCTCGCCCGCTTGCACCGACCACGACTCGGCCCGACCCTTGTACGGGCAATGGGTGACCGTCTCGCCGCGCTGCATAAGCTCCATGCGCACGTGCGTCTTGGGCACGTAGTAGCGCACAGGCAATCCGGTCTCGAACAGGAGTCTCGGGCTCGTCGACTCGGCCACCGTCACCCCCCCGAGCTCGACCCGAAGGTGACGCGAGCTCGCCAGGATGTCCACGCGCGTGTACGGATCGCGGGCGTGGGTGAACACCTCCTCGTCCTCCTCAAACCACGCGTCCATCGCCTGCCAGTGCAGCTTGATAGTCGAGCGCAGCTCCGCGATCGGCGACTGCTCGAGGCGCACGGCCGCGCCGGGCGCCTCGCGTCCGCCAGCCCTGACGGTGAACGTTTCGCCGTCGCCGCGGCTCGGAGAGTGATCGACTGCGCCGTCCGCGTGCAGCAGCTCGGCGCGCACGTCTGCGGCGGGGAAGTAATAGGTCGGGTAGTACGGAACCTCCCACACCATCAGCGGGCGGATCGTGTCCGCGATGAGCTGTCCGCCGAGGTAGACGCGGATGCGCTTCGCGCCGTGCTCGACCCGAACGGCACCTCGCGCGCTTGTGATCTCGGTAGCGCTCATCGCGGTGTGCGCCTCAGGCTACCCGACTGCTCGCCGCCGCAACCGCAGACCGAGCGCCCGGCCGACATGCCCGCAGCGACACGAGCAGCGCGATCAGCAGGCCTCAGCCGGCTGCGAACCGCGCCGCCTCCTCCGATCCGCCGGTCGCATCACCGGGGCTGTAGGAGTGCGCTCCTGCGCCCGCCAGCTTGCCGCCGTCGACGATCAGGTATTCCTCGCGGATCGGGCGCTGATCGAACCAGCACTCGAGGATCTCGCGCACCCCGGCGGCGTAGCGGGCCTGCGCCGACAGGCTCGTGCCGGAGGTGTGCGGCGTCATCCCGTGGTGGGGCATCGAGCGCCAGGGATGGTCCTTCGGTGCCGGCTGCGGAAACCAAACGTCGCCGGCGTAGCCGGCGAGGCGGCCGCTCTCGCAGGCCCGCGCCACCGCGTCGCGATCGCAGATCTTGCCGCGCGCCGTGTTGACCAGATAGGCCCCCCACTTCATCATGCCGATCAAGCGCTCGTCGAACATGTGCTCCGTCTCGGGGTGCAGCGGCGCGTTGATGGTCACCACGTCGCACACCTCCACGAGCGACTCGGGGGTCTCGTGGAAGGTGACGCCGAGATCGCGCTCCACTGCTGCCGGCAGCCGGTGACGGTCGGTGTAGTGCAGGCCGACCTCGAACGGCTTCAGCCGTCGCAGCACGGCGGAGCCGATGCGTCCGGCGGCGACCGTGCCCACCTGCATGCCCTCGACGTCATACGAGCGGCTCGCACAATCGGCGATGTTCCAGCCGCCGTCGAGGACCCACTGGTGGGAGGGCAAGTAGTTGCGCACCAGCGCCAGGATCATCATCACCACGTGCTCGGCCACGCTGATGCTGTTGCAATAGGTCACCTCAGCGACCGTGAGGCCGTGCTCCATCGCCGCCTGCAGGTCGACGTGATCGGAGCCGATGCCGGCGGTCAGCGCGAGCCTCAGCTCGGGCGCCTTGGCGATCCGCTCCGCCGTCAGGTAGGCCGGCCAGAACGGCTGTGAGATCACGACCTCCGCATCGGGAAGCTCGCGCTCGAACACCGAATTGGCACCGTCCTTGTCCGAGGTCACCACCAGCGTGTGCCCGCGCTGCTCGAGAAAGCTGCGCAGTCCGAGCTCGCCCGAGACGCTGCCCAGCAGCTCGCCTGGCGTGAAGTCGATCCGTTCCGGGGTGGGCGTGGTCTGACCGTCGTAGTAGCGCTCGATCCGGGGGATCTCATCGCGCGCGTAAGCGGGGGGATACCCGTCGACCGGATCGTCGTAGAGCACGCAAAGGACCTTCGCCATGGCCTCCTCCTCAGTGTTGGCTGTGCATCGTTTCCGTCGCCGCCGTCACGCCCCGGCCCGGCCGGTGCGGCAGCTGCGACGAAGCGATTATGAGCATCGCGTCCGTTTGCGCGTAACCCCGTAGCACCCCAAGCGTGAGAGCGCAGCCGCGGGCTGGCCCGGCCGCGTGATCCGCGCGGGGATCACGCGCGTAAGAATCGATGCAGTGTTCAGAGCGCACCCTCTCATGCGGCGGGCCGATCTGCGCGACCTCGCCGACGAGGACCTGATGGCGCTCGTCCGCGACGGGCAGGCGCGCGCCTTCGAGGTCGTCTTCGACCGCCACTCCGGTCCCGCGTTCTCGCTCGCGTATCGCATGTGCGGTCGTCGCGGGCTGGCCGAAGAAGTCGTCCAGGAGGCCTTCATCTCGCTGTGGCGCAGCGGCGCGCGCTATGACCGCACGCGTGGCAGCGTGCGCGCGTGGGTTCTGGGTGTGGTCCACAACCGGGCGATCGACGCGCTGCGCCGCCACGTTGCGCGCGACAGTCGCGACGTGGCCGACGAGGGCATCGCCGAGCGCCTGCCCGCCCCCGAGCTGACCGACGTCGAGGCGGCGCGCCGTGAGCAGTCGACCGCCGTGCGCGGCGCCCTCGCAGCGCTGCCGCAAGAGCAGCGCCAGGTGATCGAGCTGGCTTACTTCGGCGGCTTCAGCCACTCGCAGATCGCGGACATGCTGGGCGCGCCGGTGGGCACGGTCAAGGGACGCATGCGCCTCGGCCTGGCCAAGCTGCGGCTGTCGCTGGGCGATCGCGCGGAGGTGGCGGTGTGAGCGCACGAGCGCCGAACGGCGAGCATGGCGATTGCGGGCGCGACCTTGGTGCATACGTCCTCGGCGCACTCGACGCCGGCGAGCTCGAGCGATTCCGGCGGCACCTCGCCGGCTGTGCGGTGTGCCGCGATGAGCTGGTTGCCCTGCAGTCGGTCGTTGACGTGCTGCCGATGGCCGCGCCCCAGCTCGCCGCGCCCCGTGCGCTCCGCCGCCGCGTGCTGGCCAGCGTTCGCGCGGCGCCACGCGCCGGGCCCACCGCAGGTGCCATGCGCCTTCCCTGGAGGCTGCGCCGGCCGTCCACGCGCCCGCTGGTCGCAGCCATGGCGCTCGCGGCCGCCGCCGCGATCGCGGCCGGTGTTGCGGTGGGGACGAGCGGTCCGGGACACGCTAGGCTCGTGACCGCGCAGGTGAGCTACCCGTCGGCGAGCGCAACCGTGCGCCTGCAAGCGGGACACGCCGAGCTGCTCATGCGGCGCATGCCCGCAGCGCCCGCGGGGAAGATCTACGAGGTGTGGCTGAAACGCGGGGCTCGCCCGCCCACGGCCACCAGCGCGCTGTTCGGGGTCACTGCCGCCGGAGCGGCGGCGGTCGATGTGCCCGGGAACCTCGCCGGCGTGAGCGAGGTGCTGGTGACGCCGGAGCGACTCGGCGGCAGCCCTCGCCCGACGCACGCGCCCGTGATCGTCGCGCGGATCGCCTGAAGCCCGGCGCGCGGGCGCGCAGCGCTGTGGCTACAGTGGCCCACGATGAGGGCTGCTGTCCTGCACGAGTACGGGGCCCCTCGCGCGGACGACTTTGGGGAGCCGGTGGCCGGACCCGGCCAAGCGGTGGCCGAGGTGCGCGCCGCCGGGGTGAACCCGGTCGACATCGCAATCAGCGCGGGACGCTTCTATGGCGGCAGGCCGGAGTTGCCCTGCGTCACCGGACGCGAGGGGGTCGGCCTGCTGCAGGGAAGGCGCGTGTATTTCGACGCGCCGCAGGCGCCGTTCGGCTCGATGGCCGAGCGCACCCTGATCGATCCGGGCTCGGTCTATCCCGTGCCCGACGGCGTCGATGACCGGCTCGCGGTCGCACTCGGGATCTCGGGCATTGCCGCATGGCTTGCGCTGAGCTGGCGCGCGCGGCTCCAGCGCGGGGAGCACGTGCTCGTGCTCGGCGCGAGCGGCGTGGTGGGCCAGATAGCCGTGCAGGCGGCAAGGCAGCTCGGCGCCGGTCGCGTCGTGGCCGCGGCGCGGTCGCCAGGCGCACTGGAGCGTGCGCGCGCGCTCGGGGCCGACGCGTGCGTTCGACTCGGCGCGTCCGACGGCCTAGCGAGCGCGCTATCGGAGGCGGCCGAAGGCCGCATCGACGTCGTCGTCGATCCGCTGTTCGGCGAGCCGTTCGCCGCGGCGGTTCAGGCCGCGAGCTTCAAAGCGCGCCTCGTGCACCTGGGCACCTCGGCGGGCGCGCAGGCGACGCTGCCGTCTGCCCCAATCAGGGGGAAGATGCTCGTGATCATGGGGCACTCCAATTTCGGCGCACCGCCCGATGTCAGGCGAGAGGCGTACGCGCAGCTGCTCGACGCGGCCGCTCGCGACGAACTTGGAGTCGATGTGGAGGCGCTGCCGCTGGAGCGCGTCGCCGAGGCGTGGGCTCGCGTGCAGGCGGGGGCGCACCGCAAGGTCGTGCTGCTCCCGTCCGGACGGTCGCAGGGCCGGGACGCACCGTGAGCCCGCGCTGGACGGCGGAGGAGATTCCCGACCAGCGGGGACGCAAGGCGATCGTGACCGGAGCCAACAGCGGCCTCGGGCTGGAAACCGCGCGCGAGCTAGCCCGCCACGGTGCGACGGTCGTCCTCGCCTGTCGCGACACCGCCAAGGGGGCGCGCGCGCAGAGCGCGATCGAAGCCGAGTCGGCTAACGCGGAGCTCGAGCTCGCCGCCCTCGACCTGGCCGACCTCGCGTCAGTCGAGTCCTTCGCGGGGGCCTTTCGCTCTAGCCACGACGGCCTCGATCTGCTGATCAACAACGCCGGCGTGATGGCGCCGCCGCGGCGCGAGACGAAGGACGGCTTCGAGCTGCAACTCGGCACGAACCACCTTGGCCACTTCGCGCTCACGGCCCGCCTGCTCGACGCGATGGAGGGACGCGGCGACGCGCGCGTCGTCACTGTCTCGTCCAACGCCCACAAGATGGGCCGGATCAACTTCGACGACCTGCAGTCTGAGCGCAGCTACTTCCGCTGGACGGCGTACGCACAATCGAAGCTCGCCGATCTCTCCTTCGCCCTAGAGCTCGACCGCCGCCTGCGCGCCGCCGGCCGGCAGACCAAGAGCGTCGCCGCGCATCCGGGCTACGCCGCGACGAATCTCCAGACGGCGGCGCCGCCGACGCTCGATCGTCTGATCGGGCGCCTCGGCAACGTGCTGATGGCGCAGAGCGCCCGGATGGGGGCCCTGCCGATTCTGTATGCGGCCACCCACCCGGACATGGAGGGAGGGGCGTATGTCGGACCAGACGGCATCGGCGAATTCCGTGGCCATCCGCATGTCGCCTCGCCGAGCAGCGCCGCGCGCGATGAGGCGGTCGCCGCGCGCCTGTGGACGGTCTCGGAGGAGCTCACCGGCATGCCCTTCGAGCTCGCCACGGCCGCCGGCTAGCCCGGCCAGCCGTTGCGCTCACCGGCGTGCGCTTCGAGCCCGAATGTGATGTTGCCCGCCGGTGAGCAGCCCGGCTTGCTACTTGCGCTTGGCCTGCTGCTCGATCACCTTGCCGAACGCTCCCTCGAGCTGCACGGTCATCGACTGCTTGAACAGCGCGAGCAGCGCCTCGGAGGCGAGGGGGCGCAGCTCGCCCACGGCGGCGATCAGCTCATCCCAGCGCTCCTGCGGTTGACCGGCTTGCTCGAAGGGCTCCCACAGCTCCTTGAGGAAGAGCCTCGTGAACCCGCGCGAGATCGAGTCGCAGTCGCGGCTCACGCGCTCGACCAGCGCCAGCGCAGCGTGCAGCGAGATGCCAAGCGCCATCACCTGCTCGGCCGCGCTCAGCAGTGCCGGGCTCGGTGCTTCGAAGCGCCCGTTGCCGAGCGGAACGAGCAGCTTGAGCTTGCGCACGCGGTCGGCGTCCTTCGCCGATACCGCCCCGAAGCGCGCTTCCAGTTCCTCGGCGGTGATCACCTCCGGAGTCTCGGGCTCGAACGGCGCGGTGACGGCATGACGTAGTCCGAGCAGGCGCTCGGCCAGCCCCTCGGAGCCGCTGAGCAGCCGCTCGATCGCCGCGAGATTGAAGCCGTCTGCCTGCAGGTCCTGGATCAGGCGAAGCCTCGCGACGTGATCGGCGTTGTAGTAGCCGACCCGCGCGCGCACCTCGGGCGCTGGCAGCAGGCCGCGGGTGTGGTGGTTGCGGATGTTGCGTACCGACATTCCGACCTCGGCGGCGAGCTGCTCGATCGTGAGCTCGTTGCGCGGCACACCAGCGTTGCCTGCAGGCGCGCCCGCCTCGGCTGCCGCAGCGACCCCGCCCGGGCCAGCCGCAGCGACCCCGCCCCGGCTGGCCGTGGTGACGCCGCCGCGCGTGGCGCCGCCGCCCCGGCCGGCCGCGCCCCGGCGGGCTAGCGGCCTGGTCGCAGTGTGCGATCGGTCACTTGCCATCCCAAATTTCAGGATACCATGAATCATGTTACCTTATTTGAGGTATCATGAACTCAAGTCATGATCACGAGCATCTCTCAGCGGTTCCGCGCCGCCGAGCCGGGTGGCGTCCGTGGCTGAACGCGGCGCAGTCCCCACCGTGCCCTCGGGCAGACGCAGGGCGCTGGGGCTCTTGCGGTCTTTCACCTCGCCGCTGCGCCCCGACGACTACCTCGAGCTGATCAACCCGTTGTGGTCTACGCGCGAGCTCCGCGGCCGCATCGAGCGCGTCGAGCGCCATACGGCGCCCGCAGTGACGTTGCTGATCAAACCGGGATGGCAGTGGCCGGGACACCGGCCCGGCCAGTACGTTCGCCTCGGCGTGGAAGTCGATGGCGTGCACCATTGGCGCGCCTACTCGCTGACCTCCGATCCCCGGCGCGCAGACGGATGCATCGCGATCACGCCCAAGCTCGTCGAGTCGGGCAAGGTCTCGCCGTTCATGTTCACGAGCGCACGGCGCGGAATGCTCGTGCGGCTGGGCGGCGTCGAAGGTTCCTTCGTGCTGCCCGATCCTCCTCCGCGGCGCCTGCTGTTCATCAGCGCCGGCAGCGGCATCACGCCGATCATGAGCATGCTGCGCAGCCTTTGCGCGTCGGACCGGCTCCAGGACGTCGTCCACCTCCACAGCGAGCGCACCGTCGAGGCCGTGATCTTCGCCGCCGAGCTGCACGCGCTCGATCGCCGGCACCGCGGCTACCGGCTGCACGAGCAGATCACACGCCGCGACGGGCGGATCACGCCGGCCGCCCTCGAGCAGCTGTGCCCCGACTGGCGCGAGCGTGAGACCTTCCTGTGCGGGCCTGCCGGGCTGCTAGCCGCGATGCGCGAACACTGGGGGCGCGACGGTGATCCCAAGCGGCTGCACAGCGAGCACTTCCAGCCCGACGCGCAGCTGGGCAGCGGCGAGCATGGCGCCGGGGGCATGATTCGTTTCTGCGCAAGCAACATCGAGGCCTCGAGCGACGGCACGCAGCCGATCCTCGTGGCGGGCGAGAGCGCGGGCGCGACGCTCGCGCACGGCTGCCGCATGGGCATCTGCCACAGCTGCGTTGGCACGCTGCGCTCCGGCCGCGTGCGCGACTTGCGCAACGGGCGCGTGCACGGTCAGCCGGGCGAGGTGCTTCGCATATGCATCAACGCCCCCGAGGGCCCCGTCGAGATCGACCTGTAACCCAGAAAGGAGCAAGTCCCCATGTCAGCGACCGCCACCAAGCCCCGCACGAGGCGCGAGCGCTCGCCCCAGCCGGCGCGTTCGAAGCCCGTCGCGTTGGACTCGCGCGAGCCCGGCAGCCCGCTGGCGCGCCTCACCGCCGAGCAGCTCGAGCAGCTCGGGCGCGAGTTCGACGCCATCCACGACGATGTGTTCGCGTCCCTCGGCGAGCCCGACGCCCGCTACATCCGCCGCATGATTCGCCTGCACCGGCAGCTGGTGCTCGCCGCGCGCGCCCTCTTGCTCGGGTCCCGCCGGCGCCCGTTTTGGCTGGCCGGCACCGCGGCCCTGTCGGTGGCGAAGATCCTCGAGAACATGGAGATCGGCCACAACGTGCTGCACGGGCAGTGGGACTGGATGAACGATCCTGACATCAACTCCCAGAGCTGGGACTGGGACACGGCCTCGCCTGCCCAGGCGTGGCGGCACTCGCACAACTACGAGCACCACACCTTCACCAACATCCGCGGCAAGGACCGCGATCTCGGTTACGAGATCATGCGGATCGACCCGCATCAGCGCTGGTATCCCATCTACCTGCTGCAGCCGCTCTACAACATCGTGCTGATGGCCTTCTTCGAGTGGGGGGTCGCGCTGCACGACCTCAACGCGGGCGCGATCCGCTCAGGCGAGAAGTCCCGGGCGCAGCTGATCGAGGAGCTGAAGGCGATCGGAGTCAAGGCGCGCCGGCAGGTCATCAAGGACTACGTCGCGTTCCCGCTGCTGTCGGGACGAGCGTTCAAATCGACGCTGGCAGCGAACTTCACCGCCAACGTGATCCGCAACGTGTGGGCTCACTCGATCATCTTCTGCGGGCACTTCCCCGACCAGACCTACACGTTCAGCGAGGACGAGGTCGCGGCTGAGACGCGCGGGGGCTGGTACGTGCGCCAGCTGCTCGGCGCCGCCAACATCGACGGGCGCCCGCTCTTCCATGTCATGACGGGCAACCTGAGCTTCCAGGTCGAGCATCACCTGTACCCCGACATGCCCTCGAGCCGCTATGCCGAGATCGCCCCGCGCGTTCGCGACGTCTGCCGCCGCTACGGGCTGCCCTACAACACCGGCCCGCTGCGCAAGCAGCTCGGGACCGTGCACCGCACGATCTTGCGGCTCGCGCTTCCCGGCGGGCGGCCGAGGCCCAAGCCGGAGCGCACGATGGGGTGAGTCTCGCTCGACCAGTGCGATTCGCAGGCCCGCGGCGGACAGGCGTGCCGGCGGCCTCGCCGGCGGGTCCCACCCCGATCACCACCGCGTCAACGTGGAAGACATCGCCGGCGGGTAGAAGTGAGATATGCAAACAGCCACCGATGCGGCTGTTGTTTACACGGTCGGACACTCGACCCGCTCGCTGGCCGAGCTCGTCGGCCTGCTCGAGCCCCCCGGCGTGCGCGAGCTCGCCGACGTGCGAAGCGTTCCTCGCTCGCGCCGCCATCCGCAGTTCGACGCCATGGCGCTGGCCCGCGCCCTGCCGGAGCGCGGGATCGCGTACACGCACGAGCGCGCGCTCGGCGGCTTTCGCCGTCCGCAGCGGGGATCGCGCCATCGAGGCTGGGAGCACGAGGGCTTCCGCGGCTACGCCGACCACATGGCAAGCGAGGAGTTCCGCAGCGCGCTCGGTCGCCTTCAGTTACGCGCCGGCGACCACACCGTCTGCGTCATGTGCGCCGAGGCGCAGTGGTGGCGCTGTCACCGGCGACTGCTCGCTGATGCGCTGCTCGTGGCCGGCTTCCAGGTGCTGCACCTCGGGCTCGCCGGCGAGCCCGTCGCGCACCAGCTCACCCCGTTTGCGCTCGTCGGCGCCGACGGCACGCTCACGTATCCGGCGCCGCAGGTCGAGCTGGAGCTCGAGGCATGAGCCGGGCGATCACGAGCTCGCAGCGCACGCGCCGCTCGGCTCGAGCCGCGCGGTTGCATCCGGCCTACGTCGGCTGCTCGGGCTGGAACTACCGCGCCTGGCGCGGCGAGCTGTATCCCGCCGGGCTGCCCGCACGTCGCTGGCTTGAGCACTACGCCGAGCGCTTCCCCACGGTTGAGGTCAACACGACCTTCTATCGGCTGATCGAGCGCAGCGCGGTCGAGCGCTGGATCGAGCAGACCCCGGCGGGCTTCGTGTTCGCGGTCAAGGGCAGCCGATATCTGACGCACGTCAAACGCCTGGCCGACATGCGCCGCGGAGTGGACAGGTTCTATGAGCGGATCGCTCCGCTGGCCCGAACCGGGCGGCTCGGCTGTGTGCTGTGGCAGCTGCCCGAGACCTTCCACCGCGACGAGGACCGCCTCGCCGCCGCGCTGGGCGCGCTCCCCGATGGCCGGCACGCGTTCGAGTTTCGCCATCGCAGCTGGTTCGTGCCCGAGGTCTACAGCCTGCTGCGCGAGCACGACGCCGCGCTCGTGATCGGCGATCACCCCGAACGCCATTTTCAGACCTTCGAGCGCACCGCGGCGTGGCGATACGTACGCTTCCACTTCGGCACGCGCGGGCGGGGCGGCAACTACTCCGAGAACGAGCTGCGCACGTGGGCCGCGCGTCTGCACGAGTGGCGGCGCGAAGGCGAGGTGTACGCGTACTTCAACAACGATTGGTTGTCAATCAAAAGCAGAAAACCGCTGGCCGTGGACAATGCGCTCCTTCTGAAAAGGCTCTTAGCCCGTCTAAAGGCGTCAGAATCCGGCGAGCGCTGATCGCGGTGATGTGGAGCGGTTAGGGACTCGAGCGCCGGCCCGGTAGTACTTCTTCCACCACGGCGAAGACCCTCAAAGCCATGGGTCTCATATGAAGGAGCGGCCGATTACTGCGCATTGACAAGCAAGACTGGAATGCCTTTGCCTCCCGCAACGCGAGCTGGCTGACCGACCGCCTGGCAGCTCTTGCAGCCGAGAGCAGCTGAGCAACGCCGGTTGACGACCCGAACGGTGCGCACCGCGATCGCGGGGTAGCATCGGCATGCGCGGCCCGCCGCCGCGCAAGACAGGAGCATGCCCAGGCTTCCCCTCATCGACCCGCAGCGGGCGCCCGACGCGGGCCAAGCTGGTGATCGACAGCTAGCCGCATGAGCTCTGTTCGCCGGGCGCCCACGATCGACGAGCTGCTGATCGCCGACGAGCCGCAGCGCTGGCGGGCGCTCGGCTTCGCGGTCGCAGACGGCTGCTGCCAGCTCGGCACCGTGCGCGTGCGCCTGGCCGGCCACGAGGCCGGGAAGGGGATCCTCGGCTGGTCGCTGCGCGAGATAGCTTCGTGCGAGCTGGACGGGCTGGCGACGACTCGCTCGGCGGCCGCGCTGCCGGCGCCGGCGCCCGAGCACCCCAACGGGGTGAACGCCATCGACCACGTGGTGGCGATGTCGCCGCAGCTCGACCGCTCGGTGGCGGCGCTGCGTGCGGCGGGTCTGCCGCTGCGCCGGATCCGCGAGGAGCCAACACCCGCGGGCGCGCCACGCCAGGCGTTCTTCCGGCTCGGCACGGAGATCCTCGAGGTGATCCAGGAACCCGAGGATGCCGTCGCGAGCGCGGGCGGTCGCGATCGCGCTGCGCGACTGTGGGGGCTTGCGCTGATCGCCTCAGATCTCGATCGGACCGTGGAGCGGCTCGCCCCGCACGCGAGCGCCCCGCGGGACGCGGTGCAGCCGGGGCGTCGAATCGCAACCCTGCGCCGCTCCGCCGGCCTGGCGGTTCCGCTCGCGCTGATGACGCGCCCGCCGCGGGCCGCGTGATCGGCGCCCGGGCGAGCTCCGCGCGCGCTCAGGACGTACGCTTGGCAGGAGCCCGACCGCTGCCGACGAGAAAGGACGCCCGATGACCTGGGACTTCAGCACCGACCCCGATTTCCAGGAGCAGCTCGACTGGATGAGCGAGTTCGTTCGCCGCGAGATCTGGCCCCTGGAGACCATCTGGCGCGAGCTCGGGCTGGATGGGCTGCGTGACGCGATCGCGCCGCTGCAGCAGGAGGTCAAGAGCATGGGCCTGTGGGCGGCGCACCTGCCTCCGGAGCTCGGTGGTCAGGGGATGGGCCAGGTGCGGCTGGGTCTCATGCACGAGATCCTCGGCAGCTCGCCGATCGCGCCGCTGGCGTTCGGCAATGCGGCTCCGGACTCGGGCAACTCGGAGATCCTGGCGCTGGCCGGCACGCCGCAGCAGAAGGACCGCTGGCTGTATCCGCTGCTCGCCGGCGATCTGCGCAGCGCCTTCAGCATGACCGAGCCGGACACGCCCGGGTCGGACCCCACGCAGCTGCGCACGCGCGCCGTGCTCGATGGCGACGGCTGGGTGATCGACGGGCACAAGTGGTTCTCGTCGAACGGCTCGATCGCCGACTTTTTGATCGTGATGGCCGTAACCGATCCCGACGCACGCCCCGCGCAGCGCGCGTCCATGTTCATCGTCCCGCGCGACACGCCGGGCGTGGAGATCGTGCGCGACGTGCCCACGATGGAGCACCCGTGGGAGCGCTTTGGCGAGTACGGGGGTCATGCCGAGATCCTCTACGAGGGGGTGCGCGTCGGCAGCGACGCCCTGCTCGGCGCCGAGGGCCAGGGCTTCGTGCTCGCCCAGCAGCGTCTCGGCCCGGGCCGCATCCACCACTGCATGCGCTGGCTCGGCGTGGCGCGGCGGGCGTTCGACATGATGTGCGAGCGTGCCACCTACCGGCACGCACACGGCTCGCTGCTGGCGGACAAGCAGACGGTGCAGAACTGGATCGCCGACAGCGCCGCCGAGATGCAAGCGGCGCGGCTGATGACCCTGCACGCCGCCTGGGTGATGGACACCCAGGGTGCGCGCGCGGCGCTCGTGGACATCGCGCTGATCAAGTTCTACGGCGCGAAGGTCCTGCACGACGTCATCGATCGCGCGCTACAGGTGCATGGCTCGCTCGGCTACTCCACCGACCTGCCGCTCGAGCAGATGTACCGCTTCGCGAGGGGCGCGCGGTTCTACGACGGCCCCGACGAGGTCCACCGCCAGACCGTCGCCCGGCGCATCCTGGCGGGCTATCAGCCACCGCCCGGACTCGTGCCCAGCGAGCACCTGCCCACGCGCCGCGAGCAGGCGCGCGAGCGCTTCGCGCACCTGCTGGGCGCGGTCACGGCGAACGACTGACGTGCACCCACGGGCACGCGCTCGGCGCCGTTCAGGCGCGCTCAGCAGGCCGTGCGTGCGACGCCCCCGAGGTCAAGCTGCGCCGGTCTGGTTGAGATTCCACTCCACCCAGCCGACGCCACTGCGGCCGTCGCGGCAGCGCACGCGGCACATCGCGCGCGGGAAGTGCGAGACCCGCCCGTCCGGCGAGAGCAGCCGCAGCGGGCCGAAGGCCAGCGGCTCGATGTCGAGCTGCAGGCCGGGTGGATCGAGCGTCATCTGCGCGTTCGAGATCAGGCCGTCGGCAGCCACTCGCTCGCTGGCGCCGACCCGCTCCAGCTCGATCAGCGCGTGGTTGGCCGCCTGCACGTACCCGACTCCCAGCGGCGGGGCGTTGGGCAGGCGCAGCTGCACCGCGTGCAGGCGCGTGCCGTCGTCGAGATGCGCGGCGCTCCACATCCAGTCCATCGCCCACCAGTCGCGCACGCCCCAGGAGTGATCGCGCTGGCCGGGCGCACCCGCGAGCTCGAGCACCTCATCGCCCAATCGGATCTCGCCGGCCACGACGCATGGGACCTCGTAGCGGGTGGTCAGGCGGTACGCGTACGGGATCCCCGCCGTCTCCCAGGCGAGCTCGAGCGCGAGCCGCACGGGGCTGCCGGGCTCGCCGCGCAGCAGCGCGGCGGGGTCCCCGTAGGCCTGCGCGCTCGCCTGCAGCGCGACGTCGAAGCGCTCGAGTGGCTCGGCGCAGCGGTGCTCGGCGTGCAGCTCGGCCGTGCTCAGCTCAAGGCCGCCGGCCGGCGGCAGCGGGGCGCTGAAGTCGATCGCCGCGATCGTCGGCCGCCCCGCCCGGCACACGAAGGCGGTGTACCAGCAGGCGTCGAGATTCGGGTACAGGCCGATGCGCACGTATGCGCCGAGATTGCCGTCGGGGGCGATCGCGTCGAAGTACCAGCTCTCGCTCCACAGCTGCTCGGAGCCGGGAGCGTGCCCGTGCTCGTCATCGGCGACCGGTCGCGGCGCTGGCGCGCGTGGCGCATCGGTGTCGTCCAGCAGCGCCTCGGAGTCGAGGTCCAGCGCCTGCTGGCTGTGGCGCGCGAGCATCGCCATGAACATCTCGTCGCCGCGCTCGGTGCGCTGCACGAGCATCGATGCGACGATCGCCATCAGCACGCCGCCAAACGCCTGGCGGCGGTACTCGCGCCAGCAGTGCTCGGCCGCGAACCCGCGCACTCCCTGAGCGCACAGGGCGTCGTGGTACTCCTCGAACAGCTCGCGCTCGCGCGCCCGCCGCAGCTCGATCTGGAGCCCGCCGCCGAGGAAGTAGGCCGCGTCTGCCATCGCCGCGCCCCAGCCCACGGTCTGCCAGTCCACGACCGTGAGCGGCCGTGGGCTGCCAGGATGCCCGAACAGCAGGTTGTCCACGCGATAGTCCCCGTGCACCAGGCCGAGCGGGGGATGACGAACGCGCAGCCAGCACTCGACGAACGGCACGAAGCGCTCGCACAGGGCCCGATGCTGGGGCGCGATGCGCTCCTGGTAGCGCTCCAAGAACGCAGGCAGCAGCTGCGAGACCAGGGCCTGGCTGATGGGGCTCGGCCGGTTGAGCCAGCCGCTCGCCGCGAGCTCGGAGTCTTCCAGCACGGGAGCGTGCAGGCGCGCGAGCTCGCGCATCGCCAGGCGCGCCTGCTGCAGGCTGCAACCGGCGATCTGATCTCCCGCCGAGGCTGGCGCCACGTCCTCCAGCAGCAGCGTGAACCAGCCCTCGGCCTCGTCATGGCCGGCCACGTAGCAGGCCGCAAGCGGACCGCCGATGTGCGGCGCCAGCTCACGGTAGAAGCGGACCTCGCGCGCATAGATGCCAAGTCCCACGCCGGTGGCGCGGCTGGAGGGGTCCGCCGAGGCGAGCTTGAGCACGGCCGTCGGCGGTCCCGCGCGCTCGGGATCGGCATAGGCGAGCGACAGTCTGTGACTCTCGCTCATCTGGCCCGTGCCGATCTCCGCCACGGCGAACGATGCGATCGGGCCGGTCTGGAGCGTGGCTTGCAACCACGCGCCGTCGAGGTCCTCCAGCGTGCGGATGATCCTCGGCCCACGCCGCGGCGCCGTGCTCACGTGCGCATCGGTTGCAGGTTAAGCGATTAACTTCCCTATCGCGCCCGAGGCGCAAGCGAGATCTGCACTTTTAGATAGGAGGGGACATGAGCTACACGGCGAAGCGAATCGACGAGATGGAGGCCATCTACGGCGGCGCCTTCCGGCGAGCCGGGGCGGAGCTGGGCGTGGAGTCGTTCGGGCTGCAGGTGTTCGACATGCCGGCCGGGTTCGAGAACTATCCCGAGCACGACCACTCCCAAGATGGCCAGGAGGAGGTCTACGTCGTGCTGCGCGGCTCGGGCGAGTTCGAGATAGACGGCGAGCCGGTGCCGGTCGACCCCGAGCGCATCGTGCGCGTCGCGGCCGGGACCAAGCGCAAGCTGAGGCCCGGCCCGCAGGGCATACGCGTGCTCGCGCTCGGCGGCATCCCTGGCGCGCTGTACGAGCGCCCCGAGCCGTTCAAGCTCGGCGCCCCCGATCCAACGGCTGCTGCCTAGAGACGGTCTGGGCCGTGATGCGCGAGCGCGGCATGGTCGTTCACGCTCCAGCGCCCCCGGCCCGAGCCGCGGCCGGCGATCCGGCCTGAGCCGGCCCGCCGCCGCCGGCGCGCGGAGCACGCGCGCGCGGGCCCGCGAGTTCGGCTGCGGCTACGATCCAGCCTTGTCCCCGCCTCGTACGTCGGCCGCCGAAGGCGAACCGCAAGGGCCCGCGCAGGCAAGCGCGGGCATGCCCGCCGGCGTGCCCGAGCGCCCGACGCTGGACGGACTCGAGGAGAAGTGGAGCGAGCGGTGGGAGCGCGAGGGCCGCTATCGATTCGACCGCTCGGCGCCGCCCGAGAAGCTGTTCTCGATCGACACGCCGCCGCCGACGGTGAGCGGCGCGCTGCACGTGGGGCACGTCTTCTCCTACACGCACACCGACGCGGTCGCCCGCTACCGGCGCATGTGCGGTCGGGCTGTGTTCTACCCGATGGGCTGGGACGACAACGGGCTTCCGACCGAGCGGCGCGTGCAGAACTACTTCGGGGTGCGCTGCGACCCCTCGGTCCTGTACGACCCCGCCTTCTCGCCTCCGGCGCAACCCTCTGACGAGCGCCCCGTGTCGGTGTCGCGGCCCAACTTCGTCGAGCTGTGCCTGCAGCTGACCGACAGCGACGAGCAGGTCTTCGAGGCGCTGTGGCGTCGGCTGGGGCTGTCGGTGGACTGGTCGATGACCTACACCACTATCGGCGAGCGCGCGCAGCGCATCTCGCAACGCTCGTTTTTGAGGCTGATGGCGCGCGGACAGGCCTACCAGCTCGAGGCGCCCACGCTGTGGGACGTGGACTTCCAGACGGCCGTCGCGCAGGCCGAGCTCGAGGACCGCGAGCGACCGGGTGCGATGCACCGCGTACGCTTCCACGCCGTCGATGGCGGCGGCGCGGATGCCGACGCGCTGGTCGACACCACCCGGCCAGAGCTGATTGCGGCCTGTGTGGCGCTGCTGGCGCACCCCGAGGATGGGCGCCATCGGCAGCTGATCGGGCGCGATGTGCTGACGCCGCTGTTCGCGGTCCGCGTGCCGGTGCTGAGCCACCGGCTGGTGGAGCCAGACAAGGGCACCGGGCTGGTGATGGTGTGCACGTTCGGCGACCTCACCGACGTCGTGTGGTGGCGCGAGCTGGGGTTGCCGGTGCGCTCCGTGCTGAGCCCCGACGGTCGCCTGGCGCCCGTCGCCTGGGGAGCGCCCGGATGGGAAGCGCAGGATCTGCAGCGAGCACGCGCCCGCTATGCGGAACTGGAGGGCCTGACGATCAACCAGGCGCGCCGCCGGTCCGCCGAGCTGCTCGCGGAGGCTGGCGAGAGCGTCGGCGAGCCGCAGCCGGTGATGCGCGCGGTGAAGTTCTTCGAGAAGGGCGAGCGTCCCGTCGAGATCATCACCAGCCGGCAGTGGTTCGTCCGCACGCTCGAGCATCGCGACGCGCTGATCGAGCGCGGGCGCGAGCTTCGCTGGCACCCGCCATACATGCGCGCGCGCTTCGAGGATTGGGTCAACGGCCTCTCCGGCGACTGGTGCATAAGCCGCCAGCGCTTCTTCGGGGTGCCGTTCCCGGTGTGGTACCCGATCGACGCGCAGGGCGAGGTGCGCTATGAGGAACCGATCGGCGCGCACGAGGACCAGCTCCCGGTGGATCCCTCGACGGAGGTCCCGCCCGGATATCAGCCCGAGCAGCGGGGCCAGGCGAGCGGGTTCACCGGCGACCCCGACGTGATGGACACGTGGGCCACGTCTTCGCTCACGCCGCAGATCGCGAGCGAGGGTCGGGGCCAGGACCTGTTCCCGATGGAGCTGCGCCCGCAGGCTCACGACATCATCCGCACGTGGCTGTTCACGACCATCCTGCGCTCGCACCTGGACCCCGGCGTGCTGCCGTGGCGCCACGCGGCGATCTCCGGCTGGGTGCTCGACCCCGACCGCAAGAAGATGTCGAAGTCCAGGGGAAACGTGGTGACGCCGATGCACCTGCTCGAGGAGTACGGTGCCGACGCCGTGCGCTACTGGGCGGCCAGCGGCAGGCCGGGAGCCGACACCGCGTTCGACTCGCAGCAGATGAGGGTCGGCCGCCGCCTGGCGGTGAAGCTGCTCAACGCCTCCAGGTTCGCGCTCGCCGACCTGGCGCCCGCCGGCGAGCAGCTGGCGCATCCGCTCGATCGCGCGCTTCTGGCCCGCCTCGCGGCGGTCGTCGACGATGCCACGTACAGCTTCGAGGACTACGACTACGCGCGCGCGCTCGAGCGAACCGAGTCGTTCTTCTGGTGGTACTGCGACTACTACCTGGAGCTCGTGAAGGCTCGCCGGTATGACCCATCGCCGTCGGTAGCGGCCGCGGTGAGCCTCGCTCTGCGCAGCTCGCTGTCGGTCTTCCAACGGCTGTTCGCCCCGTTTCTGCCGTTCGTCGCCGAGGAGGTGTGGTCGTGGTGGCAGCCGGGCTCGGTACATGCGGCGCCGTGGCCGGAGGCGACCGAGCTCGGCCTCGCGTCCGCAGTGGATGGCGCGCGCGAGGAGGAGGCGCTGGCGATCACGGCCGACGTGCTGCGCGAGGTGCGCAAGGCCAAGTCGCAGGCGCGCCGTAAAATGCGCGCTCCCGTCGCGCAGGTGCTCGTCCGCGACACGGCCGCGCGCCTGCAGGCGCTGGAGCTCGGCTCCGATGACCTCCTCCGCGCGGCCGTGATCGAGCAGCTCGAGCTCGTGCCGGGGGATGAGTTCGCTGTCGAGGTGCAGCTCGGCGAGGAAGCCGCGTGACGCGCACGCCGATAGGGCAGCTGAGCGACAAGATCGGCGAGCGGGGGACGATCCGCGGCTGGGTGAACGCGGTGCGCAATCAGAAGCGCATGCAGTTCCTCATCGTGCGCGATGAAACGGGGCTGGCGCAGGCGGTCGTCGAGGCACAGGATCCTCCCGGCGAGCTCAACCGGGCGATCTCCACGCTGACGGCCGAGTCCGCGGTCACCGTGACAGGTATGGTCGTGGCCGACGAGAGGGTCAAGCTCGGCGGGCTGGAGCTGCGCGTGGAGAGCCTGCAGGTCGACTCCATGGCCGAGCCCGAGCTGCCAGTCGCACCCGACTCGGCGCTGGACAAGCGCATGGATTGGCGCTATCTGGATCTGCGCCGGCGCGACCGCAGGCTGATCTTCGAGGTGCAGACCACGGTCGAGCACGCGATGCGCGAGTTCTGGCGCGAGCAAGGCTTCATCGAGCTGCACAGCCCCAAGCTCATGGGTTCGGCGAGCGAGTCCGGAGCGGAGCTGTTCAAGGTCGGGTACTTCGATCGCACGGCCTACCTGGCCCAGTCGCCTCCGTTCTATAAGCAGGTGGCGATGGCGGCGGGATTTGGGCGCGTGTTCGAGGTGGGCCCGGTGTTT
>VAWK01000040.1:0-17480 GCA_005885515.1 Actinomycetota bacterium | reverse complement strand
CACGACACCGAGTTCACGAGCGTGGACGTCGAGATCTCCTGGATCGACTCGCACGAGGACGTGATGGCCTTCGAGGAGGTGTGGCTCGCGCATGTGCTGGCGGTCGTCGCGCGCGAGCACGGGGCACAGATCGAGAGCACCTTCGGTGGCCGCGTGACTGTCCCCTCGCTGCCGTTCCCACGCGTCACGCTTTCCGAGGCCAAGGCGCTGCTGCGCGAGCACGATCAGCCCGCCACCGGCGAGCAGCTCGACCTCGACCCGGCGAGCGAGCGCGCGCTGTCGGCGATCGTGGAGCAACGCCACGGGCACGAGTTCGCGTTCGTGATCGACTACCCGGCCGCGGTGCGGCCCTTCTACCACATGCGCCACGCCGATGATCCGGGCTTGACCAAGAGCTTCGATTTGCTGTGGCGCGGCATCGAGCTGACGACGGGCGCGCAGCGAGAGCACCGCCACGCGCAGCTCGTCGCGCAGGCTCAGGAAAAGGGGCTGGACACCGGCCCGATCCAGTACTACCTGGACTTCTTCCGCTACGGCTGCCCGCCCCACGGCGGCTTCGGCTTCGGCCTCACGCGGCTGCTCATGCAGCTGCTCGTCCAGGACAACGTGCGCGAGGTCACGTTCCTGTACCGCGGCCCCCACCGGCTGTCCCCGTAGAGTCGTCTCGCCTCGCCTGGGATGTCGCGCCGTGCGGGGTCGCGCTGTGCCGTGCCGGGTCGCGCTGGGTCGCGTCGCGCCGCGCCGGGTTGCGCCGCGCCGGCGCGGCCAACGCCGGCCCGTCCTGTCCGCGCCCATCTCTACCGTCAAACCATGCTCCTGAACGAACTGAGCGACGGCATGGAGGTCGACCAGGTCCTGCTCGTGCGCCAGGCCGAGCGCCGCCAGCGACGCGATGGCGGCGACTACCTGCGCCTGCAGCTGGGCGACCGCACCGGCGCCGTGAGCTGCATGGTGTGGGAGGAGCTGCCGGACGTCGAGGAGCTCGCGCGCACGGGCGAGCCGGTGCGCGTCAGCGGCCGCTACATCGTGCACCCGCGCTTTGGGCCGCAGATCAACCTGCGCGATCTCGCCCCCGCAGAGGCCGGCAGCTTCGACCCGCGGGACCTGCTCGACGGCCCCGCGCATGAGCTCGTCCAGATGGAAGCGGAGTTGCGCGAGCTGCTGGCAACGGTGCGCGAGCCGCACCTGTGCGCGTTGCTCGAGCGCGTGTTCGGCGAGGGCTCCGAGGTGTGGGCCCGCTTCTGCGAGGCGCCCGCCGCCAAGCACTACCACCAGGCGTATCGGCACGGCCTGCTCGAGCACTGCCTCGGAGTCGCCCAGGCCGTCAGTGCGATCAGCGCCACGTTCGCCGGCGTCGATCGCGACATCGCGATCACCGGGGCGCTGCTGCACGACATCGGCAAGCTCGACGCGTACGCATGTGAGGGGCACAGCATCGAGCTGACCGACGCGGGGCGACTGCATGGCGAGATCGCGCTCGGCTACTACCGCATCCGTCGCGCGATCGAGAACATCGAGGGCTTTCCGGTAGAGCTTGCCGGGGCGATCGGGCACATCATCCTCTCCCACCATGGCGCGCTCGAGCACGGCAGCCCGGTGCTGCCGTGCACGCGCGAGGCGACGCTGGTGCACATGATCGACAACCTGGGTGGACGGCTGGGCAGCTTCGATCGCCTGGAGCGTGGGCTGCCGCCGGGCCGGCGCTGGTCGGGCTTCGACCGCGCGATCGGCACCGGCGCGTTCTTTGCCGACCGCCCGTCCGCGAGCGCTCGCGCGGCCGAGCTCGGCGAGCTGGAGGACCCGCCGGCGCGCGAGGCGGCTTGAACGTCCGCAAATTGCGGGGCGGGGTGGGTGCGGCGATAACCGTCTCTCCCGTGGGTTCTATCTTTGGGGGGCGATGGCCAAGGACACCGAGAAGCTGATCCGCCAGCTGTCGCTGATCTCCTACCTCATGGCGGAGCGGCGGCCGGTGACGGCGCTCGAGATCCGGCGTGACGTGGAGGGCTACAGCGGCATGAACGAGGATGCGTTCGCGCGCCGGTTCTACGCCGACCGCGCCGAGCTCGACTCGTTGCGCATCCAGCTGACCGTCGAGCGACCCGTCGACGGCGCCGCCGAGCAGGAGAACTACTCGCTGCGTCCTGAGAACTTCCACCTTCCGCCGATCGAGTTCACCGACAAGGAGCTGGCGGCGCTGCAGACTTCGCTGACCTTGCTCGATGGCGAGTTCGCCTACGCGGAGCCGCTGCGGTTGGCCCTGCAGCAGATCACCTGGGGGCGTCCCAGCCCGCTGCAGGCGCCCGAGCAGCGCTCGGTTGCGCTCGGGATCACCGCGTCGGCCGGCGGCCACGAGCTCTCGGCGCGGCTGGCCAAGGTCGAGACGGCGATCTTTCGCAACAAGACGATCCTGTTCGACTACTACACGATGGAGCGCGACGAGGTCGGCTCGCGCAGAGTCGATCCCTACCATCTGCTGTTCCAGGGCGGGCAGTTCTATCTGCTCGGTTACGCGCACGAGCGTCAGGCGATCCGCGTGTTTCGCCTCTCGCGCATCCGCGGCAAGGTCTCCTACGCGACCAAGGCCGAGCACGACTTCCGCCGCCCCGGCGACTTCGATCCGCGCCCCTACGCCGACCGCGCCGACTGGCAGCTCGGCGACCCGGAGGGGGTGGCGGAGATCCTGATCTCCGAGCGCATCGCGTGGCAGATCGAACGCCATTTCGGCCGCTTCGGCGAGATCACCACTGGCGCGGACGCCCGCAGCGGCGGCGATGGCGCCGAGGCGCGAGCGCGCGGCCGCGCGCGCCCCCGGGCGGCCGAGACCGGCGATCGCGTGTTCACGACGCCGTACTCGAACGCGCGCGGGATCATCTCGTGGGTGCTCGGCCTCGGCACGCACGCCCGCCTGCTGGAGCCGCCAGAGCTGAGCGCCGAGCTGGAACGACGCCTGCAGCTGCTGGCCGAGCGCCACGGCGAGGAGACCCCGCTCGCCGACGCCGAGACCGGCGCCGACGCGGGTCGCGCCCACGGCGCATTGGCCGCGCCGGGGCGTGGTTCGCGGCACGACGGCGCCGGCGATGCCGCCGAGGATGGTGCCGCTGGGCGCGGCGAGGCGGCGATCCGGCCAGAGCGCTTCGCGCGGCTGGTGACGCTGGCCAGCATCCTGATCGAGGCGGGACGGGCGGGCGAGCGCCTATCGGTCGATGAGATCTGCGAGCGGCTGCAGCTGAGCGAGGAGGAGCTGCGCGAGGACGTGAACGTCCTCAACGTCGTCAACTTCGGCGGCGGCTCCTACGTGCTGTATGCCGAAATCAACGAGGACCGAGAGATCGAGGTCGACCCGGAGCCCTACAGCGACAACTTCGACCGCCCGGCGCGACTGCTGCCGGTCGAGGCCAAGGCGCTGGTCGCGGCCATCGATCTGATCGGCGAGCACATTCCTGAGGGATCGCTGACCTCGGCGCGGGAGAAGATCGTGGCGGCGCTTGGCGAGGACCCGATGGAGCAGGGGCTGCAGGTGGCGCGCGCCGGCGGCGATGACTCCGACGTGGCGCGCCTGGTGTCCGACGCGATCGTCAAACGCAGGATGATCGAGCTCGAGTACTACAAGGAGAACGAGGATGAGCTGTCGCTGCGAACGGTCGAGCCATATGCGCTGACCAACGGTCGCGAGGGCTGGTACGTGGCCTCGTTTGACCCCGAGCGCGACGGTGTGCGCCACTTTCGGCTGGACCGCATCAAGCGGGCGACCACTAGCGCGCGCAGGTTCAAGCCGCGTCCCGAGGTGGACCCTGCCGCCGAGGTCGACGGCTGGCTGCGCACGGGCGAGGTCGAGGCCTCGCGCAGCGCCCGCGTGTGGATCTCCCCCGAGCGAGCGCGGTGGGCGCGCGAGGTGCGGCGCGTGGTGCACGAGTGCAGCGACGGCGCCGTCGTGGTGGAGCTCAGCTTCGCGGGCCTCGACTGGCTCGTGCGCGAGATCCTCAAGGAAGCGGGCGACGCCGCCGTGCTCGCGCCGGAGGACGCGCGCGACGCCGTCCGCGCCACGGTGGCGCGCGTGCAGGAGGCCTACCGTCCGCCGCGGGCGCGCGGCTCCGGCGGTCCGCCGGGCAAACCGAGCCGCTCCGCGCCCCGGCGCAAGCGCGCCGCCAAGGTCGCCAGACGGCAGGCCAGCAGCGACGCGGGCGCGGCCTACTCGACGTCGTAGGCTCGCGCATCGCGCGCCCTCGCGTCGCTAGGCTTGGCCAGCGGTGAGCCGCCGCCAGCGGATCAGGATGACCGACGCGGAGGTCACCTCGTTGCTTGCGCAGGAGCGAACGGTCATCTGCGCGACGCTCGGCCCGCGCGGCTGGCCCCACCTGATGCCGCTTTGGTACGTGCTGCGAGCCGCTCCCGCCGAGCCCGGCGGCGGCTCGGACATGCCGCCAGCAGCTGAGCGCTCCCCCACACTGTGGGCGTGGACCTACGCGGCATCGCAGAAGGTGCGCAATCTGGAGCGCGACCCGCGCGCGACGCTGCTGGTGGAGAGCGGCGAGAGCTACGAGCAGCTGCGCGGCGTGGCGCTCGAGTGCGACGTCGCAATCCACCGTGATCCCGGCACCGTCGCCGCGCTGGGGCGCGAGATCTTCAGACGCTATGCAGCCCCGCGCGGGCGCCCGCCGGTGGCAGAGCTGCATGCCGATGTCGCCGCGATGGTCCAGCGCCAGGCAGCCAAGCGCGTGGGTCTGGAGTTCATCGAGCGCCGCCGCGCCACCTGGGACCACGCCAAGCTCGGCGGAGCCTACTAGCGCAACGGCGGCCCGGGGCCTTCCCAGCCGCCGTGTGTCGCCGCGCGCGACCGCGCTCGCGATGCGAGTTTGATCAGCGAGCACGCGGGTAAGGCCCAGCCCAGCGGTGTGGGCTCAGCGAACCTGTGCCCCGTGCGCGACCGACAAGGCCAGAAGCGTGGTCGTTGCATCGACGCGAAGGCGGCGTGCGGCGGCGGCGCGAAGGCCGCGCGCGGCTACGGGATCGATCAGCGATCAGGTGCGCACAGGCGCCGCCGGCACCGTCTACCCCGGGGATGGCTCCAACGCAACGCGACACCGACCACGGGAGTGAACATGAAGAGAATGATGCTGTTTGCAGCTCTATGCGCCATGACGTTCGTGGCGGCTCCGATCTCTTCAGCCAGCGCCGCCAAGCTAACCGGATCGTGCGCCGTCAGCGGCAAGGCCGCCTTCTTCACGAAGAACGCCGCGGGAGAAAGAGTCGCCGCAACCCTGTCGGAAACACCGCAGACCCTGGAATACGAATTCACCGGCACGGCCAACTGCGTCGAAGCCGGCACGGAAGCGAGGAGGGAAGGCTCGGCCGCGGTCACGGGCGGCGAAGGAACCTTCTCGTGCCTTGCTAAAGGGACCAACGTGAAAGATGGCGCCGGCACTCTGTTCGGAACGTACAAATTCGACCTCGACGTCGAAGCGGCTGCCGGCAGCGTCGTTCTCCTCATCGAGGAATCGGGCACCGAGAACGTGACCGCCACGGGCCTTGCGAACTTCTTCGCCTCCAAAGAAGAAGAAGCAAAAAAGTGCCAAGAAGGCGGCGTCCACGAACTCGAATTCAACGCGTTCACTGCCGGCACGATCGGCTCATAGCCACCGTCCTCGGCTCGCGTCCGAGGCGCAGTCACGTCTGAGGAGGGCCGGGGCGCTCGCGCCCCGGCCCTCCGCGGCCCACCGGCCCTGACACGCGGTGCGCGCGGCCCACCACCGTCAAGCACGGCGGCGGCGAAGCTCGCGCTAGTAGGCTCACGCGTCGACGATGGAGCCGCTGAAGGGACTGATCCTGTCCGGTGGCAGGGGCACGCGCCTGCGTCCGATCACGCACACGAGCGCCAAGCAGCTGGTGCCCGTGGCCAACAAGCCCGTGCTGTTTTACGGCATCGAGGCGATGGCCGCGGCGGGCATCGAGCAGGTCGGGGTCGTGATCGCGCCCGAGACGGGCGCCGAGATCGAAGCGGCCGCCGGCGACGGCTCGCGCTTCGGCGTGAACATCACCTACGTGCTCCAGGACGAGCCGCTGGGTCTGGCGCACGCGGTGCTCACCGCGGAGGCCTTCCTCGGCTCCAGCCCGTTCGTCATGTACCTCGGAGACAACCTGCTGCAGGGGGGGATCTCCGATCTGGTGGCCACCTTTCGCGAGCACGAGCCGGACGCGCTGATCCTGCTCACGCCCGTGCCCGATCCCGAGCACTACGGCGTGGCCGAGCTTGCCGACAGCGGTCAGGGTCAGGCAGGCCGGGTGGTGCGGCTGCTCGAGAAGCCGTCCGCGCCGGTCACCGACCTTGCGCTGGTGGGGGTGTACATGTTCACCGCCCAGATTCACGCCGCCGCCCGCGCGATCTCGCCGTCGGGGCGCGGGGAGCTCGAGATCACCGACGCGATCCAGCATCTCGTGGACGAGGGCAGGCGCATCGAGCCGCACATCGTGCGCGGATGGTGGAAGGACACCGGCCGCCTGTCCGACCTACTGGAGGCAAACCGCCTGATCCTGGACAACCTGATCGGGCGGATCGAAGGTGAGCTGATCGACTCGCGCGCGGACGGCCGCGTCGTGATCGAGGCGGGCGCCCGCCTGGAGCGCACGACCGTGCGCGGGCCCGCGATCGTAGGCGCGGGCGCGCAGCTGAGCGATTGCTACATCGGGCCCTACACGGCGATCGGAGAGCAGTGCACGATCTCCGGCGCCGAGGTCGAGCACTCGATTCTGCTCGCCGGCTGCAGCGTGCGCGACCTGGACGGGCGCATGGAGTCATCGCTGCTGGGCCGCGACGTCAGCGTTCGCCGCGGCGATCGCCAGCCGCGCGCGTACCGCTTCATGGTCGGCGACAACTCCGACATCTCAATACTGTGAGCGGGCTCAGGCTGCTCGTGACGGGCGCCGGCGGGATGCTCGGGCGCGATGTAGTACGCGCTGCCGAGCGCGCGGGCATCGCGCCCGTGGCGCTTACGCGGGCGCAGCTCGACATCACCGACCGGCTCGCGGTCGAGCAGGCGTTTGCGCAGGCACAGCCCGGCGCCGCGATCAACTGCGCGGCGTGGACCGACGTGGATGGGGCCGAGGTCCACCGCGATCAGGCCCACGCCGTGAACGTCGACGGCGCCGCCAACATGGCGCGTGCCGCAGCCCGCGCGGGGGCAGCGCTCGTGCATATCTCGACGGATTATGTGTTCGCCGGCGAGGCGCCGCTCGATGCCGCCGGCGCGCCGCGCGCGTACGTCGAGTCCGATCCGACCGGCCCGCGCTCTGTATACGGGCAGACCAAGCTGGCAGGAGAGCTCGCGGTGCTGGCCGCCTCACATCGCCACGCAGTGGTGCGAAGCTCGTGGCTGTTCGGCCTCGACGGCCCCAACTTCGTCGCCACCATGCTGCGGCTGGCGCAGGAGCGCGACGCGGTGCGGGTGGTGACAGACCAGGTCGGATGCCCGACCTGGACCGGCCACCTGGCCCCGGCGCTGGTCGGCCTGCTCGAGCGCGAGGTATCCGGGCTCGTGCACCTCGCGGGCGGCGGTCACGTGTCCTGGAACGGGTTCGCCGAGGAGATATTCCGTCAGGCCGACGTGTGCTGCAGCGTGGAGCCCGCCGGCAGCGCGGACATGGGCCGCGCCGCACCGCGCCCGGCGTGGTCGGCGCTGCGGTCCGAGCGCGATGATGTGCTGCCGATGCCCGATTGGCGCGACGGACTGGCCGAATACCTGGCCGCGCGCGCTGGAATGATGCGCGCGTGAGGCTCTTGGTCTGCGGCGGCGCCGGATTCATCGGCTCGACCTTCGCCCGCCTGCGCCTGATCGAGCACGGCGACGAGGTGACGGTGCTCGACAAGCTCACGTACGCCGGCCGCGAGGAGAACCTTCACGACCTGCACGACCATCCGCGCTTTCGCTTCATGCGCGGCGCGATCGAGGATCCCGCGGCGGTGTCGGCCGCGCTAGAGGCGCGTGCGCCACAGGCGATCGTGAACTTCGCCGCGGAGACGCACGTGGACCGCTCGATCGCCGACCCGGACGCATTCGTGTGCACGCACGCGTTCGGCACCTACGTGCTGCTGGAGGCGGCACGCACACACGAGCTCCGCTTCCTGCAGGTATCGACCGACGAGGTATACGGCTCGATTGAGGCGGGCACGTTCACCGAGCAGTCCCCGCTGCGCCCATCCTCGCCCTACTCGGCCACCAAGGCGGGCGCCGACTTGCTGGTCCAGAGCTACTTCCACACGTACGAGCTGCCCGCCACGATCTGTCGCGGCTCCAACAACTACGGGCCCTACCAGTATCCCGAGAAGCTGATCCCGCTGATGATCCTCAACGCGCTGCGCGGCGACCGGCTGCCGATCTACGGCGATGGCATGCAGGTGCGCAACTGGATCCACTCGACGGACTTCGCCCGCGCGATCGGCCAGGTACTCGAGCGCGGGCTCCCGGGCGAGGTGTACAACGCGGGCGGGCCCGACGAGCAGGAGAACATCGCGGTCGTGCAGCGCATCATCGAGTTGACCGGCGCGGACGAGGCGCAGATCGAGCATGTCGAGGATCGCCCCGGGCATGATCGCCGCTACTCGCTGTCCTCGGACAAGGTTCGCGCGCTGGGCTGGGAGCCGCGGGTCCGCTTCGCCGACGGGCTCGAGCAGACGGTGCGCTGGTATCGAGAGAACGCCTGGTGGTGGGAGCCGATCCGCTCGGGTGCCTACCGCGAGTACTACGAACGCCAGTACGGGCGCTCGCTGGGCTGAGGCACACGCACGCCCGCGGGCCGGCTCCGCGACGGCGGCTCAGGACACGGCCGAGATCTTCCACTTGCCGCCCTGCTTCAGCAGCGACAGCGTGGAACTTGTGGTCTTGCCGCCGTATACGCTGCGGACCCTGGCGCTCGCGGTGCGCTGAGCGCCCGCGACGCTGAGCTGGATCGAGTCGATCCTCAGGTCGGAGCTGTCGATCTCGCTCAGCTGTTCTTTGATCACCGCCCGGCAGCCCCCGCGCGCCGCGTCGAGGCGCGCCACCACCTCGCTGGCGAGATCGTTGCTGCAGATCTTGCGCTGATCCCCCGCCGTTACGTCGGACTGCAGGTTGGCGATCGACTTGGCGACTTCGCGCTGTTCTCCCTGGAAGGCCCCCGTGGAGACGGTCTTGGCGCATGCGCTCAGCGCCACTGCCAGCAGCGCGGCGCAGGCGCACGCCAGCAGGGCCTTCGCCGTGACACTCATGTTGGCCCGAACAGCCATGCGCCTGCAGAGGGTACGCGACCGCTGCGCCGCGCACCGCAATCGCTGCTCGCGGTCACTGGGCCACGCCGGCGACGTGCTCGAGGAAGTGCTTGCTGAGCATCGTCTGCTGGTGCTGGTAGCTGGACCCCAGCTCCTCGCCGTACAGCACGTCGGGCTCGCCCGCCATGCGCTCGAAGGCCAGCTTGCACACCGGCTGGCGGTGCTCGACCATGAACGAAACGTCGCGCGCGCGCACCTCGAGCGCGGCCCTGGCGCCACGCGCGTCGCGCTCGCGCGAGTAGCCGAAGCCGGGGTCGAAGAAGCCTGCGTAGTGGGTTCGCAGCTCGCCGGCGGTCGGATCGTAGGCGAGCATCTCGGCCGCATAGCACGGCGGCACGCTCACGCCCTCGGCCGACAGCAGCAGGTAGAAGGCCTCCGGCTCGAGCACGATCCGGGCTCCCTGCTCCGGGTGCACGGGTTCCCAGAACTCCTGCCATCGCAGCGCGCCGCGCTCGCGCGTCAGGTCGATCGGCAGGCTGTTCTTCTTGGCCCGGTAGCCGACGATCCGCTCCGCCGTGCCCGACACGTCAAGGCTCAGAAACAGGCCGTCCGCCAGCGACAGCTCGGCGGCCGGTATCGGGCCGCAGTCCACGTACAGCAGCGAGCACTCGCCGTGCAGGGCCAGCAGCTGCTCATCGCTGAGGCGGGCATCGCCGCTGATCAGGCGCACCTGATTGAGCGCCAGTCCCGTCTTCACCCGGATCGCAAACGTGCGCGGGACCACCTCCAGGTAGAGCGCACCGTCGTAGCCCGCCGCGATCTCGTCGAAGCGATGGCTGCGGTCGGTGAGCACGCGCGTAAAGACGTCCAGCCGCCCAGTCGAGCTCTTGGGGTTGGCCTTCGCCCGCAGCCGCTCCGGCAGGCGCAGCCGCTCGATCAGTGGCACCAGATACGGCCGGTCGCGCTCGAGCGTCGCCCCGTCGCGCAGGTCGATGCGCTCGAATGCCAGGTCCTGGACCTTCTCCTCGACCGTGGAGCGGCTGTCCGGCAGGAAGCTGCAGCGCAGCGCCCACGCGTGCTCTCCCAGGCGTAGATCGACGCTCGCCGGCTGCACCGCTTGTGCGGGGATGCGCCACTGGCCCGCGTGCAGCCATTCGTTGGAGATCGCCTCGCGCAGTCGCTGCGATGGCAGCACTCCCGTTTCCATTGCGAGCAGAGTGTATGGGCCGTGGGGGCGCTTCCGGGCGCGCGCCGGCGAGTTGGCGCCCAAGCGACCTGCGCGGGCGTGGCGGGCTCCGCAACGGCAGGCGCCGGCGCGGCGAGCCCCGCGTCGCGCCGGGGTGTGACGTTCGCAACGGAACCGGCCGAGAACGGCCGTCGTCTCTGCCATCGTTGTCTTGAGATGGCCGAGTCCTCACTGATCCGCCCACGACGCGTCGGACACAAGGGCGCCGCGCACATCGAGCCCGGCAACACGCTTGCCAGCTTCCACGCGGCGCTGGCCCACGGCGTCGACATGATCGAGCTGGACGTGTTGAGCGAGCACCCAGACGGCAGCGGTCGCCTGCTCGTGGCGCACGACTACCGCGACCTGCGACGCCGCACGCCGCTGAGCCTCGAGCAGGCGCTCGAGCATCTCTCGGGCGACGCCTTCGCCGAGACCGAGCTGGATGTGGACGTCAAGCTGCCCGGGTATGAGCTGCGCGTGCTGGATACGCTGCGGCATTTCGGGCTGGTGTCACGGACGCTCGTCAGCGGCATGTTTCCCGGCGGTCTGGCGCTCATCCGCTCCGCCGAGCCCGCGCTGCGGCTGGGCTGGTCCGTGCCGCGGGTGCGCCGCGACTACACCACCGACGCGCTCACGGCGGTCCCGGCCCTGGCGATGCTGACGGGGTATCGCGCGATGCTCCCGCGACGGGCGCGCAGAGCGCTGCTCGAAGGTCGCTTCGACGCGATCATGGCCCACTGGCGCGTTGTCACCCGCGCGCTCGTGCGCGCCGTGGCGGCCGGCGGGGGCGATCTGTATGTGTGGACCGTCGACGACGCGGCGCAGATCGACAGGCTGACAGCCATGGGTGTGGACGGCATCATCACCAACGATCCGCGCCTGTTCGCCCCGGCCTAGAGCAGGCGTCACTCAGGCCAGGCGGCAGGTGGCCGCGCTGTAGTTGGGCGGATCGGCGCCCGCCAGGCTCTTGTGCCCGGCCTTCGTCGCGCGCGAGAGCGCCGCAAGCACGCGCGATCGACGCCGCCACTGAAAGCTCACGACGCCGCGCAGCATGAACGCGGCTCCGCCGGCGGGCGGGTACAGCACAAAGCTACGCCCCGCCTGCCGCGCCATGCGCGCGGAGCCCACGGGCAAAAAGCCCGAATCGGCGCGCGCGAGATCGACCCAGCGGTGCAGCTTCAGGTCCATGTACTGCAGGCGAAAGCGCATGAACATCGCGTCGTGGGCCTGCCCGTCGCCCGGCATCGAGCCGCGCACGCCCACCGTGTTGCGCTGGTGCGGCGGGTTGCACACGTCGATCGTGGCCCACAGCTCGGTCGAGACGCGCAGCGAGGACAGCACCTGCGCCGGGCCGGCGTCTCGCGCGCGGGCTGCCCGCCGCGTGCCGGCCGCAGCCGCGTGCGCGGACGCAGCCAGCGCCGCGGCCGCGAGCGTGCAGGCCAGCGCCGTCGCCAGCGCGGCGCGTCCGACGGCCAGCAGGCAACGGAGCTCGGCCATGAGGCTGAAGATAGCGCCGGCTCGGGGCGCCGGTGCAGGCAGCGCGCACGCGCCCGCACCGGGCGGTGAGCCTGCGCAGACCGGGCTCGAGCGCGCCGCGCCGGTTGCGTCCTCGGCGCCAGCGCGGCAAGTCGCTGTGGCGCGTGAGCGGTCGTGCCGTTCGCCTGTGATATCCCTGCCGGCCGTGGCATCCATGCGCTCAGCAGAGGTCGTCGAGCTGCTCGGGCGGGTGCCAGTGTTCTCCACGCTCGAGCGCAGCGATCTCGAACGCATCGCGCAGCTCGCTGTGCCCCGCAGCTTCGCTCCCGGCGAGGTGGTGTTTCGCGAGGGCGACGCCAGCGACACGCTCTACATCGTGCGCGAAGGCCGCGCCCGCGCGATCCGCTCCCATCGCGACGGCCGCACGATCACGCTGGCGCGATTTGGGCCGGGTGACATCTTCGGCGAGCTGGCGCTGTTCGAGGACGAGCGACGCTCGGCAACCGTTGAAGCGATCGAGCCCACGAGCGTCGTGGCGGTGCTCGGCCCGGACATGCGCAGGCTGCTCAGCGAACACGCCGATATCTCGGCGCGCATGGTGATCGCGCTCGGCAGGCGCCTGCGGGAAACCAACGAGCGGCTGTCGCGCCAGTCCTTCCAGACGGTGCAAAGCCGCGTCGCGGTGGTGCTGAGCCAGCTCGTCGACCAGGAGCTGGCACATGGCGCTGCCGGCGACGTGCTGGTGACCGCCACGCAGGCCGACCTGGCGCAGCTGGCTGGCTCCTCGCGCGAGTCGGCCAGCCGCTTCCTGGCGGTGCTGGAGCGCGCCGGCGTGATCTCCCAGGGGAGGGGTCGCCTGATCGTGCACGATGCCGAGGCGCTCAAGCAATATGTCTTCTGAGCGCTCGCGGCCCCGCCCGATGACCCGCACCGTCGATGCGCGCTCGCGGCATCGTGGCTGAGCGCGCCGATTCAGATGCGCCGCGCGAGGTGTCGGCAGGGGGCGTCGTCGTGCGCGACGGCGAAGTGCTGGCGATCGTGCCGATCAAGCGCGCCTCCGACGGCACGCGCGTGCTGGCCTTGCCCAAGGGGCACTTCGATCCCGGCGAGACGGCACTGCAGGCCGCCCAGCGCGAGGTTCGCGAGGAGACCGGGGTGGAGACCGAGCCGGTGCGCGAGCTGGGCGAGGCCCGCTACTGGTACCGCCGCCGCGGCCAGACAATCGGCAAGTCGGTCACCTTCTTCCTGTTCCGCTACCGCTCCGGCGACATCGCAAACCACGACGACGAGGTGGAGGAGGTGCGCTGGCTGGACCTCGGAGAGGCCCAGCACACCCTCACGCACGCCGCCGAGCGCGAGATGGTTGGACGGGCTCTGGCGTGTTTGGAGGAAGTGCGCAAAGACCGGTAGCCTGCCGTCCGTGCAGGTTCTCAACTTCTACTCGACCATCTTCGCCGACGAGCTCAAGCGCGGCCGCAAGACGGCCACGATCAGGCTGGGCGACAAGTCTGGCAAGTACCGCAAGAACCAGGCGGTGCTGGTCACGATCGGCTATCAGTACTCGCCGCGCGAACGCATCTTCGAGGCGGTGATCGACCAGGTCGAGGTGATGAAGGTATCCGACCTGTCGCCGCGGGACATCAAGCACGACAACCCCGAGTTCCGCCGCCACGAGGAGCTAATCAACTTCCTCGAACAGATCTACGCCCGTCCGGTGTCGATGGACGACACCGTCACCGTGGTGCGCTTCTCGCAGATCCTCGAGACGCCCAGCGGCATGACCGAGGCGATGAAGGGCTTCGGCGGCGCGCAGAACTGAGACCGTCCCGCGAGCCGCCGCCGGCTGGCAGTCGCATGCTTCGACTGCCGATCCTGCTTGAAAGAGGCCTTGATCCTTATATATTGGACGTCTGACGACGGTTGGCACTCTCGCGCGAGAGTGCCAGCGGCGGCGGCGGGACCCTCGTCCGAGCCCGCGGGCCGCCAGGTCGGATTGGCTCGCACTTTCCCTAGATGGAGGTTTTCAACATGAAGCTCAAGCCCCTGGGCGATCGCCTGATCGTGCAGGCGGTCGAGGAGGAGGAGACCACGGCCAGTGGTCTGGTGCTTCCCGACACCGCCAAGGAGAAGCCGCAGAAGGGCAAGGTCCTCGCCGCCGGCGACGGCAAGCTCGACGACGACGGCAAGCGCATCCCGCTTGACGTCAAAAAGGGCGACGAGGTGCTCTACAGCAAGTACGGCGGGACCGAGATCAAGGTCGATGGGGAGGATCTGCTCGTATTGCGCGAGTCCGACGTCCTCGCCCTCGTTGAGTCCTAAGGAGATCTAGATAAATGGCTCACAAGGAACTGAAGTACAGCTCAGAGGCGCGCAAAGCGCTGGAGGCTGGCGTTGACGCCGTCGCCAATGCCGTCCGCGTCACGCTCGGCCCCAAGGGCCGCTACGTGGTGCTCGACAAGAAGTTCGGCGCCCCCACGATCACCAACGACGGCGTCACGATCGCACGTGAGATCGAGGTCGAGGACGTGTTCGAGAACCAGGGCGCGCAGCTGGTGCGCGAGGTCGCCACGGCGACCAACGACGTGGCCGGCGACGGTACCACCACCGCCACGGTGCTCGCCCAGGCGATCGTCCGGCAGGGCCTGAAGAACGTCGCGGCGGGCGCCAATCCACTCGGGCTCAAGCGCGGCATCGAGAAGGCGGTCGACGAGGTCGTTGCGAGCATCGCCAGCCAGTCCAAGGAGGTCTCGGGCAAGGATCAGATCGCCCGCGTGGCCACGATCTCGGCCGGCGATGACGCGATCGGCGACGTGATCGCCGACGCGATCGAGAAGGTCGGCAAGGACGGCGTGGTCAACGTCGAGGAGGGCCAGACGCTGGGCATGGACCTCGAGTTCACCGAGGGGATGCAGTTCGACAAGGGCTACATCTCCCCCTACATGGTCACCGACCAGGACCGCATGGAGGCGGTTCTCGACGACCCGTACATCCTGATCGCCAACCAGAAGATCGGCTCGGTGCGCGACGTGCTGCCGGTGCTCGAGCAGGTGATCCAGAGCGGCAAGCCGCTGCTGATCATCGCCGAGGATGTGGAGGGTGAGTCGCTGGCGACGCTGGTGGTGAACAAGCTGCGCGGGACGTTCACCGGTGTGGCCGTAAAGGCGCCTGGCTTCGGCGACCGGCGCAAGCGCATGCTCGAGGACATCGCGATCCTCACCAACGCCGAGGTGATCACCGAGGAGATGGGGCTGAAGCTGGAGAACACCCAGGTGTCGCAGCTCGGCCGCGCGCGGCGCGTGGTGGTGGCCAAAGACACGACCACGATCGTCGACGGCGCTGGTGAGGCGCAGGCGATCAAAGGCCGCATCAACCAGATCAAAACCGAGATCGAGAACACCGACTCGGACTTCGACCGTGAGAAGCTCCAAGAGCGCCTGGCCAAGCTCTCGGGCGGCGTCGCGGTGGTCAAGGTGGGAGCGGCCACCGAGACCGAGATGAAGGAGAAGAAGCACCGCGTCGAGGACGCGCTGCAGGCGACCCGCGCCGCGCTCGAGGAGGGCATCGTGCCGGGCGGAGGCGTGGCGCTGCTGCAGGCCTCATCGGCCGTCTCGGTCGACGGGGCTTCGGCGGATGACGACGAGCGCACCGGGGCGCGCATCGTGCTGAGGGCGCTCGAGGAGCCGCTGCGCCAGCTGGCGGAGAACGCCGGTCTGGAGGGCTCGGTGGTCGTAAACGACGTGCGCCACGCCAAGAAAGGCCAGGGCCTGGACGCCGCGACCGGCGAGATTGTGGACCTCGTCGGCGCGGGCATCATCGACCCCGCGATGGTCACCCGCTCGGCACTGCAGAACGCGGCCTCGATTGCCAAGAACATCCTCACCACCGAGGCGATCGTGGCCGAGATCCCCGAGAAGGAAACCGCCGGCCCCGGCGGCATGCCCGACATGGGTGGCATGATGTAGCACCCCCAACAGCCGCAGCCGGGGCTCGCCTCGGCCGCGCGCCGCGGCGCGAGCGGGCGCAGCCGCCGCGCTCGCCGCTCGCCCGCCCCTGATCACCGCGAGGACCTGGCATGAGGCCGGGTCCTCGCTATTTGAGGCCCGCTACGCCAAGGGCTTGCAGGGCCGGAATCACGCCGCAGGGCAACGTTGGGACGGCGCTACACCTCGCACACGGCGATAGCGGGAGCATCCCGACGCGCCTTCTCGGTCGCCGTCGGCAGGTCGGCGAGTGGGGTGTAGGTCACCCGGTCGGGGTCCAGGGCGAGCGCGGCGGCGTCGTCGGGCTCGAGGCGCTCCATGAGCTCCTTGGAGGCAAGCGCGCGCCCGCCTGTGGCGCACGCCTCGATCCTCGCGCCCTCGTTGACCTCATCGCCGAGGGCGGCGATCTCTGCGCGTCCGATTGTCGTGACCAGACCGACGTACAGGGTTGCGCCCCAATGAAGGCCGAAGCGCAAGACGAGATCCTCGGCCGCGAGCTCGCTGCGCTCGGCCACTGCGAACATCGCCTGGCGCAGGTCGCGCGCCGCCTTGATACACGCGCGTGCGGCCGCGGATTCCGATCCGGCGGTCTCGGCGAGGAAGAACGCGACGACGCCGTCGCCAACGTGGCGGCCGACTAGGCCCCCCGAGTCGACGATGCATTCGTCGGCCGCGCGAGCCAAGCGCCTGCCGAGCGAGAAGTAGGCGTGGGTAGACAGCCTCCGTGCTAGTGGTGACGAGGACTCCAGGTCGGCGAACAGCACCGCTGCTGGACGCCTTGTGGCCTTCGCAACCTGTTGCATGCGCTGGAAGTGGCCCACGTCGCCGGTGGCGGCCATCGTGGCCAGGACGGACATGCCGACAGCGGGCATTAGGATGAGCGCCGTCCCTGCGATCCTGCCGTCGGCCTCGTAAACCCGCGACGCCATCATCCGCAGTGGGACAGGCCCACCGCCCGCCGGGGACATCCCGGTTAGCGGGAACGTGAACATGCTTGGGAGGTCGGTGGGCGAAAGCCCGTCGACGATGTCGGCGAGCCTCGGGTCGACCATTTCAGCTAAGGCCGCGCGACCGCCAGGGATGTCCGCGAGAACCCACGGGCCCAAGGCGGAGAGCATGTCGCGAAACGCCTGCAGCTGCATCGCGCCCGTGCCCCACCCCAACCGCGTCTCCAAAGCCTCGCGCCCGAACACGTGCTCACCAAGCGGCACGGACACCAGTTCAAGTCCCAAGCCAGCACTCGTGCGGAGCTCGTTGGTCATGTACACGATTCGCCAGTTCCGGTCGTAGATTTCGCCCCACTGCCCCGCGTCGCGCATCGCAACCGCCGTAGCCGCGAGGGTCGGGTCCCCCGGCAGCGGACATGTGTCCTTGCGCTCCATCGGCGCGACCTTATCGACGGGCACAGAGCCAGGCGGCTTCGAGCGGCGGTCGCGCCCTTAGCGCCGGATCCGCAGCTCTGGCCAATCGACGACAACTGGTCCCTTCGCCCAGGGCTGGCAGGGGCTCGAAGCGCGCCTCACGCCTGGGGGCACGAGCTATGACGGGATGCCGGGTG
>VAWK01000006.1 GCA_005885515.1 Actinomycetota bacterium | reverse complement strand
CCTCGCTGGCAATGACATCGATCCTGTCGGTACCCACCTCAATCGTGACGTTGGGCTGGGCCTTGAGGTTGTAGTACCAGTCGGGATTCGTCGGCGCTCCCCCCTTCGAGGCAAATACGACGTAGCGCCCGTCGTCGCTCTGGTAGGCGAGCGGGTTGATGCGGTTCTTGCCGGACTTCGCACCGGTGTGGTGCAGAAGCAGCAGGGGCATGCCTTCGAACATGCCGCCGACGCGTCCCTCGTTGGCGTGGAACTCATCGATGATCTGGGCGTTGAAGTCTGCCGGCGAGGTGGACATCGTGCTCCTCAGGACGTGTGGACAGAGCGGTCGCTGCATGTTGAAGTCTATGAGCAGGGCTGAGCTTGCCGCCCAGGCCGCCTTGAGGCGACCGCCGCATCGGTGCGTGTGCGGGAAACGTTCCTTGGCGGTGGCGCTAGCGCTTGTCGTCCCGGGCAGGAGACGCTCCCTTTGCCTGGATAGGAGTAGCGACGGCCCGTCGCGTTGCAGAAGAGAGATCGCGAGCGGCGCTGACGATCGGAGTTCGTCCTGGGTGTCGCACAAACCCCCGGTCCGTTCGAGCAGATTAAGAGACTTCGGGGCAGGGCTATGAACTTCTTGGCGTGTGATCGCGAGCAGGCGTTCCTGATGCCCCCAACCCGCGCGATTGGCTGCCGGAGGGCCACGCGCTGCGCCTTATGCCGCTCGGTCCGAGATTTTGTTGCCACTAAGCCCGCGTGCGCTCGAACGGCCGGTGAGCCCGTACTACGATTTCGCTGCGGCAAGGTCTGCGAGGTTTCACAACCCACGGACCGGGCCCAGGGACGGGAAGCGATGGACGGATGGGGCCTCGCGAGCCCTGCCGGACCAGGAGTGGTTAACGTGGACGCGCAACCGGTTGTAAGCAGCACCCCGCTCGCCGGCGGACACCTACTATCAGCGATCTCGACGAGCATCGTCGGCATCCTGCGCGATCACTACGGGCGAGGCCCGATGAAGGCCAAGACCTACGCGCTCGACGACATCGTCGTCGTCGTCATGCGCGGCAGCGGCTTCACGCCGCTCGAGCAGACGATCATGGACAGCGGCGAGCCCGACCGCGTGATCGCCATGCGTGAGGAGTTCCAACGCGTCATGGCCGAGCGCTACACGCAGACGATCGAAGAGCTCACCGGCCGCAAGGTCCTCGCGTTCCTCAGCCAGGCCCACGTCGAGCCCGACATCACGATGGAGATCTTCTTCGTCGACGCCCCGCTGGAGGGCTTCGGCGCGGCCGAGATCAGCGAACCCGAGTAGCGCGACCAAACCCCAACCGGTCGATGGAGAACGCTTCATCCAGCGAACGTCGCGAAGGGGGGCCGAGCGTGGAGCGCGGCCCCTGAGTAACGGACAGCCTCTGATGAGTGTCCAACCTGCACCACCCGGCGCCGCCTCCGGCCGCGGCAACGCTGCGCCGACCAATTGCACCCCATCGCCGGGAGTCTCATCCCACGGCTCACGGTCAGCTCTAGACTGGGTAGGTCATGCCGAATATTTTCAGCCTCCTGCGGCGCGGATCACCGATACCCGCCGAAAGCCCGGAGGTGGGCGCTCACCCTGGCAGCGAATCGGGCCAGGCTGCCGAGAATGAGGCGCGGCGTCGGGTGTCGGAGGGCGAGGCGCACAGCCGGGCGGCCGTGAACGAAGCGCGCCGCCAGGCGTCGGATAGCGAAGCCCGCCGCCAAGCCGGCGAGAACGAGGCGCGCCGCCAGGCGTCGGACAGCGAAGCCCACAGCCAAGCGGCCGCGAACGAGGCTCGCCACCGGGCTGAGGACGGTCGCTCGCAGAAGTGAGCAGGGGCGCCAACCGCTCAACCGAGGCTGCGTGTCCTCCACCGCCCTGATGGAGGTCTCCGTGAAACCCAGCCTGGTTCACTGCGCTGTCAGGCCGAAGTTACCCAGACCCGACTGCTCAGCACGTTAGACGCGCCCTTCTTCGCTACGTGGTTGCCCAGAAATTGCTCGGTTCAGCGCCCGAAAAAGGAGTACCCTCAGCGTAGGGCCGTTCTCGGCCGCTGCTGCTCGAATATCTCGCGCTGGCCCCCGGCGGGCACGGACCTGCCTTTCGCTGACCTCACGGGCTGTTTCGTCCAAAGCGACAGAAACGCCGTTACAAGCAGGGCCTGTCCTGATTCGGGGGCCCTGGAAGAGGAGGAGAGTCCCATGGCGAGGATCATCGTCACGACAGACACACGAGGGAGCGACGAGCAGGGGATTCTGCTCGACGAGGGAGTGTGCGCGGCGCACATGAGCGACGAGCACTCCGCCTCGCAGCTCCTTGAGCGGCTCGGCTGGGCGGTTACCGACGCCGAGCGAGCCCCAGCCATGGCCGCCCGACGGCATCGAAGACAGCATCCAGGCGATCGACAGGTTGTGGTTGCGGCTCCGGCGATTCGCTAGCGGATTGCGTGAGCTCCGCGACGTGTGGCTTACGCGCTGCTACGGCGTCCCGGATCAGGTTGACGCTGTTCATCTCACATGCGAGCGCTCGCCGCAACGTCCATGTCCGTAACCGCCCCTAACCGCGCCAGGCCACCCTCGAGCTTCCTTCTTGCCATCGCTGACACTCCGACCGTCCATCTCACCCGTCGCCAGGCGCCTCCCTCAGGGCGTCCCTGCCGCTCGCTCCGCTAACGCTCCGCATCGCGGCACACAGTTGCACCAAACGGTGCGTCGTATACGCGCGTATACAACAGACCCGCGGCTCAGCGACGGTTGGCGGGGAGCTCCGTGTCGGGTCCTTCCCAGATGGACCCGGGAGTCCGTTGATCGTGGCTTCGGGCAGGCTCGTCGTCGTCGGTGTCCAGACGTCGCGGCGTGTCGCGAGGGAGCCGCTCTCGGCGCTTGCGCGCTGAAGGAGCGCGTCCACGTCCTCCCCTCGCACTCGGAACGCGCGGCCGACCCGCACCGCCGGCAGGACACCGTGGAGTGCGTGCTCGGACTCGGGCAACCTAAGCCTGCGTCCGAAAGCTACACGATTCTTCGGGACATATTCGGGACATATTTGCCCGAGCCGATGATCCCGAGGAGTCAAAAATCGCAGATTAGTTGCGACTTTCGGATGGGCCGTGCAGGGCTCGAACCTGCAACCTTGGGCTTAAGAGGCCCCTGCTCTGCCATTGAGCTAACGGCCCGAGGTGACCGGCGGGGAGTGGCCTGATCAACGGCGATTCTAGCGGCGGCCGTGCGGCAGGGTCCCGGCCCCCGCTAGAGCACGATCGTGCGCCGCCCGTCGACGATCACGCGATCGGCCAGGTGCAGCGACACCGCTCGCGCCAGCACGAGCCGCTCGACGTCCCGGCCCAGGCGTTCCAGGTCGCGGGCGCTGTGCTGGTGGCTGACGCGCACCACGTCCTGGTCGATGATCGGCCCGTCGTCGAGCTGCTCGGTGACGTAATGCGACGTAGCGCCGATCAGCTTCACGCCGTGCTCGCGGGCCTGGCCGTAGGGGTCGGCTCCGGCGAACGCGGGCAGGAACGAGTGGTGGATGTTGATCGCGGGCATTCCGACGCGCTCCAGGAAATCTCCGCTGAGGATCTGCATGTAGCGAGCGAGCACGAGCAGCTCGGCGCTGCCCTGCAGCAGCGCCAGCATCGCCGACTCGGCTTCGGGCTTGGCATCCTTGCGCACGGGCACATGGTGATACGGCACGCCGGCCGCCACCGTCTCGGCCTCGAGGTCAGAATGATTGGAGATGACCATCGCGATGTCGGCATCGAGCTCCCCGCGCCGCCAGCGCCACAGCAGCTCGAGCAGGCAGTGGTCGTAGCGCGAGACGAGAACCGCGATCCGCCGCCGCTCATCCCACCAGCGGATCCTCCATTCCATCCCGAAGCCGTCGGCCACCTCGCGGGCGAAGGCTTCTTGGAAGCTCTGGCGCTCGGCGGTGCTCTCGCTGCCGGCCCCGAGGAAGAACTCGGTGCGCCTGATGGGAGTCGATGATGTTGGCGCCGCGCGCGAACAGAAAGCCGGACACGGCGGCGACGATTCCGGGCCGGTCCGAGCAGGCGATCAGCAACCGCGCCGTATAGCGCGCAGCGCCTTCGCCGGCGCGGCCTTGCGCCCCGGGACCTCGGCGAGCCTCGACCGGCGCGGCCACGCGAACCGCCACGCTATTTCTGCTTCCCGGTCGATCCACCGGACGACGGCGTGGTGGTGGCTCCCCCGAAGGCGCCGCCACCGCTCGACGGCGCCGGCGTTCCGGTCGCGGTGGCCGCCGCTTCGCTGCCGTTGGGGTTCTTCTTCAGCGCCGCGAGTTCGGTCTTCAGGCGCTGCCGCTGCACGGCGGGAGCGAGGCTGATCGCCTTTTGCGCCGCCAGGTCGCCGACGCGGGTGTTGTGCGCCTTGTACGCGTAGTAGGCGAGGAATGAGTAGTAGTGCGCGCTGTTGGGTTCGGCGGCGACGAGGATCTGCAGCACCTGCACGGCCGCCGCCGGCTGGTTCAGGCCTTCTTCGGTGAAGACCTGCAGCATCTCCTTCGCGATCGGAACACTTGGCTTGCGCGGGTTCAGCGCCAGGTAGCTGTTCCAGGACTGCGCGATCCTTGTGAACAGTTCCCTGCCTTTACTCGTCACCCCGCCGGCTCGACTCACGTAGGCTTCGCCGCCCGCTTCGTGCAGCTGCGCGTTGAGAAGTTTTTCCCACGCGTTGACGTTGCCCGGCTGCTGCCTCGTCAGCCGTTCGTATTTTTTGACTTCACTGGCGCGGCTCACGCCGCCCGAGCCTTCGCGGTTGGTGAACGCGCTGAAGATGCCGCCGCTGCCAAAGCCGCCGCCGATGCCAAGGCCGACGAAGCCGAGCAGGAAGATGATCGCCAGCACGATGTAGATCACCTGCACCGTGCGCCGGCGGCCGCGGCCGCGGAGATCGAACAGCATCAGCCCGACAGGTCCGGGTCGGTGTGGTCGAGTATCTGCTGCACGCTGGGTACCGCCGCGCCATTCTCCGCCGGCGCCTGCGTCCCGGCGGCGCCCGCGGCATCGCCGCCGCTGGCCGGCTTCGCGCGGCCGGCGAATGATGCAACCAGGATACTCGCCTCATACAGCAGGTAGAGCGGGACGGTCTCGAGCACGAGCGTGACGGCGTCCCCGGGCAGGAAGGCGGCCACCACCGCGCACGCCACGATCGCGAAGCGCCGGTTGCGACGCAGCTGTCGCGGCGTCACGATCCCCAGGCGCGTGGCGCCGAGGATCGCGACCGGCACCTGGAAGATGAGGCCCATCGCGATCAGGACCGTGGCCGCGAACTTGTAGAACTGACTCGCCTGCACGAGCACGTTGAACTCGCTGGAGTTGAAGTTCACGAAGAAGCGCACCGCAGCCGGGAGCACGACGAAGTAGCCGAACAGGACACCGGCCGCAAACAGCAACGGGATCGCCAGCAGCAGCGGCGCGGCGACGCGCCGCTCGGTCGGGTTCAGCGCCGGCAGCACGAAGCCGTAAAGCTCATACAGGATCAGCGGGGCGGCGAACAGCACCGCGAAGTACAGCGCCACCGTGAGCGTGGTCGTGAACGGCTCGCCCACGCCAAGCGTGACCGGGTTATCGCCGGGCGGGTTGCGCGGGAGCTTGCGGACATCCGTGCCCAAGCTGGCGACCAGCCTGTTGAGCTGCGCCCGCGTGGCCGGCGAGAGCCCGCTGCTGGGGGCCGCCAGCAGCGCGAGCGCCGCCTGGGTGTCGCGGGCCACCCGCAGCACCGCCTGCTGGGCCAGCACCGACTGCCCGACCGTGCCCTGGCCCCTGGAAACCTGCTTTTTGGTCTGCGCCTGCAGCGGTTTGTTGATGATGTGCAAAAGGCCGTGGTTCTGCCACAGGCACACCCCGAACGCGACCGCGAGCACGACCGCGCTGACGATCAGACGCGTGCGCAGCTCGTCGAGATGGTCGACGAGACTGAGTCGGTCCTCGTGCCCGATCGGGCGAATCGCGGTGGCCATTGGGCCAATGAACCTAGCACCGCCTCCTCACCGCTCACAGCGCTTGCGCGACGCGAACACGGGCCACCGGCTAAACGCCCACTGCGCGCCCGCTGGGCTAAAGGCGGCATTCCGGGCCGTCGATGAGTCCAGCTATAGCGCCATGCGTCCCAACGAAAGCCCCAACACGCGCGCCTCAGAAGGCGCCTACAGCCCCGAGCACCTGCACGTCTGCTTCCACTGCTCGGGCGAACTGGCCTATCCGCTGGACTGGATGGAGGAAGGCCCGCGGCACTGGCGGATCATCCTGCGCTGCCCCGACTGCGAGTCCCGCCGCGAGGGCGTGTTCGAGCAGGGTGCAGTGGAGCGACTGGACGACGAGCTGGACCGCGCGGCGAGCCTTCTGCTCGGCGACCTCAAGCGGATGACGCACGCCAACATGTCCGAGGAAGTCGAGTTCTTCATCCGCGCGCTTGATGCCGACCTGATCGTGCCGAGCGACTTCTAGCCGGGCCGCTCGGCCGTGCTGGCATCGGCTGCACCCCGCGCCTCGATCGTTTAGCGGTAGCGCTCGACCACGGCGTCGGCCACGAGGTCGAGCAGCGCCGAGCGGCCATCCGGCAGCGAGGCGGGCAGCCGTGACTTCGCTTCGGCCACCACCGCCAGGGCCCGCTCGCGGGCCTCGTCCAGGGCGCCGGTTGCGGCGATCCGCTCGCACAGCGCCTCGGCCTGCTCGGGGCAGGCGAGCGAGCTGAGCTCGAAGCTGGCCAGATCGCGCTCGCGTTCGCGCGCGAGGATGAACGGTAGCGTGACCGTGCCCTCCAGCAGGTCGGTTCCGCGTGCCTTGCCCGTGCGCTCGACCGGGCCCGACACGTCGAGCACGTCGTCGAGCATCTGGAACGCCAGGCCGATCCGGCGCGCGAACGCACCCAGCTCATCGGCAAGCGCTTGCGACCCGTCCCCGGCCGCGAGCGCCCCGAGGCGACACGCCGCCTCGAACAGCGCCGCCGTCTTCAGCTCGCAGCGTCGCAGGTAACGCTCCATCGCCACGCGGCTGGCATACGCGTCCTCGCGCTGCAGCAGCTCGCCGGCGGCCAGCGCCGAGCTGGCATCCGAGAGCGCTCGCAGCTGGTCGGGACAGCGGTTGCGGGCGAGCTCGGCGAACGCGAGCGAGAACAGCAAATCGCCGGTGGCCACCGCCGCCTCGCGCCCCGCCACGGCCGCGACCGTTGGATGCCCGCGGCGCAGGCGAGCGCCGTCGATGAGGTCGTCGTGCACGAGCGTGGCCGAGTGCACCAGCTCGACCGCCACGGCGGCGCGCACGAGCCGCTGCTCCCCCCGAATCGTGCGCGGCGGACCGCCCGCGGACTCGGCCGCCACCAGCACCAGCAGCGGACGCAGGCGCTTTCCGCCTGCCCTGACCGTGGCGCTGGCATGGCGCGCGAGCGGCTCGCCCGCGCGCGCGGTCACGCGCTCGAGGTGAAGCTCGGTGCGGGCCATGCGCTCGCGCAGCTGCGCCCCGCCGCGGCGCATGATCGCCTCCACCCCGTCAACGTCCGGGCCGCTCGCGGTCGTGCCTCCAGTCGCGCTCGTCATGGCGCGCCCGCGCCTACCGTGCCGACGTGGATCGAGATGATGCTTCCGGCCATGAGCACATAGCGCACGTCGCGCAGGCCCGCCCGCTCCATCTCCGCTGCCAGCGAGGCGGGCGGCGGGAAGCGCCTCACCGAGCTCGGCAGGTAGCGGTAGGCGTCGGCGATCGCGCCGCTTCGCCTGCCCCCGCCCCCGCCCGGGCGCGGCACGCCCGCCGCGAGCGAGCCTGCCAGGCGCCCCAGCAGGGGCACGAGGCGGTCGAACCACAGGCCGTAGAACAGGGCCAGCGGTGCGCGCGTGGGCGCCGTTATCTCGAGCACCACCACGCGTCCGCCCGGACGTACCACGCGAACCATCTCGCCGAGGCCGGCGCGCAGGTCGCTGAAGTTGCGCACCCCGAAGGCGACCGTCGCCGCATCGAAGCTGTCCTCCGGGTAGGGCAGCGCCAGCGCGTCGCCACGCTCAAATCGCGGCCGCGCGATCTCGGCGCAGCGGGTCTCCGCCTTGGCTCGCGCGCGCGCGAGCATCGCCTCGGCGAAGTCGGCTCCCACGACCTCGCCACCCGGGCAGACACGGCGCGCCAGCTCGAGCGCCAGATCGCCGGTGCCGGTGGCGACGTCGAGCACGCGGCTGCCGGGGCCGACCGCGGCGATGTCGGCCGCGCGAGCGCGCCAGCGGTGGTGCAGGCCGGCGCTCATCGCCGTGTTCATCAGGTCATAGACGCCGGCGATGCGATCGAACATCGCGCGCACCTGGCCAGCCTCGGGACCTCCAGAGGACGGCCCCGGGGCAGGCGGCTCGGGCGACGTGGCGCGCGCTCGGCGGCGGGCGGCTGTGCCGGTGCCGGCGCCTTCGTGGGCGGGCATCGCCGGGACGCTACTTCAGCTGCCCAAGGAAGGCGACCACGGCTGCGAACTGCTTGGGCGGCAGGTTCTTGAACGACGGCATGGGCGCGGTCGGGTTCACGAGCGTGCGCGCGATCCCCTGGCGCGGCAGCCGCGCCGCGATATGCGTGAGATCGGGTCCGGGACCGGCGTTGCCGTTGTCGCCCAGCTTGTGGCACGCCAGGCAGCCGCGGCTGGCGACCACCTCCTTGCCGACGGTGTATTCGGCGAGCGTGGCGCCGCCGGCCTGCGTGACCCGGGCCGGGGTGGCCATTTCGACGGCGAACGGCGAGCCGGCGTTGGCGCCTTGATAGGTCAGGAACGCCATCGCCCCCGCGACCACGATGAACGTCGCCACCGCTATCGGGCGCCGCTCGGGCCGGCGCTCGGGACCCCTGTCGAAGAACGGCAGCAGGAACAGCAGGACGAGGCCGAGCGTCGGGACGCCGATCGTCGCCAGCGGCACGAGGCTCGGCGGCTTGATCACCCGCAGCATCTCGAACAGGAAGAAGAAGTACCACTCCGGCCGCGGCACGTAGGTGGTCGTGGTCGGATTGGCCTTGGGGCCGAGCTCGGCGCCGAGCACGAGCGACAGGCTGATGATCACCGCCAGCACCACGCATGCCATAGCGGCGTCCTTGGCGACGGCATAGGGGAAGAACGGCTTGCCCTGCGCCTTCAGGATCGCGTACTCGCGGAGGTACTGCTCCTTCTCGAGCTGGTTCACGCCTTCGCCTCGCGCAGGTCTGCCGAGTTCTCGGCTTTTTCCCACGGCGGCGCGGTCGTTCCGAGCTTGGTCACCAGGTACAGGTGCGCCCCGATCAAAGCGATGATCAGGCCGGGTACGAGCAGCATGTGGATGGAGTAGAAGCGCGACAGCGTGGTGGCGCCGAATTCCCCGCCGCCGCGCAGGAAGTCGCTCAGGTAGGGCCCCAGCAGCGGGCCGGTGCCGTTGATGTTCACGCCCACGATCGTCGCCCAGTAGGCGCGCTGGTCGAATGGCAGCAGGTAGCCGGTGAAGGCCATCACCAGGGTCAGGACCAGCAGCACGACCCCGATCACCCAGTTCAGCTCGCGCGGGTACTTGTAGGCGCCGAACAGGAACGTGCGTCCCATGTGCAGGAACACGAGCACGACCATCACGCTCGAGCCCCACTTGTGCATGCCGCGCACGAACTGGCCGAGGAACACTTCGTTGGTCACGTGGCGGATCGACTCATACGCTCCGCCGGCAGGATCGGGCCGGTAGTACATCGCCAGGAACACGCCCGTGACCGCCTGCGAGAGGAACGCGAACAACGTGGCCGAGCCGAGCGTGTAGAACCAGTTGGTGCCCTTGGGCACCTTGCGGAACAGCAGCCACCGGCCCACGCCGCTCAGCGAGGTCCGCTCGTCGACCCAGTCGACGATCGTGATGCCCGCCTGCTTGGCGTCCTCGATCGGGCCGAGCCTGCCATCTTCCTCGCCGGGGCGGGCGGGAGGTGCCTTCAGCGCCGCGGGCAGCGGCGGCGCGGGGAGCTTTGGCAGCCTGGGCACGGCGCGCTCCCGCCTACAGTTTCCGCTCGGTCGGCCTGGATGGGTACAGGTACTGCCCGATGCCGTCCAGGGGCTCGGCCGGGTCGCGCGGGGAGAAGCGGCGCAGCTCGCTGTTGACCGAGAAGCGCGGGCCGACCTGGACGTCTTCGCCCACCACGCGCGTGTAGAAGCGGTCCAGCGGCCGTACCGGCGGCCCGCCCACGCGCCGGCCGAGTAGGTCGTATACCCCGCCGTGGCAGGGACAGATGAAGCGCTGGGCCGCGTCTACCCAGCGCACCGGGCAGCCGAGGTGCGCGCAGCGCGTGCTGATCGCGATGTACGGGGTGCCGCGGTCATAGGGATCCGTGTCCAGCGCGGGGTTGAACGCGCGCATGTAGACCGTCGTCTTGCCGGCCTCGCCGATGCCGGGGGTCAGCGTGGCGATCACCGGTACGTAGTTGTTGTTCGGAAAGGAGCCCACCTTGCCGACCGTCACCCAGCTGTGCGGCGTGCTTTTGAATATCGGGCCGACCGCGAAGGCGAGCGCGGGCAGCGTGAAGGCGCCCGCGGCGATCGCACCGGCGGTGTGGGCGGAGCCGGTCATGAACCGGCGGCGGGTGATCGTCTCGCCGTCGAACGCGCCCGGGATCAGGCGGTCGGCGGTGTACCTGGACCGATAGGAGGCGTGCTTGTCGGGCACCTCGCCATCAACAATACCGAGGCCCGATTGACGGCGAATGCGCCGTCGTGGCGGCGCATGTGAGCATTGCATCTAGCGCTTCGGGCGCCCCAGCGAGGACGAGGTCCTTGGCGCGGCGGTGAGGTGCGCTGGCGCCCCAGCCGACGGCCCGCACGCCAGCCGCCCACACCGCCTCCGCGAGCCTTGCGTCGCCGGCGCCGTGTGCGAGCGCGCACAGTGTGATCGTGTCGGCGAGCTCGGCCACGGCCAGCGTATCGCCGAGCGCGACCAGGCGCGCGAGCCCGATCGCATACAGCCGGTCGCCCGCCAGCAGCGCGAGGTCGGCCTCCAGCGCGCGCACCACCCGCGCCCGGCCGTAGTGCAGCAGGTACCCCTCATAGATCGCCTCCACGAGCAGCTCGTACTCCTCGCGCCGGTCGCTCGTGCGCGGCGCGTCGGCTAGCACGGCGGCGGGTCCCCGCGCCGCCGGCCGCCTGTTCGCGCCGCCGCCGACCCGGTGATCGACGAGCGTCGCGATCAGCCCTCCCTGCTCGCGCACCAGCCGCCGCAGACGCTCGAGCACCTCCCCGCTCACGCCGCGCCTCCCCCGGCCGGCAGGCAGGCGAAGGCCGCCGCTGCGGCCTCGACGGTGCGCTCGATGTGCGCGGCGGTGTGCGCCAGCGAGGGAAACCACGCCTCAAACTGCGACGCGGGCGGGTACACACCGCGCGAGAGCAGCTCGCGACACCACGCGGCGTGTGCATCCAGGTCACAAGCGCTTGCGCCGGCGAAGTCACTCACGGGCTGGCCGCTGAAGAACACCGTGAGCAGGCCCGGCGCCGAGACGACCTGCACCGGATAGCCTGCGGCCGCCTCGCGCAGACCGTCTGCGAGCCGGTCGGTGATCGCGGCCAGGCGCACGTAGGCCGGCTCGTCGAGCAGCTGCAGCGTGGCCAGCCCGGCGGCGGCGGCGAGCGGGTTACCCGCCAGCGTGCCCGCCTGGTAGACCTCGCCGCTTGGGGCCAGCGCACGCATCAGCTCGGCGCGGCCGCCCACCGCTGCGGCCGGCAGCCCGCCGCCGATGACCTTGCCCAGGATCGTCAGGTCCGCCCTGACTCCGAGCAGCTCCTGCGCGCCCCCGCGGGCGACGCGGAAGCCGCTGATCACCTCGTCGAGCACGAGCAGCGCGCCGGTCGCATCCGCTTGCTCGCGCAGGAGCTCGAGAAAACCGGGGGCGGCCGGCACGAGGCCCATGTTGGCCGGCAGCGGCTCGGCCAGGATCGCCGCCAGATCGTGCCGTTGCGTGGCCGCCAGCAGCGCATCGGCGTCGTTCCACGGCACGACCACCGTTTCGGCAGCGGCGCTGGCCGGCACCCCCGGACTGGCTGGCAGGCCCTGCGTGGCGAGCCCCGAGCCGGCCTGCGCGAGCAGGCCGTCGACGTGGCCGTGATATGCGCCGGCGAACTTGAGCACGTGCTCGCGACCCGTGACGGCGCGTGCCAGGCGCACCGCCGTCATCGCCGCCTCGGTGCCCGAGCAGGTCATCCGCACCATGTCCAGCCCGTCCATTCGCCGCGCGAGCTCGGCCGCGAGCTCGACCTCAGCGGCGGTGGGCGCGCCAAAGCTCGTGCCCCCGGCGGCGGCCTCGGCCACCGCGGCGAGCACGCCGGGATGGGCGTGCCCGTGGATCAGGGGCCCCCAGGAGCAGACGTAGTCCACGTAACGGTTGCCGTCCACGTCGAACAGCTCGGCGCCCTCGCCGCGGGCGATGAAGATCGGATCGCGTCCGATGGCCCGCATCGCGCGCACGGGCGAGTTGACGCCGCCCGGCATCAGCTCGAGCGCGCGCCTGTAGTAGTCGGCCGAGCGCGTGTCCGTCAGCGAGGCGGTCACGGACGCGGGCTCAGGCGTGCTGCTGCTCCCATTCGGAGTGCTCCTGGGTGAAGTACAGGAGCCGGATCTTCTTGAACTCGGTCGAGGAGTACAGCGTGGCGCGCTCGCTGATGCCGGTCGAGGAGGCGATCGCGTCGAGCACGGCGTCGCACTCGGCCTTGGAGCGGCCGTGAGCCATGGTGAACACCGAGTAGGGCCAGTCGGGGTAGGTGGGGCGCTGGTAGCAATGCGAGATCCCACGCACCGCCGCCATGCGCGGTCCGATCTCGGCGATCCGCTCCTCCGGGACCTGCCACACGCCCATGCCGTTGGCGGAGAATCCCGCCCGGCGGTGGTACAGGATCGCGGCCACGCGCCGCAACAGGCCGCGCTCCTGCATGCCGGCCAGATGCGCGAGCAAGCGATCCTGGGAGTCCCCGACCTCGGCCGCGGCGGCGGCGTAGGGTTCGGAGCAGACCGCCATATCGCCCTGCAGCGCGCGGATCACGGAAACGTCGCGGGCGTCGTAAGGCTGCGGCGCGAGCTCGGCTGGCTCGCGCGACTCCGCGGCGCTGGCCAGCGCCGCGGTGTCGCCCTCCATCTCGAGGTCCATGCGGATCTTGAACAGCCTCAGCGTCGGCAGCTGGCGCATCGACTCGGCGCCGGCCTCGCGGGCGAGCACCTGCAGCGTGCCGTCGATACCCAGTCTGGAACCGGGCTCGGTGGCGATCGTGAACCACAGGTTGAAGTCGTGGTTGCGCAGATAGTTGTGCGAAACGCCGGGGTGCGCGTTTATCACCTGCGCCGCGCGATGCGGGTAGGAGGGATCGACCCTCGCGGCCACGAGCATCGAGGAGTAGCCGAGCGCTCGCGTGTCGAATATGGGGGTGACCTGGCGGATGATTCGCTGCTGCAGCAGACGGCCGGTGCGTTGCAGCACCTCGGCCTCGCCGACCCCGGCCAGCGCCGCGACGTGCTGGTAGGGGCGACGCGCGATCGGGAAGCTGCCCTGCAGCAGGTTGAGCAGCCTGCGGTCCAGCGCGTCCAGCGCCACCGCCGCGCCGTCGCTGCGGCTGCGGGCCTTGGTCTTGGCCGCGCTCGCCCGGTCCGTCACGGCGGACTGCTGGATCACGTCTGCTCTGTCAGCCATCGGGCGGCGTCCTTTGCGTGGTAGGAGATGACGACCTCGGCGCCCGCCCGCCGCAGCGAGGTGAGGATCTCGAGCACCGCGCTGCGCTCGTCGAGCTGGCCGGCCACGGCGGCGGCCTTGACCATTGCGTACTCGCCGCTGACGTTGTACGCCGCCACGGGCAGGCGCGTGGCGGCCTTGACCGCGGCGATCACGTCGCCGTAGCCGAGCGCCGGCTTGACCATCACCATGTCGGCTCCCTCCTCGACGTCGAGCAGCGCCTCGCGCACGGCCTCGCGGCCGTTCGCCGGGTCCATCTGGTAGGAGCGGCGATCGCCGAAGGCGGGGGTCGAGCCGGCGGCCTCGCGAAACGGTCCGTAGAAGGCCGACGCGAACTTCGCCGAGTAGGCGAGGATCGGGATCTCGCTGAAGCCGTCGGCGTCGAGCTCTCGCCGGATCGCGCCCACCCGCCCGTCCATCATGTCTGACGGGGCGATCAGGTCGGCGCCCGCGCGCGCGTGGCTGACGGCCGTCCGGGCCAGCAGCTCGACGGTGGCGTCGTTGTCGACGGCTCCCCCTTCGCCGAGCACGCCGCAGTGACCGTGGCTGGTGTACTCGCACAAGCACACATCGGTGATCACCAGCAGGTCGGGCCGCGCCTGCTTGATCGCGCGCACGGCCATCTGCACGATGCCCTCCTCGTCCCAGGCGCCTGAACCGAGCTCGTCCTTATCGGCGGGCACGCCGAACAGCATCACCGCGGCCAGGCCAAGCGCGGCCGCCTGCTCGGCCTCGGACACCGCGGCCGAGATCGACAGACGATCGACCCCCGGCATGGTCGCGATCGCTTCGCGCCCGGATAGCGGCTCGGCGACGAACATGGGCAGCACGAGCCGCGCGGGACTCAGCTCGGTCTCGCGCACCAGCCCGCGCAAGTCGGCGCTGGCGCGCAGGCGGCGCATGCGCGTCTGTGGGAAGGCCATCGGCATACTCAGATTAGAGCCTCGACCTCGCCCAGGCCAGCTGTGGCGCGTGTGCTCAGTCGGCGCCGCGCAGGCCCACGCGCGCGAGCAGGCCGAACACCGCCGTGAGCGCGGCGAGGTGCAGAATCGAGACGCCGAGCGCCGGCGAGCTGCTGTTGACGGCCGCGTCGAGCGCCTGCAGCGAGGGCTTGAAGGGGAAGGCGAAGGAGATCACCCGCGTGGCGTCGTACAGGCCGGAGGCGACCGAGCCGGCGGGCACCAGCGCGAGGAACGCGAGCGGCAGCGACAGCAGGAAGGCAAGCAGGGAGGCGGCACGCACCTCGCGCGCGAGCGCGCCGATCGCCACGCCGAGCGCGCCGAAGGCGACGGCGCCGAAGGCGAGCGCCAGCAGCCACAGGCCGGCGCGACTCCACTCGAGTGTGACGAATGCGCTCACGCCGGCGAGCATCGCGAACGCAACCGTGAAGCCACAGGCCGCAGCGAGCGAGCCCTTCTCGGCCAGCAGCGTCTCGCGCGAGACAAGTCCACGCACGAGCCGCGCCAGCGCCCGCTCCTCGCGCTCGAGCGCCACCCCACCGGCGGCGAGCAGGATGCACACGAACATCAGCGAGACGGTCACCGCGACCACGACCGCGAACGTGTCAAGGGGCGTGCGCCTGCCGTGCAGAAGCACGCTGTGGATCCGGATCGGCTGGCCAACCGTGGAGAGCACGTTCTTGCTCAGCCTCAGGTTCCGGGCGGCGAAGTCGGCGAACGCGGCCACCCGTTCGAGCGCCGCCCGGTCGGGGCCGGGCGGCTGGCGCGCGAGAACGTGCCGCAGCAGCGGCGGGATGCTGCTCAACCCGATCAGGTTCGTCGGCGCTCCCAGCACGCCCAGGTTGCCGCCCCGCAGGAGCACATCGATCGCGCCCGCGGCGGCCTGCTGGATCTGTTCTGAGAAGCCGAGGTTGGCCTGCGCCAGGGCGGAGCGCAGCTGGGACTGCACCAGCGACTGCACGAGCGCGTTGCCGTTGTAGATCAGTTCCAGCTGCGCCTGGATCGTCCCCGAGGACACCCGCGTGGCGATGTCGGGCGGGATCACGACGGCCGCCAGCACCTGCGCGGACCTGACCTTGGCGACCGCCTGCGCGCGCGTGCCCACGTTCACCGGCTGCACCTGGCTGAACAGGTGCTCGGTGTACTGGTGCACGTTGACCCGCCGGGTGCCGACTTCGACCGTCTGCCCGGGCGGCGTTTCATCGACGATCGCGACCCGTGGCCGCGAGGGGCTGCGGGAGATCGCGAACCCGATCAGCAGGGCGATGGCCACCGGGTAGGCGATGAGCAGCGCGACCAGCAGGCGCGAGCGGGCGAGGATCAGCACATCCTTGCGCAGCAGCCACCTCATCGGCCGAGCTGCTCCAGAAAGGCCACGAGCGCGTGCTCGAGGCTGCCGGCCTCGCCAGCACCGCGGCCGTCGACCTGGCGCATGAAGGCCTGCGGGGGGCCGTCGAACAGCAGCTCGCCGCGGTCCAGCACGATCACGCGATCAGCGAACCGCTGCGCCTCGCCCAGCGTGTGCGTGGAGAACACGATGCCAGTACCGCCGCGTGACCGGGCGCAGATGAACTCCCACAGGCGCTCCCGCTGGCGCGGATCGAGCGACGCGGAAGGCTCGTCGAGCGCCAGCACGGGCGGGTCCGCGACCAGGCCGACCGCCACGTTCACACGCTGGCGGTTGCCGCCTGAGAGACGCTCGAGGCGATCGCTCGCGCGTTCGAGCAGCCCCGTCTGCTCGAGCATCCGCTGCACTGCGGGCTCTGGTTCGGCGAGCTTCTCAAGGCGCGCGAACAGGCGCAGGTTCTCGGCCACCGAGAGCTTCGAGTACAGCGCCGTCTGCTGGGGTACCCAGCCGACGCGCGCACCCTGGGCACGCGCGCGCGGCGGCCCGACAACCTCGCCGGCGCTCGGTCGCTGGGTGCCCGCGATGATCGACAGGAGCGTCGTCTTGCCTGCGCCATTGGGTCCCACGACCGCGACGATCTCGCCAGCATGCGCATCGAAGCTGACGTCGCGCAGCGCTTGCAGCTCGCCAAAGCGCTTGGCGACGCCGCGCACGCTCAGGACTGGGCTCACAGCATCGGGCGCGGCGAGCGCTCCCACCGCTCGAGCGTCAGGTGGCGCTGGAGATAGACCGTCGTCTCGCGCAGCACGGCCGCGATCGGCAGCGCCACGAGCGCGCCGATCACGCCGTACAGCTGCAGCCCGATCAGCAGCGCGAAGATCACCAGCAGCGGGTTGATGCGCAGCGTGTGCCCGAACACCTGCGGCGCCACCACGTGCCCCTCGAGCTGCTGCAGGGCAATGAACAGCAGCACCACCCACAGGGCAACGATCGGATCGGTGAACAGCGCCACGAGCACGGGCGGGACAGCGCCCAGGATCGGACCGACATACGGGACCAGCTCCATCACGCCATAGAACACGCCGAACGCGAGCCCGTACTTGCGCCCGTCGGGGAACACGCCGGTGACGCCGAACAGATACAGGGCGAGGCCCGCCGAGGCGCCCATCACGATGCTGAACAGCAGCTGGCCGCCGACATATCGCGTGACCGCGCGCTGGACGAGGTACGGAAAGTCGTCCGCGCGCGTGCCGTCGCCATCCGGCATCACCCGGCGCACCAGCGCACCGATGCGTTGCCCGTACAGAAGCATGTACACCGACAGCACGAACACGAGCACCAGGTCGAAGATCGCGTTGGCTACTTCGGTCAGCAGCGCGCCCCCGAAGGACACGAGTTTGCCGGCGCTCTTGGTGATTTTCCCTTCGATGCTCTGCAGCGCCGTCTGACCCTGTTTGACCAGGTGGAGATGGATGCCCTGTTTGTCCAGCGATCGTTGCAGGGACGCGATGCGTTTGTTCGCTTCATTCCTGATCGTCGGCAGGTTGTTGGTGAACGTCTTCACCTGGTTGGAGATAGGGTTGGCGAGCAGAATCCCGATTCCGGCGAGCGTGAGGAAGAATGCGAGGTACACGGCAAGCACCGCCAGGCCGCGGGGGAGGCGCGAGCGCTGGAGGAAGGCCACCGCCGGATTGAGGATCAACGCGATGACCGCCGCCACGACGAAGATCAGCAGCACCTTCCCCGCGGCGCGCGCCAGAGCCCAAAGCCCGAGCAGCGCCAGCGGAAGCAGCACCAGCTGCACCCACCGCGGTACGAGCACGCGTGGTGGTTGCACCGGCGCCGCGCCCGAGCCGGGCGCCGGAGGCTGGGCGGGCGGCGATTGCGGCTGTGCCGCGCCGCTAGCCGGTCGGCTTGACTCGAGCTCCTGCTGCTCGGGTGAGCCGAGCGCGGATCCGCCGGCATCGGCGCGCTGCCAGACTCCTTTCACTTTCCTCCCACCATCGGCAGAGTATGGCTGAGAGGCAGGCGTCCGCCGACGATCCGCAGGCGGCGGGCGGCGCGCAGGAGGGCTCCCCGGACGCCAACGGCCGCGCGAGCGTGCTGTTCGTCGGCGACATCGTCGGGGGCATCGGGCGGCGCACCCTGCTGGACAGCCTGCCGGTGCTGCGCGAGCGCTACGAGCCCACGTTCGTGATCGCCAACGGCGAGAACGTGGCCGGTGGCCTGGGGATCACGCCCAAGCTCGCGGACGAGCTGATCGCGGCGGGCATCGACGTGATCACGCTCGGGAACCACACCTACCACCGGCGCGAGGTGTACGCGTATCTCGACGCACAGCCGCGCATCCTGCGGCCGGTCAACTTCTTGCGCAGCCAGCCCGGCCACGGCGCGTGCACCGTCGAGCGCGACGGGGTGCGCCTCGGCGTTGTCAGCGTGAGCGGCAACCTCTACCTGCGCGCGGGGCGCTCGGCGTTCACCGAGATCGAGTCCGCCCTGGGCGAACTGGGCGCGGCCGAGCACATCGTCGTCGACATGCATGCCGAGGCAACCTCGGAGAAGGTGGCGATGGGCTGGCATCTCGACGGGCGCGTCACGGCAGTGGTGGGGACGCACACCCACGTGCCCACCGCCGACGCCCGCGTGCTACCGGGAGGGACGGCCTACATCACCGACGTGGGCATGACCGGGCCGCGCGGCGGCGTGATCGGGGTAAAGCGCGAGCAGGCGATCGAGTCGCTGCTCACGCAGATGCCGGTCCGGTTTGAAACATCCCAGGAGGATCCGTGGCTGATGGCGGTGCTCATCCGCTGCTCACGGCCACTGCGGGCCGACTCGATCGAGCAGGTTCTGATGCCCAGGCCGCCCGCGCAGGAGGGGACGGGCTGAGGCTGCCGAGCAGCGCCAGCAGGGCGAGCCCGGCGAACCACGGGATGTACAGGTAGAACCAGTGTTCGACCCCGAGCTGCACGGCGATAATCACGGCGGCGCACGCCGCCGCGAGCGCGACGAGGTCCCGCGGGCGGGGGACCAGCGCCAGCACGAGCGCCAGCACGACGGCTGCGATCTGGACCACCAGCTGCAAGCCCGCGAGCCCCCCGTACAGCCCCCACACCGAGAACGGCGAGCCCCGGTCTGACTGGTAGGCGAGCGTGCGCTCATAGATCGTATGCAGCGAATCGTGGGTGAACGCGGGAATGCACGCCGCCGCGCCGGCCAGCGCGAACGCGCAAAGGAACCAAGCCAGCCGGCCGATGCGCCAACGCCACAGAGGCAGGGCGCGCCCGCGCCCGAGACGGGCAGAGAGGGAGTGGCCGGCGTCGCCCCATAGCCGGTGGGTGGCCAGCAGCGGCGCGAGCGCCAGCGGCGCGAACTTGGTCAGGCCGGCGAGCGCGGCGAGGGCGCCGCGGGCCGGCGCCGAGCGCGCCGCCAGCAGCGCCGCCAGCACGAGCGCGGCGACCAGCGTGTCGTTGGCGTTGCTCTCGAGCGCGAACAGCGTGAACGGGTAGGAGACCCACGCGTACGCGAGCGCGATCGCCAGCGTGGGCCCGCGTACGCGGCGGCCGAGCATGAACAGCAGCCCCAGCGCCAGCAGGTCGAAGAAGATCGCCGCCGCGTGCGCGGCCGGCAGCTCGTCCCAGCGCCCGCTCCAGCCGAGTAGCTGCTGGAAGGGCACGTACGCCTCGTAGTTGACCGGGCCGTATGTGTCACCGTGTTCGTTGTCTGACGGATAGGAGCCGTACAGGGGCTTGCCCTGCACGATCCTCTGCGCGCCGATCACACCGGCATAGCCGACGTCGATCACGTTGGAGTCGACGACGTTCAAGGCGATGCGAAAGCCGACTAGGAACACGATCGCGAACGCCAGCCACGATGGCGGCACGTTGAGCCGCAGCGGCCGCCGGGAGCGGCTCGCGCCCGGGCGGCTCAGCGCGAGCATGCGGGCGAGCAGGTACAGCAGCGGCGGATAGGTGAGCGGGACCGAGGCGTAGATACGCGCGTGGTTGAAGAAGGCGAGCGAGATCGAGAACGACAGCAGCACCAGCAGGTCGAGGTGGAGCAGCGAGAACGGGCGGCGGAAATCGATGAACGGGAACAGGAACAGCACGCAAAGCGGCACCCACACGTACAGCGCGTTGACATGCCTGCCGAACGCCCCCGGGTAGCCGCGCGCCATCGTCCACGCCACCTGAAAACCCGTCCACTGTTCCAGCACACGGCCGCTGAGGTCATCGATGATGACCTGGCCGATCTCCTTCTTGCCGCCACGCGAGAAATAGCTCACCTGCCAGCGAAGGGCCGGCTTCAGGTATGCGCCTCCGTAGGAGCCCGCGTACTTCGCCCGTATCGCCTTCATCTTCGGAAGCGCGTCAGCGATCGCCAGAACCGCGTTTGCCGACAGCCTTCGGCCCGCCGGCGGGACGTTGGACGCCGGCACCGGGATCGGCGTGCCGGAGCTGGTGGACTGGCCGGAGGACGCCCCCGGCACGGCGCTGGCAGGCCTGGTCGTCGCTGCGCTGGCCGGCCTGGTCGTCGCTGCGCTGGCAGGCCTGGTCGGCGCGGCGCTGGCGGCGGCGGGCAGCCCGCACGCCGCGGCACAGGCGATCACAACGGGGCGGCGCATCAGGCCGAGAGTAAACCGACTCAGGGGCCGGCGAGCCCGAAGTGCTCGAGCACCAGCGCGGCGACGTCTCGAATCGCCCACTGGCCGGGCTCCGTGCGCGGTAGCTGCGCGCCGCACACCACGAGCGCGCCGAGCGAGTCGCACGCGTGCAGCGAGCCGTGGCTTCCGCCGCCGACGTGCGCCTGGCGCCCCCAGTCCAGGAACTCATAGCCGGGCGCGGCCGAGAGCAGAACCTCGCCCGATGTGGGACACGTCAGTGCGGCCCACACGCGGCCGAGGGCGTCGGGGTAGGCGGGTGTCGCGAGGCGGCCCTCGCGCACCGTGGCCGCGATCGTCGCGAGCTCGCCTTCCACGCTCCAGCTGGCCCCGCGAGCATCCTGCACCGGCCCCCCCGGCGCGAAGCGCAGCTCGCCGTGCACGGGGCTGGCGATGATTCCCTCGCTTGGCTTTTCGTGCGCGTCGCGCGCGAGCCACATCACGTGCTCGACGCCCTCGATCGACAGCGCGCGCGTCGCGACGGAAGCACGCATCGCGTCGCGCTCCGGCTCGTGCAGCGCGTAGACCATCGCGGCGCGCTGGGATGGGCAGACCGCCAGGCGCGGCTCGTCCGCGCGCGGGGCCTCGCTCGAACGCACGGGGCCAAACACGCCGAGCTCCGCGAGGGCGTCCTGGAGCGCGATGGTGGCGGTGATATCGCTCTGGGAGTGATCGCCCATCGCGATCACTGCGTGCTCGGAGAGGAACTCCTCCACGCCTCCGGCGACGCTGAACACGCGAGCGAGCTGCGTGTCCGCCTGGGCAATCGAGTGCAGCTGTGCGTCGAGTCCATACTTGTGCGAGTACCAGTCGTTGTCGGGGAGCGACAGCAGCAGGAAGTCGAACAGGTCGTGCTCGACGAGGTAGCTCGATACGCAGCCGGAGTGGCGGTCGCGGATCCCCGGCATGCCGAGGTTCGAGCGGCAGCTGGTGCGGCGAGAGGCAAAGATGTCGGCGTAGAACAGCTCGCGCGGGCCCATCACCGGATGGCGCATGAGCGTCGCCACCACCCGCGCCAGCGCGGTGTCCCGTTGCGGCTCGTGCCGGTGACGGCCGCGGTACATCAGGTAGGTCGTGCCGGCGGTGCGCACATCCGCGTCGTCAAGTCGCTCGAACACGGTCAGCGTGTCCGAGGAGAGATGGGCGCGGTTCATGTTGTAGACCGTGTCGGTGAGCTGGCGTGCGATGCCGAAGCGCTGGGCGGCGCGGAAGCTCGAGCCGTACTCGACGTAGCGTTGTTCGTCGCGGTGGAACCAGTTCATGGCGGGAATGCGGTGCCCGTCCTGCGCCGCGCCGGTGACGATCGAGGCAGCGCACACCGGCGTCACCGAGGGAAACGCGGCAACGCAGTCGGGCACGTAGCGCCCGTTCGCCATCAGCGTGCCGAGCGTCGGGGCCGCGCCCGCCGCCACGGCCTGCTCGAGCATCGCCGGGGCCAGGGCGTCGATCACGCACAGCACGAGCTTCGGCGGCGAGTGGCGCGGGGCGCGGGGCATCAGCGGCGCATGATGCGCAGCCCGGCGTACTTCGCCCCGGCTCGCCTGCGGGCGCCTACCAGAAGCCAGGCCAGCGGCAGCGGCGCCAGGTAGCCGAGCGGATGCAGCAGTGCGACCAGCCCGGCGAGCGCGAGCGACGCGGCGTCGACATAGACGGTGAGCGCTTCCCGGGCCGCGCGGTCCGGCAGGCGCGACCGTGCCCCCCTGATCAGGGGGATGACCGCACCGCGGGCGAGCAGCGCGGCCGCCGCGCCGGCCGCCAGTCCGGGCCACCAGGCATCGCGGTGCGCGGCGAGCGTGCCGGCGAACAGCAGCGCACCCACGGCGAGCGCTTGCGCGGCGATCACGCCCGACGCGACAGCATCGAAGCGCTCGGTCCCGATGCGCAGCTGCGCAAGGTAGGTAGCGGCGAGCACCACCCCGACGGCGAGCAGCCACCAGCCCGACTGAAGGAAGTGAAAGCGGCCTCCGCGGAAGCCAACGCCGAGCACGGCGGCGGAGCCGAGCGCGCCGGAAAGTAGAGCCGGGAGATAGGGGCGCAGCCCGCAGGCCGTGGCGAGGCCCAGCCCGAGACCGATGTCGAAGAAGGTGCCGTTCATGCGCTGGGCAGGCGGGGGTGCGCTACCGTGCTCGGGGGCGCGGCCAGGACGATAGACGACGAGTCCGGCGCTCAGGCTCTCGCCCGACGAGGTTCGACGCCGGCGGTGGCGAATAGCTGGAGCACGACATGGACCGATCGAGCAGCGGAGCAGGCGAAGGCAGGGGGGCGCGGCCGACCGCGCACGAGCTCGCGCGCTACGAGGCACTGTTCGCAAGCCGCACGCGCTCCATGAAGAGCTCCGCGATGCGCGAGATGATGGCGCTCACCGAGCGCCCCGACGTGATCTCGCTGGCGGGCGGGCTACCGGACACGACCACGTTCGAGCCCGAGCTGTACGCGAAGTTGATGTCTCATGTCGCGGCCGAATCCACCGCGCGCGCGCTGCAGTACGGACCGACCGATGGGATGACCGCGACCGTCGACTGCATCGTCGAAGTGATGGCCGCGGAGGGCACGCTGATCGACCCGAGCGAGGTGATCGTCACGACCGGGGGCCAGCAGGTGATCGACCTCGTATGCAAGGCCCTCATCGACCCTGGCGACGTGATCGTCGCCGAGGCGCCCACGTACCCCGGCGCCGTGCCTACGTTCGGCGCCTACCAGGCCGAGGTGGCGCAGATCGAGATGGATTCCGACGGGATGCCGATCGAGGAGCTGGAGATCGTGCTGGACCGGCTCCAGGCGCGGGGCCGGCGACCCAAGTTCATCTACACGATCCCCAACTTCCAGAATCCGGGCGGGGTCACGATGTCCCTGGCCCGCCGGCGCGAGTTGCTGGTCCTGGAGGACAACCCCTATGGCCTGCTTCGCTACGAGGGAGAGCCGCTGCCGACGCTGTACTCGCTCGATGCCGAGGTGCTCGGAAGCGGCGGCGGCGCAGACCTCGTCATCTACCTGGGCACCTTCTCGAAGATCCTCTCGCCTGGTCTGCGCCTGGGCTGGGCGGTGGCTCCGCGCCCGGTGCTGGAGAAGCTCAATCTCGGCAAGCAGGGTGCGGACCTGTGCTCCTCGCCGGTCACGCAGCTGTTCGTCGCCGCGTACTTCAACGAGCGCGACCCGGGCGGCGGGCGCCGCTGGCGCGCATACCTGGAGCAGCTGAAGGTTCTTTACAGTCGCCGGCGGGACGTGATGCTCGAGGCGCTGGCGGACCATTTCGCCGACGACGCGCGCTGGACCAAGCCGCAGGGCGGGCTGTTCATCTGGGCCACGCTGGATGAGCGCATCGACACGACCGACTTGCTGGCGCTCGCGCGCGAGAGCCAGGGCGTGGCGTTCGTTCCCGGACGCGCCGCCTACGTGGACGGCCGCAGCGGGTCATCGTCGATGCGCCTGAACTTCGCGGGGGTACCCGAGGAGGACATTCGCGAGGGGATGCGGCGCATCGGCAAGGTGGTGCGCGAGCAGCTGTCGCTGATCGGAACCTTGTCGGGCTCGGTCCCGAGCTCCCGGAATCTTGCGCGCGGAGCGGCGGAGAGGGAGCCGGGCACCCCCCCGGGGGGCGAGGCGGCGCAGGTGGACCGCGGCGTGGCTGGCGGCGGGCTCCGCGCGGGCTCGCCCGGCGCTGGCCAGGACGCCGGCCCAGGCGGCGATGACAGCGGCCTGGCCGACGTGGTGGCCCTTCCACGCCGCGCTTCCGAGGGCTCGGCTCGCCGGCGTCGAGATCGATGAACGAGGAAAAGAAGGTGGCGGTGCTCAAGGGAGGTCCCTCCCTCGAGCGTCAGGTGTCGCTGCGTTCGGGCGCGCACGCACAGGAGGCTCTGGTGCGACTGGGGCACGAGGTGCTCGCGCTCGACGTGGGGCCGGAGCTCGTCCCCGAGCTGCGGGCGCAGCAGCCGGACGCTGCCTTCATCGCGCTGCACGGCCGCGACGGCGAGGACGGGACCGTGCAGGCGCTGCTGGAGGCGATCGGGATTCCCTACACGGGCTCTGGGCCAGCGGCTTGCGCGCGCTGCACCGACAAGGCGCTCGCCAAGTACCTGATGCGCGAGGCCGGGGTGCCCACGCTCGACTTTCACTTCCTGAGGGAGCCGTCGGTCAGGCAGCTGGGCGCCGCCCATGCGGTGGCCGACATCGAAGGCCGGCTCGGCTTCCCGCTGGTGGTCAAGCCCGCCAGCCAGGGCTCTGCGCTGGGGGTGAAGTTCGCGCGCGCCAGCGACCAGCTGCCGAGCGCGATGGTAGGCGCGTTCTCCTACGACGACAAGATCCTGATCGAACGCTATGCGAAGGGGCGGGACCTGGCGGTGTCCGTGCTGGACGGCCCCGCCACCGACTCGACGCGGTCGCCGCCCGGCCGCACCGGCGCGCGGCGGGCGGCGCCGTTCGCGCTGCCCGTCGTCGAGGCGGTGCCGCGCGAGGAGGACTTCTATGACTACGAGTCCCGGTATGAGATCGGCATGACGACCTTCGTGTGCCCGGCGGAGCTCGAGGCCGACACCGCCGCCCGCGCACAGGAACTGGCGATGGAGGTGTATACGCTGCTCGGCTGCCACGGAGTCGCTCGTGTCGATCTGATGCTCGAGGCCGGCGGCGATGACCTGTGGGTGCTCGAGATCAACGTCGTCCCGGGCCTGACCGAGACCAGCCTGCTTCCGCAAGCGGCCGATGCTGCGGGCATCGGCTTCGATGAGCTCACCGCCCGCGTGCTGGCGAGCGCGTGGACGCGCTGAGCCAGTCTGCGTATCAGGCGCCGCCGAACCCTCGCGCGCGCTGGTTGGCAGGCCGGGCTGCTAGGAGTCGCCGGCGGCGAAGTCCTCGGGTGAGACCTCGTCGAGGAACTCCTTGAACTTCTCGACCACGTCCTCCGACTCCTCGACGTCGTGCTCGAACTCGATCGCCGACTCGGCGATCACCTCCTCGGCCGCGTAGATCGGCGCACCGGAGCGCACCGCCAGCGCGATCGCGTCGCTGGGGCGGGAGTCGATCTCCACTTCGCGGCCGGCGACGCTCAGGGTGATGGAGGCAAAGAAGGTGTTCTCGCGCAGCTCGGTCACCGACACCTGCGTGCATTTGACCTCCAGCTCGCCGAGGATGTCGCACAGCAGGTCATGGGTCATGGGGCGTGGCGTGCCGGCGCCCTGGAGCTTCATCAGGATCGAGGCGGCCTCCGGGTGACCGATCCAGATCGGCAGGAACTTGTTGCCGTCGACCGTCTTCAGGAGCACGATCGGCTGCTTGCCAACCATGTCGAAGCTGACGCCGTAAATGACCATTTCCTGCACGCCACAGTCCTCCGAGAGGGGGAAGGCCAGAGTATAGGTACCCGCTCGTCCGCCCTAGACGGGCCGGCGCGCCGCTCAGAGCTCGAGGACAGCGAGGCCCTCGGGCTCGGAGCGAAAGCTCCACAGCTTGTTGCCCAGGAAGTTCAACGGCATCGACGCGGCCACGGCGAGGGCCTGGGCGGGGACCTTGGGGATGCCGGCGAGCTCGACGAAGGCCATCAGCACGAGCAGGCTGAAGGCAAGCGCGACGAGGCTGACGGTGACGAAGCGCATGGCCTGGAAGTGGGCGCGGCCGCCGCGCGCATCAAAGGTCCAATGGCGGTTGAGCACGAAGTTGTTGGCCACCGCGACCAGCCAGGCCGCCACGGCCGCGGCGTGGTAGTCGATCGCGAGCGCGTGCACGCACAGCGTGTACACGGCGATGTTGATCACGAAGCCGAGCGCGCCGACGAGCCCGAAGCGCACGAGCTGGAGCCAGTTCGCCGGGCGCCGCATGCCGTGCAGAAGTCGCATGTGCGGGCGAATCTCCACTGCGGTCGGAATCCCGCCGGCGTGAATGTCCACGGCGGTGGCGTCGTCGCGCATTCGATTCAGGTTATCGAGATACAGCCGCCCGCGCGCGTCTGGGGGCCGCCGGTGCCGATGCGGGCGAGCAGGGGAAACGACGGTTGGATGCTCCCACGCCCGCTAGCCTTGCAGCAGTGACGGACGCCAGCCCACCACCGGCGGCCGCAGCGTGGCGCGTCGGCGCGTCGCGGAAGGCGCTCGCGGCAGCGTTGCTCGCAGCGCTGATCGCGGGGGCGGTGGCCCTGGCGCTGGCGCTACGAGCCGGTCCGCATCACCCGCTGGCCGCCGCCCGGCGCGCCGCCAGCCAGACTGCGAGCAAGCGCGCCGGCGGCGAGCCTGCGAGCAGGCACGTGCCCACGCACACAGCCTCGGTCGCGCCTGCGTCCGGCCCAGCCGTCGCGGCGGGCAGGGCAAAGGTCCCGGAGGTGCGCGACCCCGAAGAATCGAGCAGCTATCCCGCGCCGGCCTCCGTGCATCATGCCGCCGCCGCGGCGCCGAGCAAGGCCGGGGAAGCGATCGTCGCCGCGGGCGCGCCGTCGGATGCCGAAGTGCGCGCCGAGCTGCAGCAGATGCAGGCTGCTGAACGCAGCGCTCGGCAGCTCCAGCGCCAGCGCCTCGCCGCGGTGCCCGGCGGCAGGTCGATCGGCGGCGGCGGCACGATCCCGATCCCGCCCAACGTCCCGGAAGTCGTGCAGAGGGTCATCGCGGGGGCCAATGCGATCGCCGACTTCCCCTACGTGTTCGGGGGGGGCCACGCGTCGTTCGTGGACAACGCCTACGACTGCTCCGGGTCGGTGAGCTACGCCCTGGCCGCGGGCGGGCTTCTCAACGCGCCCGAGACCTCCGGGGAACTCGAGAGCTGGGGCGCGTCGGGCCCGGGCAGGTACATAACCGTGCTGGCCAACGCCGGGCACACCTACATGTACGTGGACGGCATCATGTACAACACCGCCGGGCGCAGCGGCGTGTACGCCTCGCGCTGGCAGGTGTCGGCGGCGGACAGCGCCGGCTTCGTCGTCAGGCACTGGCCGGGCCTGTAGGGAGCGCAAGCGCTCAACGCCCTTCGAGGACACGCCGACGCCGTGCGCGTGGCGCCCGCGGCGCAGCGGCGGCTCAGCGCTTCAGCGTGGCCGTGGCGACGAGGGTGGCGCTGGCGCCGGAAGAGTTGCGCACGACGAGCCTGAGCATGAGCGAGACACCGTGCAGCCCGCGCAGCTTGGAGGCGATCGCCCTGCTGAACTGGATCGTGATCGAGTTGCGACCGCCGGTCGCCGTGACGAGGAACGCTTTGCCGATCACGATTTGGGGCGCGGTCCCCGCCGCCAGCGCCGCGGCGGCTGGCCCGTGCAGCCCCAGCCGGCGGGCGAGCGATCTGGCGAGCAGCACCTCGAAGCGGCCGGTGACACGTTCGCTGACCGAATAGCGGACGACCAAGCCCCGGCGCAGAACCGTGCGCAGCGAGCGCGAGGAGACCGCGGCGGTGGTGACGGGGATGGGCCCGGGTTGGGAGCCGTTCGAGGATCCGCCCGCGCCGGCCTGTGTTCCTGCGCCTGAGCCCGCGGCTCCTCCTGAGGCTGCGCCTGAGCCCGCGGCTGCTCCTGAGCCTGACCCCGCTCCTCCTCCTCCTCCTCCTCCTCCTCCTCCTCCTCCTCCTGAGGGCGGCGGAGGTCCGATGACGGTGACCCCGTTGGTGGCGCTGGCGGTGTTGCCCCCGCTGTCGGTCACCGTGAGCGTGACGTTGTAGGTGCCACCGGACTGGTAGGTGTGAAATACGGGGGCCGCATTTGAGTTGAACGTGGCGCTGGTGCCATCACCGAAGTCCCAGCGATAGACGGGGGCCGCATAGGGCTCGCTGCCCGGGAGTCCTGTGGTGTTGGCGTCCAACGTGACGTCGGACTCGCTCGCGTCGAAGCCAACGATGTCGCCTGAGTTCACGGGGTTGGGGCTCGTGAAGCTCGGTTCGAGCGTCACCCCCTGCCAGCAGGAGTAGCCCCAGTTTGAGGTCAGGCCGACGCTGTTGAATCCCCACTGGAGGTAGTACGCGCCTCTGCCGATCGCCTCATTGGAGAGCCTTGCCGCGTGGGTGTTCGGATCGAGTAGCGGGGGACTTTCCGGTGGGGGACCAAAGTTGGCTTGGCACATGTCGCCCTGCTCGGCGTGTGTTGCGGTCTGATACCAGCCGTCGAGGAGAGGGTCGACCACGACGTTGCTCTGCTCGACGCTGAGGTCGTTGATGATCACGTCCGCGAGTCCTTGCGCGTAGGTGTTGAACTTGTCGCGCCCCACCTGGTTTGGCTCCTTCAGGACCGCCGTGCGGTCCTGACAGGCCAGCACGTCGGGCGTCACACCTGAGGTTTCGAGCGGTTCGAGCGATTCGATGAACTCACCAGCATCGCCGGCGATCCACGGCTGGACCACGTAGATGATCTGCCCCGCGCCCCCGGGGTCGATCACCGAGTGGTATCCGCAGATGCCGGTTTCGGGTTCTGCTTGCAGGGAGCTGGAGTTCGAGCACGTGGCTGGGCTGCCAGCGTCGGTGCACACGGTCACGCCCGGCGGGGTCAGCAGGTAGTACACGGCGGGCCCCGTCGCCCCCGGTAGCGGTGGCGCCACGGAGCTCACCACGTGTTGCAGCTCGGCCTGTATCTGCTGATCGGTCAGGCAGGCCAGGTTCGCTGGTTCGCTGCAGCCACCCGAGGTGGGATACGGGGCGGTGTCGGTGTACGCGCCGCGAAACGTCGAGTGGTTCGCCGCGCGACCGCTGGCGTCGCCGTACTGGGCGTTCAGAGCAAACGCGTCGCCGAGACTGCCGCTTTCGGCACCGACGTCCTGGAAGTACTTATCGATCAGGCGCTCCCAGTCGAAGCGGTAGCGTTCGGCCGGATCCCAGTAGATCACGTAGGCGTCGGAGGAATGCAGCACGCGTCCGCCGTGGTATTGCAGGGGTTCTGCTTTGACGGCGGCGACTGAGCGCTGCTGCAAGCCGAAGCCGCCCGTGACGACGGCATCCGCCGGCGCTGTCGCGATCGCCAGCCAGCACGCGATCGCGGCGGCCACTGTGGCTAGCGCCAGCGCCCGGCGACGCCGGGAGCAAGCGGGCTGCGCGGGGACGCGACGAGCTGGCAGGGATGCATGGCGAGCGGCGATGGCCACGGAGCCATCATCGGCACGATCCGCCCGATGCCTTAGCCTCAGCGCGCCCGCGCCGCGCTCGGATCAGCTGGCGGGAGCGCCATCGGCGCTGACTGCCAGCGAGCTCGCGAGGAGTGCGCCTCCAGAAGCCTCTCAGGGGCCTCCCGATATGCGTTCCTCGGCCTGGAGCGCGTCGGCTTCGCTGGGGGCCAGTGCCGGCCGGTCCTCGGGGCGGCGCCACGGCTGTGCGATCGCGAGCCACAGCGAGACGCCGAGCAGCAGCATGGCGCACAGCAGCCATCCGAGCGTGGTGGTGTCGACGCCGACGTACTTGAGTCCCGATGCGGCGATCACGAAGGTGATCGCCGGCCGTACGTACCGGTCGGGGGCGCTGGAGGAGAACAGCGAGCCGACGAAGACCGCGGGGATGCTGCCGATCGCCAGCGAGGTGGTGACGCCGAATTGCACGTGGCCGAAGGCGAGTGAGCCGAGCGCGGCCGCGCCCGTCAGCGGCACGGCTTGGGTGAGGTCGGTGCCTACGAGTTGGTTTGCTCCCAGCAGCGGGTACACGAACAGCAGCATGACGATCATCAGCGAGCCAGAGCCGACCGACGTCATGCCCACGACGATGCCGCCGATCATGCCGATCGCCACGGTGCGCGCGGGCTTCGGCACGACCTCGTGCACCCGCCCGGTGCGACCCTGGCCGCTGCGATGATCGAGCACGTAGCGCAGCGACATGGCGAACGCCCCGACGAGCAGGGCGGCGCCGAGCACCACCTCGATGTTGTGCTGGGCGGCCTTGGCGTGCGACATCAGATGCAGCACGTAGGCGCCCGCGAAGGCCAGCGGCACCGAGCCGAGCACCAGCCAGCCGACCAGGCGGAGGTTGACGGTTCTCTGACGCAGGTGCACGGCAGCGCCCAGCGGCCGCATCAACACGGCGGCGACGAGATCGCTCGAGATCGCCGTCGATGGCTGCACGCCGAACACGAGGATCAGCATCGGCGTCATCAGGGCGCCACCGCCGGCGCCGGTCATGCCGACGAGAAACCCAATAATGGCCGCGCCGAGGATGATGTAGGGATCGACGTGCATTAGAACTCCAGACACCTACCGCATACGAACGCGAAGGGACGGACTCACGATGCCCGACAGCAAACCCCAGCCAAGCACGAGCAAACGCAAACGAGCCAAAGCCACCGCGAAAGCCAAAACCACCACGGCCGCGAAACGCAAAGCCGGCACGGCGCGCAAAGCAGCCACCGCAACGAAACGGAAAGTAGGGACGACCGCGAAACGCAAAGCCGGCACGGCGCGCAAAGCGGCGTCCTCGACCAAGCGCAAAGCGGCGTCCTCGACCAAACGCAAAGCCGGCACGTCGGCGAAACGGAAAGCCGGGAAAGCGGGATCGAAAGCAAAACGGAAAGCGAGCACGCGGACGGCGGCCAAAGCTAACGCTTCAGCGACGACGGGGGCCGCCGGCACCGGATCGCGCACGAGTCGCGCGCGCCGCGGGAGAAGCGCAGGCTTGCCGCGCGAGCTGCTGAAGTCCTTCGAGGATGGCCAGCGCGCGGCGGCCGACGCGGTGCACAAGTTCGTGGACACCGTCGAGGACGCGCTGCCGCTGCGCGGCGACAGCGCCCCCAAAAGGCAGGAGGTCGTCGACTCGGCCATCGAGATGACCGAGCGCCTGGTGCAGGCGCAAGTCGACGTCCTGCGCCGGGTCGCGCGCGGGGCCAGCCGGACGTTCGGCGACTCGATGAAAAGGAGCTGAGGGCTGAGTCCCGCCTTATACTTGCGCGGCGTCGCCGCGCGGCAATCGTCAAATAGCAGGGGAGGTCCCCGATGAGCAAGCTGGTCATTTGCGCGCTCGCGCTCGCGCTCGCGGCGTCGCTGCTTGCCGGCTGCGGGAGCAGCAAGAGCTCGAGCACGGCGAGCACCGCGACTACGGTGGCGCAACCGAGCGTCAACGCGGCGATCGCCGCGCAGGTGCCCGAAGCGATCAAAAAGAAAGGCACGCTGACGGTTGCGAGCGAAGCCCAGTACGCGCCGAACGAGTTCATCGCGCCGGACGGCCACACGGTGATCGGCATGGACCCCGACATGGTCAAAGCGCTGGCCGCGGTGATGGGGTTGAAGGCCAACGTGGTCAACTCGACGTTCGAAGCCATCATCCCCGGTCTGGCCGCCGGCAGATACGACATCGGCGCCTCCTCGTTCACCGACACCAAGGAACGCGAGAAGACGGTCGACTTCGTCACCTACCTGTCGGTCGGCGAGGCGTTCCTCAGCAAGGCCAACGGCGGACCCCAGCTCAACACGCTGGCAGAACTGTGCGGCCACACGGTCTCGGTCGAGAAAGGCACCACCGAGCTGGAAGACGCCGAAAAACAGAACAAGAAGTGCAAGGAAGCCGGCAAGCCGATCAAGCTGCTGATCTTTCCCGGTCAGAACGACGCCAACCTGGCCCTGTCCAGCGGCCGCGCGGAAGTCGATTTCGCCGACTCGCCGATCATCGCTTATCAGGTCAGGAAGCTGGGCGTGAACGTGCGCTCGAGCCAGACCTTTGGCACCTCTCCCGAGGGTCTCGCGCTCCCGAAGGGCAACGGCATGGCCAAACCCGTGCTCGAGGCGCTGAAGGTGCTAATGGCCAACGGCACCTACCAGGCGATCCTCAGGAAGTGGGAACTTCAGAGCGCGGCGATCAGCAATCCGACGATCAACGGCGCCACACGCTGAGCGCGCCATGAGCTAGCCGGTGTCCGCCGCGGGCGCCACCGACGCGCCCGAGCCGAACCGGCGGCCCGACGAGATCCGGGCCGTCCCGGTCCGGCACCCGGGCCGGTGGGTGGCTACTGCCCTGATCCTGCTGTTCGGGGCGTCGCTCGTCCGCTCGATCGCGACGAACAAGCAGCTCGAATGGCACATCATCGGTCAGTTCCTGTTCGACCACCGGGTCCTGGAAGGTGCCGTGGTGACGCTCGAGCTGACCGCGATCGCGATGGCGATGGGCGTGGTCCTTGGCGTGGTGCTCGCAGTGATGCGACTGTCGCCAAACCCGCTCGTGTCGGGGCCGAGCTGGCTCTACATCTGGTTCTTCAGGGCGACGCCGGTGCTCGTGCAGCTGCTGTTCTGGTACAACATCGCCGCGATCTACCCGCGCATCTCGCTCGGCATCCCATTCGTGGGCGTGGAGTTCGTGCACGGCAGCGCGAACACGGTCATCACCACCTTCGTCGCTGCGCTGCTCGGCCTCGGGCTCAACGAGGGGGCCTACATGGCCGAGATCGTGCGCGCAGGGATCATCTCGGTTGGCGAGGGACAGACGGACGCGGCCCAGTCGCTCGGCATGTCGCGGCTGCAGATCATGCGACGGATAGTGCTGCCGCAGGCGATGCGCGTGATCATCCCGCCGACGGGCAACGAGACGATCTCGATGCTCAAGACGTCCTCGCTGGTCAGCGTGATCGCGCTCAGCCCGCCCGAGCTGCTGCTGGCGACGGAGAACATCTACGCGGTCAACTTCAGACCGATCCAGCTGCTGATCGTGGCGAGCATCTGGTACGCGGTGATGACGAGCGTGCTGTACGTCGGCCAGTACTACCTGGAGCGCCACTACGCGCGCGGCGCCACGCGCGAGCTCGCGCTCACGCCGTTGCAACGCGTGCGCATGGGCCTGTTTTCATTCCGCCGGCGCGAGTGGTCATGAGCGAGCCGATGGTCAAGGCCGAAGGCGTGCACAAGCGCTTCGGCCGCCTGGAGGTGCTCAAGGGGATCACGCTACAGGTCATGCCAGGCGAGGTGATGGTGCTGCTCGGCCCGTCCGGCTCGGGCAAGTCGACGTTCCTGCGCTGCATCAACCACCTCGAGAAGATCAACAGCGGACGTCTGTCGGTCGACGGCGAGCTCGTCGGCTACCGCCAGGTGGGGGACGAGCTGCACGAGCTGCGCGAGTCAGACATAGCACGCAAGCGCGCCGAGATCGGGATGGTCTTCCAGCACTTCAACCTGTTCCCGCACATGACCGCGCTCGAGAACGTCACCTGCGCGCCGATGCGCGTGAAGCGCATACCGCGCGATCGGGCCAACACGAGCGCGCGCGAGCTACTGGCGCGCGTGGGCCTGCCTGAGAAGCTGGGTGCCTACCCCGCGCAGCTCTCCGGCGGACAGCAGCAGCGCGTGGCGATCGCGCGCGCGCTGGCGATGGAGCCGAAGCTGATGCTGTTCGACGAGCCGACCTCCGCGCTGGATCCCGAGCTGGTCGACGAGGTGCTGCAGGCCATGCAGCAGCTCGCTCGGGAGGGCATGACGATGATCGTCGTCACGCACGAGATGGGTTTCGCGCGCGAGGTCGCGGACACGGTCGTGTTCATGGACGCGGGCGTGGTCGTGGAGTCTGGCGAGCCGGCCAGCGTGCTGAGCCGTCCTCGCCACGAGCGCACGCGCTCGTTTTTGTCAAAGGTGCTCTAGGTAGCGGTCGAGCCGAGCGACAGCCTCGGGCAGGTTGGCGCGGCCGAAGCCCAGGCGCACGTGACGCGGCTGCCCGTACACCGACCCCGGCAGCAGCAGGACGTTCGCCTGTGCGGCAAGCTGCTCGCACCACGCGTGCACGTCGATGTCGCGCTCCACGCGCGGAAACCCGACCGGCCCGGCGGCCGGGCGCACCCACGCAAACAGCTCCCGGCGGCGCTCGAGGAAGGAGTCCAGCACGGGCAGATTCGAGAGCACCAGCTCGCGGCTGGCGGCGATCAGCTCCTCGGTGTGGCGGACCGCGAGCGCCACCAGCAGCTCGCTGGGGGCGCTTGAGCAGATCGTCGTGTACAGCTTTACGTCCTTGACCCGCTCGATCAGCTGTGCGTCGCGGCTCGCCAGCCAGCCGATCCGCAGGCCGGGGAGACCGTAGGCCTTCGACACGGTGCCCAGCGAGATCGCGCGGTGGTAGCGATCGCACGCCGCGGCCAGCCGGGCGGACGGATCGTGCTCGAGCCCGCGGTAGACCTCGTCACTGAGGAGCACGACGTCGCCTTCGCCCGCTAGCTCGAGCACGCGGTCGAACACCCGCGCCGGCATCTGCATGCCGGTGGGGTTGTGCGGGCTGTTGATGTAGATGAGCTTCGTCTGCGGTCGCAGCAGCCGCTCGAGCTCGTCGAGGTCATGCGCCCAGCCATCCTCGTGCCGCCGCTGCCACACGCTCACGCTCGCACCTGTGCTGCGCGCGAGCTCCAGCGCGGAGCCGTAGCAGGGACCCTCGATCACCGCGTGGTCGCCGGCCTCGAGCAGCCCGTGACAGGCGACGAAGATTCCCTCCTCGGCCGCCGCCAGGGTGAGCACGTCGCCTGGCTCGATGTGCTCGTAGCGGGCCGCGATCGCGGTCCGCAGCTCTTCGGAGCCGGGCACCTCGGTATAGCCCAACCGCAGCTCGAGCAGGTGCCGCTCGGCATCGGGCTCGAGCGCCAGCAGCTCGGCCACGGCGCGCGACTCGCAGTCGCTGCTGGAGAGCATCAGCTCGGTGCGAAACTCCCACCGCTCGTAGAACCGCTCGAGCGCGAACGGCGCGATGCGCACGCTAGGAAGCGCGGCCTGCGCTGGCGCGCGTTTGCCCGCGCAGCTGATGCGCGGCCGCCCTCGCGGCGTTGCGAGCGGCGATCGCGGCGCCGTAGGCCGAGCGCAGCCGCGATAGCGTCGCGCGCGCCGTCTGCCCGACCGCGGGCATGTCTTCGGGACCCCTCGCCGTCGGCGGCAGCATGCCGAGCTCCAGGTGCGGCGCGAAGGAGATCCCCACGATGCCACAGCCGACCTCTGCGATCGGCTGTCCCGCGCCCACGCGCGCTCCCACGGGCACCAGCGCTGGGGCGGCATGTCCGTAGTAGACATACCTGCCGGCATCGGGGCCGCTTTCGATCAGCAGCACGGGCGCTTCAGCGCCGAAGCCGTCCAGCCCCTCATGCACGACCGTCCCGCTCGCCACCGCCAGCTCCAACAGTCGTACGCCGCACTGGTCGGCGGCGCCGCCGAGGTCCACGCCCGCGTCCAGGGTCCACGAGCGCACCCCAGCCGCGCGCGCGACCGGATACAGCGGAAACACCCACCCCCGGCTCCCCGCCGCGTAGGGGCTGGGTATCTGCACCGGCGCCCCCGGTGCGCCGGTCGCGGTGCCTCCGGTGAGGCCCGGTACGGGCGAGGCGGCACCGTTCGGCAGGGGGGCCACCGGAAGGGTCGGCAGGGCCGTTCCGCCGGTCCCGGCGCCGCCGAGGGCGACGTGCGCGAGGCCGAGCATGCCGAGCAGCGAAACCAGAAAGAGCATGACCGCATACGTCGATTGACGCGTTCGCACGTAAGCCTCTCTCGTCGGCCGACGGGGTTAGCTGACGGGCTCGCGACTTTCGCTTCCCGCGGATTACCGCGGGACTCGCCCCAACAACTCGGTTCCCCCGCTCCGGGACACCGATCCCGGATTAGGCGCGCGCAAGCCTAGCGCAGTGCCCGCCGCAGCAATGCAAGAGCGCTTGCCGCACATCGCCGTTCAGCCCCCGCGCAGGCCGTTAGATTGGGTCCGTGTCGCGCGCACGAAGCCTGCACATCGACCTGCTGCCCGGGGCTCGCACGCTGCTCCAGGCGCACGGCCGGGCGCTGCCTCAGCGCGATGACCTTTGCGGGGGGTTTTGCGGAGCGCTCGCGTTGCACGCGGCCGGGATCGACGCCCACGACGGCGAGCGCGTCGATCAAGATGCGGTCGCGCTAGCCGCCGGCAGCGTCATCTCGGCCGCAGCGGAGCCGCACAACCTCCCGCAGGGCGAACGCGGCCGGCGCGACTACCGGCTGGCGCTCCCGCGCATCGAGGACGCGGCCCGTTCCGGGACAACCCCGGCCGGGCTCGTGCGCGCCGTCGAGCAGCTGTCGGGCGACGCGCTGGCGGCGCTGCCCTACACGGCGCAGTGGAGCGCCCAGGCCCTTGCGGGGCTGTTCGATCTGCTCGCCGCGCTCGAGCGTCCGGTGAGCGCCGTGGCCAACTTGGCCACACGCCATCTGTGGGGCGCCGGTGCGACGCTCGGGCAGCTGCTCGCCTACCTGCTCGACGGCGCGCAGACGGGGCCCGACCCGGACTGGGACGTCGGCCACTTCGTCTGTCTGATCGGCCGCATCGTCGGGCCGGGCGGGACCCTGTACGGGGTCGCCGACACCTACCCCTCGCTGGGTAGTCGGGGCTTGCACATGCAGCCGGCCGAGCGGCTCGCGCGTGCGCTGCAACGCCCGGACATGGCTGCCGGCGGCCTGATCCTCATCGCGTTCTCCGAGGATGCCGCCCAGCTGCGCGCGAGGGCCGCCGAGCTCGGCCTGAGCGAGGGCGCGTGGGACAACGGCACGGTGTTGCCAGAGATGCTTGCGTGAGCGCTTCCGAGCTGGTGGCCCTGGTGTCCTGCGACCTCGGGGCGATCGTGCGTGGCCGCTCGCTGCCATCCGCCGAGCTTGGCGATCGGCTGGCCAGCGGCGTCGGCTGGGTGCCCGCCAACCATTCGCTTACCCCGCTCGGATCGCTCGCCGAGGAGAGTCCGTTCGGCTCGACGGGCGACTTGCGGCTGCTGCCCGACATCGACACGCGCGTGCGCGTGCGCGGCGACGGCGAGGCCGGCGCGCTACAGCTGCTGCTGTGCGACATCGTCGAGACCGACGGGCGGCCGTGGGCCTGCTGTCCCCGCCAGTTCCTGCGCGAGGCGCTGGCCGAGCTGCGGGGTGAGTTCGGCCTGCGCGTGGTGTCGAGCTTCGAGCACGAGTTCCAGCTGCTGCGCGAAGAGCCGCCGGCGCTGCCGTTCTCGCTCGAGGCGCAGCGGCGTGCCGAGCCGTTCGCCACCCGCGTGATGGCCGCGCTGTCGGAAGCGGGGGCCGAGCCGGAGCGCTTCTTCGCCGAGTTCGCCCCGCATCAGTACGAGATCCCCGTGTCGGCCGCCGAGGGGCTCGCCGGCGCCGATCGCAGCGTGGTTGTGCGCGAGGTGGTGCGCGAGGTGGCGCGGCAGCACGGCCTGCACGCCAGCTTCGTGCCGCTGCTCGACCCCGCCGGACCCGGCAACGGGGTGCACATCCACATCGCGCTGCTCGACACGGCGGGCAGGCCGGCGCTGTACGACGCCGGCCAGCCCGCGCACATGAGCCAGCTCGGCATGAGCTTCGCGGCCGGAGTCCTGCAGCACGCGCCGGCGCTCAGTGCGCTCACGGCGCCCAGCCCCGTGTCGGCACCGCGTCTGCTGCCGCATCACTGGAGCGCGGGCGCCGTTTGCCTGGCCGACCGCAACCGCGAGGCGCTGCTGCGCATCCCGCCGCTGGTCGAGCTGGGCGCGAGCGAGCTGGCGGGCCAGCTGCGGCTGGAGTACCGCGGGGCCGATGCAAGCGCGAACCCCTATCTGGCGCTTGGCGCGATCGTGCGTGCCGGGCTGGAGGGAGTGCGGGCCGGGCTGCCGGCGCCGCCGATCCTCGAACGCGACCCGGGAGAGCTAAACGAGGACGAGCGCGCCCGCTTCGGGGTGGGTGCCCTGCCGACATCGCTCGCCAACGCGCTGCACGCACTCGCGCAGGATGAGACCGTGCGCGGGTGGCTGGACCCGGTGCTCTACGACGCCTACGTCGGGATCAAGCACGCAGAGCTGCAGGCGACGGCCCAGATCGAGCTCGGCGAGGCGTGCCGGCGCTATGCCGCGATCTACTGACGATCTGCTCGCGCGGCTGCTCGATCAGCTCGAGCACGAGCTGCCGGCGGCGGTCGAGCTGCGCCACCGCCTGCACGCCCAGCCGGAGCTCGCCCACGCCGAGAAGCAGACAGCCGAGGCAGTGGCGGCGCAACTTCCGGTGCCCAGCGAGACGGTCGCCGGAACCGGGCGCATCGCGCGCGTCGGACCCGGAACCGGGCCGGCGATCGCGATCCGGGCAGAGCTCGACGGCCTGCCCGTGCAGGAGCGCACCGACGCCCCCTTCCGCGCCACGGGAACCACTATGCACGCCTGCGGGCACGATGTCCACATGGCGGCGTTGGTGGCCTTGACGCGCGCCGCGCACGCGCTTGGGGCCGGGCTGCCGGCCTCGCTCGTAGCGGTCTTCCAGCCGAGCGAGGAGGCCTATCCCTCCGGCGCGGAGCAGCTCGCCCACGCCGAGCTGGCCGCGATCACGCCGAGCGCGGTGGTGGCGGCGCACATCCACCCGGAGGTGCGCTGGGGTGCGGTGGCGCTGGACCCAGGGGCGGTCAACGCTTCCTGCGACGCGGTAGAGATCACGGTTGAGGGACGCCCCTCCCACGGCGCCTACCCCCACCACGGGCGCGATCCGGTGCTCGCCCTGGCGCACATCGTGGTCGCGCTGCACGCACAGGTCGCGCGGCGCATCGACCCCCTGCACCCGGCCGTGCTGACGGTGGGAGTGCTCTGGGGCGGTGCCGCCGAGAACGTGATTCCGCCCACCGCTGGCGCCCGGGCGGCGCTGCGCGCCTACCGGCCGGAGGATCGCAGGATGCTGCGCGAGATGGTGAGCGAGGTGGTCGCTGGGATCGCCACCGCTCACGGTTGCGAGGGATCGGTGCGGATCACGCCGGGCGAGCCGGCGCTCCAGAACGATGCTGCCGTGGTGGCGAGGGCGCGCGAGCTGCTGCCGGCGGCGGGGCTCGCGCGAGCCGCCGAGTGGCGCTCATGCGGATCCGATGACTTCGCCTTCTTCGGCGCATTGGCGCCAATTGCGATCGGTTTTGTGGGCCTCGATGGCGCACCCGGTTTCGAGCGGCGGCCGCTTCACCACCCCGAGATGCTTCCGCCTGACAGCGCCGTGGCAGCGGTCGCGCGCGTGCAGGCGGTGCTGTATGTTGCGGCTGCCTCGGTTGTGAGCGCGACTAGTCAAAGGAAGGATCCGCAATGACGTTTCAACCTCGCGGCGGCGGGAATCCGAGCAAGTGATGCCGATCGACCCGCTGCAGCCGGACCTCGCGATGTCGTTGACGCTCGACCCCTACGCGCCCCGCGCGGCGCGCTACCACGTGGCGCAGGTGGATCGGCCCTCGCCCGACCTGCGTGATGCGGTGGTGCTGCTGACAAGCGAGCTGGTGACGCGCGCCGTCCAGCACGCCCACGCCAGCGGCGCGAACATGGAGCTGCGCGCGTGGATGCCGACCGACGTCGTGAGGGTCGAGCTGCGCGCCCCGCGCCAGCACCTGGAGCTCTCCGCCGAAGACAACGGGCGCGACTACAGCCTGCTGCTGCTCGACGAGCTCGCCGACCGCTGGTCGGTCGACGAGGCGGGCCAAGACGCGTGTATGTGGTTTGAGATCGATCGCCACCTGCACATGGCCGCCCACGTCGAGCCCCAGGGCAGGCGCGAAAAATCTCTGGCGTCACCCTAGCTCCCCGCAGCGGCGGCCGGCGGCGCGGCTGAGTTAGTGTGCGGCCGGTGGCGAGCGCGTTCGTTACCGGCGGTTCGGGCTTCATCGGCGGGCGGCTGATCGAGCGCCTGGTTGCCGATGGCTACGGCGTGCGCGCTCTGGCCCGCTCGGATCGCGCGGCCGAGCGCGTGCGGGCACGGGGGGCCGAGCCCGAGCGCGGAGACCTCGCCGATCCGAGCACCATGCGGGCGGGCGCGCTGGGCTGCGAGCTTGCGTTTCACGCCGCAGCAACGCTGGGCGACTGGGGGACGCCAGAGGAGTTCCGCCGCGGTAACGTCGAGGGCACCAGCAACGCCTTGACAGCGTGCTCGGAGGCAGGCGTGCGGCGCTTCGTGCACGTCGGCACCGAGGCCGCGCTGCTGGCCGGCGCGCCGCTCATGGAAGTCGACGAGACCGCCTCCCTGCGCCCCGACTCCCCGGCCCTGTACAGCGCGACCAAGGCACGCGCCGAGGAACTGGTGCTGGCCGCGAACGGCGATCGCTTCGAGACAGTCGTCGTGCGGCCGCGCTTCGTGTGGGGAGTTGGCGACACCACGCTGCTACCGGCGCTGGTGGAGATGGTGCGAAGCGGCCGCTTTGCCTGGATCGGCGGCGGTCATCACCGCACCTCCACGACGCATGTGGACAACACGGTCGAGGGCCTGCTGCTCGGCGCCACGCGGGGCGTGCCGGGAAATGCCTACTTCGTGACCGACGGGGAGCCCGTGGTGTTCCGCGAGTTCGTCAGTGAGCTGCTCCTCACCCAGGGGATGACGCCGCCGTCGCGGAGCCTGCCCGGCTGGCTCGGGGGCGTGCTCGCCAGCGCCGGCGAGGCCGCTTGGAGACGGCTGCCGCTGCCAGGCCGTCCACCGCTCACGCGCTTTGCGTACTGGGTGTCATGTCAGGAGTGCACGATCAGGATCGACAAGGCGCGCGCGCAGCTGGGCTACGCCCCGGTCAAACAGATCGCCGCCGGACTGCAGGAGCTGCGCGGGGCACAGCTCGCCGCAGGTGACCGAGCTCGCTAGCGCCGGTACGGTTGCCAGCGGAACTGGCCGCCCGAGGAGAGGAGATCTCGATGAGCACGATGTATCGCGACATGATCGCCACGGGCGATGACCCGAGCGCACCCCAACGCGTTCGCCTGGAGCGCAAGGGCGACCGCGCGCTGGTCACGCTCGCCGAGCCCGAACGCTTGAACGCGCTGAGCGCGCCGCTCGTGCGCCAGCTGCGGAACGCGCTCGAGGATCTGGTGCGCGAGGCCGACGTACGCACGATCGTCCTCACCGGAGCGGATCCGGCGTTCAGCGCCGGCGGCGACCTGCGCATGATGAAGGACGCCATCTCCAAGCTCGCCGACGCGCCCGGAACCACCGACGTGTGGCGCTGGATTCGCGGGGAGTTCGGGGCTATCGCCCGCCTGATCGCACACTCGGACACGACCTTCCTCGCGGCGCTCAACGGTGCGGCGGCCGGGGTGGGCCTCGCGTGGGCGCTCACGTGCGACCTCGCGATCGCCTCCGAGCGGGCGGTGATCGTGCCCGCGTTCGGAAAGCTGGGGCTGCTGCCCGAGGTCGGCACGAGCTGGGCGCTGACGCGTCACCTGGGCTATCAGGGCGCGTATGCCTATTACCTGCGCGGGGAGCACATCGACGCGCAAGCGGCACTGCGCCTGGGGCTCGTGCAGGAAGTCGTGCCCCATGATGCGCTGCTCGACGCGGCCGAACAATGGTGCGATCGGGTGAGCGCGATGCCGCTGCACGCGATGGAGATGACCAAGCCGCTGCTGCGCGCGGTCGCGGACGCGAGCTGGGACGGGGCGCTGGCACTCGAGGAGTTCGCCGAGCCCAGCTGCTTCACCACCGAGGCGTTCGCCGGAGCGGTCAGGAGGATGCTCGCGAGATGATCATCGTGAGCGACGTCTGACCGGCGCGTCTGAAGGTGTCGCGGCGGATGCTCACGCTCGCGTGCGGGCCAGACGGCTCGGGGAGGCGACTTCGCCTCGGGCGATCTCCGGAGCCCGGTGGCGCAGGTAGCCGGCGCCGGTGTTCTGAAGCCACGCCGGCATCACCGGCGTGGCCGAGCGTAGCGCCGAGCTGAACGCGCGCAGCTGCAGCTCCTGCGCGGGAGACCAGGACACGCCGAAGCGGCGCCGCAGAACTGGCGCCAGCAGGCCGACGGTGGCCAGCCGAAGCACGTGCCCGAGCGGCGGCCGCGCGAGCGTCCACGCGGGAGCGCTCAGCGCGGGCAGCTTGGGAGCGGAGGGCCGCGACAGCGCTGCGAGCACGTCATCGACTGCCACCGTGTGGACGAGCGTGCCCGCCACCATTTCCTGGAGGTAGTCGCCAAAGCCCTCCCAGCCCGCCGGCAGGTCGCGCTCGCGGATCCCGAGCAGCCGGCCGAGCGCGCGCCACTCTGCCCAGAAGGCCTCGCACTGCGCGCCGCTGAACGGCCGGCCGAAGCGCTCGTGGGCTCGCACGATCGCCTCGGCGAGCGTGGCGTGCACCCACGCATACGCGCCGGGCTCGAGCGCGTGGTAAGCGCGGCCATCGGGCAGGCTGCCACGGATGTGCTTGTGGAAGCTGCGGATCCGGCGGCCCATCTCGCCGGCCGCCTGGGGGCCCCCGTAGACCATCGTGTAGGTGTAGTCAAGCGTGCGCATCAGCCGCCCCCACGGTTCGCGCCGGAACTGCGAATGCTCGCTGACGCCCGCGCCGACCGTCGGGTGGGAGACCTGCAGCAGGAGCGCGTAGCCCGCTGCCAGAAACAGGCGCGCATCGCTTGCGCGGCGCCAGGTGATCGTCCCCGGGGCGGGAACCAGGCCCGGCCACTCAGCGGCATGCGGCATCACTGCGCTCATGCTGCGCATTTTGGCGACTGAGCTGGATCGCTCCGGTGGCGCCGGCCGGCCGACCAAAACGAAAAGGCGCCCCACCCTGCGGTGGAGCGCCGTTCCCGTGTGTGGAGGAGCTGGGGCCCTGCCTGCCCGGGCGCCTCCAGGCTTTCCGGTTCGCCGTGGCCTGTGGACGGCTATGTGGATCGATTTTGACCTCGGCTGGAGCACCAGCGTCGGTTCTGCGAGCCCATCGACGGGCAGGCGCGCCGGCTGAAGCCGGGCGCCCCGCGGTGGACGAAAGGGCCGACACGGCGTGGTCTCTTTCGGACGACAAGCCGGCCTTGCGAGCCATGGCCGACTCGGTCACGCAAACAGCGCGTCGACAGATACCTCGATTCGCCGCCGTGGAGCGACGCCGTCCACACCAGGGGAGGGCTCCCCGGGCGTGCGCGTGACCCTGAAGAGGCACTGGACGCTGGCGGTCAAAAAGCGCGATGTCCTGCCGTAGCCATGCGGGTCATCGCACCCGGCCGGACGGTGGTAGTAGCGGACCGGTACGTAGACGTGCAGCCGCCGGCGCGCACGCGTGAGCGCGACGTAGAGCAGCCGGCGCTCCTCGGCGACCCCCTGCTCGCTGCCAGTGTTCATATCGGCGGGGAAGTTGCCGTCGTAGGCGGCGATCAGGTGGACCGCATCCCACTCCAGGCCCTTTGCCGAATGTACGGTGCTGAGCACGAGATAGTCCTCGTCGAGATGCGGTGGCCCCGCCAGATCCGCGCTCGAGGCCGGCGGGTCGAGCACCAGCTCGGCGACGAACTCGCGTATGTCGCGAGCGCTGCCGGCGGCCGCAACCAGCTGGTCCAGGTCGGCGGCGCGCGCGGCTCCGTCGTCATAGCGAAGCCGGATCAGCGGTACGAGCGCGGCGCACAGCCGCTCGACCCGCGCGCCGGCGCTCTCACCGCCTGCGGCGGCGTCGACGAGCGCGCCGAACAGCGCGGTGGCCGCCGCGCGCGCATGCTCCGGCACGTGTCCGGCAGCATCGGCCCAGCGGCTGAGCTCGGGCGGACCGCCGCCGGGGGCCCGCAGCGCATCGAGCAGGCGCCGCGCGCGCACCGGACCTACGCCGTCCAGCAGCTGCAGCACGCGAAACCAGCTCACCTCATCTGCCGCGTTGCTCGCCAGCCTCAGCAGCGCCACGAGGTCCTTCACGTGAGCCGCGTCCAGGTAGCGCAGGCCGCCGTACTTTACGAACGGAACCCTGCGGCGCGTCAACTCGAGCTCTAGCAGAGCGGAGTCGTGGCAGGTGCGAAACAGGACAGCCTGCGCGCGCAGCTCCATCCCCTCCTCGCGCGCGGCCAGGACCCGTTCGCAGACCTCATTCGCTTGCGAGCTCTCGTCGCGAACGAACGCGAGCTCCGGCGCGGCCCCCTCTCCCCGCTCGCTCCACAGCCGCTTGGGAAAGCCGTGCTGGTCCTGGTTCGAGAGCGCGTTTGCGATCGCTAGAATCGACTCGGTCGAGCGATAGTTTTGCTCGAGCGTGATTGTGCGCGCATCGGGAAAGTGCTGCGGAAACTCCAGGATGTGCCGAGCGCTCGCGGCACGAAATCCGTAGATCGCCTGGAAGTCGTCGCCCACGACCGTGAGCTCGCACCGCGCGTGCCGCAGGCTGCGAACGATGTCGACCTGCAGCCCGTTGACGTCCTGATACTCGTCGACGAGCACGTGGTCAAAGCTGTCGGCGATGCGCGTCCCGAGCACCGGATCGCCTGCGAGCGCGCGCCAGTAGATCAGCAGGTCGTCGAGATCGAGCACGCCGAACGTCCGCTTCCGGGCTCCGTATGCACGGAAGCTCTCGGCGAGAGCCTCGCCGTGCTCCTCACACCAGGGAAAGCGCTCCGCGAGGATCTCCGCCAGTGGTCTCTGAGCGTTGACGGTATAGGAGTAGATGTCGAGCATCGTCTGGGCGCGGGGGAAGCGGCGCGTGCTCGCCGCGTGACCCAGCTCCTGGCGCACGAGGTCGATTAGGTCGGCGGCGTCGCCCGCGTCTAGCACGCCGAAGCCCGGCGGCAGTTCCAGCGAGCACGCATGCAGGCGCACGATGCGGTGGGCCAGCGAGTGAAAGGTTCCGCCGACCACAGCCCCGGCGCTGGGGAGCACGCGCGCGGTCATCGAGTGTGCGCGCTGCACCATCTCCCGCGCTGCGCGTCGCGTGAACGTCAGCAGCAGCATGCGCTCGGCTGGAACCCCCTCGCTCAGCAACCACGCCACGCGCGTGCAGAGCGTGGTCGTCTTGCCCGTCCCCGCCCCGGCGAGGATCAGCAGCGGGCCGCCTCGGTGCGTGACGGCGGTCCGCTGCTCGGCATTGAGCTCCTCCAGCCAGGCGGAGACGGCGGCAGCGTCGAACATATGCTCGGCGACGCTAGGGCGATGCCCGGATGGCGTGCAAGCGTCGCTGCAGCCGCGTGGCCCGGAGTTGCTTCTAGCTGTGCGGCCTCTGTGTCAACCGCGAGAGCAGCTGCTGCAGCTCGTCCCTGAACAGCACGCCCACCAGCAACAACGCTCCGAGTGCGATCAGCGCCACCATCATCGCCTGACCCGTTTGCGGGGGTAGTTCGAGCCCGAGCGGGTCCTTGGCGCTAGAGGAAGCCGGCGCCGCGCCACGGTCGGCGCGCGTCGTGTGAACGGCGGCCCCGCCGCTAGGTCCCGAGCCGCCGATCTGCCCGAGGCCGCTCAGCGCTCGCGCAAGCGATGACGCAAAGGCGCTCAGCTGGGCCGCGGTCGCGCGCGCGCCGTAGCCCGAGCCATCGTGCCAAGGCCCGGCGCCGCCCGCGGCTCCCCTCCCGGGTCGACTGCCCGGCCCACCGCCCGCGCCCGCGCCTAGCGCGAGCAGGCTGCGCAGGGCTTCGTTGCCCCCGGCCGAACGCGCGGCCAGGGTGGAGCCTTGTCTGGACGCCGCGGAGCCGGGGGCCGGGGCGGATGCACCTCGCGTCGCGGCCGTGGTGGGCGACGCCTGAGCGACCGAGCCGGATCCCGGGCCGCTGACTGAGGTGGACGGCGTCACCGAGGAGGAGACGTTCACCGAGGGCGCCGGGGAGGTGGTCCCCGATACGTGTACCTTGGGCGCGGGCGCAGAGGGCGCCGGCGCGGGGGTGGAGGGCGTGCTGATGCTCGGGAGAGAGGGCGTGGAAACAGAGGGCGTGGACACCGACGGAACGCGCACGGGTGGCGTCGAGGTGCTGCTGGGCGGCTGGGGCAGCGACACAGGCCGCGGGGTGGGCGCCGGCAGCGACGGCGTGCTCAGCGGCGCGGGAATCGCCGGTGTCTGCAGCGAAACCGTGCCGATCAGCGTTCCCTGCGCCTGTGCCTGCGGCGAGGCAGCGAGCGTCGCAAGCAGCGCGGCCGTCAACGGGACCGCAGTCTTTGCCTTGCCGGGCAACGTCATCCCTAACCCCCCAGTCCGTGAGTGCGTAGTTCTAGAACACTTGTGCAGTACCCGGCGTGGACGATTTCATGCACGCCGATGCGCGGCAAGGCTCGATGCGCGGCAAGGCTCGATGCGCGGCAACGCTCGATGCGCGGCAAGGTCCAATGCCCGGGGCGGCGAAGGCGCAGCGGCGGGGACTCGCGCCGCGAGGCAAAGCTGGCGGCGGGCCAGGCACGATGGGCTAAGCTCCACTCGCTTGCTAGCAACTCCACCGCCAGCAGGGGGATCGCCGGAGGTCGTGTCGGAGCACGTCGACGTCCTGATCGTCGGTGCGGGCCTTTCCGGCGTGGGCGCCGGCCGGCACTTGCAGGTGAGCTGTTCCGGCAAGACCTACGCAATCTTCGAGGCGCGCGGCGCCATCGGGGGCACCTGGGACCTGTTCCGCTACCCGGGCATTCGCTCTGACTCAGACATGTACACCCTGGGCTACGCGTTTCGCCCCTGGAGCGACGCGAAGTCGATCGCCGACGGCAGCTCGATCCTGGATTACGTCCGCCAGACGGCAAGCGAGAACGGGATCGACGAGAAGGTCCGCTTTCACCATCGCGTGACCAGCGCGCAGTGGTCTTCCGATGATGCGTGCTGGACGGTGGAGGCGCAGCGGTCCGACACGGGCGAAACGGTGCGCATCAGCTGCAGCTTCTTGCTCATGTGCAGCGGCTATTACCGCTACGACCAGGGCTACACGCCGGAGTTCCCCGGCATCGAGCGCTTCGGCGGCACGGTCGTGCACCCGCAGAAGTGGAGCGAGGACGTCGACTACGCCGGCAAGCGGGTGATCGTGATCGGCAGCGGCGCCACCGCCGTGACACTGGTCCCGGCGCTGGCTGAGCGCGCCGCTCACGTGACGATGCTGCAGCGTTCACCCAGCTACATCGTGTCGTTGCCGGCCGAAGACCCGATCGCCAAGCTGCTCCGCCGCGTCCTGCCGGAGCGGGTCGCGTATTCACTCGTGCGCTGGAAGAACGTGCTGCTCACGCTGCTGAGCTTCCAGCTGAGCCGGCGCCGGCCCACCCTTGTCAAGTCGCTGGTGCGAAGAGCCGTGCAGCGGCGACTGCCGCCGGGCTACGACGTGGACACGCACTTCAAACCGCAGTATGGACCGTGGGACCAGCGACTGTGCCTGGTGCCCGACGGTGATCTGTTCGAGGCGATCTGCGCCGAGAAGGTGTCGATGGTCACCGACCGTATACAGGAGTTCACCCGGCGTGGCATCCGGCTGCAGTCCGGCACCGAGATCGAGGCGGACCTGGTGGTGACCGCGACGGGACTCAACCTGCTGGCGCTGGGAGGGGTGAACCTCGTCGTCGACGGCCGCCAGATCGAGCTGGCAGAGACGATGAGCTACAAGGGCATGATGCTCAGCGAGGTCCCCAACCTTGCGATCACGTTCGGCTACACGAACGCGTCGTGGACGCTGAAGGCCGACCTGACGTGCGAATACGTGTGTCGGCTGCTCAACCACATGGATGAGCACGGATATGACTGCTGCGCGCCCCGTCGCGACCCATCGATGGCCGAGCAGCCGTTCATCGACTTCTCCTCGGGCTACGTGCTGCGCTCGATCGACCAGTTCCCGCGGCAGGGGTCCAGGGCACCCTGGCGCCTCTACCAGAACTATGCGTTGGACGTCATGAGCCTCAGGTTCGGCGCGATCGAGGACGGCACGATGGAGTTCTCGCGCGCCCGCGCGACCGACGCCGTGGTCGAGCCAGTCGCCGCCTAGCCCGGAGCGGTCGGGGAGGCACCGAGCGCGGCGCGCCTCTCGGCGGTGCGTCGTCGCGGCTGTTCGATAATCAGGCCATGAGCGTCGATCCGCAGCCCATGAGCGTGGACCCGCTTAGCGCCCCGCCCGAGGCGCTGGCGCGGCGCAAACCCGAGGGGCCGCTGGGTCTCGGGGACGTCGCGCGCGCGTTTGCGCGCCACCACTCTCCCAAGCTGATCGGCGCGGGCTTCGCGGCAGCGCTGGCGGCCCGTCTGTCGGTCGGGCACTTCAGCTGGCGCGACCTGATCGTTCCCCTCGGCCTGGTCGTCTTTGAGCCGTTGACCGAGTGGATCATTCATGTCTATTTGCTGCACGCGCGGCCGCTGCGCATCGCTGGGCGCAGCTATGACCTGCTCGCCGCACGCGAGCACCGCGCGCACCATGCCGCCCCGGGCGAGCTCGACGGAGTGCTGATCCCGACATACGCGCTCCTGCTGTTCTTGCCCGCGATCGCCGCCGTGCTGTTCGGCCTGTGCGTTCCGCTGCACGCGCTGCTCGGTGGCGACCGCGTCGCATGGTGGCTCAGCGGACTGGTCGCGGGGTACGCGATCCTGTTCTCGTACGAGTGGTGCCACTTCCTGATCCACACGCCATACCGGCCGCGCGGGCGCTACTACAAGGTCATCTGGCGTAACCACCGCTTGCACCACTACAAGAACGAGCACTACTGGTTCGGCGTCACATCAAACCTCGGCGACGTGGTCCTGGGCACGAACCCGGCGCAGGCGGCGGTGGCGAAGACGCACACGGCGCGGGCGCTGCACGGCGGCCGCTGACGCGGCCAAGACAGTGCGCGCGCGCGACCGCGTGCCGGCGCGCTGTCAGTCCTCGCGGATGTCTGCCGTGCGTGCACCGGTGAGGCGCACGATGTCGGCGGGATCGACCAGCAGCGAGTGCTCGTGGTCGCCGCCCGAACACAGCACGCGCTGAAACGCGAGCAGGCGCGGGTCGATCAGCTCCGCGGGCGTGTCCGGCCCGACCGGCGGCAGCGCGCCGACCTCGTAGTCGGCGAAGTCGGTGGCCATGTCTGCCTCGGTCGCCAAGCGCAGCTGATGCCGGCTCACGTCGAGCGCGGCGGCGGCCTTGTTCAGGTCCAGCCGATCCGCGGCGGGGATGACCGCAAAGCGGTAGCCGTCGGGCGTATGCAGGACAACCGTCTTGGCGGTTTGCTCGGCCGGAAGGTGCGCCGCCCTCGCCTCGTCCGCGGCGGACTCGCTGTGCGCGTGCTCGATCAGGTCAACGCTCACGCCATGGTCGCGCAGGTAGCTTTCGAGTCGCTCGCGGCCTCGTGCCGACATCTGCGACCAGCCTAACGTGTGCCGCCACCTCGCGGTGAGCGGACCGCGCGGCAGATCGCAGCTCAGCGATGCGCTCGAGCCGAGATCGGGCGTCGAGTCCGACGGCCCCAATGCGTCGGGTCACCCCTGCCCGGGGTCGGGAGCGCCGACGTGCCCGTTGAGGGAGCTTGCGCGCCCGTGTCATCTGGCGGGGGAGGCGCGAGCTGGGCCAATCGCAGTCGTTCATGGGCCAGGTCGGTGGCGGCTCGCAGCGGGGTCTCGCCAGCGTCCCGCGCGCGCGTCAGGACGTCGCTCAGGACGGTCTCGATCGCCGCCGCGCGGCGCTGCGCTCGCGCGGCGTCATAGCCGGTCAGCTCGAGCGACACGTTGATGAGACCCGCCGCATTGACGACGAAGTCGGGCGCGTACAGGATCCTCTCGGCGGCCAGCCGGTCGGCCAGCTCGTCGCCGGCCAGCTGGTTGTTGGCGGCACCGCAGATGATGCGGCAGCGGAGCTCCGGCACGAGCTCGGCGTCGATGACTCCGCCCAGCGCGCAGGGGGCCAGCGCATCCACGCGCGCGCGCAACGCATCCGCGGTGCTCATCCAGCCAGCTCCGAGTGCGCGCGCCAACGCTCGCTTGGCCGGATCGATGTCGGCCAGCACGAGCCGCACGCCGCGGCGCGCCAGCCGGAGCGCCAGCGCTCCGCCCACGCTGCCCACGCCGACGATCGCCACGCTGCGTCGAGCTAGCGTGCGCGCGCCGAATACGTGTTCAAAGCACGCGTGCAGCGCGGCCTCGACGCCGGCGGCAGTGAACGCGGCCGGGTCACCGCCGCCCCCCTGCTCTGCCGGGCGGCCGACGACGTGCTCGGTCCACCTCCCGAGGCGCGCCATGTCCGCACTGGTGGTGCCGACGTCCTCCGCGGTGATGTAGCTGCCCCCGAGCCGCTCGATCGCTTCGGCGAAGTCGTGCAGCAGCGCCTCGCGGAAGACACCGCGCGGCCGCTCGACGCCCGCGGGAAGGCGGATCACCGCCTTGCCGCCGCCAAGCGGAAGCCGCGCGACCGCCGCCTTCAGCGTCATCGCCCGCGACAGCCTCAGCGCGTCCGCGACAGCCCCCTCGAGCGTCGCATAGCTCCACATGCGACAACCGCCGAGCGCCGGGCCGAGCGCGGTCGAGTGAACGGCGATCACCGTCGGCAGGCCGCTGCGCGGGCCGCGGCGTACGAGCAGCGTCTCGTGCTCATATCGCTCACCGATCCCGTGCGCAACCGTGCGCACGCCGTCACGCCTCCCGTTCGAGCCGACCGCGAACAGTCTCCAGGAACTGCGCGGCCAGCGCCCCGTCGAGCGCGCGGTGATCCCACGAGAGGCACAGGTGCGCGATGGGGCGAACCGCAATCGCGTCGTTGCCGTCGCTGTCGGCGACCACGACCGGCCGCTTGACGATCGCCTCGAGATCGAGGATCGCAACCTGCGGCTGGTTGATGATCGGAGTCGAGATAATCGCTCCGTAGGACCCGGGGCTGGTAATCGTAAAGGTGCCGCCGCGCACGTCGTCGGGAGTGAGCCCGTCTTCGCGAGCCTGGCGGGCGAGGTCGCGGATCCGCTGTGCGAGACCCTCGACTGAGAGCTCTTGCGCGCGATGGATGACCGGCACGATCAGACCGCGCTCGCCCAGCGAGACGGCGATCCCGAGGTTGATGTTTCGGTGGCGGGTCAGCAGCTCTCCCTCCAGGGTGGCGTTGAGCGCCGGGTGGCGCTCCAGCGCATCGATCACGGCGCGCGCGACGATCGGCAGCGGCGAGCTGCGCAGGCGCTTGCGCTCTTGCTCGACGCGCGAGAAATCGGCCTCGACGATCGTGGTGCAGTGCGCTGCGGTGCGAAGCGAGCGAGTCATGTGCTCGGCGATCGCGCGCCGCATGCGCGAGAGCGGCTCGGTGCGGTCACGGCCCGGCGCCGCGGGCTCCGCGTCGGCGCGCACGGGTGGCGCGGGAGGCTCGCGATCGTGTGGCTCCGCCGCATCGCGGGTTGCGAGCACGGCGAGCACATCCTGCTTGCGCACGCGGCCTCCGCGGCCGGTGCCGGCGACGGTCGTCAGGTCGATGCCGTGCTCGGCGGCGATTCGCTGGACCACGGGGGAGTAGACCCGGCGCGCGCCGCCCTGCCCCGCGCCCGCGTCGGGCGTTGCTTGGCCAGCAGCGCCTGCGTCGGCCGCTGCTGCCCCGGCGGTGGCGGCGTCCTGCTCGTCCGGATGCGCCTCGCCCGGGGCGGCGTCGGTCGCGATGCGGGCCAGCGGCGTGCCCACCGGCACGGTCTCGTCCTCGGCCACGAGCAGCTCTGCGACGCGCCCGGTCGCGGGCGAGGGCACGTCGGTGTCGATCTTGTCCGTCGATATCTCGCAGATGATCTCGTCCTTCTGCACCCAATCTCCGGCGCGCTTGTGCCACACGGCGACTGTGCCCTCGGCGACCGACACGCCCATCTGTGGCATCGACACGAGCACCTCCGGCAGCGCGCGCTCAGTATTCGAGGAGCTCACGACAGGCCTCCTTGATCTGCTCGACCTGCGGCAGCAGGGCGCGCTCGAGCGGCGGCGAGAACGCGATCGGCACGTCGGGGGTGGCGACGCGCACGACGGGGCCGTCGAGGTGCTCGAACGCATGCTCGGCGACCAGCGCGGCCACCTGTGCCCCGGCCGCGCAGGTGGCGTTCGCCTCATCCACGATCACGAGCTTGGAGCACTTGCGCACCGAATGCAGGATCGCCCGCTCATCCAGCGGCACGAGCGAGCGCAAGTCGAGCACCTCTATGCTGGCGCCGTCGAGATCGGCGGTCGCCTCGAGCGCGCTCCACACCATCGCGCCGTAGGCGACGACCGTCAGGTCCCTTCCCTCGCGCGCGACGCGCGCAGCAAACGGCGTCTCGAAGCGCCCCGGCGCCACGTCTTCCTTGATCCGGCGGTAGAGGTGCTTGTGCTCGAAGAACAGCACCGGGTTGGGATCGTGGATCGCCGCGATCAACAGCCCCTTCGCGTCACTTGCCGTCGCCGGCGCGACCACCTTCAGGCCTGGCGCGTGCATGAACCAGGCCTCGGGGTTCTGCGAGTGAAACGGCCCGCCGCTGAAGCCACCACCCGACGGCAGCCTGATCGTTAGCGGCACGGCCAGTCGCTGGCGATAGTGCATCTTGCCGGCCACGTTGACGAGCTGGTCAAAGCCGCAGGAGATGAAGTCGGCGAACTGCATCTCGCACACCGGGCGCATGCCGACGACCGCAGCGCCGATCGCCGTGCCGACGATCGCCGACTCGGCCAGCGGCGTGTCGATGACCCGCTCACGGCCGAACTCCGCGGCCAGGCCATCGGTGACCTTGAACGCGCCTCCCAACACGGCGATGTCCTCGCCCATCAGGAACACGCGTTCATCGGCCCGAAGCTCCTCCCGCAATCCGTCGGAGATCGCTTGCAGATAGGTCATCTCAGACACGATCTGTTCCCCTCGCCGCATAACCGCTGTACGGCGCCTGCCCGTCCCCGAGCGGCTCTGCCTCGCCCTCGCAGAACACGCCCTCGGTGGCGCTCGCCGGGTCGGGCAACGGCTGCTGCAGCGCCCGCGCGAGCGCCGCGTCCAGCTGCTCGGCGACCGCGTTCCGAGTTGCCTCGACATCGACGCCTTGCGCCTGCAGCCGCGCCTGCTGGAGCATGATCGGGTCGCGAGCTCGCCAATGCTCGAGCTGCTCGGCCGGCACATAGCGCATATCGTCGTGCGCGGCGTGGCCGTGCATGCGCATCGTGACCGCCTCGATCAGGGTCGGGCCGGCGCCGTCCAGCGCCCGCTCGCGCGCGCGCAGCGTCGCCGCGAACACGGCCTCGACGTCGTTGCCGTCCACGGTCTGGCCCACCGCGCCGTAGGCCGCGGCGCGCTCCACGGGATCGACCGCGAACTGCAGTCTGAGGGGGGTCGAGTAGGCGTACTGGTTGTTCTCGAGCACGAAGATCACCGGCAGCCGCTGCAACGCCGCCCAGTTCATCGCCTCGTGAAAGTCGCCGCGTGAGGTGGCGCCATCGCCGAGCCAGGTCAGTGCGCAGCGACGTTCGCCGCGCAGCTTGAAGGCCATCGCCATCCCGGCCGCCACCGGCATCATGTCCGGCAGCATCGAGACCATCCCCACGCAGCCCAGACGCCGGTCGCCGAAATGAACGTTGCCGTCGCGGCCACCGGTGATGCCGGACGCGCGGCCCATGTACTGCGCGAAGATGCGCTCGGGCTCCACCCCACGCACCAGATGCGCGGCGAGGTCGCGGTGCAGCACGCACAGGCGGTCCTCCGGCGCCAGCGCGAACGCGGCGCCCGCCGAAACCGCCTCCTAGCCACAACCGTCATAGAACGAGCCGGGCACCTTCCCCTGGCGATAAAGGTTCAGCGCGCGCTCCTCGATGCCGCGCATGAGCAGCATGTAGCGCAGCAGCTCCACGCGGTCCGCGACGCTGAGCGGGCCTGACGCCGATTCCCCGAGCCCGGTCGTGCTCGCGACGCCGGGCTCCCTAGCGGTAGTCGCCATGTTTTCCTTTCCGGGCCAAGCGGGATCTCCGCTGCGCCCTGCGTTGCGCCAGATGGGATCACCGCCTGGCACATCGGCCGACAACCACGTGGTTTGTTATGCGTGGATTTGCCTTTCATATTAGGCCGCCATCGGGCAACACTCGGACCTCGGTCCACTGGGCCACGACCCCGGGACGGAAGTCGCGGCTTGATCCTCGCGATCGGCCTCGACCTCAGCCGGGCAGGGGGCTTACCGCAGCGAGGGCGTTAGCCCGGGCGCGTCGAGCGAGACGAGCGCGAGTATCCTGATCTCGCGCGGTAGATCAAACGCGGCGCATGAACATCGGCTCACGCGCGTGCGCGCGGGCGCGGCGACCTAGAGGAGGGGAAATGGCTCTGCAGATTGGTGACACGGCACCCGATTTCGAGGCCGAGACGACCGAGGGAACGGTGCGCTTCCACGACTGGATCGGCGACTCGTGGGCGGTGCTGTTCTCGCACCCGAAGGACTTCACGCCCGTGTGCACGACCGAGCTGGGTTACATGGCCAAGATCAAGCCCGAGTTCGACCGCCGCGACGTCAAGATCATCGGGCTGTCGGTCGACCCGGTCGCAGATCATGGCAAGTGGGCGAAGGACATCGAGGAGACGCAGGGGGCCGCGCCCAACTACCCGGTGATCGCGGACTCCGATTTCGCGGTGTCGAAGCTCTATGGGATGCTTTCCGCCGACACCGCGGGCAACCCGCTGGAGCGGACTCCGGCTGACAACCAGACCGTGCGCAACGTGTTCGTGGTCGGCCCCGACAAGAAGATCAAGCTGATCCTGGTCTATCCGATGACCACCGGGCGCAACTTCGACGAGGTGCTGCGGGTGATCGATTCACTCCAGCTGACCGCCAAGCACAAGGTGGCAACCCCCGTGAACTGGCAGGAGGGAGACGACGTGATCATCGCGGGCTCGGTATCCGACGATGAAGCGAAGCAGGTCTACCCTCAGGGCTGGCAGTCACCGCGGCCGTACATTCGCATCGTGCCGCAACCACGCTGACCGGCAGAGCCGCAGGGTGATCCTGAAGAACCGCCGGCGTTCTCGCCGAGCAGCTCGACCGGCTCCAGCCACCACTGCTACTCGACGTGACGACCGAGCAGGAGTGGCGCGAGAAGCGCATCGGAGAGAGCGCCAACATCCCGCTGACGCGACTTGGGCGGCAAATCGAGGAACTCCCGCGCGACCGGCCGATCGGCGTGCACTGCTCGAGCGGCTACCGCGCGGCGATCGCCGCCAGCCTGCTGCTCGCCGCTGGTTTCAGGCAGATCTCCGACCTAGTCGGCGGGGTGTCCGCCTGGGCGTCATCGCGGCTCGAGACGGTAGTTTCCGAGCCAGTCTGAAGAGGCTCCGCACCATCCTCGCGGCTCCAGCGCGCGACCGTGGCACGTAGCGCAGGCACGGCCGCGATGGCCACCGGCGTCGGCAGCCACACGGACACCGCGCGGTAGGCGAGCACCGACGCGAGCGCAAGCTCCGGCGCGACGCCGAAGGCGATCAGGACGGCAGCGATCCCGCCGCTGACCGAACCGGGGAACGGGACCGTGTTGGCGACCTGGCCTACGAAGTACGCGAGCACCACCACGGGCAGCACCGGCGCTGAGCCGAAGGCGTGCAGCATCGCCCACAGGACAGCCGCGTCAAACGCCCAGTAGGCGACTGCGCCGGCGAGTCGCGGGTCACCCCCGCGAGCCAGCCGACTGGCGTCGCGGGCCGCCTCGCCGAACAAGCGCGCGCCAGCAGCCATCCGCCCGCGCCGCCCGCGACCGGCCGGCTCGCCGTTGTCGGTGACGCGCGGTTGGCCCTCGGCGCGGTGGCGACACGCCACGGCGACGCACAGGACGATGCCGAGCACCGCCGCGACGAACGGGATCGCACTGAGCTCCGCCGGTCCGCGGCTGCGCACGAGCCCGAGTGCCAGGACGGCGCCCGAACCGGCGATCGATACGAGGAAGACGGAGTAGAGGAGGACCAGGAACACGAGCATCGTGCGTGCCGCCGCCAGCGGACGCAGACCGGCCCGGCGCAGCGTCCACAGCGTCAGCGCCATGCCCCCCGCGCCGGCTGTCGGTAGCACCCGCGTCGCAGCAGTGCCCGCGAGCGTGATCTGTGCGCTCTGACGCACGCGCACGCGGGGCGATGCGCTTCCTGCCACGAGCGACAGCAGCCCGATGTAGCCGACCAGCGACGCGCACTCGAACGCCGCTCCGAGCAGCCCCGCGCCCGCGCCCGCGCCAAGCCCGCGCCGGAGCGCGTCGGTCAGCGCATGAACGCGACCCCCTGCCAGGAGCAGGGTCGCCACCAGCGCGCCCGCGAACAACGCCGGCGGGCCGACCCGCCGCGCGAGCGCGCGAACGTCCAGCGCGGCTGGCGCGAATCCCAGAACGGCCTGATCGGGTGCGGGCATGAAGGTCTCCGAATGGCGAGGTTGAGGCTCTGCCCACTTCTACGTGACAGCGGGGGCAATGGATGTGACATCGGTCATATCTCATCGCCGGGCTCAGGTCAGGCCCGAACACGCTCGCTCGGTCGGTGATGCGCGAACGGCGCGCGGCGCGGCTTACGCCGGGCCTGGGCGCAAACGGATGCTCAGGCCAAATGTCCGCTGGCAGGCGACGATCCGCCCGCCAAGCGTGGTAGCGGTCGCTGCGTGGCGATCTCGGGCGTGGACGGCTAGTCCGGTCTCTGTGGCTTGTCCGCAGAGTCGAGGCCGGGAGGGCGCTGCCGCTGAGCTGCTCCTCCCGACCGGACTCCGGTTTTACGTACGAGCGGTATCAGTGATGTAGCTTGACCCTCTTCTTAGCCGTCTTGAAGGTCAAAGTTTGCGAACGGATCGTGGTCGACCGACCGCTGGCGAGGGTCTGCGTGATGCGCAGTCTGACCTTCAGCTTGTGCCGCTTTGCAAGCAGGCGCTTTCCCGTGCTGTTGAGCGAGATACGCACCGTCCTGCTTTCGCCGGCTCTGAGCGTCACCGTCGCCGCCCCCACCACAACGACCTTTTTTGTCACCTTCTTTTTCTTTCGCGCGGTGACGGAGATCAGCTTCTTGCCCTTGAAGGTCTCGGTGACCGTCAGCTTCAGCGCCAGCTTGCACGTTGCCCCGGCTTCGCCGGGGCACGAGAGGCGCACGAGAGACGGTCGTGCCGGACACCTTCAGGTTGCCGGCCGTCGCTTTCCCATCTTTGGCCTTTGGCGGCGGTGGCGTAGATGCGGTCGTCAGCGCCTGATCGCCGCCGACGAACGTTCCGAAGTCCGACACGGCCACGGCTCGGTAGTGGGTCGTCGTCCCGGGCGGCAGGCCGCTGAGCAGTGCGGCGAACGGCGTCGCCGAGTTGTTCGGGGCAGTCTTCTGGGCCGCGGTCACCTGCCCATAGGCCGTCGTGGTCCCGAATTCGAAGAACACGTTGACCGACGCACCCGCGGGGTTGACCGCGCCGCTTACCACGGCCGTCGAGGTGCTGATGCCGCTCGCGCTCCCGGTGACGGGATGGGCGATCCTGGACTCGAACCAGGGACCTCTTCCTTATCAGAAAGGACTGCACTCATGCGGTTCTGCCCCGTTCTCCCTGCAAACCGCGCGAAGGCCGCGGTTCGGCCCAAGGCGTAAACCGGCTCGTTTAGGCCCATTTGGGCGGGGTTAAGGCCCATGAGACGCCCCCTGGGCCTTAATTAGATCAGCAAGGCATCGGCTCTGGCATCCGAGGCGCGGCGAACACCGATTGTGCATTTGAGGCGCCTGACCCAGCGAGCGATCGCTTCTTGCGGAGTGTCGCCGACCCCGTGCTTGCGTAACCGCCCCACTGTCCCCCCGGTTAAGGGCGGTCCGCCGTCTGCCGATAAGCACGGGGCGCGACTCTCGAGTGACACGTCGAGGATCACGCCCGAACGCTTAGCGAGGATTAGGCATGCCACGGCGGATCATCAGTCTCGTTCCAACGACGGGCGTCGCCGTGCTCGCCGTCGCGGGGCTCCTTGCCGTCGTTCCGACGACTTCCGTAGGGCTTCAGATGGGGATCGGCGACAACAACCCGAAGATGTTCGGCAACCCTTACTACCGATTGCTCCACACGACCATCTCGCGGTACGTCGCACCGTACGACGTGGCTGATCGGCCAAGCGACCTCGCCGCGGTCAATGCATGGATCTCGGCAGCGGAAGCCCAGCACGTGGAGCCGTTGATCGCCTTCTACCACTCCCGGTCGCAACCCAACAACCAGCTGCCGGGTGTCGCGAGGTACGCGCTCGAGATCAAACGCTTCATCACGTTCCATCCTCAGATCACCGTGTACTCGGCGTGGAACGAGGCCAATCGCGGCACCGCCCCGGCGCCGGGTGATGGTTCCATTCGCGGTCCCAGCCCCAGCCAGTCGGCTGGCTACTATCTCGCGCTCAAGCGCGCCTGCCCGCGCTGCACGATCGTCGGTCTGGACGTGCTCGACTCCACCAATGTCGCCTCCACGGTGAGGTACATCCACGCGTTCCAGCGCGACGTTCACGGACAGCTGCCGAGCATCTGGGGACTTCACAACTACTCCGACACGAACCGCTTTCGCAACCAGGGCACGAAGGCGGTGCTCGCCGCCGTGCGTGGTCAGGTCTGGCTCACGGAGACCGGTGGCGTAGTCAAGTTCGGCAGCGAATTCCCCAACCGTTACGGCTCGGGGCTCAAGCGAGCCAAGCGAGCCATCGCGTACGCGTTCAAGCTGGCGGAGTCCAACCGTCGGATCACGCGGCTCTACATCTTCGCCTGGTTCGGCGTTGCCAACACGGCACGCTTCGACGCCGGCTTGATGGACAGCCACGGCAAGCCGCGACCGAGCTACGCGGTGGTGCGCGAGCACCTGACCTCGAACTAGGCTTGTTCGGCGGGCACCAACGTGCCGGCCGCGAAGCCGTAAACGGTGAAGTACCCCGCTCTCGGTACCGGCGACGACCGCTGGTGAGGGACGCGGACACCGCGCTCTCGCAACGCATTCGCCTGCCTACCGGAGCGGGCGTGTGCGGATCGGTCGGCACGCTTGGACACTCGGCCGGACCAGTAGGTTGGCGGGTCGCTGCTCCCTCGCGTGGCCTAGCCAGCTTGGGAGTACCGGCGTTAGTGTCGACTAGCGAGCCAACGAGCGAGCAGGGGTCGGCCGGCGACCTCAAATTTCATCGGCATTCGTGCGGATCTCGAGGAGCCGCGTTGCGCGGTCGCTCAAGAAAGCAAACGCGTCGAGTAGCCATCCCTGGAGTTCGTCCAGATCGCCGTCAGGGCCGCTCCGTTTGAATGTCGAGCGTCAGGAAGACGAAGCTGTCGTCGGCGGGCAGCGGCTCGATGCTGATTTGCTCCTCCATCCCGATCTCTTGAAGGCACCCAAAGAAGCCTGGTCCAAGCAGGTTGGCTTGATCGCAAGCGCCCATCAGCTCGTCGGTGACGGAGCTTCTCGCGCAGTCAAGGTAGGGTCGGCGGGAGGCGCCGGGGCCGCACGGGCTAGCCGACTGGCCTGGTTTCCTCCCGCCGCCGACATCGAACCGTGCATGCGATTTCCCCGCACACGGCTCCCCGACGTTCTTCACCGCGCGGCATTCAGTGTCCCGGCCGCCACGGCCGGTTGGGTCGTGGCGCGACGATGGTTCCGTTGAGGTTGATCAACCCGAGCCGGTTGGGCGACTGGTAGGCGACTACCTTCAAGCCGTACCCCCGGCCGCGCTTGTGGCGCTTGGCGACGAACCGCGCGATGCGGTCCAGCGCGTAGTGATTGATCTTGTTGAAGTGGCGGGCGGAGTTTCCGTATCGGAAGTAGCCCGACCAGCCGCGCAGGAAACGATTGACGTCCTGCACGACGTCTTCAACAGGCACCAGCAACCTGCGCCGGTCGGTGATCTCCCTGACCCGGTCGCGGGCGTGCTGGGTGGCCTGCCGTGAGGGCCAGCGAGCGAGGAAGCACAGATGCCGCGAGCGCGGGGTGTTGCCACGCACCCACCGGTGATGAAAGCCGAGGAAGTCCAGCCCCTCACCACCTTCCTCCAGGTGCACGATCCGCGTCTTGGCTTGCTTTAGCTCAAGGCCAAGCTCGGCGAGGATCGCCGTGAGCGCCGTAAGCGCCCGCTCGGCCTCCCCCGGGTGTGGCACATGGCCAGCAGATCATCCGCGTAGCGGACCAGCACGCCGCAGCCGCGGTCTGCCCACTGCCGGTCGAGCCGGTTCAGGTAGACGTTGGCTAGGCAGGGTGAAAGCACCCCGCCCTGCGGCGTACCGGCTGTGCTGCGCGCCACCGCCCCGTCCTGCATCACTCCTGCGCGCAGCATCGCGTGCAGCAGCTTCAGGACGTGGCGGTCTGAGATCCGCTCCTCGATCGCCGCCATCAACCCCGAGTGCGGGATCGCCTCAAAGCAGTTGGCGATGTCCGACTCGGCGACCCACCGCCTGCCTCTCCACGCCTCATCAACGAGCACCTGGAGAGCGTCGTGCGCCGAGCGCCTGGGGCGAAACCCGAACGAGCACTCGAGCATGTCAGCCTCGAAGATCGGCTCAATGACGATCTTTGTGGCCGCTTGCACCACGCGGTCGCGGACAGCGGGAATCGACAGCGGCCTGCGCTCGCTCGGTCTGCCGGGCTTCGGGATGAACACCCGGCGGGCCGGAAGCGGACGCCACCGCCCCTCCTTCAAATCCGCGGCCAGCTCATCGAGGAGCTTGGCGACGCCATACCCCTCGACCATAGCGATGGTCTGACGGTCGATGCCGGCCGCGCCCCTATTGGCGCGCACCACCTCCCACGCGCGCTCCAGAACGTCCCTGCGGTAGATCTTGTCGTAGAGCGCGTGGAACCGTCGCCCGGAATCGGCCTTGGCCGCCCGGTAAAGCGTTCGTTGCAGTTCTCGGACCTTGTCCTGCTTGGCGGTCCTAGCCATGGACGGCACTCACCAGCCCTTCCCTGTACGTGACGCATGAACGAAGCAGCGGCCCTTCCCTCACTGCGGGTTGTGTTGTCCCGCAGCTACAAGCCGTAATACGGCCGCCTCCGACGCCCACCCGGCTCGCGATCCACTTCCCGTCCGACAGCACCAAGCCGCAGGCTGCCGGGCCGGGGAGGGCTCCCCAGTTCCCGCCGCCACCATCTGAACGTTCCGCGCCCTCTACGCCGGGGAGTTCCTCGGAGCTGCAATCCAGGCTCTTCACCCCTTCCGTGGCCTTCGCCGTGAAAGACGCGACTCGGCTCTCCCTTCCTCCCACCCGAGAGCGGGCACACTAACGGCGCGGCAGGCTTCGCTTAACGCTGCGGACCGCTCGGTCGCTCCCCCTTTTCAGGGCTCTTGACGCTGGGCTTCGACCCGGCCCGTTTCCAGACCGAGCCGCCAGCCTGCTACCGGGCCTCCTGGCAGCTACCCGGACGGGACTCACACCCGGAGGCGGCGACGAGCTTATGTTGGTTCAGTTACTCGATAGGCAACCTCCAACGCTGGGCGCACTCGTAGTTAGTGGTGTAAGAGGGTGACGCTCTTCTCGTCGGTGTCAGCCCAATACCCCGTCGTCACCGCCGCCGCGTAGGAGCTAGCGCAGGTACTGGTCGGGCAGGAGCCCTACGAGTTCGGCCTCGACCTGCTACTCGATGGAATCGAACACCACCTCACCAAGCGCTAACCGGGGCCGGCTCACGCTCCCCGACGCCCACATCACGCCGGCCCTGCGCGCCGGCGTCGCTTTGCACCCTCTCATCGCGTGCCGACCCGGAGCCTACCGCTTGGCCTTCCGTAGTTTCGCGTGGCGTCGGTCGCTTCCGCGTTTTCCCGGTCCGTCCGCTTTTCCCGGTATTTGCGACATTTCCGCGCATCTACACCTTCTTCGTTGCCCTACGCTGCACGGACAAGAGGAGGTGCGGGATCGCGCGTTACATGCCCCGTGCACCACATTGAGGGTGCTCCGTGGTGTGAGGCGGGTGACTGACACGAGGCCGCTTCATCAGGGCTTGGAGGAGCGATGTTGAGAGCTACGGATCGGACCAGCCGAATTCGCCTGCCGCTGTCTGTCCTGGGAGCGCTCTGGCTGGCTCTACTCGCGCTCTTCGCTTTGCTCGCGGCCTCCCAGGCGACTGGAAGCGCCCACGTCACCGACGAAAACGACCACCTGATTCTCAGACGGCCGCACACTCGTTCGGGTGCTTTCCAACCTGGCGACAGATCTGGCCTGCGGAACCTGTCGACATGGCTAATCGTTGCACTCGTCGCCGCCGCGTTCGCCGCAGGCCTCGCCGGCGGGGCGTTCCTCCGGGGCGGCCCTAGCAAGCGCACTCCCATGCCCAGCAGCCAGGCCACCTCGACGCCGGCGACGAGCAGGTCTGCTGCGCGGAAGCCCGTGAAGATCAGCCCGGCCGCTGCTCCCAACCCGGCGGCGACCATCCCGGCAGCCGCGCGGAGGGCCGTGAGGTCCAGTCGGACAGCTACGCCCAAGCACGCTGCGACCGTCCCGGCAGCCGCGCGGAAACCCGTGAAGATCAGCCCGGCCGCTGCTCCCAACCCGGCGGCGACCACCCCGGCGGCTGCGCCAAATCCAGCGGCTGCGCCAAATCCAGCGGCGAGCACGCCGGCGGCCGCGCCCACCCCCTCGGCGACGCCTCCCGTAGCTCCCACTCCTGCGGCTACGCCCAAGGCCGCGGCGAGCAACCCCGCGGTTGCTCCCAACTCGCCGGCCGCGCCCAATCCCGCGGTTGCGCCAAAGGCCGCGGCGGCGGTTCCAGCGGCTGCGCCAAATTCCGCGCCCGTGCCCACCCCCTCGGCGATCATCCCGGCACCCGACCCTAGCCCCCCGACGACCATCGTGGCGGCTACGGGACCGAGCCCGGTCGCGGGTGCGACGAGCCCGAGCGAGGAATCGATCGTCGCCGCGTGCACGCGCCTGCAGGCACCGCTGGGGAACCCGGCGAGCGCGGAGATCAACTTCGAACGGATCTGCGACCAAGCCGCGAGGGGAGACACGATCGCACCCGACAGAATCGTCCGGGAGCTATGCGTCGAACTCACCAGCGCT
>VAWK01000031.1:5598-19567 GCA_005885515.1 Actinomycetota bacterium | reverse complement strand
GATCACGGCGCCGGCAGCGATGTTGGCGGTGGCGAGCTGCTCGACGGCGACCGAGAGGGCGTTGTAGATGTAGGCGCCGTGGCCGATGGCTGGAGTGTGCGCGAGCGCGCGCGAGATCGCGCCAGGGTCGTCGGTGAGCGGCAGCGCAACCGTTACCTGGCGGTCGAAGGTGACGATCCCGAGCTCCTGCATGCCGGTGCGCTCGGCGGCGAGCGCGCGCGCGGCGGCCATCGCCTGCGCGAGCGGTGCACCCTTCATGCTCGGGCTGACGTCGATCGCGAGCACTACGCCGAAGTCGCCGGCGCCTGCGTTCGCCAGCCGCCTGAGGACGGTGCCTGCGACCGGCTGGCCGTTCTCGCTCACGTGGACCTGGGATGGCAGAAGTGCTCCGTGGTTGCGGACCGAGAGCACGAGCGAGCGGGCCGGGAACACCGATCCGCCGCCTTCGGAGACGCTGGCCTGGGCCGTCGTTCCGGCGGCGGCCTCGCTCGCGGCGAGCCCGAGCAGCGCGCTCGTCACCAGCACGACGGCCCCGATGCGCCTGGCTGCACACCGGCCTGCTCGTACGGCTCGAACGCTCATACGAGGCCCTCGGGCCTTGCCATCTCGGACGCATGGCTGTTGGAGTCCGGGCTGGACAGCCAGGCCGGGAGCTTCACGCCCCGCTTGTGGAACTTCTCGAGGAAGCCGGGTCGCAGGCCGGTCCCCACGAGCCGTCCCACGACCGTGTGGTCCGACGCGGTCTCCAGCTGGAAGCGATAGAGGTCTTGCAGCGTGATCACATCGGACTCGACGCGCTGCACCTCGGTGATCGCGATGACCTTGCGTGAGCCGTCGTGGATCCGCTCGAGATGTATGACGAGGTCCAGTGCGGAGGCGATCTGCTGACGGATCGCGCGCAGGGGCAGGTCATAGCCAGCCATCAGTACCATCGTCTCGAGACGCGCGAGCCCGTCGCGCGGCGAGTTGGCGTGCACGGTCGACAGCGACCCGTCATGGCCGGTGTTGAGGGCCTGCAGCATGTCGAGCGCCTCGGCGCCGCGCACCTCGCCAACGATTATGCGATCCGGACGCATGCGCAGCGAGTTGCGCACGAGCTCGCGGACCGTCACCTCGCCCTCGCCCTCGATGTTGCTCGGCCGGCACTCCAGGCGCAGAACGTGTCGCTGAGCGAGGCGAAGCTCGGCGGCGTCCTCGATCGTCACGATTCGCTCGGAATCGGGAATCGCCGCAGACAGGGCGTTGAGCAGGGTCGTCTTGCCGGTGCCGGTACCGCCGGATATGAGGACGTTCAGGCGCGCCTCGACGCAGCGGCGCAGTAGGTCGATCGTCTCCGGCGAGAGCGTCCCGAGGCGGATGAGGTCGTCGAGGTTAAGGCGTTCGGAGCCGAACTTGCGGATCGTCAACAGGGCCCCGGAGAGCGAGAGGGGTGGGATGATCGCGTTGATGCGGCTGCCGTCGGGAAGCCGCGCGTCGACCATCGGCTGGGTCTCGTCGACGCGCCGGCCGACCTCGGCCACCATCTTGTTGATGATGCGCCGCAGGTGAGACTCGTCGGTGAAGCGCGCGGTGGTCCTGTGCAGCCGTCCCTCGCGCTCGATCCAGACGTCGTGCGGGCCGTTGACCATGATCTCCGAGACGCTGTCGTCCGCGAGCAGCCGCTCCAGCGGGCCGTGGCCCATGATGTCGTCGGAGAGCTCGCCGACGAGGCGCTCGCGGTCCTCACGCGAGATCCCGGGCTCCTGTTCCAGTCGCTCGCGGACCACGCCCGTGACGTTCGCTGCGAGTCCCGTCCGCTGGAAGTCGCTCGCGAACAGCTGGCGCCCGAGATCGTCGATCAGCTCGACGTGGATGCGGTCCTTCAGCTCAGCGAACGGGTCCCCAGGGGGCTGGGAGATCTCGCCCGCCGCGGAGTGAGATAGACGCTCGTGTAGTTCCATGATCGTCCCCTAACGGCCCCGCCGCAGCAGTCGGCGCCGCCGGCCGGACTCATCGCCGGTGTCCCGTCCGTCGCCCACGTACAGCTCCGCCAGTGCCTGGAACGCCCGGGCCGCGTCGGAGCGGCGCTGCAAGAGCGTTATCGGTTCGCCCTGATTGACCGAGCGGACGATGTTGCGCTCCGAGGGGACGAGCACGTCGGGCGGGCGCCCGACGATCGACACGACGTCGTCCTCGGAGATGCCGACGTTCGAGTCGGCACGGTTGAGCACGAGCCTGACCCGCCCTGGATACTCCATCAGCGCGAGCGTCTCGAGCCCGAGCTTGGTGTTCTTGAGCGACGGCGAGTCGAGCATGCTGACCATGCAGGCCTCGCTCGAGGCATCCACGGCGCCGATCACCTCCGGGGTGAAGCTCGGCGGCGTATCGACGACGACGAAGTCGTGCATCTCGCGCAGCAGCGGATAGACATCCTTGAGGAAATCGGGCGTGACCACACCCGCCTGGTCGGGGCGTGCCGGCGCCAGCAGGGCGCGGACGCCCGAGGGGTGCACGGCGAGGAAATCGCTCAGCTTTCCCGTGTCGATCGAGCCGCCCGAGCGGACGAGGTCATACACGGTCCGCTCGGGGCTCATGCCGAGCGTCAGCCCGATGTCGCCGAACTGCAGGTCGAGGTCGACGATCGCGACGCTGTGGCCGGCGTTGGCAAGCGACACGGCCAGGTTGGCTGCTGTCAGAGTCTTGCCGCTACCGCCCTTCAGGCCGAGCACGCAGATCATCCGGCCGAGCTTCTGCCCGGAGGGAGCCTGCACGCCGCGCTTGCGCGCAAGCGCCTTCTCGACGGAGAACGCGACGTCCTTGGACATCTCCTGCACCATCGCCAGGTCGGCGCGTGGCGGCAGCGTGAGGATGTCATCGGCGCCCGCGCCCATCGCCTGCGCCACCTGGCCGTTGAGCGCCGTCGTGCTGATCAGCACGACCGGACGGCCTGGGTGATGGCGCCTCGCGGCGGCGATGTACTCGCTCACCGAAGCGTTGAAGTTGGCGCAGGCGACGATCACGACGTCTCCGCCGCCGACGCGGCCGGACTCCGGCCCGGCGAGCTCGACGTAGTCCGCCACGTCGAGCTGCGGGCCCGAGGTCAGAAGCGTCTCAACCAGGCTGCGGTCGACGCGGTCGTCGAGGACGACGAGTGCTTTCATCTCGATGTTCATCTGCCACCTTCCGTGGTTGTGGGTGTGTTGCCGCTGAGCAGCGATTGCACGCCCACGATCGACGATGCGCCGCTCGAGGAGGCGTTCGCCGGACGCAGCACGAGCCACACCTTGCCGTTGTCGGCCGCGAAGGCGAGCGGCCCGGCCTGGCTGTTGCTCACTCTCAGGGTCGCGTTGCTCTGCTGGTTCTGCGGATTGCTGGCGCCGAGCCCGACCGCGGTCGTGCTGGTCGGCGCCTTCAGGACGAGCACATCGCTCATCAGCAGTCGCACGACGGACTGGCTGCGGCCGTTCCCCGTTTCGATGTCCGCGTATACGTCCACACGATCGCCCGCCTGGACCTGACCGACCATGCCGCGCGCCGAGTCGACCGTGATGCTCATCGCGCGCTGATCTGGCCCGAGTTCGCCTGCCAGCCCGCCGCTGGGCGTGAACTCCGCCGCGGTGAGCTGCTGGCCGGGGTAGATGTCTCTCGCCGCGACCTTGCCGCGCAGTTGCGAGGCATCGGCGATCGCACCCGCGCTGATCTGCTTGGCGACGATCGTGGTCGGCTTGAAGAGCTGTCCGCTGGCGATCGCGTTGCCCGAGGTGCCCTTCTGAATCAGCCCGCTTGCGACGAAGACGGTCTCCGGGTTGCCTTCCGCCGCCACGTTGTGCCGGAAGCGCTGCATGGCGAATATGAGGATGGCGGCTGCCACGAGCGCGCATGCCCCGGCGACGAGGAGGGTGCCCCGACGTGTCGTGAGCAGCTTGCGCCAGTCACTGCTCCCGTATTTGTTGCCTGTGAGTTCCACGGTCTATCGCTCCTTCGTTGTTAACGCGTGAGTACGGCCACGCACTCCCCAAGCGCATTGAGTTCGCACGTGGTGGTCCCGCCGCCGCTGGCATCCAGCACGACGTACTTGATGAAATGTCCGACTATCGTGCCCGGTTCGGCGGTGTCGTCGCCGTTGCCCTGGCAAGGGTTGTTGAATCCATTTCCGCTGTCCTGCCAGCCCGTCACGTAGAAGACCGCAAATTCGGCTATGGGGAATTCCGAGGAGGACCCGCTTCCACCGAAGCTGCCGTATGGCGTGACGAACACCGTGACGACGCGCGGGTCATTTGGCGACACGTTCGGAACGCCGTTGATGAAGGTGAATTCCTTCCAGTGGTTCGGCCTCGTGCACGTTGCCGGCTTTTCGCTTCCGAGGATGCGCAGGTTCATGCCCTTGGCGACCTGGTTTTGCTTGTTGCCGGTGGCGGGTCCGATACAATCGGCGGGATTCGTTTTGTCTGGGCACGTGAGCGTGGGGTTGATGGCCCACTGACCGGCACATCCGTACGCGAGCGCGGCGTAGTATTGAGTGCCGCCTTTCGCCGCTTCACAGCTGACCGATTGGTTCTGGCTGCCTGTCCCCGCGAAGCGCATCGTGTAGCCGGAATCGTTGGTCGACCGGGCGGCTTCGAGGGTTCCTTTGAGGCCGAGCGTCACGATGAGCTTCGGCTTGCACGCTTCGCCTTCGTTCCCGCTCTCGCACATGCGGAAGGAATCTTCGTCGCCCGTCAGGCCGCCAACCCGCCCGAGGAACGCTTCCTGGACCGGTTCGGAGTTGCTCGAGGCGGCGTAGCTTCGCTGGACCGCGGTGAAGGTCTTGGTCGCCGAGCTGTCCTTCGCCCGGAGATTGATCTGGGTCGCGCCAGCTCCGTGCGTGAGCGTGATGTAGCCGGTTCCCGCCGCGGTTTCTTTCTTTTCGAGGCTCGCGCAGCTGCCGCTCGGGGCGGTGCTCGCCGAGCTCCATAGCTCGTTCGTGCCCGAGATCGACTGGAACGTGAGTGCGTAGCATGTGCCGTTGACGAGCGCGTCCACGTCTGCGCCGGTGGGGCGCGTCGCGGTGCCCCAGTCGACCGTCGCGCTCGCCGCCAGTTTGCAGCTGCTCACGGGGTTGGAGAAGTACCCGTCGAGGCAGCCTCCGGGAGCGCCCGAAAGCTTGACCTGGCGGACGATCGGGCTGCTCGCCGTGGCCGTCCCGTTCCCGCTGTACCCCTGGATGTGCAGCAGGCCGACGCCAGCGGAGCTACCGTCGGAGCAGGTGACGAATGTCAGCGCGCAATCGGTCGCCATGTTGCCCGTGAGCGTGGCGCGGCCGCTGACCGCGACGCGCACCCCGACGGTGGGCTTACGCACCGCGACAGCGAAGGGTTGTTCTTTGTTGTCCCAGACGCCTAAACCATTGCTGGTGCCGTCGCTCTTGAGTTCGACGCTGCACGGCGATTTTTCAGAGGCGCCGCAGTTCATGAGTTGAGTCGCGGGGCTAACCGACTCGTCGACGAAGTAGGCCTCGACGCTTTTGGGCCGCAGGTCGTTCACCGCGACCGGGAAGGAGCCCGTGGCCGTACTAGCCTGCTTGAGTTCCACGCGCGCGTGCGCGTCGATGTTGGGTACGCCATTGAACACCGATTTGAACACCTTCACATACCACGGGAGGTTGGTCTCGGTGAGCTTTACGTCGACCATCATGGCTTCGCATGGGACCTTTTCGACAGCCGAGCTGTCGACCGGGGAAGACTGTTTGTAGTAGGTCTTGCTGTTGACCAGCTCGTATATCTTGGACGGCGGGGTGCCGCCGATCTGGCTGTTGTAAACCGGTTCGCTGGCCTTGACCGCGCCGGCGGGAGACGTCGCTTCAGATGCGCCTCCGTATTGGGCGGCGTGTGCGACGATCGCGGCGTTGTTGCACGGCTGAAATTCCTGTGCAGCGGCTAGCGCGCTCGCGTCGGCCTGCAGCTGCAGATGACGCGCGTGCACGAAGGTGTTGCTCACGTCGATCGCGAGCGCCACGAACAGGATCGCGACGGGAGCGAACAGCGCAAACATGACGAGCACACCGCCGCGCTCGTCCGTGACCGCCGCGCTTGTCCGAGCGAGCAGGCTCATGCGCACCCTTCCGCGTAGTTTGACGGTGGAGCCTCGACCCGCATCACGGCGGTGCCGACAATCGTCGTTTCGAGCACCCTGATCTTCTGTTTCAGCGGCTGCCATTCGTCCTTGAATTCGACCTTGACGGGATCACCGATGTTCGAAGTGCCGTTTGGAAAGCTGATGCAGAGCGAGCCTTTTTCTCTGACAGCCTTTTGGTCTGCCTGTTCCTTGCCCCATGCCTGCAGCGTCTGCCCTTTGCTTTTGCCCGGGTTTTCGTTGACCGTGGCGTAGCGGGCCACCTCGCTCGCCACGTGCGTCTCATCGTTTTGGGCGCTCAACGCCAGCCCGAATTCGAAGATTCCAACCGCGATCAAGAGCAGCGGCAGGACCACCAGAGCGAACTCGACGAGCGCTTGGCCGCGCTCGTCAAAGGCGAGCCGGCGGCCGCGCGTCCCCAGTACCTGATGGGTGGCGCGTGGACATTCGGTGTGGTTGTCCGGCTTCGTGATCATGGCTTCGTGGCGAAACGTCGGTTTTGACAGGCGACATGAGGATCTTCGTGTATTTGGATCTGGTGGGTCTGAGGTCGGATTGGTGGTTGACAGTTACTTGGTCTGACGGTTCCCGAACGCCGCCCCATGCCTGCGACGAGTCGCAAGGCACGAGGCGTTGTTCAGACAACGGTACGCGGCTTAGACTTTGCCGGCGACTTCGTTGAACAGCGTGTTGATGTTGCCGCCCAACAGCGTCAGGCCTGCGATCGCGGCGATTGAGACGAGCGAGATGATCAGCGCGTACTCGACCAGTGCCTGGCCGTCCTCGCGTGTCACCAGCGCGCGCGCCCACAGCGACGTTGCGAATTGCTTGAGCTCGGTTAGCATGTTCTCCAATTCACCCCCTCTTGCGGCGTTATGCCCCGACGGCAGGTCGCCGCGAAGGCAGTATCGGTTGCGTGAGCCGACGGCGCGAAGCCACCGACTCGAGTTGCTTGCTTCGGGGCTAATCGTAAGTAGCGCCGATCTCTGAGAACAGAGAGGAAGCTCTAGTTCGACCTAGACGAAGGTCCAGGCCACCTGTTAGCGCGTGCGGTGCCCGGATCGGCGCGTTCGGGGCGCGCCGCGCCTACTGCTTGTGTGATCGGCGCCGGCGGCTGGCGGCTGGCGGGGCGCTGTTTCACACAAGCGCGTCTGAGCTGGCCGGGAATTCCTCGGCCGCGTTGACCGCGATCTCGCAGCGGCGGCGCCCGCGAGCGCAGCTCAGCCGAAGAGCGCGTCGAGCACCCGCGAATCGGGTCTCAGGTTCCTGGACTACCGTCGTCGTTGGCGTCGGCCATGCGTTCGTCGGCCGTGCGTTCGTCGGCCATGCTTCGGTGCGCGAGGGGATGCGAAGACACCCGTGGCGAAGCTGCCCACGTTGCCGCCCCAGTCGACCGGCGCCACCCGCCAGTACAGGGTGCCGCGGTTCTGCTTTTGTCTCAGGTCGATGTCGGGAGTCCAGCTCGTGCCGTCGACCCTGTGAGATTCGATTCGCGAGCCAAAGCCGTTCGTGGTCGATGTCTCGACCTCGTATTGCTTGGCGTCGGGTTCGGGGTTCCAGGACACCAGCAGCCGGGAGCCGGACCTGACCCCACGCGCGCCGCCAGGAGCCGCCAGGCTCAGCAGGACTGGCTGTAGCGCCGAATAGCCGCCGGCCACCGTGCCGCCGGTGGCAGTCGGAAACGCGGCCCTCACCTGGAGGTGGACAATCCCGATTCCGTAGTACTTTGCCACCGTGAAGGAGGGGGACTCGAAGTTGAAGTCCTTCGTCGTGCCGTCGGCCTGTTCGACGTGGACGTCGTAGGAGCTCGCACCTTGCACGGGCGTCCAGGAGAACGGCGGGATGCCCTCGTTGGTCGCGCTCTCGTGCGTCGGTGAGGGCACCGGCAGGCGCCGCACGAAGGTCTGCGTGGGCGACCAGTTCAAGCCCTGGCCGTTCCAGTCATTGGCACGAACGCGCCAGTAGATGACGGTGTCGGCCGGATACGTGGAGGAGCTCGTGTACGCGGTGGCGTCCGTGACCACGTTGTCGATCGGGTTGCCGAACGTCGGGTCCTGGGAGACCTGCAGGCGATAGGTGCGCGCGTTCTCCGCGGAAGACCAGCGGAAGCTGGGCTGGGCAGAGACTTCGGCTCCGCTGGCGGGGGCGATCGGTGCTGGCGCCACCGAGGACTTGTTGAAGCTCTGAGGACTGTCGTGGGCAGGATCGCTGCACACGCCCGCGCCGCCGGCGCTCGTAGCGGGCATGACCGCCCAGTAGTAGGCGGTCGTCTCGTCCGAGAGCGGCGTGCCGCTGGCGAGGCGAGGGGCATACGCGTTGACGTCGGTGAAGCCGACATCGACCACGTGGGTGAACCCGGAGTCTCGAGCGACCACGACGTAGTAGCTCCCCGCACCGGACACCGGGTCCCAGGTGAAGTACGGGGTCCGCGGGGTCGCCGATCCGTTGATCGGCAGGCGATAGGCGCTGGCTGGTGTTACTGCGCATGTGGACCCTGCCGGCGGGGGCGTGAAGGTGAAGGCCGGGTTGTCGTAGCCGTTGAGGTAGGTCCATTCACTCGTCACCTGCGCGTGCTGCGCGTCGTCGTCACTGCGCGCGAGCACGCGAACGCAGTAGGAGTCGTTGGGTCCGGTTGGAAGAGCGCCGTCGCGCTGGGGCGAAGGCCAGGCTTCGGAGAAGGGACGGCTGCCGCTCCACGGTCCCAGAGGCGTCCAGGCCGTCGTGGCCGTGTCGGCGTGGTAGCCGGCCTGGCTGGCGAGGCTCCAGTCGCAGTAATTGCCGGTGTGGTTGTAGACGCCGAGCTGCACCTCGTAGCGCGAGGCCCCGGGCACCGGATCCCAGGTCACGAGCGGCGTGTTCGTTTCCGGCGCGCCGGTGAGCGCGCTGCCGTTGACGTCGCGCACGGTCAGGTTTGGTATCGACGGTTCGACGTTGTCGAAGGCCTTGGTGAACGACTGCCCGTAGTTCCACACGCCGGCGTTGCCGCGCGCGTCGATTGCCCGCACGCGCCAGTAGTAGCCGTTGTTGGCCAGGACCTGCAGCGGCGCTAGCGATGTCCCGGTGGTCGCGCCGGCGCAGCACCACTTCGAGCCGGCGGGGAAGCCTTCGGCCGAGTTGACCTCGACTTCATAGCGCGCAGCGCCGGGCACGGGGTTCCACGAGAACACCGGGTCGAACACTCTGAGGTCGGGGTTCAGATCGGTCACGCTCGTGCTCGTCGTGGTCGGCCAGGTCCACTGGAAGCTGGCCACACGCGAGCGGGCCCCGCGATGCCCCTCGGCGTCCACGGGCGTCACTGCCCAGAAATAGGCGCCGGGGGCCAGGGAGACCGGCAGTGCGAAGTTCGTGCCCTGGGTTTCATTCGGCTGGGACGCCGTGCCGAGCACGATGTTCGACAGGGCTGGATCGGTCGCGATGCTGACGAGGTATTTGGTCGCGTAGGGCACCGAGCTCCAGCGCAGCACGAGTGGCGCCGTCGGCCAGTTGACAGCCGCGCCGTCGCCGCCGGTGATCTGCGGCGCGGTCGTCCACGCCTTGACGACGCGACGAACGCGCGACCACGCGCCCACCCTGTCCCTGGCAGTCAGGCCGCGCACGCGCCAGTAGTAGGCGCCATTGGGGACCGCCTTGTCGAGCGCGGCAGCAAGGTTATGGGTGCGGCTCGTGCCCTTGCCCGAGCCGGTCCCGAGAGCAATCGAGTTGAAGCGTGGATCGGCGGCGACCTGGTATTCGTACCCCGCCGCACCGCGCACGCCATTCCAGCTGATTGCTGGCAGCTGCTGCACGGAGGCGCCGTCTGCGGGGCCGACGAGTCTGGGCGGTGCTAGCGCGCTGGCGTCCGCGCTATTCGCGAGCGCGCCGAGGAGAGCGACGGCGGCGAGGATGGCGCATCTCGGCGCACGAGCTCGGCGGTCGGCCCGGGTGGCCCGCTGCTTGCTTCGCGACATCCTTCTCATACACAGACTCCGTTTCAAAGGCCAAATCGAAATTGCCGGAAAACCCAACACCAATCGAAACGCCGGAAGTGCTGACCGTTCGAGTCGCGCCCGGGCTCGCCGCGGTTCGGCTTTATTTCCCGCCAGAGCGGATCGTAAGTCCGCGTCCTCTCCGGCAGAACGAGAAGAAGCTCTAGTTCGACCTAGACGAATGTGGAGTGTGCTTTTCCCTCCACACGGCCGAAACTTGCTCCTCGTGAGGCGGGCCTTCCGATGCCTCCGTAAGCAAGCCATTCCCCTCAGTGGGGAACGCGCTCTCATAGGGAAGAAAGGGATGCTCGCACTTGGTGGCCAAGACGAAGCTGATAGTCAACCTGACCCGCGGCCAGTGCTTGTGCGTGGGCACCCTGGCGGACCGTCCGCTGCAGCGGATGAGGGGCCTGATCGGCCGTAGCGGGCTGCCGGCCGGTGAGGGAATGTTGCTGCGTCCCGCTCCGTCGATCCACACCGCGTTCATGCGCTTCCCGATCGACGCGGTCTTCCTGGACCGCGACCTGCGCGTGCTGGACATCGTCGAGCAGCTGCGCCCGTGGCGGACTGCGTCGCGGCGCCGCGCACGCGCTGTGCTGGAGCTCGCCGCGGGCGAATGCGCGCGCCGTGGCGTGGAGATCGGCGACCGGCTGGGCCTGCGCGAGCGCAAACCCGTGGGTGCTGTGTCTGAGACCACATTAGTGCGCGAGGTCCCCGGGCCAAAACCCGCGCCGTCGATCATCTGGCCCGGATCGCTACAGGAAGACGGCCGTCTCGCGCGGCTTGCACCGATGCGGGTGCTCGTGATCTCACAGGACCGTCACTTCCGCGGCGTGGCCTCCATGTTGCTGTCACAGCGGGGGTGCTCGGTGACCACGACGGCCAAGGCGGGCCGGGTCGCCGAGCTGATCGCCCACGATCGCACGGACGTGGTGGTGATCGATGCCGAGGAGTCGCCGGCGGCGGCGCAAACGGTCGCGGTGGTCGCAGCCCTTGCACAGCCGGTTGGCATCGTCGTCGTCAACGAGGCGCCATCGGATCAGCATCGACCACTCGTGCTGGAGAAGTGGGGGCCGTTTGACGACCTCTTCGCGGCGATCGAACGGGCTGACGGGACACCGGGGACGTGGGGAGCTACGGGATGAGCGCAAGCAGTGCCCTAACGAGCCGCGAACCCACGGATACCGGTGGCGCCCGCACGCCGAGCAAGGTGCTGCTGCCACGCCCAGCGCTGCTCGTGCCGATCGTCGTCGGATTGGTCGTTCTCGCCCTGCTCACGTTTCCGCTTGACCGCGCCCTCGTGGCCGCCAGCTTGGCGGGCGTGCTCGTCGTCTTATCGGCGCTCGACGTCCAGCGCGGCATCATCCCCAACCGCATCGTCCTGCCGGCGAGCGCCATCCTGCTTCTCGCTCAAGTCGCCCTCTTCCCGAACCGTGCTCAGGAATGGGTGCTCGCCGGGCTGCTCGCGGCCGTGGTGCTGGCCATCCCGCCGCTGCTCGGGCGCAGGTGGATGGGGATGGGCGACGCCAAGCTGGCACTGCTGATCGGAGTGGGGCTCGGCTGGGGCGTGTTCGGCGCCGTGCTAATCGCCTTCCTGTGTGTATTCCCGGTCGCGCTGCTGCTGCTCCTCCTGCGCGGTGGCCTGGCGGCGCGCAAGACGACGATCCCCTTCGGTCCCTTCCTCTCACTGGGCGCGCTGATCGTGCTGTTCGGCCCCCACCTCGCCGGCCTTCCCACGAGCTGAGCCGATGACGCCGCTTTGGCATCGCTCCGGTGCCGGGGGGGTCTCGCGCCGACTTCAACACCGCAGAGTTTCAGGTGGCGCGCTTCGAGCAGCTTTGCGCTGGCCACCCGGGTGAGCTGGTCGGCCTGTCCGTGCGCATGCCCTTCTAGCTGCCCAGCCGGGCGCGCCCGACGCTCATTGTCGAGCGAGACTCGGCCGAGCTGATCTATTCGCCTCTCTTCAAGCTGTCGCCCGCCCGCGAGGGACACGGGAGATTGGCTCTGGCGAGGCATCTTCTCGGTCCCGCCTGAGCTCTCATCCGACCCGTGCTCGCTGTTTGCGCTGCGGCTGTACGACGACTTTCGGGTCGCGCTGCCCCTGCCGACCGGTGTGCTGCAGCCGCACGAGTCCGCCGAACGGTGGCGCATCGGAACGGTGTGGCCGTACGCCATACGGCGCGGCGCGCTCCTGCTCGTCGTGACCTGCCAGCTCTGCCTCGCGCCCGCGTGGCTGTCGCCCGGGGCGCTCGCCGCCAAGCCCCCGGGCTCGGGCACGACCGTCGAACCCGCGCCAGAACGGACGTCCCCCCCACAAGCCGAAAAGCCGACGGAACCCGCGCCCGAAAGGCAGCCCGGGCAGCCGGCTGGACCGACTCCCGAAACGCCCGCTGCACCCCCGGCCGCCGGGACCGGCGAACCGGCACCGCGACAAGCGCCGGAACCTCCGGCGCAGGCGAAGCGTGAATCCGCGACGAGCGGAGCAGAACCGAACGTCGTGAAGCTGTCCGTGTCCGAAGAGCCCTTCATATCCGCGGCCGGCACCGCGACGTCCTCGCCGAGCCGGCTCCGAGCACGCCCCAAGCGGAACGGCCCGGCTGGGGCGCACGCGGACAAGGGGGCAGCGAACCCAGGACGGCATCCCGGGCAAAGGACCGGCGATCGCCGCGGCCTCTCGGCTCACCATGCAAAAGTCAAGCCACGGCCCGCCGGCAACCTCCGCTCCGCCCCAACCGATGCGGACCTCCCCGCGGCCACCGCTCCGGCGCTGGACTTCTCGGAAGTCCCGCCGGTTCTCTTCCGGCTGCCGCCGGGACTTGAAGGACTCGGAGAAGACAACCCCCCCGGCTACCTGATCCCGATCTATGAGGAGGCGGGCCGCCGCTACGACGTCCCCTGGCGCGTGCTCGCGGCGATCAACCTGATCGAGACCGACTACGGGCGCAACCTGGGCGTCTCTTCGTCCGGCGCGGTCGGCTGGATGCAGTTCATGCCCGAAACCTGGCGCCAGTGGGCCGTGGACCCGACCGCGACGGGCAACTCGACCCCTACTCGCCGATGGACGCGATCTTCACCGCCGCGCGGTATCTGCGGGCAAGCGGAGCCACGCGCGACCTCCCGGCGGCGATCTTCGCCTACAACCACGCCGACTGGTACGTGGCCAAGGTGCTGCTGCGCGCGCACAGGCTCGAACGAGATCTCACCTCTACCGGATCCGAGAAGGGCTACTCGCTTCCCCTGGACAAGCAATACATGCAGCAGCTGGGGCGCACCGATGACGGCGTGGACATCGAGACCGCTCCCGACGGCGCGCTCGTCTACTCGATCACGCCGAGTATCGTCAGCGCCGTCGCGAGCGATCCGGGCGGCTTCGGGCCCAACTACCCGGTGGTCGAGGCCACGGCCGGCTCGCTGATCGGCCAGCACATCTACTACGGGCATGTCGCCCAGGCGCTCGTGCAGCCCGGGCAGCGGGTCTCGGCTGGTCAGCCAATCGCGATCATGGGTCATACCGGCGACGCCGCCTCGCTCGGGCATGGGCACATCGAGATCGGGTTCTCAGACGCCGGCGGCGACCCGCTCAACCACCACGGCGCCACGGCGTGGACGCCGTCGGGCGAGATCATGCGCAGCTTCCTCGTGACGCTCTCCGATGCACTGCATGTGCGGTGAGCGGCGGGCTGACCGGCATCGGGAACAGATCATCCATGGCGTTTTTGACCACCGGCCGCGGCGAAATAGAACTCCAGCGAGCCGCACGTCTGGCGTCGTCTGACCGCCGGTCGCTCACGATCGTGGCGGTGGGGAATCTCGAAGGAATCACCGGCGTCAGCGCGGTTCCCTTCGAGGTGTGGATCGACAGTCAACGCCGCGTCAGCCGGGTGTCGCTGGCCGAGGGCGAGTCAAGCACGAAC
>VAWK01000031.1:0-5566 GCA_005885515.1 Actinomycetota bacterium | reverse complement strand
TCCTGCATTTCGCCCACGAGCCTCGCACGCCCGCACCTCCGGCCGGTGACACGTCCGACGCGAGCTCGGCGGCGGTCCGTGGCGTCAACGCCGAGCTGCATACCGCGCAGTAGACGCGCCGAGGATTTGCCGCCTGCGCCGGTCGAGAGGCTTTCGGGGCGGCGCTCGGACCGATTACGCGGCAATTGCGCGCCAACCCAAGAAGTCTGCAATTTGCGAATCTTTCTGGTAGGGTCTGCGCGCAACCTAGGCATCGAGGAAGGATGCTCAGCAAACGTCCCGATCCCTTGGCTCGGATTGCCGAGAAGCGGATTGTCTCCCCGGCGGCTGCTCTATCGGTCCTGCTGGGGGTGCTCGCGTTCGGACCGGCGCGCTCGGGAGCATCACAACACAGGCAACCACGGCTGTGCGGTCCGGCTCGGTGGGTCGGGCTGATACGAGCCCCGTGGCGCCGGCGAGTGAAGCGGCCACTCAGGCTGCCGGCAGCATCGTCGTGTCCCCAACGAGAGTCGTGGCGCAAGGTGGCAGCTCGGCAACGCAGAGCGCGGGCCACACAGCTGCACCATTGAAGACACCAGCCCCGCAACCCGTAGGTTCGGCTATCCGAGCCGCCAGCAGCGTCGTGGCTCCCACGAGGAAGCTCGCGCCTTCCACCCCCGCCCCACAACCGCCGATCGCGATGACTCCCGCCAGGAGCGGCGGGAGCTCTGCGCCGTCCGGCGACGGTCCGCTCGAGCTCCGCAACCGACGGAGCGGCGTGGCGGCCTGCGCTGTGGCCGCACAGGACGAGCGTTTCGTGACCTGCCGCCCTGGCGCGGCGCGTCCGCCCAGTGGCGTCCGCACTCTGGCCCGCGGAATGCCGGACGAGGCGGGACTCGCCCCCGCTGACGACTCAGTCTCGGGACATGCCTCGGTCCTTGCCCGCGGTGGCCCGCCGTCGGTCGGCGTCCGCTCGAGCCCGCGTCCCATCCCTCTGCCTGGCGGGGTGTCGGGATCATCGGCGGCGGCCCTTTCCCTTGCGTGTGCGATCTCCCTCGCGCTTGCGGGCATCTGGCTGTTTGGATGCCCGCGCGCGACTCGCCGGCTAGCACGTGCTAGCGCGCCGTTGCGGGCGGCGCCCTTCGTCTTGATGCCGGAGCGCCCGGGCTAGCTCCTCTCGGGTCGTCCTCCGATTGCGGCGCTGGATTCACGTCCAGCGTCTCGGCAACCCAAGGCGAAGCAAGCTCGAAAGGACCTTTACGTGATGAAACGCCATTGCTTGGCAAGGGCAGAGCACGGCTGTGCGCACGCAGGCGTGGAGAGCTTCAGGCTCGCAACCTCCTTGTCGATATCGAAGTCAGTCACCACGCGCAGATCCCGGCGATGACCGCGCGGGATCCAATCGAGGCCAAGATGAGAAGCGATGCGAACAGTCACACGAGTGTCTCGGCTCCACCGACCAAGAAGACAGACGCGAATGGAGGGGCAGTTGCCGATCTGCGCCGGCTCGAGCGCCTGTTCGATGACTTCGACTGGCCCGACCGCCGGGCGTTCGTCCGTACTCGCAAGCGGGTTCACGAGCGCGCGCTGGGCGTGCTCGAAGCCTGCTCCGGAGAGGAGCAAGCACATACTGCCTTGCTCCTCGTAGCGATAGAGCTCTTCACAGCGCTGAAAGTCGAGCTCGCGAGTTCGCCGTATCAGGCAGCGCGTTTGGTGCAACGGCTGGTTGATGTCGCCGGCGTGTCGAGGCTGGCGCTGGCAAGAGCGGTCCTGAGGGCACCCGAGCTACTCGCCCTCCCGCCAGATGCTGCGGTGGGGGTGCAGCTCGGAATGCTCATGGCGTTCGCGCCGCTGCGCAGCGCCTCGCTGTGGACAAGCGATCGGGGTAAGCGCATCCGGTGCGTGTGTCACCTCGGCGACGGACCCTCACGCGGCGCACAGCAACTTGCCAAGCGGCTGCTTGCGGGCGAGACCGTCGACTCGGGCGCTCGCCGTTTGCTGCTCGGCATCGCCATCGGACGCGGCGGGCAACCCGTCGGCGCGCTAATCGGATCTGCAAACGCGGGCGAACGGGAGCTCGCTCGGGCGCTGCTGGGTGATGCCGCACCGATGCTCGCGGCACTCCTGCGGCGCGACATCCAGATCGCCGAAACCGCGGCCTCCGAGCACGCGCTCATCGAGGCCAGCGAGCGCAAGCTCGTCCGCTTGGGCTTCGATCTTCATGACGGGCCCCTTCAGGATCTCGCCGCTCTCGCGGACGATTTGCGTCTGTTTCGCGCCCAGCTCGAGTTGGAGCTGGGGCCGCTCGACGAGCGCAAGCTGGTGCGCGGTCGCATCGAAGATCTCGAGGCCCAGCTGGCCGCGCTCGATGCAGAGCTGCGCCGGCTGTCAAACGAGGTCCACGTCGCATCGGTGCTGTTGAACCGGCCGTTTCGCGGCGCGTTGCGCGACCGGGTGCAAGCCTTCGCCGCACGAACCGGTATCAGGCCTCGCCTCACCCTCGCCGGCGACATGAACCTGCTGTCCACCTCTCAGCAGATCGCGCTGCTGAACATCGTTCAGGAGGCGCTCAGCAACGTCCGCGAGCACGCCCAGGCGAGCAAAGTCGAGATCACAGTGACCTCGGACGAGCGAGGCGTTGAGGCGAAGGTGACCGACGACGGCCAAGGATTCGAGCTGGAGCCGACGCTCATGCGCGCGGCACGGGGCGGCCGCATCGGACTGCTCGCGATGAACGAGCGGGCCCGGCTGCTGGGAGGCGAGTGCAGGATCGAAAGTCGCCGGGGAGGCCCCACCGAAGTATCGGTCGCGCTCAAACGTTGGCTGCCACTCCTGCAGGAGCCGCGAGGCGGGGATCAACCGGGCCGTCGGGAGCGCAGGTCTCGCAAGCCGCAACCGAGCGCCACGGGCTAGACTTCCCTGGCGCGTTCGGCTCGCGGCCCTAGCGAAGAGCTTGTCCCCGCCGCTCGTCAGGCAACGGCGCCAACCAGATGGCGGCTGGGCTCTGGGCTGGTGAGATCGTTCTCGAAGGCGTAGCGCACCGCCGCGCTGCGGTTCGACACCCCGAGCTTGCGATAGATGTTCGTCAGGTGGAACTTCACCGTGTGCTCGCTCAGCCACAGGTCCTGACTGATGGCCTTCGTCGTGAGGCCGCCCGCGATCGCCCGCAGGATCGCCGTCTCGCGCGGGGTAAGGCAGGGTCCGGATTCCGCGAGCTGGTCGTGGATCGGCACCGGAGCGGCCGACGGGGTGTGATAGATCCCGCCGGTCGAGGCCTGCCTGAGCACTGTCGGGATGTCCATCGGGCTCACCGTCTTGACCATGTATGCGCTCGCGCCCGCCACCAGCGCCGCGTCGATGCTGGCGCGGTCTTCGCAGGCTGAGATCGCCACGGTCTTTATGTCCGGCCAGGACCGCTTGATCTCGGTGATGCATTCGAGGCCGTCGATGCCCGGCATGCGCAGGTCGAGCAGGACCAGATGGGGGTTGCGGCGCCCGACCAATGCGAGCAGCTCTTCCCCTGAGCGTGCCTCGCCGACGACTTCGATCCCCTCGCTGGCCTCGAGCGTGCGGCGAATCGCCTGTAGCAGCAGCGGATGGTCATCCGCGATGAGAACCTTCAACGACGCGTCCATTCGTTGTTCGCTCCTTCCGTGAGCTGCGACGCCCCCCGATGCGGACGCCGTTGAAACCCGGATCTTACACGAAGCATCGAGTCTTACGCAATTTGCGACAACCGAACATTCGTCCAGGGTCGAGCTAGACCTTTGTCTAGGCGGCTTGCGCCGAAAACGGGTATCCCTCACGGGGATCTGCGCGCGAGCACCGCAGTTTGCGGGGTTTCAGCGTCGCGTTCGCAGGTGCGCGCCGAGCGCGCACTCGGCGCCATTTCGCCCCCAAAGCGAGCGCGCTGGACGGATGTCCGCCGCGCGCGGCCGTAGAGTGAAATGGGCCATGGCGGGGCTTGTGAAGACCGAAGCGGTCGTGCTGCGCTCGATCCGCTATGGCGAGGCCGACCGCATCCTGCACCTGTACACGCCCCATCGCGGGCGCCTGGGCGCGATCGCCAAGGGGGTGCGCCGGGCCCGCAGCCGCTTCGGCGGGCGGCTCGAGCCGTTCTTCCGGCTGCACATCGAGCTGCACGAGGGGCGCGGCGAGCTGCTGACCGTCACCGGCGCACACACGCTCGACGGCCACCCGCGCCTGCGCGGCGACGCGCGCGCGCTGGACGCCGCCGCCCGCGCGTGCGACGCGGTCGGACGGCTGTTCGAGACCGCAGAGCCCCATCCCGCGGTCTTCAACCTGCTCTGCCGGGCGCTGGCGCTGCTCGACGAGCAGGCCGGCCGCGCCGGCCCGGGCGGCCGCTCGGTGCCCGCGAAGGCGAGCGCGCTTGCGTTTCGCCTGAAGCTGCTGCTCGCCGCCGGCCTCGCGCCGCAGCTCGGCGGCTGCGCCTCCTGCGGCGAGCGCGAGCACCTGATCGGCTTCTCGGGCGCCGCCGGGGGGGTGGTGTGCGGAGCGTGCGAGACGGGGTCGTTTCCGTTCGCCCAGGAGGCCCACCGCTTCATGGCCGCCGCGCTCGCCCAGCCGCTGAACGAGGCTCCCGACGCCTCCGGCTCCGCCCTCGGGCAGGTCGAGCGGGCGATCTCGGCCACGCTCGAGCACCACGCCCACGTGCGGCTCATGCCCGCCGTGGGACCACTTGGATGAGGCTCTATCGGCCGAGCAGCCGATCGATCGCCCGCTCGAGCGGAGGCAGGTCGCGGTCGACGATCTCGAGCACGCGCTCGATGTCGATCCTGAAGTACTCGTGAGCGATCAGATCGCGCAGCCCCGCTATGTCTGTCCACGGGATCTCCGGCGCCGAGTCGCGCGTGTCCGCCGCCAGCTTCTTGGCGGCCTCGCCGATGACAACGAACTGGAAGAGCAGCGCGTCGTGCAGCAGCGCGCTGTCATGCCCGGCTGACTCTCGCCGCGCCTCGGCGAGATGCTCACGGATCGCGACGGTCGCGTCTCTGATGTCCCGCAAGCGCTCGCGCTCGCTGCGAGTCACAGCGGCAACGCCTCGCGCAGCGCCTCGGCGCGGATGGGCTCCTTGAGCATGTCGGGGGTTGCCACGTCGACCGGCAGCCCGAGGATCGACTCAGCCTCGCGCCTGAAGCCGGCGAGATCTAGCAGCGTCCTGCCAGCCGCAAGCTCGACGAGGAGATCGACGTCGCGGGCGGGCACCCTCTCGCCGCGAGCCATAGACCCGAACACGCGAATCCTGCGCACGCCGCGGGAGCGGGCGGCATCGAGCAGGCGGCGGCGATCACGGCGCAGCGCCCGCGCCGGAGATCCGAGCCGGCCGCGCACCGAGCTCGGCCGAGTCGACCGTGAACCGGGACCAACAGCGCGAACTTGCAGGCCGCGGCCACACGCTTCCAGAAGACGCTCCAGCGTAGGCAGCGTGGGCACGGCCGCTGCGGTCTCATAGCGGGCAACGGCCGGCTGAGACGTGCCGGCTTTGGTCGCGAGCTCAGCCTGGGAGAGACCAGCGCCCGTGCGTGCTTGGCGGATCATCCAGGCGACGTCGGTCATCCGGGACGAT
>VAWK01000005.1 GCA_005885515.1 Actinomycetota bacterium | reverse complement strand
GCCGGCAACGATCTTCACTCGCGCGTGCTCGGCCGCCTGTGTGCTGCCCGCTCCGTAGCGAAGCGCCACGAACGCGCGGCTGTAATCCAGCATCACGCGTCCCAGCCACGCGAGCTCTGGCGCCATCCGGGATGCGACCTCGGCCATGCGCTCGGGCTCGCGGCGCAGTTCATAGAACACGAGCCGGCGCGTGTATGGACCCAGCTCGCGGTCGAACCATCCCGCCAGCTCGAGCGCGCGCTGGCGCTTAGCCGCCTCGGCCGGATACAGGGGCGGCTCGGGAAAGCGCCGCTCCAGCGCCTCGATGATCGCGCCCGAGTCAGCTATGCGCGCGCCGTCGAGTTGCAGGATCGGAAGCGTGGCGGCGCGTCCCCGCGAGAGCAGCAGTGCGGCCGCGTTGTGAAACCCCGGCAGCGGAGTCCGGCGCTGGTGCGCGACCGACTTGTACTCGAGGGCCCAGCGGGCCTTCTCGCTGAAGTGCGAGACCGTGATGTGCCACAGGATGATGGCCTCTGCGCGCGCCATACCCGCCCGCGTGCTCAGCCGTCCGCGACGTCGCCTAGCCGGTCCGGGCGCTCGGCCACCTGCAGGAAATGGACCACGCGTTCGCTGCACAGCTCGTGGGCGACCAGGCCGGCGCAGCCCAGCGTGGCCACCAACAGCCCGTTGGCCAGCGTCAGCCACTTCGCGGGGTCGGACGTGTACAACGCGGCATGGGAGCACAACTGGGGCTTCGTGCCGCTCACCGACAGCGAGCTGGGCGTATGCCAAGGAGCTCAAGCCGGTCCTCGACGAGCGCTTCGCGCTGATCGCCGAAAAGGACGGCGAGGTGGTCGGCGCGGCGCTTGCGCTGCCCGACATGAACAAGCTGCTGGCCAAGCTCAACGGCCGCCTGCTGCCGCTGCGATGGTTGCGCGTCCTGCGCGAGCGCAGCCGGCTCGACGAGGTCCGCGTGTTCGCCCTGGGCGTCAAGCACGAGCACCGGCATACGGGCACGGCCGCGGCGTTCTACGCCGAGATATGGCGCGAGTGCCTGCGCCGCCGAATCCGCCGCGCCGAGACAGGCTGGATCCTCGAGGTCAACGAGCCGATGAACCGCGCCATGCAGGCGCTTGGCGGAGACATCGTCAAGCGCTACCGGCTCTACGAGCGCGAGATTTGAAATGGAAGCTGCTGGCGAGGTACGGCTACCGCCTGCGCCGGAGCGCGTGAGGGCTTCGCCCTAGACCGCCGCCGTGGCCGCCTTCGGCGCGGCCGGCGCCAGCGGCTCCACGCCACGGATGAGGTCGGCCGCACGCTCGGCGACGGCGATCGTGGGCGCGTTGGTATTGCCGCGCGGCACCGTCGGCATGACCGACGCGTCCACCACCCGTAGCGCCTCGACGCCGCGCACGCGCAGCGCGGGGTCCAGCACGGAGGTCTCATCTGAGCCCATGCGACACGTGCCGACTGGGTGATACAGCGTCTGCGTGGTCGCGCGGACGTGCGCCTCGATGTCGGCGTCGGAGTCGGAGGCCGGCACGAACAGCGAGCCGCTGATGCACTCAGCGAGCGGACTGTGGCGGGCGATATCCATCACCGCGCGCACGCCGTCGATCGCCGTGCGCAAGTCGTTCGGATCGTCGAAGTAGTTATGCACGATGACCGGCTTGGCCGTGGGATCGGGAGAGCCGACCGCTACGTAGCCGCGACTGCGGGGCTTCAACACGCACGCGCCGCAGGCCAGACCGTGAGCGTCGGCGGGCACCAGGCCCTCGGCCGCGAACATCGCTGCGGCGAAGTGCATCTGGACGTCCGGCGCCGCAAGCCCCCCGCGGGTGCGCATGAAGCCACCTACCTCGGCGACGTTGGAGGTCAGCGGCCCTTCGCCGCTCTGGAAGCGCGCGAGGTTGTCGTCGTTGAGGGCGCCGAACAGGCTGTCCTCGCGATCGGTCAACCATACACAGCCGGTGTTCGGGTGGTCCTGCAGGTTGGCGCCGATCTCCGGGCACTCGGCCACTGTCTCGATCTGCAGCAGCTCGAGCTCTTCGGGACGGCCGATGCCGGAGAGCATCAGCAGCTTGGGTGAGTCATACGCGCCGCAGGAGACGATCACCTCGCGCCCGGCGCGGACCTCGAACTGCTCGCCACTACCGTCGATGCCGGCGGCGCCCACCGCGCGCGTGCCCTCGAACAGCAGCTTCAACACGTGGCAGCGCGTGCGCACCTCGAGGTTGGGCCGCTGCATCACTGGGTGCAGATAGCAGACGGCGGCGCTGGCGCGGGCGCCGTTGCGATGGGTTACCTGATACCAGCCCACGCCGTCCTGAGAGGGCCCGTTGAAGTCCTCGTTCGCGGCCAGTCCGTAGGCCTGGGCGGCCTGAAGGAACAGCGGCGCCATCGGCGTGCGCGCGCGACCCTCGGTGACGGACAGCGGACCGCCCGCGCCGTGAAGCTCGCTGGCGCCGCGCTCGTTGTCCTCCGCGCGCTTGAAGTACGGCAGGAGCTCGTCATAGCCCCAGCCGGGACAGCCGAGCTCGTCGCGCCACTCGTCGTAGTCGACACGGTTGCCGCGGATGTAGATCATGGCGTTCAGCGACGAGGAGCCGCCGAGCGTCTTGCCACGCGGGAGGTACACGCGGCGGTTGTGGAGCTGCGGCTCCCACACGGTGGAGTGATCCCAGTCCTGTTCGGTGCGGAACAGCGCGCTGAAAGCCGCCGGGATGTGGATCAGGTCATTGGTGTCCGGCGGACCAGCCTCGAGCAGCAGCACGCGCGCGTGCGGATCCTCGGAGAGCCGCGCGGCAAGCACGCACCCCGCCGATCCGGCGCCGATGATCACGTGGTCGTACATGTGCCGCTCCTCCCTGTGTGCGCTTTAGGTGCATGATGCCAGCTTCATCCCGCGCTGGAGCGACGCGCTGCGCGACCGGCACGACGCACCTCGGAGATGATCAGCGAGAAATGCATGTCAGTAGCCGACGCTGTAGTGGCTGATGTGCTTGCAGCCGTCGAGCGTGAAGTGGCGCCGGCTGACCCTGCTCAGGTACACGACGATGCCTGGCGACTGGCAGTGGATCACGCCCGAGATGCCCGACACGTGAGCGTGAACCACGGTGCGCGCGTTGGTTCCCGTCCAGACGTAGTTGCGGGTGTCGTTGGCGTAGATCGCGTTGCGGCCGTTGCCTGCTCGGATCACCGCCGTCTGTGAGCTCGGCTCGCCGCTGGGGTGGTAATCGGCCCAGATGACATCGCCGTGGTTGCCGCCGATGATCGTGTCGTTTCCGTATCCGCCGAGCAGCCAGTTGTGGACGCCGTTGAGCCCCACGAGCGTGTGGCTGCGACCGGCGCGGCCCTTGTCCATCTTCAGGCATTCCTTCGCCGGCCACCCCGCCTCGCTCGTGCTCGCCGCCGCCGCACGGTGGCGCGCAGGTGCGCGGTGCGGACAGTAGGCGGTGTACAGCCCCACGTCGTAGGGCGCCGTCCCGCGGAGGCCGTGGTCCTGGTCGGGGCCCGCAGCGGCAGCCGCGGCGATCGCCGGCGCGAGCAGCGCGAGCGAGCCAACGGCAGCGGCCGAGGAGATCGTCATCGTCACTTGTTGGATCGGCAGCACCCGCGCTTAGTTTGAGCGCTCGCGGCCGTGGGGAAGCCAGCCGCCGGCATTGCCCGGCGCGGAGGCTACCGCCGCGCGCCGACGCGCCCGCGCGTTGCGCAACGGCGCTGGTGAGAGCATGCAGGGCGCATGCGCCGAGGCACGTACTCGATCGTTGCCCGTGATCCGTCGACCGGCGAGCTCGGCGTGGCCGTTCAATCGCACTGGTTCGCCGTGGGCAGCGTGGTGGCGTGGGCGCGCCCTGGCGTGGGCGCGGCCGCGACGCAGTCGGTGGCGGAGGTGGCACACGGGCCGAATGCGCTCGACCGGCTGCAGGCAGGCTTGGACGCAAGGGGCGCGATCGCTGCAGTCCTGGCCGACGACGATCTCGCTCACTTCCGGCAGTTGGGCGCGGCGGACGCTCGCGGGGGCGCGGCAGCGCACACGGGCAGCGGCTGCATCCCGTACGCGGGCCAGGTGATCGGTCAGGGGTTCGCCTGCCAGGCCAACATGCTGGCCACCGACACGGTGCCGGAGGCCATGGCCGAGGCCTACCGCGTACACGACGGCGACCTCGCCGAGCGGCTGCTTGCCGCGCTGGACGCAGCCGAGGCGGCTGGCGGGGATGTTCGCGGCCACCAATCGGCTGCGCTGCTGGTCGTGCCGGCTACGGGCGAGCACTGGCGCACGCGCTTTGACGTTCGCGTGGATGACCACGGCGAGCCTCTTGCCGAGCTGCGCCGCCTGCTTCGCCTGGCCAGGGCGTATGAGCTCGCCGGCCGCGCCGACATCCTGCTCGCGGCAGGCGACCACGCCGCCGCGAGCGGCCTATACGTGCAGGCGGCCGAGCTCGCGCCGGAGGCCGATGAGCTCACCTTCTGGGCAGGCTTGGGTGTGGCCGCCGGTGACCTGGATGGCGGAGCCGAGCTCGTTCGCAGAGCGGCCCTGCGCAAGCCATCCTGGCTGACGCTGCTTGAGCGCCTGCCGGCGGAGCTCGCGCCGACCGCGGAGCCGGTCCGCGCCGCCCTGCGCAAGGCGGACGGTGGTGGGGTTCCGTAAGCTGCTCGCACAGGTCAAGTCCCGGTCGGAAGGAGACTGTACGTGGCGCTGAGTGCCAGCATTCCCAAGTCGGTTGCCCACAGCATCGACGACGTGCGGGCTCTCAAGGACGAGATCGTGGGTCCGAGCGAGTGGCACGAGGTCACGCAGCCGATGATCGATCAGTTCGCCGACCTGATCGGCGATCACCAGTGGATCCACGTCGATGTCGAGCGCGCCAAGAGGGAGAGCCCTTTCGGGACGACGGTCGCACATGGCAACCTCACGCTTTCACTGATCGACGGCATGCGCAGGGACCTGAGCGAATGGAGCGGCTTCAAGCTCGGCGTCAACTACGGCTGGAACAAGGTGCGCTTCCCCGCGCCGGTTCTGGCGGGCGCGCGCGTGCGCTGCTACGCACAGATCGTCGAGGTTTCAGACCTGGGGGATGGCTGGCATCAGGTCGTCACACGCTTCACCGTCGAGGCCGAGGGCAGCGAGAAGCCGGTGTGCGTCGCCGACGGCGTCGGGCGCGTGCTCGTCGACGCGTAGCGACACGCGGCGAGCCGCCAGCCCACATACGTGCGAGCAGCGGCTCGCGCTGGCGCTGGGTGCGTATGGCGCAGCGGCGCGCATGGCGTGCCACCGCAGCGCCGACGAGCGTAGTTGCACGACGAGCCGGGTAGTTGTGCTTGCGATTTCGACGACTCACCACGGAGGTCTCCTAAATGCCAACCAAGGACCATGGACCGAGCGTCAAGGACGACAAACAGTACGAGGGACTGCGCAAGCGGGGCATGAGCAAGAGCCGCGCCGCGTCAATCGCCAACTCGCCCGGGAGCTCGAGCAGGGGCGGCAAGCGAAGTGGGTCCGGAGAAGGCAGCAGCCGGAGCCGGCGCAGCAGCGGCCGCGGCAGCGGCGGAAACCGCGCCCAGAAGGCCGCCGCAGGCCGCAAGGGCGCAAAGAAGTCAAGCTAGCGTCAGTCGATCGATGAGGGCGAGTCCGCCGGCGCGCTTGGTCGAGATTGGAGAACCGCGCCTGACCCGGCAAGCCTGGCCCGAGCCGTCCGATCGCCGCAATCGCCGGCGCTGCCTTTCGAATGGCCCTTTGTCCACCAGCGGTTACCCTTCGCCAATCGCGCCTGGCCGGTATTCGTCAGTCAGTACCGGCCGGGTTGGAAATGAGCGCCTGGGGGTATGTATGGACAAGTTGTCAAGTCCTGCAAATGGAGATGAAATGATTGCCTTACTGGCACTAGTACTCATACTCGCCATCTTTGGCGGCTTGGGATTTGCGGTGCACGTCCTTTGGTACATCTTGATTGCAGCTGTGCTGATCTGGCTGCTCGGCTTTTTCATCGGCGGTGCAAGCCACGCCGGCGGACGCCGACGCTGGTACGGGTACTGACGGTTTTCGGGCACGATCAGCTCTGGCATATCAGGTTTGGCTAGCAGTGGGTCGCGGGGTTAACCCAACGATTGCGCGACGGGCGACGGTCTAGCCGGGGACGGGCCGCGCTCAGCAAGAGCGGCGACGCCGGACGCCCGTCGTGGTTGGGGAGACCGCGTTGCGGGGAGCACGCGATGAAACACCCAACAGTGAAACGCCGGCGAGCACAGAGCGCAGCGACGGGCACGCCGCATCCGGCGGCGCGCGCGCGCGTCGGCGATGCCCCCGCGCGGCCGGCACACATGCGCGCATCGTCGTGGGCGCGTGCGCTCAAACGAACGGCCTCGGAGTTCCGCACCGATGACCTTACCGATCAGGCTGCGGCGCTGACCTACTACGGCGTGCTTGCGATCTTTCCCGCGCTGATCGCGCTCGTGTCGATTCTCGGTCTCGTCGGGCATGCCGCCACGCAGCCGCTGATCGAAAACCTGGGCAAGCTCGCTCCTGGATCGGCACGGAGCATCTTCACCAGCGCGGTTGAAAACCTGCAGAGGAGCCGCGGCACGGCCGGGGTTATCTTCATCGCCGGCCTTGCCGGCGCGCTGTGGTCCGCGTCGGGCTACGTGGGCGCGTTCATGCGCGCATCGAACAGGATCTATGACATCGAAGAGGGGCGGCCAATCTGGAAGACGGTGCCTGTCCGGCTCGGCGTGACGGTCGTGATGGTGATCCTGCTGGCGTTGAGCTCGGTGGCCGTGGTCTTGACCGGGGGGCTGGCCAGACAGGCCGGCAAGCTCCTCGGCGTGGGATCAACTGCGGTCAGCGTGTGGGACATCGCCAAGTGGCCGGTGCTGCTTGGAATCGTGAGCCTCATGTTCGCGATCCTCTACTGGGCTGCCCCCAACGTGCGCCACCCAGGCTTTCGCTGGCTTAGCCCGGGCGGGATCGTCGCGGTCGCGGCGTGGGTCATTGCCTCGGCCGCGTTCGCGCTGTACGTCGCGAACTTCTCCTCCTACAACAAGACCTATGGCGCGCTGGCAGCGGTTGTCGTGTTCCTGGTATGGCTATGGGTCTCCAACGTCGCCGCGCTGCTTGGAGCGGAGTTCAACGCCGAGCTCGAGCGCGGCCGCTGGATCGAGGCTGGCCATCCCGCCGACGAGGAGCCCTTCGTCGAGCCGCGCGATACCCGCAAGGTGCAGCGGGCATAGGACATGATCACGGCGTGAGCAAGATCCTCTTCGTTCCGTTCAGGGTGCTCAGCGGTCTGCTGGCTGGCTTGATCGGCAAGAAGCTGTTCGAGGGCCTGTGGTCGCTGCTCCAGCGCGAGGAGCCGCCGGACCCCAAGCACCGCGATGTTCCGTGGCGGAAGCTGGTCCCTGCGCTGCTGCTCGAGGGCGCGATCTTCCGTGCGGTACGCGGCATCGTCGACCGCGCCTCGCGGCAGGGGTTCAGCAAGGCGACCGGCTCGTGGCCGGGCGAGCGGCGCCCGAAGGAGGCCTAGCGACCATCTGCGAGTGCCCGGCGGACCTGCCGCGCGATCTCTAGATCCTCGCGCGCGCGGATGACGAGCGTGTGGCCGTGTGCGCCCGCCGCCGTGATCTCGCCGTCACCGTCGAGCGCGCCGTTGCGCCGCTCGTCGATCGCCACTCCCAGAAAGCCCAGCCCTGCCACGGCAAGAGCACGAACCTTCGCGGCGTTCTCACCGACCCCACCGGTGAACGCAAGCACGTCGAGCCCGCCGAGCGAGGCGCTCATCGCCGCGATCCCCGCGCGCAGGCGATGCACATAGACGTCGAGCGCCAGCTCGGCCTCCTCGTCGCCCGCCTCGGCCCTGTCGACGATCACGCGCATGTCTGCGCTGCCGGCGAGGCCCAGCAGGCCTGAGCGATGCTCCAGGGTCGTGGCCGCCTGGCGCTCGCTCAGCTCGCCCCGCTCGAGCAGCCACAGCAGCATGCCCGGGTCGACGCTGCCCGAGCGCGTGGCCATCACGAGCCCCTCCAGCGGTGTGAAGCCCATCGTGGTGTCGATTGAGCGGCCACCGGCGATCGCGCACAGCGAGGCGCCGGCGCCGAGGTGGCAGCTCACGATGCGCGACGCGGGCGCGGCCGGATCAAGCAGCTGCGGGGCGCGCCGCGCGACCCACGCGTGTGACAGCCCGTGGAAGCCGTAGCGGCGAAGCCGCCATCGCTGCCGCCAGGCGGCCGGCAGCGCGTAGGTGTGCGTGCGCGCCGGCAGCGTCGCGTGAAAGGCGGTGTCGAAGCATGCCACCGCCCTGACGTCCGGCAGCGCCGCGGACACGGCCTCCAGCGCAGCGAGTGACTTCGGCTGGTGCAGCGGAGCGAGCTGGGTCAGGTCCAGCAGCGCGGCCTCGACGGCGGCGTCGATCGCGACGGCCTCGCGGAAGCGCTCGCCGCCGTGGACGATGCGGTGGCCGACCGCGTCGGCGTCGCCCAGGCCATCCGCGAGCGCCTCCCGCGGCGCGGCCGCCGACACGCCGTCGCCCGCGCTCGGCAGCTCTCGCGCCCCGAGCACGCGGTCGTCGGGGTCCAGCAGCGTGAGCTTGAGCGTGCTCGAGCCCGCGTTGACGACGAGCACCTGCACGCGGCTAGGCGCGCGGCGGGCTCGGCGGCCAGGTCCAGTCGCGCACGATCGGAGCGTCGTCCCCGGTCTGGCGCGTGTAGGCGCGCTGGCGCAGGCGTTCGTCGACCATGTCCTGGCGCAGCTGGGCGGCGCGCTCGCCCAGCTGCGGAACCCGGTCGATCACGTCCATGACCAGGTGGAAGCGGTCGAGGTCGTTGAGCATCACCATGTCGAACGGCGTGGTCGTGGTGCCCTCCTCCTTGTAGCCGCGCACGTGCAGGTTGCCGTGATTGGCGCGGCGATAGGTGAGGCGGTGAATCAGCGAGGGGTAGCCGTGGTAGGCGAACATCACCGGGCGATGCGTCGTGAACAGCGCGTCGAACTCGCGGTCGGGCAGTCCGTGCGGGTGCTCGGACTCGGGTTGAAGGCGCATCAGGTCCACGACGTTCACGACGCGCACGCTCAGATCGTGCAAGCGGTCGCGCAGGATCGCGGCCGCCGCGAGCACCTCCAGCGTGGGAACGTCGCCGGCGCACCCGAGCACCACGTCTGGCTCATGGCCGTCGCAGCTCGACGCCCAGGCCCAGATCCCCAGTCCGCGCGCGCAGTGCACGCTGGCCTCGTCGATCGTGAGGTAGTCGAGCGCCGGCTGCTTGCCGGCGACGATCACGTTGACGTAATGGCGCGAGCGCAGGCAGTGGTCAGCCACCGACAGCAGGCAATTGGCGTCCGGCGGCAGGTAGACGCGGATGATCTCAGCCTTCTTGTTGACCACGTGATCGATGAAGCCGGGGTCCTGGTGGGAGAACCCGTTGTGGTCCTGACGCCACACGTGCGAGGAGAGCAGGTAGTTCAGCGACGCGATCGGCCGGCGCCACGAAATCGTCGATCCACTGCTCATAGGCGCCTCGCTCGATCGCGCAGGCAAGCCTCGCGAACGCGGGACACGAGCCGCACGCTAGCCGTCTCGCTTGGAGGCCTCATCGCTCGTGCGAGCGACGCGCGGCAGCTTATGCCTGCGGGTCTCTACCGAGGCGACGCAGCTCAGGCCGTGCGCCTGCGTCCGCGAGCTGAGGCCGAGGCTCGCCGCGGTTTGCGGGAGGATGAGCTCTTTCGTTTTACCGGCCTCGCTTTGGCCGCCGCCGCGAGCTCCTTTCGCAAACGTTCCAGGTCGCCCAATACGGCCTTGTTCATTTTCTCGACATCGCGGCGCGCATCGCGAAGCAGCTTGGCCACATCTTTGCGGAGATCTCCTCCGCCCGTGCCGAGGTTGCCTCGGATCGCGGCCATCTCCTTCTGCGTGACGTCGAGAGCCTGTTTGATGCGACGGATGGCCTGGCTGTTGCGCTCGTGGCGCGCGCGCGTCGCCGCAGCAGCTCGCCCGCCTGGGGCGGCTTTGGCGGACACTTTCCTACCTTTCGATGGTTTCCGAGCAGAGGTTTTCCGAGCAGAGGTTTTCCGAGCAGAAGTTTTCCGGGGTGCAGGCATTGACGCTCCTTGTGTCGGCTGCGAACGCTGGTTTGGCCGAGCTTCGCACAAATGCCCCGCTGCGTGACGACAGCTCGTGACCAACAGTTCGCGGCGAGCCTACACCGGCGCGCGCTCGCTCGGCTCACACGGGCCTGGCGAGCTTCTTTGCCGACGGCTTTTCCTTGAGCAGCCGCTCAAACAGCCGCAGGTAGTGGATCAGGTGATCGGGGCCGAGGAACTTGTCGCGCGCGCGGCGGCGGGCTCTGGCCCCGACCTTGGCCGCAGTGGCCGGCTCGTTGAGGAACGCCGTGATGGCTGCCCCGAATTCCGCAAGGTCGCGTGGGTCGTCGATCAGGTACCCGCTCACGCCGTGCACGATCTGGTCCTGGATTCCGCCCACGCGGGTCGCAACCACGGGGCGCGCCTTCCACATCGCCTCAGCGACCGTGAGGCCGAAGCCCTCGGCGATGCTCTTCTGGCACACCACGCTGGCATGGCGCTGTAGGGCGTTGACAATCACAGCGTTCTCTTCGGCGTCCTCCATCGGCAGGCAGGCAAGGTGAACGCGCTCTCTCGTGCCGGGGTCGAGCCGAGTCCATGCCTGTTCGACTTCAGCCAGCACCTCGGCGCCCTCCGGATCGTCTGCGACCGCGCCGGTCTCGGCTCCGGCCAGCACCAGGTGCGCCGGCGAGTCCGCCGCGACGTGCGCGGCGAACCCCTCAACCACGCCGAGCGGGTCCTTGAGCCGGTCCCAACGCGAGACCTGGACAGCGACCTGCGTGGCCGCTCGCAAGCGGCCTGCCTCGACCAGCTGTGTCCTGCGCTGCACGAGACCGGGCGTCTCATCGGCGCGTGAGAATTTCGCCGGACCGCCGCCGGCGCCATCCAAGATCCCGGCGGCCGCGAGGATGGCCAGCACGTCGTCCGGATCGAGCTCCTGGTTCTTCACCGAGAAGGCATCGATGGACGGGTGGATGAAGGCCAGGCGGCCTGTCTCGATTCCACCCCAGGCGTACGCCTGGCGCGAGAAGATGCACACGTCGGCGTGCTGGACGTACGGAAGCAAAAAGCGCCACGCCTCCAACGCGAGCGCGTTCGGGGTGTCCTGCCCGATATGTGAGCGCCATGCGATCCGGGCGCCCGAGTCTGCCAGCAGGGGGACGAGCGGGGCTGTCTGGGGGTCGTGCAGGACGACCAGATCCCGCGAACGCATCTGCTCCAGCAGGGCGTCGGCGCAGCGGCGCAGCGGCGCCTCGTAGACGGCGCGCTCGGAAGTGCCCAACGGGCCTCCATCGCCGGGGCTCCCGTGAAGGCGATTGTGAAGCCGCTTGGTCACTTCGAAGAAGCGCGCGTCGCCGCTGATCGTCATCCAGCGGGCGTCCACTCCCGCTCCGCGGGCGTAGCCGATGAGCGAGCGCAGCATCTCGGCGACCCCGCCGCCACGCGCGGTGGAGTTCACATTCCAAACGACCCGGTCGGTCAGCACGCTGCCGGCCCTCGCGAGCGCATCCTCGACGCGCCGCCATCGCGCCGCCGGCAGCACATCGCGAAAGCGCTCCAGTGACTGCGGGCGAACCTGAACCCGCTCTACGCGTGCCGGAACCCCGCCGTCCCGCGGACCCTCGCCCGCCTGCTCGCGCCTGTCCTCCGGCATGAGCCCAGCCTAGTCCGTCGCAGTCACCGACAGCCGGTGAGTTAGCCGACGTTCGCTATTCGATGCGGAACCTCCACGTTCCGCTGGACACGACCCTCACTTCGCGATAGGTGCCGGCGGCGATGTGAGTCGTCCCGCTGCGGCCTCCCGATTTGAGACCGATGCTGTTTTCGTCGCGGGGGCTGTTGACGATCGAAAACCTGGCACATTCCCCTTCGCAGGTCCAGCGCAGAGTCGATTCGCGCGGCACGCTGATCGTCCCGACATTGCTCGTGCCGCTGCCGGAGTAATTGGCCCCGCCGCCACCCGGAGTGGCCGAACGCGGGGCTGGGTTGGTGACGGTTACCGTGTGCGTCCGTATCACGACTCGCGTGTGTGAGGGCGCGCTGTGAGTGACCGTGTGTGTCACCGTCTGGGCACCACCTTCGCGAGCGACGGTTTGGGTTTGGGCCGAGCCCTTGCCCGACGCGCCGATCGCGTACCCCAAGCCCCCGCCAGCGAGCAGCGCGACGAGCGCGGCGGCAGCGACCGCCCATTGATGTTGCCACCACGGCACAGGCGCGCCCGGAGGCTCGCCGACGGGCGGGTGCTCGGGTGGGCGTGGCGGATAGTGGGGTGGGCCTGGCGTGCTCACTTGCGTCTGCCTATGACACTACCCGGCGCGTGGCTGGCGCATTGATCAACCGGCGCACGTCCTCACGCGCCACGATCGCCGGTGGGATCGACAGTACGAGCAGTCCCAACCGGTAGGCGAACACCGCCGGCACCGCGCCCGCGAGCGGGAGCCCCGTCCACATAAGCGCCAGCGGTAGCAGCAGCTCGGTGACACCGACGCCCGACAGTGGCAGGCTGCGCGGCGTCAGCACGTGCCCGGTGGCGTACGCGAGCACCACCACCGCGGCCGATGCGTGAACGTCGAACATCCGCAGCGCGGCCCACAGCGACAGGATCTCGGCCGCCCAGTAGACGCTCATGCCTGCCCACGCCGCGCGGTAGCGCAGCGGATGACGCAGCTGCTCGATCAGCAATTCGAGCGCCTCGAGCGCTCGCGCTAGCGCCCGGCCGATGCGCCCTTTGCGCATCAGCGAGCGCGCGGAGAGGTGCGGCGCGGCCGCCAGCGCCAGCGCGAACCCCGTGGGTACGCCCACCGCCCAGGGGACGGTCGCGTCCTGCACGCGCGCCGAACCCAGCAGCGTGAGCGCGCAGATCCAAGCCGCGGGAGCCAGCGTCGCCAGCTCGAGCGCGCCGAGGTTGAGCACGCGGATCGTCGCCTGCCGCGACGTGGCCCCGGCGCCGCGCATCGCGCGATGGTCGATCGAGAAGCCGCCCCCGAGCGAGGTCGCCGCGGCTCCGAAGGCGACCGTCTTGAGCGCCGCGTCGGTGGGAACCTGACGTTCGCTCCCGGGCGTCAACGTGGCGCGATGCGCGGCCGCGTAGCCGCCGTAGGAGAGAGCGCGGGCGCCGAGCAGAGGCGCAAGCCACAGCGGCTGCCAGTGTTCTAGCGCGCGGTCTACGGCATGAAAACCAGCCGCTTTTGCCATCAGCACCGAGACGGCCGCGGCGATCATCATGGCCAGTAGCGTCAGGAGGAGCGGCCCGTCCTCGACCCGCCGCACCCAGCTGCGCAAGCGCTCGATCACCTCGCCAATCCCACGTCACCCATGCGGCTACCCTACGCGCCGGGCGCGCAACGGGGCGGCACTCAAGCGGGCGCGCCGTCGTTCGCGCACTCGCGGCAGCGATCGACGCCTGGCGACTTTTGCGCGCGTCGAGGAGCGGCCGCGCCGCCGCGAGTCCGTACGTCAGCCCTGGGCAGCCAGGCGCGCGCGCCGGTACTCGTCGACGACGATTTTGGTGAGCTCCTCCACCGACGTCTCGGCCGTCGGCTTGTCTAGCACGATCGTCCCGTCCTGGATCATGCTCACGCGGTCGCACGCCTGAAAGACCTGCACGTAGTTGTGGAGGATCATGATGATCGACACCCGGCCTTCGGCCTTCAGGCGCGCGACGAGGTCGAGGATCTGGGCACCCTCTTTCGCGCCCATCGCCGCGAGCGGCTCATCCAGCAGGATGATGTCGGCGTCGGAGTTCACCGTGCGCGCGACCGCGATCGCCTGGCGCTGGCCGCCCGAGAGGCGCGCAACCGACACGTCGATACGGGGAATGTTGATCCCGATCTCATCGAGCGCGCGCCGCGCCTCGCGCTTCATCTCGCGGTTGTTGAGCAGCGGCAGCGGCCGCAGGACTCGCTCGCGGCGTAAGAACAGGTTGTGGTAGACGGAGAGTTCGTCGATCAGCGCGAGGTCCTGGTAGACGGTGTCGACGCCCTTTGCGCGGGCGTCGTCCACGCTTTTGGGTTCATAGGGCTGCCCGCGCACGAACATGCGGCCCGCGTCCTGCTTTTGAAAGCCGCTGATGATCTTGATCAGCGTCGACTTGCCGGCGCCGTTGTCGCCGAGCAGGCCGAGCACCTCGCCCTTGCGCAGGTGCAGGTTCACGTCGCGCAGCGCCGTCACGGGCCCGAAGCGCTTGGCGATGTGCTCGACGCGCAACACATCGTCCGGCGCCGAGGCCACAGGCACGACCGGCTCGGGCGGCGGCGCCTGGCCGGGCTGCGGGGCTTGGGCTCCCTCAGCCGCCACCGGTCTGCCCCCTGCGGACGCGGCCGACGAACACGTTCGCGGTCATCGCGACGATCACGGCGAGGCCCGTGTAGAAGAGCAGGTAGGTCGCCTGCACGCCCTGCAGGATCAGGCCGTCCTTGAGTATGCCGAGGAACAGCGCGCCGATCAGCGCGCCGACCACGGTCCCCGATCCGCCCGTCAGCAGCGTGCCGCCGATCACCGCCGCGGCGACCGCCAGGAACAGGATTTCATTTGGGCCCGCCGGGTTTGGCTGCACCGTTGCCGAGCGCACCGCCTCAAAGACCCCCACAAGCCCCGCCGTCAGGCTGCAGAGCATGTAATTGCGGATCATCACGAGGTTCACCCGCACCCCTGCCTCGGAAGCCCCCAGCTTGTTCGAGCCGATCGCGACCGTGTACACCCCCCAACGGCTGAACATCAACACGATCTGCAGGATCACCACGATCGCAACGGCCCAGATCAGCTCGGAGTAGGTGCCTCCGCCGAACACCTTGCCGAAGGTCCCGAGTGGCGGCTGGCCACCCGGCGTGGCCACCGGGGTGCCTTTGGAGATGATCAGCGAGAGCCCCTCGAACGTGAACAGCATCCCGAGCGTCACCACGAACGAGTTGACACCGACGACCGAGACGAACACACCGTTGATCGCGCCGACGGCCATGCACGCCAGCAGCGCCACGATCACCGCGGGCACCAGCGAGAGCCCGACCGATGTGTTCAGCTTGTAGAAGAGGATCGGGGCGAACAGGTACAGCCCGGCGATCGAGAGATCGATCTCGCCGAGGATCATCACGAACACCTCTCCCGCCGCGAGGATCGCGAACGGCGCGAAGTACGGCAGCAGCGTTTCGAGGTTTTCGCCGGTGAAGAAGTTGCTCGTGTTGACCGAGAAGTAGATCGCCGTCACGATCGCGATCACGATGATGCTGCCCTCGCGCAGGGCCAGCAGGCGCGCGCCGACCGCCCGCCAGCCGGGTAGGGCCCGGCGCTCCTGCGCCGGGCCCTCGGGACCGCCGGGCTCCCGCGAGGCAGGTTCCTGAGCGACGCTCGCCACGATCGCTCCCGCGCGCTCTTACTTGACGACGCCCGCCGTTGCGGTGGTCCCCTCGAAGCGGGACTTCGCCTTGTACGGTTCGACCGTTTCTTTGGTTACGAACTTCAGGCCCGTGTTGGCTTCGAAGATGCCGGTCTGGCTGTTGGACACCTTGTAGAGGAACAGCTGCAGCGTGGGGATGAACCCTTGCAGGTAGGGCTGCTGGTCGATCGTGAAGTCGATGTAGCCTTCCCCGAGCAGCTTGATCGTCTGTTCGGTCAGGTCGAAGCCGCCCGCGTGGACCTTCCCGCGCAGCCCCAGCGACTGCATCACTTTGGCCAGGCTTTCGGTGCTGCCGCCGCTGACCGAGTACAGGCCTTTGGCGCTTTTATGGCTCTTGTAATACGCTTCGATCGCCGATATCTCGCCGGGGATCGACGTGCCGGTCGCCACGCTATGGGTCGTGATCGGCTTGCCCGAGGCCTTGACCGCCTTTTCGACGCCTTCGATGCGCGGTTGCAGGTTGGCCGAGCCCGGCGTGTCGATGAAAAGCCCGACTTCGCCTTCCGGCACGACGGCGATGATACGTGCGCCCATCTCTTCGCCCGCGAGTTTTAGGTCCTGACCGCTGTAGGAGAGGCGCTTGTTGGCGGGAGCGTCGGCGTTGTACGCGACGACCGGTATACCGGCGGCGAGCGCCTTTTCGACCGGAGCGTTGAACGCGTGAAGGTCTACGAGCGAGATCGCGATGCCGTCGGCTTTGGCGGTGACGGCACTGTTGAGCGCATTGACCATCTGGCTGACGTCGCTGTTTTCCGAGCCCGTCCACTGGTAGGTGCAGCCGAGCAGTTTGCAGGCGTCCGCGATGCCGTCCTGCGTGGGTGTGAAGAACGGGTTCGTCGTGACGTGGTTGACGAACACGAATTTGTAGCTCGGGTGGGAGCCGAACACACCGGCCGATCCACCCCCGCTCGAGGCGCTGGTGCCGCACGCGCTCAGCAGGCCACCCACCGAGCCTGCAGCCACGCCTGTGAGGGCGGTGCGTCGCAGGAAGGCTCGCCGGCTGAAGCCAGGTCGGTCTGCGGCTGGACGGTCGATGTAGTCGAGCCGCTCCAGAGTTTCGTGCACGTGATCGGAATCTGTCATCTCTTCCTCCTCACTTGGCGGGGGCTGCGCGTTGGCAGGCACCGCACCGGCGCACGCAGCTCTTGAGGGCCTCTAGGAGCCTCACCATATACCCTCGACCGATGCCCGGGAATGCCGCCGAGCCGGCTCCGTCCGAAGGGTCGAAAACAGCCGCGCGCGACCGAAACGGACAGGGCGGCGAGGGCGGGGCGGGGGACGAGCGATACGGGCAACTGCGAGTCGCGCGTCACGCCAAAGACGATGGGCGCGCGCTGATCCTGTATCGCCAAGGCGAAGAGCAGCCGTGAGCGAACTGCGGTTCGACGCGTTGCGCGGCGAGGAGGTCGTGTACGCGATCCACCGCCAGGAGCGCACGTTCCTGCCCTCGCGCGAGCACTGCCCGCTGTGTCCGACCCACCCCGGGGGGCCGAAGACCGAGATCCCCTTCCCGGCGTTTGAGATCGCGGTGTTCGAGAACCGCTTCCCTGCCTTCGAGGCGCCGCGGGGCGCGGCCGAGGTGATCGTGTACACCGACAGCCACGAGGGCTCGCTCGGAACGCTTTCGCCGCAGCGAGCCGATGCGCTGATGTGGGTGTGGCGCCACCGCTATGCCGAGCTGGGCGCGCGCGAGGACGTGCGTTACGTGCTCATCTTCGAGAACCGGGGCGTCGAGGTGGGCGTCACGCTGCATCACCCCCACGGTCAGGTCTACGGCTACCCGTTCCTGCCTCCGGTGCCACAGCACGAGCTGCGCGCGGACGAGCGCCTCGGCGGCTGCGCGCTGTGTTCGCTGCTGGCAGGAGAGCTCGACGACGGCCGGCGGCTGGTGTACGAGAGTCAGGCGGTTGCCGCCTACGTCCCCTACGCGGCGCGCTGGGCGTATGAAGCGCACGTGGTCCTGCGCACGCACCGCGCGAGCCTGGTCGAGTGCGACGCCGGCGAGCTGCGCTCGCTCGCCGCGGCGCTGCAGGCACTCGTGCGCGGGTATGACGCCCTGTTCGATACGCCGTTTCCGTACGTCATGGTCGTCCATCAGGCTCCGACCACCTCCGCTGCGGGCGAAGCTGCGGGCGGGGGGCACGTGCACGTGGAGTTCTACCCGCCGCTGCGCGCAGCCGGCAAGCTCAAGTACCTGGCCGGATCCGAGCAGGGCGCGGGCACGTTCATCGCCGACACCGTTCCCGAGGAGTCAGCCGCGGCGTTGCGTGAGGCGATCGCGCTTGCCGCGTGAGCGGGTCGCAGCCTTTGCGCCCGGCCGGGTCAACCTGATCGGCGAGCACACCGACTACAACGGTGGGCTGGCGCTCCCGTTCGCGATCGCGCAGGGCATCACCGTGCGCGCCGAACGCCGCGATGAGGCGCGCCTCCGCGCGCGCGCCCTGGACCTGGACGAGCACGACAGCTTCGCGCTCGAGGATCGCTCGCGCGCACGCGGCTGGCGGGCATTCGTGCGTGGGACCGTGGCAGAGCTGACAGACGCGGGCTTTCCCCCCGTCGGAGCGCGACTCGAGATCGGCGGTGACCTCGCGCGCGGCGCCGGGCTGTCTTCCTCGGCGGCGCTCGAGGTCGCGCTGTGCCTGGCGCTGCTTGCGCTACGTGACAGCGTCGAGGCCCTGGACGAGGTCGAGATCGCGCGCCTCTGCGCGCGCGTGGAGAGCAACTGGGTGGGGGCGCAAACCGGGCTGCTCGACCAGCTGGCCTCGCTGTGCGGTCAGCCCGACTCGGCACTGCTGATCGATTTCGCCGAGCTCACAGTCGAGCCGGTGCCGCTGCGCCTCGGGCAATGGCGGCTCGTGCTGGTGGACTCCGGCGAGCGCCATGCCCACGCCACCTCCGGCTACAACAGGCGACGCGCGGAATGCGCACGCGCGTGCGAGCTGATGGGCATACGCTCGCTGCGTGCGGCGCGAGTTGAGCAGGCCGAGCGCCTGCCCGAGCCGCTACGCGCGCGCGTGCGGCACGTGTTGGGCGAGAACGAGCGCGTCGTGGCGGCGGTGGCTGCACTGCGGGCGAACGACCTGCTCGCGCTGGGCGAGCTGCTAGACGCTTCGCACCGCAGCCTGCGCGACTGCTACGCGGTCTCCACCGCCGCCGTCGAGCGCACCGTGCACGACCTGCTTCGGGCGGGCGCGGTCGGCGCGCGCATGATGGGCGGAGGCTTCGGAGGCTCGGTGCTCGCCCTGTTCGCGCCCTCAGTCGCAACGCCCGAGGGCGCGCGCGAGGTACGCGCGGCGGCGGGCGCGCATCTGCTCGGTCGCTGAGCTCGCAGCCCAGCGGCACCTCGGCCGCTACCCGCCGCGGGCGCCGTGCGCCGCGCCGCCCTGCTGAAATACTCGAGCCGTGACGTACGCCGCCGAGCTGGGCCCCTCGCGCTATACGCCCAGCGGCGACCGCTACGAGGGGATGCCGTACCGTCGCTGCGGCCGCAGTGGCGTGCGCTTGCCGGTGATCTCGCTGGGCCTGTGGCAGAACTTTGGCGATGACCGCCCGCTGGCCAACAGTCGCGCGATGCTGCGGCGCGCGTTCGACCTCGGCATCACGCACTTTGATCTCGCCAACAACTACGGGCCGCCGTACGGCAGCGCCGAGATCAACTTCGGTCGCGTGCTCGCCGAGGACCTGCGTCCGTTCCGGGACGAGCTGATCATCTCGACAAAGGCCGGCTATGACATGTGGCCGGGCCCCTACGGCGAGTTTGGCTCTCGCAAGTACCTGCTGGCCAGTCTCGATCAGAGCCTCGAGCGGATGCGCCTGGAGTACGTCGACATCTTCTACTCGCATCGCTTCGACGCCGACACCCCGCTCGAGGAGACGATGGGCGCGCTCGACTACGCCGTGCGCAGCGGCAAGGCGCGCTACGCGGGAATCTCCTCCTACGGTCCGCAGCGAACGGCGGAAGCGGCGCGCATCATGCGGGACCTGGGCACGCCGCTGTTGATCCACCAGCCGTCGTACTCGCTGCTGAACCGGTGGATCGAGCGGGAGCTGCTGGACGTGCTGGAGCGCGAGGGCATCGGGGCGATCGTGTTCTCGCCGCTCGCCCAGGGCCTGCTGACCGACAGGTACCTCGCGGGCATTGCAGAGGACTCGCGCGTGCGGCGCGGCAACTACTTCTCGGCCGATCTCCTGAGCGAGGAGAACCTCAACCGCGTGCGCGCGCTCAATGAGATCGCCAAGCGACGCGGCCAGACGCTCGCCCAGCTAGCGATCGCATGGGCGTTGCGCGACGTGCGCGTCACCTCGGCGGTGCTCGGCGCCAGGACCGTGGCGCAGCTCGAACAGAACCTCGCGGCGCTGCGGCGGCTGGAGTTCGATGCCGGCGAGCTGGCCGAGATCGATCGCTACGCCCAGGAGGGCAAGGTCAACCTGTGGGAGGCCTCGAGCAGCGCTTGACCTCCCGCGACGATCGCTGATCGCGCACGACGTCAATCGTCATGGCGGGGCCGGAACCACCGCGACGGGGCCGGCCGCAGATGGCAGGTCGCGGGTGGATGCCGACTGCCCATACCACTCGATCTGCATCTCCGCTCCCTTCGTGCTCGCTGCCTGGCGGTCTGCCGGCCGCGATCGTCAGGCACTCGCGGGCTCACGCCAGACCGCCCGTGGTGGCGCCAGCGCAGAAACATAGTCTGTTCTCGTCACGGTTCTGACGCGCATGGCCAGCACCTCCGATCGCATCGACGCCCACGTCTGGCGCATCAGCGCCGTGGTGATCCTCGGCACGATCATGTCAATCCTCGACACGACGATCGTCAACGTCGCGCTGGCCACGCTTGGGCGCGAGCTTCACGCCACGATCGCCCAGATCCAGTGGGTGATACGCGTCGGGGGCTCGATCGGGACCGCGGTGCTTGCCGTCGTGCCGCAGCGCGCGCTCACCGGCGTGCACACGCTGAGCGGCGCGGCCGGTTCCTACGGGACGGCGTTCTGGTGGTCAGCCGGGATCACGGCGCTGGCGATCGGACCGTGCGTCGTCTTGATGCGCGCCGAGCGCGCGGCTCGCGCGCGCGCAGGAGAAGCGGCCGAGCGGGCAGCCGCCGGCGCCCTGGCGACGTGAGCGCGTCCGAGACCCGGACGATCAGTGCGCGCGTGCGCGCCGCTTCGGCGCCGGCCGATGCTCGGCGAGCCACGCGCTGAGCCAGTCGCCTACCGCTGTCGCGACCGCGGCTGTGCTCCTGAGCGCATGGTTGCCCGGCACGCGCGCCACCACGCGGTCCGGTCGCGCCGGCGGCATTCCGAAGGGGTCGCGCTCCCCTTGAACCACCAGCGTCGGAACGCGCACCGCGTCGAGCTCCGCGAGACGGCTTCGTGCCGGGTCACCGCCCCGGCCAGGGGGGTGCACCGGGAAGGCAAGGCACAGCACGGCGGCCGCGCCGAGATCGGCAGCGGTGCGACACGCGACACGCGCCCCGGCCGAGCGCCCGCCGAGCATCAGCGGAAGCCCTCGCAGCATCTCCTCGCGCAGCTTCGCGACCGCTGCCATCCACGCCGCGTCGAGCTGCTGCGCGGGGGCGGGACTGCGGCGGCCAGCGACGAGGTAGGGCTGCTCGAAGAGCGCCGCGCTGATTCCGAGCGAGCACGCGACGTTCGCGGTCGCGAGCAGGTCTGGCGTGCCCACGCCACCCCCCGCGCCGTGCCCGAGTATGAGTGCCGCCGCGGGCCCGTCCGCGGGGTGCAGATGCGCCCGCGCGCTTCCCTGAGGCGTGTCGAGCACGATGACGCTCGCGTCGCGCGCGGGCGAGTCAGGAGGCTGCCCAGGTGCGGAGCTCACGCGCTCACGCCCCATCGATCAGGAGTCCAACCGGATCGCCCGAATCGCGTGCTCGTCGGGCAGCTTGTCCAACACGCGGCGCACGATCTCCCTCTCGTCGGCCTGCTCGCGCTGCAGATCGTTGAGCAGCAGCCTCAGCGAGGCGTGGGTTATCTTCATCTGCTCCGCGGACAGTGGCAGCGTGAGCACGCCCGACTGGCCGGGCGCGCCCTGGAGCCCGCCGAGCACCGCGCGCGCCAGTGCTCGGATCTGCGACTCGTGCGCCTCGTCGGAGATGAGCAGGCGCAGCGCGCCGGCGGTCACCGGGATCTCATCCGCATCGAGGAAGAGGTGGTATGCGGGCTCAGCCTCGTTGGGGGTCCCGTTCATCGCTGGCCGCCTCGCGTCGATCGCCGTCTGAACCCGGCAGCTTAGACGTCGCCGACGCTGCTCGCACGGCGTGGCGGTGGCTGTCGCTCGCCGCCCGGAACAGGCTAGAGCCCGTGATGGGGCCACTCGGGCGTCAGGTTCCCGGCCTTGAACGCCGCCGCTCCGAGCGTGTGGGAGTCACGGCGCATGAACATCGAGATCACCATTTCGGCCTCGATGCGCAGGCGCTCCTCGAGCGTGTGACCGACGCCGCGCTTCGGGCGATCCCCGCCTGGACCGCCTCACGCGCTACCGCCACGGCGAAGTGCAGCGCGCCGCGTACACCTTCATCCACACCGGCGACGAAACGATCGGGTCGGCAGTCCTCGACGGGGCGGGCGTCGACTGGGACGCCGATGGCGCGATCGAGCGACTTGCGCGGGTGTCTTGGCGCACGATCTCAACGCCCGTCCCGCAGACCTTCTGCGCTCGCGCCGATCCGTTCTGTTGAGCGTCTGAGCTACGCGCGGCGAGCGCCGCGGCGGATCGCGTTTACGAGCGCCCGGCTCGCTCGCCGTCGGCCTGGTCGCCCGGCGCTCCGAGCTTCGGGCCGTCGACGGACGCGGCCTCCTCGCCGGCGGACGTACCGGCGTCCTCGGCGGCTGGTGAAGCCTGTATCGCCTCGGACGCGCCGGAGTCCGCAAGCGCATCCAGGCGTGCGGCGAGTTCGTGGATCTGCTCGACCAGCAGCTGGCGCTCCTGCACGACCGCGTCCCGGTCGGCCTGCATCGCCAGCACGTCCCGCTTGGCCTGTCCGCGCAGCTCCTCGAGCCTCTCCTCCTCCCGCGCGCGCCGCTCGACCGCTTCGGTGTCCGCGCGCGTAACCATCTGCTCGGCCTCAGCCTGCGCTTGCGCGACGAGCTCCGCCGCCTGCGACTGCGCCGCCGCTAGCGTGGCGTCGGCCTCGGCGAGCGCTTCCTCGGCCTGCTTGCGGCGGGCAGCGAACTCGCGCTCGCCCAGCTGTACCCGCTCGCGAGCCTGCGTCTCGCCGTCGGCCAGGAGCCGCTCTACCTCGGCGCGCGCGGCCGCGACTATGTCGCGGCCCTCCGCCCTCCCGCGGTTGGTCGTCTCCTCGGCCTCCGAGCGCGCCGTGTGGATGATCTCGTCCGCGGTCTCGCGGGCTCGCTGCAGGATGCCGCTCGTCTGCTCGCCGACGCGGTCGAGCGCGTGCCTCACGGCCGACTCCGGCGAGCGCGCGATCTCGAGCTCGGCGATCACGCGGTTGACCCGCTGCACGTAGCGATCCACCTCACGTCGCTCGTAACCACGCATCGCGGTGTGGAATGAGACGTCGCGCACGTCACCCGGCACCTGCCCGCGAGCGGGCGAGACAGGCGCGGGCTCGGGCTCGCGACTGGCCCGCTCGGTGCGCTGCTGGCCGCGCTCGACCATCGCTCCGATATTACCCCCGCCGGCGCGTCAGAAGCGCGACCTCCTGCGCCGGCGAGCGGACGCCGGCGACCCGTCATGTGGACAGCTCGGCGACGCGTCGCTCGAGCAGACGCCGCTCGGCGTCGTCGTGAACGAGCGCGAGGGCGCGCCGGTAGGCAGCAGCGGCCTCGGTGTTGCGCCCGAGGCGGCGCAGCAGCTCGGCCCGGGTCGCGTGCAGGTAGTGGAAGTCCTCGAGCGCAAGGCGATCGACGATCTCCAGCCCCGCCTCGGCGCCGTGCTGCTCGGCGACGGCGATGCCCCTGTTCAGCTCCACCACCGGGGAGCCGGTGAGACGGGTCAGCTCGCCGTACAGCGCGGCGATCTGCGGCCAGTCGGGCGCCTCGTCGGCATGCAGCGAGGCGATCGCCGCCTGCACGACGTAGGGACCGCGGCCGTGCAGGGCGAGCGCGCGCTCGAGAGCCGCCCGTCCTTCGCGCAGCTGAGGCTGCTTCCAGCGCGCGCGATCCTGGTCGGCGAGCAGTACCAGCTCGCCGCCGGTGAAGCGCGCCTCACGGCGCGCGTCGTGCATCAGCATGAGCGCCAGCAGGCCGTGCACCTCGGGCTCGTCGGGCATCAGCTCGGCCAGCGCCCGCCCCAGCCGGATCGCCTCGCTCGCGAGCTCGGAGCGGCCGCCGTAGCCCTCGTTGAAGACGAGGTAGATGACGGCCAGCACCGCGGCGAGCCGGTCGGGCAGCAGGTGCGGGGGAGGGACGCGAAAAGGGATCCCGGCGGCCTTGATCTTGCGCTTTGCCCGCACCAGTCGCTGCGCCATGGTCGGCTCGGGGACAAGAAACGCGCGCGCGATCTCGCCGGTGCCAAGGCCGCCGAGCGTGCGCAGGGTGAGGGCCACCTGGGCCTCGATCGCAAGCGCGGGGTGGCAGCACGTGAACAGGAGCTCGAGTCGCTCGTCGGCAATCGTCGCCTGCTCCATGTCCTCCTCCGTTGCCTCGGGCACCTCGAGCAGCCGCGTCTTGGCGGCCAGAGTGCGATCGCGGCGAATGCGGTTGATGGCCTGGTTGCGCGCGGTCGTCACCAGCCAGGCGGCGGGATTGGCGGGGGCTCCGTCGCGCGGCCAGCGCGCGGCGGCGATCGCAAATGCCTCCTGCGCGCACTCCTCGGCCAGGTCGAAGTCGCCCAGAAAGCCGATCAGCGCCGCGAGCACGCGGCCCCAGTGGCCTCGAAACGCCTGCTCGAGGATCGCTGTCACTCCATGATCGGGCGTACCTCGATCGCGCCGCCCAGGCGCGCCGCCGGAACACGCGAGGCCAGCTCGATCGCAGCGTCGAGGTCATCGGCCTCGAAGAACAGGTAGCCGCCAAGCGCCTCCTTCATCTCCACGAACGGGCCATCGGTGGTGAGCGTCTTGCCGTCCTGCACC
>VAWK01000004.1 GCA_005885515.1 Actinomycetota bacterium | reverse complement strand
GATCCCCCAGGCGCGGGCCGGGGTCGTGGAGCGGCTGGGCCGCTACAGCCGCACGCTCGAACCGGGCCTGACGATCGTGACGCCGTTCATCGAACGCGTGCGCCCGCTCGTGGACCTGCGCGAGCAGGTCGTCAATTTCTCTCCCCAGCCGGTGATCACGGAGGACAACGTGGTCGTGGCGATCGAGACGGTGCTGTACTTCGCTCGGCGACGTACGAGATCGCGAGCCCGCTGCAGGCGATCGAGCAGCTCACGGTGACGACCCTGCGCAACGTCATCGGCGGCCTCACGCTGGAGGACACGCTGACCTCGCGCGAGAACGTCAACACCGAGCTGCGCACGGTGCTCGACGAGGCGACCGGGAAGTGGGGCATCAGGATCAACCGCGTGGAGATCAAGTCGGTCGACCCGCCGCCCGACATAAAGACCGCGATGGAGAAGCAGATGCGCGCCGAGCGCGATCGCCGCGCAGCGATCCTCACCGCGGAAGGCGAGAAGCAGGCGCAGATCCTGACCGCCGAAGGCGCCAAGCAGGCGGCGGTGCTGACGGCCGAGGGCGAGCGCCAGGCGGCGATCCTGCGCGCCGAGGGCGAAGCGAAGGCGATCGACACCGTCTTCACGGCGATCCATGAGGGCAAACCCGATCGCGAGCTGCTGAGCTACGAATACCTGCAGATGCTCCCCCAGCTCGCCGAAGGGGACGCCAACAAGGTGTTCGTCGTGCCGTCGGAGTTCGCCGCCGCGTTCGGCGGCATCGGCGAGGCGCTTGCCCGTCGCGCCGGTGGCCCCGCGCCGCCGCCGCCGCCCGATGACGGCGCCAAGCCCTGAGGTGTCCGGTGCCTGACCGGCCCGCGCCGGCGGGCTGCGAGAATCGGTTGCGTGTTTGACGCGCTCGCCGGCAGGTTGCAGGGAACGCTCGCCGAGGTCCGCAATCGCGGCACGCTCAGCGAGCAAGACGTCGACGCGGCGATGCGCGAGATCCGCCTCGCGCTGCTGGAGGCGGACGTCAACTTCAAGGTCGCGCGGCAGTTCACATCCCAGCTGAAGGAGCGCTGCCTGGGCGCGGGCGTCATCGGCGGCCTGAACCCGGGCCAGCAGGTGATAAAGCTCGTGGCCGAGGAGCTGACCTCGCTGATGGGGCGCGCGCCCGAGGAGCTGATCTTCTCCGCGCGGGCGCCCACCGTGATCCTGATGGCGGGGCTGCAGGGCTCGGGCAAGACGACGGCGACCGCCAAGCTCGCCAGGCACCTGCACGCCGAGCACGGCTCGGCGGTGGCCGTGGCGGCGTGCGACGTGTACCGGCCGGCGGCCGTCGAGCAGCTGACCAAGCTAGGCGCGCAGGCGGGCGCCGAGGTCTACGAGCAGGGAACCGAGCGCGACCCGGTGGAGGTCGCGAGCTGGGCGAGGCAGCGCGCCGAGCGCGAGGGCCGCGACGTGCTGATCGTCGACACCAGCGGGCGACTGCACGTGGATGAGGCGATGATGGATGAGCTGGCGCGCATGCGCGCGGCCACCAAGCCCCAGCACGTGCTGCTGGTCGTGGATGCCATGACCGGTCAGGACGCGGCAGGCGTGGCCGAAGCCTTCGCCGACACCGTGCCGCTCGACGGGGTGGTGATGACAAAGCTCGATGGCGACGCCCGGGGCGGTGCGGCGCTGTCCGTGAAGGCCGTAACCGGGACGCCGATCGTGTACGTGTCCACGGGCGAGGCGCTGGAGCAGTTCGAGCGCTTCCACGCCGAGCGCATGGCGCAGCGGATTCTCGGCATGGGCGACGTGATGGGCCTGATCGAGCGCGCCGAGCGAGGGCTGGAGCAGGAGCGCGCAGTGGAGCTCGAGCGCAAGCTGCGCCGCAACCAGCTCGGGCTGGACGACTTCCTCGAGCAGCTCAAGGCGATCCGGCGCATGGGACCGCTGACCGGCCTGCTGGGGATGATCCCCGGCCTGGGCGCGGCGCAGCTGCAAAACGCGAACGTGGACGAGCACGAGCTCGACCGGCTGGAGGCGATCATCCTGTCGATGACCGCGGAGGAGCGCCGCCGGCCGGAGCTGATCAAGGGATCGCGCCGACTGCGCATCGCGCGCGGCTCGGGCACGAGCGTTCAGCAGGTCAGCGCGCTGGTGAAACAGTTTGGCCAGATGCGCGAGCTGATGCGGCAGGTAGGCCGCGGCAGGATGCCGGACCTGGCCGCGCTGATGCGCAGCGTCCGGTGAGGCCCTGATGTGCGGCGTACGCTGACGTCCGCCTTGATGTGCGGCGTCCGCTGACGTCCGCCTTGATGCGCGGCGTCCGCCAAACGCGGGTTCACTGGGCGCGGTCGCCGGCGGCGGGTGGACGGCGAGCCCGCCGCGCGCGCGGCCTTGGCCGCGCGCACCGTCTAAGCTGCCTGGCAAGCAGCGATCGAGCAGAGAGGAACAGGTGGCGGTCAGGCTGAGGCTCACGCGAGTGGGCGGCAAGAAGGATCCACTGTGGCGCGTCGTCGTCGCCGACCAGCGCTCCCCGCGGGATGGGCGCGTGATCGAGACGATCGGCCACTACAACGCACGCACGGAGCCGTCCACGATCGTCCTCGACGAGGACCGGGCGCGCAGCTGGCTCGCGCACGGAGCCCAGCCGTCGGACACGGTGCGCAAGCTGCTGCGCATCAAGGGGATCGAGGCCCCTGGCGGCTAGCGGCCCGGCCGGCAGGCCTCGCGAGCCCACGAGCACGGGCATGAGCGATCAGGGACCGTCCAGCGCGTTGGCAGCGGCGGAGGTGCCGCGGGAACTGCTGGAGTACCTGGCGGAAGGACTGGTCGATGAGCCCGACGAGGTGTCCGTCGAGCCGTTCGAGGGCGACGACGGGACGATCGTGCTGGAGCTGAGCGTGGCGCCTGCCGACTACGGGAGGGTGATCGGTCGCGCCGGGCGCACGGCACAGGCGCTGCGCACGGTGGTGAAAGCCGCGGCCACGGGAGAGGGCTGCCACGTGGTCGTCGACATCGTCGATTGACCGCGCGCGACGACCGACACGCGACCATGCGGGTGAGCTGCCGGTGAGCGAGGCGCCGCCGCTGCAGGCCGGTCGCGTGGGGCGTCCGCATGGGCTGGACGGCAGCTTCTACGTGACGCGAGCGCGAGCTCGGCTGCTCGCGCTCGGAAGCACGGTGACCGTGGGCGAGCGCGCGGCCGCGATAATCCGCCGCGCCGGCACCGACCGGCATCCGATCGTGGCGCTCGAGGGCGTGGCCGATCGCGAGGCCGCGCAGCGCCTTCGAGGCCTCGCGCTGACCGTTCCGCAAGACGCGGCGCCCGTGCTGCAGGATGGCGAATGGTGGGCCCACGAACTGGTGGGCTGCGAGGTGCACGCCGGCACTCGGCTGATCGGGAGCGTGAGCCGGCTGATCGAGCTGCCCTCGTGCGAGGCGCTCGAGGTGCAGTGCGCGAGAGGCGCCGGATCGGTGCTGGTCCCGGTCGTCAAAGACGCGGTGCTTCGCATTGACGCGGGCGAGCGGCGCATCGAGGTGGACGTCGACTTCCTCGCCGACACCCTGCCGCCCGCGCCCTCGCGCCAGGACCGAGGAGGCGACGGTGGAGATTGACGTGTTCACGCTGTTTCCCGAGTGGTTCGACTGGTTCACCGCCCAGCGCCACGTCCGCAATGCTCTCGCCGGGAAGGTGCGCTTTGAGCGCGTGAACTTCCGCGATCACACGCCGCTCAGCGGCGGCCAGGTCGACGACACGCCGTTCGGCGGCGGCGCCGGGATGCTGCTGCGCGTGGACGTGGTCGACAGCGCGCTGCGCGCGCATTACCAGCTGGACCCGGTGGAGCTGCGCGCCCAGCGGCGCGTGATCGCGCTCACGCCCGGCGGCAGGTTGCTCGACGATGAGCTCGTGGATGAGCTTGCCGCCGAGCCCGCGCTCACGCTTCTTTGCGCGCGCTATGAGGGGTTCGACGAGCGCATCATCGAGCACTTCGCAAGCGACGAGGTCTCGATCGGCCGCTACGTGCTCTCCGGCGGGGAGCTCGCCGCGATGGTCCTGTGCGACGCCGTCCTGCGCAAGCTCCCAGGCGCGCTCGGCGACGCCAGCTCGAGCGCCGAGGAGTCCTTCAGCTCAAGCCTTGGCGGCGACCCCGAGTACCCGCACTACACGCGGCCAGCGGAGCACCGCGGCTGGCGCGTGCCCGAGGTGCTGCTGTCGGGCCATCACGAGCGCATCGCTCAGTGGCGCCGGGAGCGCAGCCGCGAACGTGCCCAGCGACTGGGAGGCGACGCCGCGGATTGAGGCCGCCCCGCCCCCCGCCGCGGGCGATCGGCCGGTTGCGCACCCTCTCGCCGGCTCGCCGCTGTGGCGTGGAGGGCGTCCGCTACCATGGGTTCCCCGCGCTGTCCGAACCCCGTTGCGGGCCACGGTCATCATCGCGCGCCCTCGTCAAGCCATGAGCAGCGTCATCGAAACAATCGAGCGCGCGCAGCTGCGGCGCCTACCGAGCTTCGCGCCCGGAGACCGCGTGAAGGTCCACTTCCAGGTCATCGAGGGCTCCCGCCGCCGGATCCAGGTCTTCGAGGGGGTAGTGATCAAGCGCCAGGGACATGGAGCCCGAGAGACGTTCACGGTGCGCAAGCAGTCCTTCGGCGTGGGCGTGGAGCGCTCGTTTCCCGTGCACTCGCCCAAGATCGAGCGGGTCGAGCTGGCTGCTCGGGGCGACGTGCGCCGCGCCAAGCTGTACTACCTTCGAGACCGCGTCGGCAAGCGGGCGCGCGTGCGCGAGCGCCGCTACACCGGTCCTGAGGAGGCGGTCGAGCCTGGCCTGCTGGAAGAGCCGGCCGGGGCCACCGACGCCGAGGGGCTCACAGCTGAGGAGGCGGTGATCCAGGAAGCCGACGGCGCCGGCCAGGCCGAGCCCGCCCAGCCGGCGCAGGAGCAGGCCGACGGCAAGCAGGCCGCGGTCGCCGCCGGCGCCGATGCGGGCCAGGCAGATGCGGGCGCGACAGCCGCCGCAGCGGAGACCGGCGCGGCGGACGGCGCGGGCGCCGATGCGGCCGCGGCGCGCACCGAGGCCGAGGCGCCCGCAGCAGAGGAGGGCAGCGCCGAGGGGCCCGACCGCGCCGATGGCGCCGGCCCCTCGAGCGACCCTGCCGAAGCCGAGGGGGACGTCCAGGCGGCCGACGAGCCGGCGTGAGCACCCGGGCGAAGCGCAAGAAATCCACGACGAACTCGATCATCGAGCTCGTCGTGATCATCGCAGTCGCGATCGGCCTCGCGCTGGGCATCCAGGCGTGGATCGTCAAGCCGTATCGCATTCCGAGCGGCTCGATGGAGCCCACGCTGGCGATCGGACAGCGCGTGCTGGTCGATCGCATCGGGATGCACTTCGGCGATCCGCACGTGGGCGAGATCGCGGTGTTCAATCCGCCCCAGAGCGCCCAGCAGGAGGTCTGCGGCGTGCCCCGACTGACCGGAGCGGCTTGCTCGGAGGCCGAATCGAGGCGCTCGAGCACGTACTTCATCAAGCGTATCGTCGCCGGCCCTGGCGATGTGATCAAGATCGTGGAAGGACACGTGATCCGCAACGGCAAGCGCGAGCCCGACCACTACATCAGGCCCTGCGGGGGCACGGCCGTGTGCAACCTCCCCACTCCGATCAAGATTCCCGCCGGACACTGGTTCATGATGGGCGACAACCGTGGCGAATCCGATGACAGCAGGTTCTGGGGCCCGGTCCCCAGGGGGTGGATCATCGGAGGGGCATTCGCCACCTACTGGCCCCCCGATCGCATCGGGATCCTCTAGCCGCCCGGCGCACGTGCCCGCGGCGGACGCAATCGAGGCCCCGCGACCGTCGCAGGTCTCCGCGCGCGGCCAGCGCCACGCCCGCCGCCAGTCGAGCGGGCGGCGGCTGTTCGCCTTCGACCGCCGTCTCGGCAGCCGGCTGGTGGCCGGCGCCGACGAGGCTGGACGCGGGTCCCTGGCCGGACCGCTGGTCGCGTCCGGCGTGCTGTTCGACTACGGCGCGCTCACGACCCGCGAGCTGCGCGCGCTCAGCGCGCTGAACGACTCCAAGCAGCACACCTGCGAGGCGCGCGAGGAGCTGTTTCCGCTGGTGCTGCGCAGCGCCGCGCGGGTGGCGATCGTGTGCCGCTGTGTGCGTGGCATCGATTCGCGCGGCCTGCACAAGACCAACCTGGCCGCGCTGCGCGACGCCGTCAGCGCTGTCACGAACGACGTCGCCGGCGAGGTCGTGTGCCTGCTCGACGGCTTCTCGGTGCCGGACTTCGGCCGCCCGCAGCGCGCGATCGTGGACGGCGACGCCACCAGTGCCGCGATCGCCGCGGCGTCGATCGTGGCCAAGGTCACGCGCGACCGCTACATGCGCCACGCCGACTCGCAGCACCCGGGGTGGAGCTTTGCCGATCACGTCGGCTACTCGACGCCCGAACATCGCGAGGCGATCCTGCGGCAGGGCGTCTCGCCGCTGCACCGCATGTCCTTCCAGTCGCTGGCCTACCAGCAGCTGGCGCTGTAGCGGCGCGCGGCTGTCGCCTGGCTGAGGCGCTCGCCGTTGCCACCGCCGGTGGGTTGCCACCTGCGCCTGCTCACCACGCCTGCTCCACGTGCTGCAGGCGCCGCAGGGCGCCGCTCTGATCGACCACCACCCCGAGCGCGTCGAAGCGGACCGCGCGGGCGAACGGCAGGCCCGCGGGCCGCTCGCTCAGCCACGCGGCTGCCAGCCTTCGCAGGCGCGCCCGCTGACTCGCTCGCAGCCCGTGCAGGGGTTCCTGATCTGGGCGGATCTCGCGCTGGCGCATGGGCGCGCGCCGCGTCTTTATCTCGGCGAACACCAGCGTGTGCCCGTCGAAGGCGATCATGTCGATCTCGCCATGACGCGTGCGCACGTTGCGCGCGAGCACCTCAAAGCCGAGCCGCTGCAAGTGCGCCGCGGCGAGCGTCTCACCGAGGCGGCCCAGCTCCCGGCGCGGGTCACGGCCGGGAGCGTGATCCTTCTCGGCGGGGCCGGTCTCCGCTCGCATCGCGTCACGCTAGCGGCCGCATGCGAGAGCGCGGTCGGATCCGCGACACGAGCGCGCCGGCGTTGGACGCGATCGGGCGGTCAGCCGCCGCGCGCGCGTGGATCCGCTCGCGTAGCCTCTCGCGGGTGGTACGCCCCGCACCAGGCCCGGCCGGCTCTTCCGCGCACCGGCGCGCCTCGACCGGCCCGGCTGGGTCACTCGACGGCGTGTCCGCGTTCATGGGCATCCGCTGGGACGATCCGCAGACCGTCCGGCTGCAGATCAGACCCGAGCTGATCAACGCCGGGGGGCTGCTTTCGGGCGTGGTCACGTACGCGATGGTGGACTACTGCATGGGCTCCACGCTGTGGGCGCAGACGACGCGCCCCGAGCGCATCGCGACGATCAGCATCTCGATCAACTACGTCCAGACCGCCACCGAGGGCGAGCTGATCTGCCGCACCGAACTCGACCGGCGGAATCGCAGCAACGCCGTGATGAGATCGGAGGTGCGACACGAGGACGGGCGCCTGCTCGTGACCGCGATCGGCAGCTACGCGATCTTCACAAAACCCCCTCGTGCCGGCATTCGTGCCGCTGCTGCAGTGAAGCCGGCCGAATGACCGGCTGCGCGATACTGGGCGGGAGATGGCGCAGGACAACGTGGAGATCGTCAGAAGGTCGTTCGCCGTCAGCTGGCACGAGGCGGTCGACGCCGTAGGGCTGTCGGCGTAGGAGGCGGGGCGGGAGGGATGACGCCGCGCACCGCGCTCGCGATCGCCGGCTCGGACTCCGGCGGCGGCGCCGGCATTCAGGCCGATCTGAAGGCGTTCGCCCGCTGCGGCGTGCACGGCACCTGCGCGATCACCGCGATCACCGCGCAGAGCACCGTCGGCGTGAGCGCCATCCACCCGCTGCCGCCCGAGGTCATCCTCGCCCAGGTGCGCGCCGTGCTCGGCGACATCGGCGCCGACGCGGTCAAGGTCGGCATGCTCGGCACGGCCCAGACCGCGCGCGCGGTGGCGCGCGCGCTGCGTGAGCTGCCCGCCGACACGCCGGTCGTGGTCGACCCCGTGATGGTCGCCGAGTCCGGCGCCGAGCTGCTCGAGCCAGACGCCCGGCGCGTGTTGATCGAAGAGATCCTGCCGCGCGCAACCGTGCTCACCCCCAACCTGCCCGAGGCGCGCGCCCTCGCCGGCGGACCCGCCGAGCGCCGGGGGTCGCGGAGTGACGGCGACAGCGGCGCCGAGCAGGCAGAAGCGGAGCAGCTGATCCGTGCCGTGCTCGCGCAGGGGCCGCGCTGCGTGGTGCTCACCGGCGGGCACCGCGCGCGCACGGTCGACCTGCTGCTCGACGCCGATGACGAGGCCGGCATCGTCACGCTCACCGGCCAGCATCACCCCGACGGCGCGGCGCACGGCTCGGGCTGCACGCATTCCTCAGTGCTCGCGGCGCAGCTCGCGCTGGGCCATTCTCGCCTGCAGGCCGCGCGCACGGCGCGCGCTCTCGCGGGCGCCGCGATCGGCCGCGGCCTGCGCGATCTGGGCGCCGGCGCCGGCCCGGTCGACGTTCTCGACCTCGCGCGCATGCGCCTGGCCTGAGAGTTCGGCGGCACGTGTTTGTCATAATCCTCGGGCGATGAAGTTGCTGCGCCTCAAGCCGGGTCATGGGGAGATCCTGCTCGCCGAGGGGGACATCGAGGTGCCCGAGCAGGAACGCGAGCTGATCGAGGCGTTCCGCCGCGAGCTCGACGCCGGCCTGTGGGCCGCCGTTCCGACCGCGAGCCGTGATGGCCGCCGCGAGGCCGAGCTGGTGAAGAGCTTTGATGACGTGCCGCGCGACGCCGAGCGCGTGATCTTCTTCCCCAGGGCTGCGGGTGGGGCCGCGCCGGCCGCGCGTGGAGCCTCGCCGGGCGCGAGCAGCGCAAAGCGGACAGCTCTCTAGTCGTGGCGCTCGCGCTGGGCACCGCGGCGGTCGTGCTCGTCGCGTTGCTTTGCGAGCTCGGCCGGCCGCGGGCGACGGAGCTGGCCAAGGCGGCGCTCGGCTCCTGGCGTGCGCGCCGGCACGCGTCGCTGCGCGGCCCCGCGCTGGTCGCGTATGACCCCGGCCGCGAGCTGCGCGCTGAGCATCGCGCGCGCGAGCTGCTGCGATCGTGCATCGAGCCCGAGGACTGGGCGATGTACCGCGACCTCGGGTTCCTGCGCGTGTGGGGCCGGCTCGGCGATCGCGACGGGCCCGGCGCCGCGTACGCGTATCTGATCTACCCGCACCGGCCGATCGTCGCCTTCGTGCCCCACACCGGCGCGCTGCTCAACGAGTACTGCGTTGCGTTCCCCGATCACTCCAAGCCATACGGCAGCTCGCGGCTGCCCGACTCCGATGACGTGCTGGCCAAGTGGATGGCGCTGACCGCCGACGAGCGTGGCCTCATCAACGGCGCCAACATGCACCTGCCCGGACGTCAGATCGATCCCGATCTGATCCGCCGCGACCTGCAGCGCCTGGCGCGATGGGAGCGGGAGCGCGCGGGGGGCCGGCCGGTGGCGGCCGGTCGGCAGGCCGAGGGTGTGCCTGCCGCGTGAGCAACGGCGCCCAGTTCGACGTCAAGCACCGCAGCCGCGCCCTCACCGAGGGGCCGCAGCGGGCAGCCGCGCGCGCCTACCTGCACGGAATCGGCTACTCCGCCGAGGATCTTCAAAAGCCGATCGTCGGTGTCGCGCACTCGTGGATCGAGACCATGCCCTGCAACTTCAACCACCGCGTCCTGGCCGCCAAGGTCAAGGAAGGCATTCGCGCCGCCGGCGGCACGCCGATGGAGCTCAACACGATCGCGATCTCCGACGGCATCACGATGGGCACGCCCGGCATGCGCGCCTCGCTGGTCTCGCGCGAGCTGATCGCCGACTCGATCGAGCTGGTCGCCTCGGCGCACGACTTCGACGCGCTCATCGCCATCTCCGGCTGCGACAAGACCATCCCCGGCTCGGTGATGGCGCTGGCGCGCCTGGACATACCCGGACTGATGCTGTACGGCGGCTCGATCCGGCCCGGGCACTTCAAGGGGCACGACGTCACCGTGATGCAGGTGTTCGAGGCCGTCGGCTCGTATGCCGCCGGCAAGATCACCGAGGCCGAGCTGCACGAACTGGAGGAGGTCGCCTCGCCCGGCGCGGGGGCGTGCGGAGGGCAGTTCACCGCCAACACCATGGCGATGGTCTTCGAGGCCCTGGGCATCTCGCCGGCGGGCTCTTCGATGGTCCCCGCAGAAGACGGCCGCAAGCTCGAGGTTGCGCGCGAGTGCGGCGAACTGGTGATGGACGTCCTGCGCCGCGGCCAGCGCCCCAGCGAGATCGTCACCAAGCCGGCGCTCGAGAACGCGATCGCCGCCGTTGCGATGAGCGGCGGCTCGACAAACGGCGTGCTTCACCTGCTCGCCGTCGCCAGGGAAATGGGAGTGCCGCTGCAGATCGACGAGTTCGACGCGATCTCCGAGCGCACGCCGCTGCTGTGCGATCTGCAGCCCGGCGGCCAGTACGTCGCCACCGACCTGTATGAGGCGGGCGGCGTGCCGCTGGTGCTCAAGCGCATGCTGCAGGCCGGCGTTCTCAACAGCGATGCGGAGACGGTCACCGGGCGCACGATCGGCGAACACGCCGCCGAGGCGCCGGAGACCGAGGGCCAGCGGGTCGTGCGGCCGCTGGACGATCCCCTGCAGCCCACCGGCGGCTTTGCGATCCTGCGCGGAAACCTCGCTCCCGAAGGCTGCGTCGTCAAGCTCGCCGGACACGAGCGACGCCAGCACACCGGTCCCGCGCGCGTCTTCGAGCGCGAGGAGGCGGCCATGGCCGCTGTGCTCGCCGATCAGATCGAGGAGGGCGACGTGGTGGTGATCCGCAACGAGGGACCGGCCGGAGGGCCGGGCATGCGCGAGATGCTCGCCGTCACCGCGGCGCTCGTGGGCGAGGGGCGGGGCGAATCGGTGGCGCTCATCACCGACGGGCGCTTCTCGGGCGCCACGCACGGCTTGATGGCCGCGCACATCGCGCCCGAGGCGGCCAGGGGCGGGCCGATCGCGGCGCTCGAGGACGGCGATCGGGTGATCATCGACGTCGACTCCCGGCGCATCGACGTGGACCTGTCAGAGCAGGAGCTCGCCGAGCGGCTGTCGGCGTACGCGCCGAGCCCGCCGAACCACGTCGAGCTGGCGATCCAAAAGTACGCCAAGCTAGTCGGCAGCGCGGCCGAGGGAGCCGTGGCGCGCTGAGGCGCTACTCGGCCAGGAACTCTTTCAGCAGCGCGTTGAACGCCTGCGGGCGCTCCAGCATCGCCAGGTGGCCCGTGTCCTCGTAGATCACCTTGCGCGAGTCCGGGATCAGCTCCGCGAACACGTCGGCGTCGCGCACGCTGATCAGCAGATCGCGATCGCCCCACACGATCAGCGTGGGGCAGGCGATCTCGGGCAAACGCGCGCGTATGTCGTAACCCAGCAGCGCCTGCAGCGCGCGCAAGAAGCCGGGCGTCCCCCCGCCACGCACCTGCTCGGCCGCAAGCGCCGCCGGCAGACGGCCCGGGTGGCGTACGACCACGCTCAGCGTCGCGTCGCGCAGGCGCGGCCGCCGCGTGGCCGCATCGGCGTGCGATGCCACCCACGCCGTGGTGCCCGCGAGAATGCGCTCCAACCGGCGCAGCGCCGGGATCGCGCGAGTGGCACGCGGCTCGTTGTAGGTGGACAGACCCACCGCCGACACCAGCACCAGCCGCTCCACGCGCTGGGGGAAGGAGATCGCCAGCTCCGCGCCGATGAGTCCCCCCATCGAGCTGCCCACCACCACCGCCGCGTCGATCCCGCGCTGCGCGAGCAGGCCGTCGAGCAGGCGCGCGTAACCGGGGATCGAGATCTCGCTTGCGGGCATCGGCGAATGGCCGAAGCCCGGCAGATCCAGCGCCAGCACGCGGTGATCGCGCGCCAGCACCGGCAGCTGCTCGAGCCAGTTGGGCCACGAGCCCGACAGGCCGTGCACGAACACGATCGGCTGCCGCCCCTCGCCGAGCTCGATCGTGTTCACCGCCTGGCCGTCCACGCTCAGCCAGCGCTGGTGACGGCGCCAATCGACCTCGAGCCAGGGCGAGCGCCCCGTCGGCCCGTACGCGAGCGCCTGCTGCGCGCTGCCGGCGCGGTCATATCCGCTCAGCGGTGTCGTCGCCATGCACAGGCAATCTATCGCCCGCGCGTGCCCGGCCCGGCAGGGCGCGCGCCGCGGGGGGCGAAGTAGCGCTCGTGGCCTCCAACGCACAGCCCGACCGCGGCCACCCGGACGCCGGGCGACGGAGAGCTCAGCTGGCGCCCGATGACGATCGCCCGCGGGCCCCGTCGCCCGCCGAGTGCGCCTGGGCCGCGGCGCTGGAGCTGCTCGAGCACGACCTCCGCCGGCGCGATGCCGCCGAGCGCACGCGCCGCGCCTATGCTGGCGACGTGCAAGGATTCGCGCGCTGGGCCAGCTCCCGCGGCTGGGCGCCAGGCGAGGTCAGCGCCAAGGAGGTGCGCCGCTACGTCGCCGAGCTGTCCGCGCGCGGAGCCGCGGCCAGGACGACCGCGCGCAAGCTGGCCGCCATCCGCGCCCTGTTCGCCAGCCAGCGCGAGCACGGGCTGATCGGGGAAAACCCGGCCGAGCTGGTGTCCACGCCGCGGCGGCCCTCGCACCTGCCGCGCGTGTTGAGCGCGCGCGAGGCGGCACAGCTGCTGAACTCGATCCCGGCCGGCGGCGCGTTGCAGGTGCGCGACCGGGCGATGTTCGAGCTCGCCTACGCGTGCGGACTGCGCGCCGAGGAGCTGGTGACGCTGAGGTGCAGCGACGTCGACCACGACGGCGAGCAGCTGCGGGTCGAGGGCAAGGGTCGCAAGACGCGCTTCGTGCCGGTGGGCGAGCCGGCGATGGCCGCCGTGCGCTCCTACCTGGAGCGGGCGCGCCCGGCGCTGGCCGCCAGCCCGGCCTCCGCCAGGGGCGGGGCCGGCCGGCACGCGGCCAGCCCGGCCGCAGCGGCGCCGCCCTCAGGCGCCGCGGAGGCCCTGTTCCTGTCCAAGACCGGCCGCCCGCTCGGCACGAGCGACGTGCGCCGCAGGCTCGCGGCCTGGATCGCGCACGCCGGCGCGCTCGGCGAGCGCGGCGCAGGCGCGATCTCGCCACACGCGCTCAGGCACAGCTTCGCCACGCACCTGCTCGACGGAGGAGCCGATCTGCGAGCCATTCAGGAGCTGCTCGGCCACGCCAGCGTGTCGAGCACCCAGATTTACACTCGGGTAGAGTCAGCCAGGCTCAAGAGCGCCTACGCGCGCAGCCACCCTCGGGCCTGACAGGGGAGGCAACCCTGGAGACCAACGTTAAGCCGATCGAGCTGCGGGAACTGTGGCGGCGCTACAAGTCCGAGGGCGACCCGCGAGTGCGCGAGCGGCTGGTCGTCGCCTACTCCCCGCTGGTCAAGTACGTGGCCGGCCGCACCGCCGCCGGCCTGCCGCCGCACGTCGAGGAGGCGGACCTCATCTCCTACGGCCTGGTGGGGCTGATCTCGGCGATCGAGCGGTTTGATCTATCGAGGGACATCAAGTTCGAGACCTACGCCATCATGCGCATCAAGGGGGCGATCATCGACGAGCTGCGCGCGATGGACTGGGTCCCGCGAAGCGTGCGGTCGCGCGCGCGCGAACTCGAGCGGGCGAACGCAAAGCTAGAGAACTCGCTGCAGCGCACGCCCACCGACGCCGAGGTCGCCGCCGAGCTGGGCATCACCGTGGACGAGCTGAACGAGTCGCTGATCGCCATCTCGCACTCCTCCATGGTCGCGCTGGACGAGCTCTGGAGCGTGTCGGACTCGAGCGGCGATCAGGTGTCGTTGATGGACACGATCGAAGATCCCGGCGCGCCCGACCCCGCCAGATCGCTCGACGTGGGCGACCTGAAGGATCGCATCGCCGAGTCGATCGCCCGCCTGCCCGAGCGCGAGAAGCTGGTGATCGCCCTCTACTACTACGAGGCGCTCACCCTGCGCGAGATCGGCGAGGTGCTCGGCGTGACCGAGTCGCGCGTCTCCCAGATGCACACCAAGGCCGTGCTGCGGCTGCGCTCGCGCATGCAGGAAGAGTCCTTCGAGGACTGACCCGCGCGCGGTCCTGCTGGCTGGCCCGCGCGCTGCCCGGCGGCGCCGCGGAGCATGGCCGGCCGGCCTGGCGGGTGGCGTCTGGAATGACGCTGCGGCGGCGGCGGCGCCTGGTGGCGTGGCCGGGGTGGGGGCGCTATGGTGCTCGCACCCGACAAGGAGAGAGCAATGCATCCAGCTGCGGACCGGATTCGCAACGTCGCCCTCGTCGGCCATCGCGGCGCCGGGAAGACCACATTGCACGAGGCGCTGCTGTTCGAGGCCGGCGTCACCACCCGCCTCGGCACCGTCCCCGACGGCAGCACCGTCTCGGACTCCGACCCCGACGAGCAGGCGCGGCAGATGTCGATCTCGGCTGCGCTCAGCTCGTTCGACTGGCACGAGCGCAAGATCAACCTGCTGGACACTCCCGGCGAGCCCAGCTTCGTGGCCGACGCGCTGGGCGCGCTGCGCGTGTGCGAGTCGGCCATCTTCGTCGTCAACGCCGTCATGGGCGTCGAGGTCTCCACCGCGCGGCTGTGGGCGCGCGCGGCCGAGCTGGACATCGCGCGGATGCTGTTCGTGAACATGCTCGACCGCGAGCGCGCCGACTTCTTCCGCACGCTCGAGCAGCTCAAGAAATCGTTCGGCTCGCACGTCGTCGCCACCGAGATCCCGATCGGCGCCGAGCACGAGATCGAGGGCATCGTCGACCTGGTCGACATGAAGGCGTTCCGCCAGGAGTCCGCGGCCAAGGGCGGCTTCAGCGAGATCCCGATCCCCGACGCGCACGCCGCCCTCGCACAGGAGTACCGGGAGAAGCTGATGGACGAGGTGTGCGAAGTCTCCGACGCGCTGATGGAGCGCTACCTGGAAGGCGAGGAGATCTCCCACGAGGAGGTCGTGGGCGCGCTCAAGGAGGGCACCAACCACGGCAAAATCTTCCCCGTCGTGTGCGGCGTGGCCACCCGCAACCTCGGCACCTCGCGGCTGCTGGACGCGATCGTCGAGGATCTGCCCTCGCCGGTGAAGCACGGGGCGCTCCAGGTCGGCGAGCTGGAGCTCTCGCCGGTCGAGGACGCCGAGCTGTTCGCATACGTGTTCAAGACTCGCGCCGACCAGTTCGCGGGCCGAATCAACCTGCTGCGCGTGTATCAGGGGGTGCTGCGCGCCGAAAGCCAGGTGCTCAACACCCGCGCGCACGCCAAGGAGCGGATCGGCCAGCTGATCACGTTCGCCGGCAAGGAGGTAGTGCACGTGCAGGAGTTCGGCCCCGGCGACATCGGCGCGGTGGCCAAGCTCAAGGAGACGCGCGCCGGCGACTGGCTCGCCTCCCGCGATGAGCCGATCGAGATGCCGCGCCTGAAGCTGCCCGCGCCGGTGATGGCCTTCGCCGTGGAGCCCAAGAGCAGGGGCGATGAGGAGAAGGTGCTCGCCTCGCTGCGGCGCCTGCAGGAGGAGGACCCCACGATCGACCTGCACCGCGACCAGCAGACCGGCGATCAGATCGTCGCCGGCCTCTCGCAGGTGCACGTCGAAGTGATCGTCGACCGCCTGCGCGAGCGCTTCGGCGTGGAAGTCACGCTGAAGCCGCCGCGCGTGCCCTACCAGGAGACGATCCGCGGCACGGCCACCGCGCACGGGCGCCACAAGAAGCAGTCCGGCGGCCGCGGGCAGTTCGGCGACTGCCACATCGAGGTCGAGCCGCTGGCCGACTCCGCCGACGGGTTCGAATTTGTGGACAAGATCAAGGGAGGCGTGATCCCGAGCTCGTTCATACCCGCCGTGGAGAAGGGCGTGCGCGAGGCGATGGAGAGCGGCGTGCTCGCAGGCTACCCCGTCTCCTCCGAGATCGCCTTCAAGCTCGCCGGCATCCAGGCGATGAAGCAGGCGCTCGAACAGGCCAACCCCGTGCTGCTCGAGCCGATCATGCTGGTGACGCTGTCGGTGCCCGAGGCCTACGTGGGCGACGTGATCGGCGATCTCAACAGCCGCCGCGGGCGCCCGCAGGGCATGGAGCCGAGCGGCGCGATGACCGAGATCAAGGCCGAGGTGCCGATGGCGGAGATGCTCACCTACGCGCCCGACCTGCGCTCGATCACCGGCGGCCAGGGCGACTACACGCTCGAGTTCCTGCGCTACGAGGAGGTCCCCGGCCATCTCGCGCAGAAGATCGTCGAGCAGGCCTCCGAGGAGCGCGCCGCGACCCACGCCTGAGCGCAAGCGCGGTTGCGAAAGTTCGCAAATTGCGCACAGCGCTCCGCTGATTGCGGCGTGCCTGTACTCTGCAGCCGATGAGCACGCGCGCGATCGTCACCTCGCAGCCCGACGTCGCCTGCTACGTGTGCGGACGCAGGCTCCTGCGCGGCGAGCAGCCGGAGATGTTCCTCGCCGACGGAGCCCCGCAAACGGTGTGCGAGCTGTGCGCGCCGCGCGCCGCCCATCACGGGTGGCCCCGCGGCGGCGGCGAGGAGCAGGCCGTGAGCCCGCCCGTGGTGCGCAGCCGGCGTTCGGGAGGCCTGCTGGGAAGGCTGCGTGACGCGGCGCGGCCCGCAGGCCGCGGGCCGGCGCTCGCCGCGCGCCTGGCGGTGGGGCCGGGCGAGGATGCTCGTGGGCCGACGGCCGAGGAGCTGCTTGCGCCCGGCGACGCCGGCGCCACGCCGGGGCCGAGCGGGCGGTCGAGCGCCGAGGAGGGCCAGGCCCCACCCGCGGGGCCGCTCGAGCTGGCGCTCGAGGTCTTCAACCGCGGCGAGTATCCGCGCCGGACCGCAAGCCTCGCGCGCTCGCTGGGGGCGCCGGAGGTGAGCGCGCAGCTCGATCACGACCTCGGCCTGGTCACGATCGTGGTCGCCTGGGAGCTGTGCTGGTACCGCTACCGCGTCGACCTCGACGAGCAGCCGCCGCAGGCTCGCATGACCGCCCAGGGCCGCACGCTCGACGAGCTCGACCGGGGCGAGCGGATCGGCAACGCGCTCGCCGACCAGCAGGGCGCGCTGTCGCTGATCGCCGCACAGGTCTGATCAGCGTTTTGCTTCTGCGCCGCCTGCGGGTAACATCGCTCGCGCGATGATCTACTGCGTCGTACCGAGACCGCTGGCCGATGAGCTGTATCCGAAGCTGTCCGCCTACTACGAGAACGAGGACAACGTCACCGTGATCGTCGACCGGCGCCGCTTCGACCGGCGCTCGCGCCGGGGCCGCTCGGCCGCGCCGCCGCCACAGGCCGGCGCCCAGCGGCGCGTCGTGCGCGACCGCCGCCGCGCGCGCGTGCCCGGGGACATGCCGCCGCTCGCGCGCGCATCCTCCTAGCGCGCATCCGGCCGCTCGCAGCGTGAACGCCACCCGCCTGATCGTGCACGTCGACGGCGGCGCCCGCGGCAATCCCGGCCCGGCCGCCGGCGCGTGCGTGATCAGCACGCCCGAGGGCGAGGTGCTGGCGGAGCGCGTCGAGCTGCTCGGCACGGCCACCAACAACGTGGCCGAGTACCAGGCGTTGCTGCTCGGCCTGCGCACGGCGCGCGAGCTGGGCGCCAGCGAGGTCGAGGTCGTGGGCGACTCCGAGCTGATCGCCAGGCAGGTGACGGGCGCCTACAAGGTCAAGCACGAGGCGCTGCGCCCCCTGCACGGCGCCGCGCTGCAGGCGCTCGGGGAGTTCGAGCGCTGGTCGATCCGCACCGTTCCGCGCGCGCGCAACGCCAACGCCGACGCGCTCGTCAACGCGGCGCTCGACGGCGCGCCGCGGGCACCGGCGTAGGGCGGCGCGCTCACCGCAGCAGCGGCCGCGCAGAGCGGGCGATCGCGAGCATCTGCTGGTTCGAGAGGTCCTCCAGCAGCGTGTTGGTGAGCCAGTACAGCGCCCCTCCCTCGTGCCAGGCGATCGTGTGCAGGTGGCCTCCGTCGGCAAACAGCAGGTAGGTGCGACCGTCGATCTTGCGCGTCTGCTCGGGGTGATCGATCAGCGGCGGGTTCAGCCAGTCGCTGCCCTCGAAGTTGTAGTAGCCGCCGGCGGAGTTCTGCCGCCACACGCCCACGTAGGCGTGGCGCAGGTGCCCTTCGCGGTCGCGCACCTGATAGCTGCGCACCCCCTGCGGCACCGCGGAGCCGGCCTGCAGCGTGGGGTACAGGACCGGGAACGGAACTCCCGACGGCCTGCTGCCGGCCGCGACGGGGTACAGGCCGATCGCGGCCGGCGAGAAGCTGGCGGAGCCGCGGCGGCCGCGCGGCGTGGCGCGAGCCAGCGCCGCGCTGTCGGGCAGCTTCGGGTGCTGGGCGCCGTGCAAGAAGTCGTTCAACGTCGCCTGCGCGAGTTCCGGCGTGGTGGTCACATAGGAGCCGCCGCCCAGCTGGGCGTTGGCGTTGAGCGCCTGGAATTTGACCTGGCGCAACGGCTTGCCCTGCGAGAAGGCGACCAGCTTGGCCAGCTCGATCAGCTGGCCGGCGGAGTCGTGAAAGGTGGTCGCGATCGCGCCCCCGACCGCCTTGGCAACGGTGTCGATCTGGCCGAGCACGTCTTCGGGCGAGATCTGCTCGCGCAGGTCGCGCAGGAAGTCCTGCTGGCGCGCCACGCGCACGAAATCCGAGTCTTCGTGGCGGTAGCGCACGTAGCTCAGCGCGTTCTGGTAGCACAGCTTCTGGTAGCCGGGCTGGAGGTTGATTTCCGAGTAGTTTTCGGCCGCCGTCCCGTTGACGTGGTAGTAGCGGTGGTCGACGTTCACGTACACGCAGCCGAGCGTGTCGACCACGTTGATGAAGCCGGCGAAGTTCACGTCCACGATGCCGTTCAGCTTCAGCGTGGGAAACACCTGGTGCTCGATCGTTTCCGCGGCCAGCACCATCGCCCCCCGCACGCCGCCCAGCCTGCTGCCGATCGTGTAGGCGGCGTTGATCTTCTGGTTCGGGTAGTACTGCCCGCCGGGCGCGGTGATGTTGACCTCGAGGTCGCGCGGTATCGACAGCACAGAGGTCTGCCCCTGTGCGGGGTCGAAGCGCACCAGCAGCATCGTGTCGCTGTGCGGCGGGTCGTTGCGATCGAAGGCGTTCCTGGCCCGCTGGCGCCGGTCCGAGCCGAGGATCAGAAAGGTCTGCGGGCCGCCGCTGTAGACCGGGGTGACCACGCCCTTCGGCACCCGGATCGTCCTCGGGAAAACCTCCGCCGCGATACCGCTCACCGTGTTCAGCGCCACCGTGGCCGTGGCCCCGCCGCTCAGCAGCGCGATCGCCACGCCGGCGATCAGGAAGCGCTTCCACATGCCCCGCCACAGCGCCGGCGGTCGCTGTTCATCCATGGGGTTTGCAAGGGCAGCTCATCACGGCCATGCGCCGCCCCGAACCCCGCACCGCCCGGCGGGGACGCGGCTGCTGGGAAGCAGCGTAGCGATCGCCCCGGCGCCCGCGCGCCGTCCGGGCGGCTACCCTCGGGCTGATGTTCAGCGCCCGCAACCGCGAGCTGCTCGGCCTCGTGCCGGCGGCGCTGCTGGTCACGGCCGGCTTTGCCGCGATCTTCATCCAGGCGGAAAACAACTCCCCGCGGGCGTCGACCAACGTCACGCTCAATCACGCCTCCAACCTGTCGCTGACCTACGGCGCGATCTTTCTCGGTCTGTGCGTGGCGGCGCACATTGTGATCCGCCGCTCGCTGCCGCACGCCGACCCCTACCTGTTCCCGCTCGCCGCCGTGCTGGCCAGCATCGGCATCGTGATGGTCTACCGCATCGATCCCGTGCTGGCCCGCCAGCAGGCGCAATGGATGGTCGTCGGCCTGGCGCTGTTCGCCGCGACCATCTTCGCGCTGCGCCGTCGTGGACTGGGCGTGCTCGAGCGCTACCGCTACACGATCGCGGCGGTCGGCATCGCGATGACAGTGCTGCCGCGGCTGCCGGGGATCGGGCGGCAGGTCAACGGCGCCTACCTGGCGATCCACGTCGGCGGCGTCTCGTTCCAGCCCTCCGAGCTGTCCAAGATCGCGATCGTCATCTTCCTGGCCAGCTACCTGCGCGACAACCGGCAGCTGCTCGTGACCGCGGGACGCCGCGTGCTCGGGCTGACGATCCCGCCGATGAAGCAGTTCGGCCCGATGCTGATCGTGTGGGGGGCCGCGATGGCGACGTTGCTGTTGACGCGCGAGCTCGGCACCTCGCTGATGTTCTACGGCGCCTTCCTGGCGCTCCTCTACGTGGCCACGGGACGCTTCTCGTTTCCGCTCATCGGCCTGGTGCTGTTCGCGGTCGGCGCCTGGTTCGTGGCCGGGCACGTCAGCCACGTGCACGCGCGGGTGCTGGCGTGGGAACACCCCTTCGACCCGCATCTGTACAACACGCCGGTGGGCGGCAGCTACCAGCTCGCGCAGTCGCTGTTCGCGCAGGCCGACGGCGGCCTGCTCGGGACCGGGTTCGACCAGTCGCTGCTGCGGCTCCCCCACCACGGCACGCCGATCCTGCCGGTTCCCGAAAGCGACACCATCTACGCGGTGATCGTCAACGAGCTGGGGCTCGCCGGCGCCACCGCCCTGCTGCTCACCTACCTGCTGTTCGTGGCGCGCGGCCTGAAGACCGCGGCGCTCGCGCGCGACTCCTTCTCCAAGCTGCTCGCGGTGGGGCTCGCGTTCGTGGTCGCGATGCAGGTGTTCGTGATCGTCGGCGGCGTCACGCGTGTTATCCCGCTGACCGGGGTGACGATGCCCCTGGTGGCCTACGGCGGCTCCTCCGTGGTGATGAACTTCGTGCTGCTGGGGCTGCTGCTCGTGGTCTCCGACCGCGCTCGGCGCCCGTACGCGCCTGCGCGGCCCGGCTGAACGCCGCGCGATCCGCGCGCAGGGGAGCGCGGCGGCCCGTCGAACACCGTCGCCTAGATGCCCAGCTGCACCGTTGCCGACGCCACCTCGCGCGTGCTCTTCACAGTCGCGCCGGCGCCCGCGCAGGACCGCCACCTCGGGCTGGCCGCCCGGCGAGCGGGCCTGTCCGCCCGCTGCTCTGCCACGGGCATTGCGCGGCGCGCGTGGCTCGGGCGGCTGCGGCGCGCACTGCGCCAGGACCGCTTCGTGCTGCACTACCAGCCGATCGTCTCGCTGCGCGACGGGGTCGTCTCCCATCACGAGGCGCTCGTGCGCCTCGCCGACGAGGCGGATGCGCCGCCGATTGCACCCGCCGCGTTCCTGCCGGCGGCCGAGCGCCACGGCCTGATCGGCGACATCGATCGCATGGTGCTGGACAAGGTCGCGGCCGTGCTCGGGCGCGCCGGCCCGGCCAGCGGCGCGAGGATCGCGGTCAACCTGTCCGCGCTGTCGGTGAGCGACGAGCGCATGCTGGGCTACATCCAGCGGCGGCTCGCCCATCACGGGGCGTCCCCGTCGCGGCTAGTGATCGAGCTGACCGAGACCGCCTCGATCTGCGATATGCACCAGGCGAAGGCGTTCTGCGCGAGCGCGCAGGCGCTCGGCTGCGCCGTCGCACTCGATGACTTCGGCGCGGGCTTCGGCGCGCTGCACTACCTGAAGCACCTGCCGTTCTCCTACCTGAAGATCGACGGGGACTTCATCAGCGGCCTGCCGCGCTCGGCGCACGACCAGCTCGTGGTGCGCGCGCTCGTCGGCCTGGCGCGGGGGATGGGCTTCAGCACGATCGCCGAGTTCGTACGCGACCGGCCCACGATGCGGCTGCTGCGCGAGCTGGGCGTCGACTACGCCCAGGGCTTCCACGTGGGGCGCCCGCGCGCGCTGGCGCCGGTCTAGCGCGGCTGCGGGAACTGCTGGCGCATCGCCGCGTCCCACGCGCGGTCGCTGAGCATGCGCCGCAGCGCGATCGTCAGCTTGGCCGAGGGGGTGATCACTATCCGCGTCGGCGCGCGGCGGCGGCGCAGCGCACGCTCGATGGTGCGCGCCACGCGCTCGGGTCCGGCGCCCAGGCGCCGCATCGGACCGTCGTAGGCACCCTGCGTGACGGCCCCCACGGCGGCGTTGAACTCGCCGTAGGGATCGGCCCCGTCGTGCGCCGGCGGGGAGCTTCCGCGCGCCATGCTCGCGGCGGCGGCGTTTCCGAACTCGGTCGTGATCAGCCCCGGCTCGAGCAGGATCACGTCGATGCCGAAGCCGCGCAGCTCGAAGCGAAGCGCGTCGGAGATCGCCTCCAGGGCGTGCTTGGTCGCGTGGTAGTGGCCGCCGCCCGGAAACGTGAGCCGGCCGCCCATCGAGCCGACGTTGACGATCTTGCCCCAGCGCTGCGCGCGCATCTTCGGCAGCACCAGCTGGATCAGGCGCACCACGCCGAACACGTTGGTCTCGAACTGGCGCCGCGCCGCGTCCATCGGCACCGTCTCGATCGCGCCGCTCTGGCTGTAGCCGGCGTTGTTGACCAGCACGCCGACCGCGCCGCACTCCTGCTCCACGCGCTCCACGGCGCCGCGCATCGAGCCCTCGTCGGTCACGTCTAGCGCCAACGTCCTGCAGCCGGCGTCCGCCAGCTGCGCGAGCGACTCCGGCCGCCGCGCCGACGCGTACACGGTCCAGCCCGCGCCTGCCAGGCGCAGCGCGGTTGCCCGCCCAATGCCCGACGAGCAACCGGTTATCAGCACCGCCTCGGAGGGCTCGGCCATCAGCGCAGCATACCCCCGAGCGGGCGCCTCGATGAGGCGGTCCTCTAGGGTGGGCGGCGCATGCGCGCTGTCACCTTCCAGGCGCCCGGCGAGGTGCTCGTAAGCGAGGTCCCGGAGCCGCGCATCGAAGATCCGCGCGACGCGATCGTGCGCATCGAGGCCAGCGGCGTGTGCGGCTCAGACCTGCACATCTACCACGGGCGCGTGAAGATCGAGCGGGGCTTCACGATCGGGCACGAGTACGTGGGCACGGTGATCGCGGCCGGCGATCAGGTGGACTCGGTGAGCGCCGGCGACCGCGTGCTGGGCTGCTTTCAGACGGCGTGCGGGCGTTGCTTCTTCTGCCGGCGGGGCTGGTTTCACAAGTGCGATCACTCGCGCACGTTCGGGCACGGCGCGACCCTGGGCTCGCTGCCGGGCACGCAGGCCGAGCAGGCGCTGGTGCCGAACGCCGACCTCGTGCTGCGGCGGCTGCCCGCGGGCATGAGCGACGAGGTGGCCCTGTTCGCTGGTGACGTGATGGGCACCGGCTACCACGCCGTGCTCGAGAGCGGCATGCGCGCCGGCGAGGTCGCCGCCGTGCTCGGGCTCGGGCCCGTCGGGCTGTGCGCCGTGCAGGCGGCGCGCGCCGCGGGCGCCGCGCACGTGCTCGCGGTCGACTCGGTGCCCGCGCGCCTGGAGATGGCGCGATCGTTCGGCGCTCACCCGGTGCACCTGAGCGATGGGGACCCGCGCGCGGCCGCGCGCGAGCTGACCGAGGGGCGCGGCGTGGACGTGTGCATCGACGCCGTCGGCGATCCGCGCGCGCTCGAGCTCGCGCTGCGCCTGACGCGCAAGCGCGGCACCGTGCAGGCGGTCGGCGTGTACGCCGAGCGCTGCGAGGTGCACATGGGCCTGCTGTGGATCAAGGCGCTGCGCCTGTGCTCGGGGCACGCCAACGTGCTCGGCCACGTCGACAGCGTGCTCGCGCTGATGTCGGCCGGCGTGCTCGATCCGTCGCCGCTTGTCACGCACCACATGGCCCTGCAGGAAGCGCCCGAGGCCTACGCGCTGTACGACCGGCGCGAGGCGCTGAAGATCGTGCTGCGCCCGTAGGGCCGTTCAGCGGCGGCTCGGCGGCAGGCGGCGCGGCGGCATATACCAAGTCCGATCCCAGCTCAGGTAGGCGAACAGCTGCGTCATCGCCGCCTGCTGCAAGAGCAGCGTCGCTTCGCGTTCGTGAAATTCGAACAGCCCGCTTTCCGAGTCCAGGAAGGTGCTCCAGGCGTGATCGGCGTACTGCTGCAGGTAGGCGGGGTACGAAGGGTTGGGCGCGACCGCGTTCAGGCGCATCAGGTTGTCGGCGAAGACCGCCACGAAGAACGGGGGCTGACCTTCCAGCTGCGCCATGGTGAAGTAGGCCATCGTCGTGGCGGCCGTTTCCTGCGCGCGCACCAGGTAGCGCGCATCGCCGGTCGCCTGGTAGAGCAGCACCTCGGCGCCGAGCATCGTCCCCTGGTTGTAGATCCACACGGTTCTGTCGATCGTGCCCGACAGGTCGATGTTGTCGGCGTACAGGCCGCTGCCTTCGCGCAGGCACAGCCGTACCCAGTGGTACATGCGTTTGGCCCACCGCAGGTAGTAGCCGCGGCGGGAGATCTGGTAGAGCTCGACGCCGAGCTCCGCCCCCGGCGCGTTGCTGACCGTGTTGCGCTCGAGCTCCCGCGTGCCCCGCACCCGCCAAACGCCCCCCGGGCAGGGGTGGCGCGGGTTGCCGTCCCAGCCGCCGACAACCAGGCGGAAGGCTTCCACCGCCTTGGCCAGCAGTGCACGGTCGCCGAGCATGCGAAACGCGCGCAGCAGCTGCAGTCCCACCCACTCGTTGTCGTCGTAGAACTCTTCCGCGCCCCCCGACGCGAGCGCGCCGCCCTCATAGCCGGGCGGCTTGGATCGCCGGTTCCAGTACGAGCGCAGGCCGCTCAGGTGTTCGCGCACCGCGCCGCGGTACTTGCGCCCGAGCGACGGGATGCCCGCGATCGCGGTGGTGGCGGCCAGCGCTTGGCTGAAAGGCCACAGAAAGGCGTATTCCTGCGCGCTTTCCGTTTCTTCGCCCCGATACAGGTGGTGGTAGGGCATGTAGAACTGCTGCTGCATGGCCGCGTAGGAGCGCAGCGCGCGTTCGGCGTTCACTGCAGCCTGAGCCCCGGCGCGGCACGGGCCGACGAGCATCCACAGCGAGGCCGCGAGCACGGCGGCGGCGATCAGGCGGGGCACGCGCGGCGAGGCGGGGCGCGGCGCACGCGCAAGGCGAACGCGCCCGCGCCCGGCGGCCCGCCCGCCGCGGGGTGGGCAAAGCAGCTGCGAGCGTGTCGCCGAGGTGCGCATCTGCTTTCGCTTCAGGGCGAGCTGGGGGCGGCGGCGAGCGTGCGCTCCAGACGCTCCCAGCCCGCCTGGGCGGTGGGCCTCAGCGGCGGCGCCGCCCGAGCCAATCGCTGGATCCCCCAGGCCACGCATGCGAGCAGCACCACCTCTCGCGCACCGGCCGCCGGGCGCGTGAAGTTGACGAAGTACGAGTGGGTGGCCACCTGGAAGCCGAGCCAGACCACGATGTAGAAGGCCGTGTCGATGACGATGAAACCGATCGCCAGCCACAGAGGTGCGCCGGCGATCGCCAGCAACAGCACCACCCAGAGCCCGAACTGCGGACTGTAGACCCGGTTGATGAACACAAACCATGCGAGCAGCGCCAGGAACGCGGGAGCGATGAGCCTGTGCGGCGGCACGCGTCGCGAGCCGAGCAGCATCGCGGCCGCCACGACGCCGATCGCGAGCACCAGCAGCAGCGCGCTGAGGCGATTTAGTTCGGGCGCTTTGGGGTGCAGCCAGCCGAAGAACCACCACAGGCCGCCGACGTCGCGCCGGTGCTCGTTGAACGTATAGAAGTAGGCCCACCCCGAGCGAACGACGAAGCCGCCGCCCGCAGCCGTCCGCTGGAGCATGACCGGCAGGTTGACGGCAGCGCTGAGGAGCCCGAACGACAGCAGGCCGCGGCCGAGGCTTCGCCACTTGCGTTCGCGCACGCGCGCCAGGACGATCACCGGCAGCAGCAGCAGCGGGAACAGCTTCGCCCACACCGCCGCCGCCAGCAGACCCCCCGCCCAGCCGTCGCGATCTCGCCGGTAGGCCACCAGCGCCGCGGCGGTGAAGGCGATCGCGAGCAGGTCCCAGTTCAGCACGGCATCCAGCCCGAGCACCGGCGCCGCCGCCAGCAGCCACACCTTCGAGCCTTCGTAGGCGGCAACGAGCCACACCGTGGCGAGCCCGAGCGCAACCAGGACCGCTGCCGAGGCCAGCGTGTAGCTCGTCACGCTGGAGTGGACGAAGCTCAGCAGCCACACGAACGCGCCCGTCACGACCGGGTACTCGAATTTGTAGTCGAAGTAGGGGACCGGGTGCAGCCACAGCCGGTCGCGGAAATACAGCGATGAGATATCCGAGTAGGACCCCGGATGCTGGAAGATGTAGCTGTTGAACGCCCGCTGCGTGGCCGGCCCGCCGTACGCGAACACCGGCAGCCGAAGCAGCACGCCGCCCGCGAGCACGCCGGCGGCCATCAGCAGCGGACCCCTGGGCCAGCGCCGGCGCGAGCGCAGCCTCTCGAGGCTGTCGCGCAGCGGAGGCAAAGCGCGCCCATTCTAGAGCGTGGCTTTCGCGACCGAGTCGCCTCAGGTAGGCTCAGCCCATGACCACTGCGACGATCTCACTTCCCGACGGTCTCGGCGCTGCGGCGCGCGAGTTCATCTCCAACGACCACCGTCTGCTGATCGGTGCCGAGCGCGTCGAGGCCTCCGACGGGCACACGTTCGCCACGCTCGACCCCGCGACCGGGCGCGAGATCGCGCACGTGGCGCACGCGGGCGCCCAAGACGTGGAGCGAGCGGTGGCGGCCGCGCGCACCGCCCTCGAGGATGGCCCCTGGGCCTCGATGCCGGCAGCGGGACGCGAGCGGCTGATGCTGGCGCTGGCGGCGGCGGTCGAAGAGCGCGCCGAGGAGCTCGCCCAGATCGAGTCGCTGGACAACGGCAAGCCCGTCACGCTCGCGCAGCACGTGGACGTCGCGGGCGCGGTCGCGCACCTGCGCTACTTCGCCGGCTGGCCCACCAAGATCGAGGGCGGCGTGCTGCCGGTGAGCGTGCCCAACATGCACTGCTACACCCGTCGCGAGCCCGTGGGCGTGTGCGCGCAGGTGATCCCCTGGAACTTCCCCGTGCTGATGGCCGCGTGGAAGATCTCGCCGGCGCTCGCCGCGGGCTGCACGATCGTGCTAAAGCCCGCCGAGCAGACGCCGCTGAGCGCGCTGCGCCTGGGCGAGCTTGCCCTCGAGGTCGGCTTCCCGCCCGGCGTGCTGAACGTGCTCACCGGCGACGGCAGCACCGGCGCGGCGCTCGTGGAGCACGCCGGCGTGGACAAGATCGCCTTCACCGGCTCGACCGAGGTCGGTCGCGAGATCGGCGCGAAGGCCGGCGGCGCGCTCAAGCGCGTGACGCTCGAGCTGGGCGGGAAGTCGCCGAACATCATCCTCGCCGACGCCGACATCGACGCCGCGGTGGCGGGATCCTTCCAGGCCATCTACTTCAACTCCGGCCAGGCGTGCAACGCCGGCTCGCGGCTGTTCGCGCCGGCGGAGCGATTCGATGAGGTCTTGAGCGCGCTGGCCGCGCAGGCGGGGGCCACGCGGCTGGGACCGGGGCTTCAGCCCGACACCCAGCTCGGGCCGCTCGTGTCGGCCGAGCAGCGCGACCGTGTGCTGGGCTACATCGAGTCGGGCCAGGCCGAGGGCGCAGAGCTGCTCACCGGCGGGCAGGCAGCGCTGACCGACAGTGGCGGCTACTTCGTTGCGCCGACGCTGTTCAGCAGCACCTCCGACGAGTTGCGCATCGCGCGCGAGGAGATCTTCGGGCCCGTGCTGGTGGCGTCTCCGTATGAAACGCTCGAGGAGGTTGCGGCCCGCGCCAACGACAACCAGTACGGGCTGGCGGCCGGCGTGTGGACCCGTGACGTCGGCAACGCCCACCGGCTGGCCGCGATGCTGCGCGCGGGCACGGTGTACGTCAACACCTGGGGGCTGGTCGAGGCCTCCACGCCGTTCGGCGGCTTCAAGGCCTCGGGCGTCGGTCGCGAGCACGGTCACGAGGGGCTCGAGGCATACCTCGAAACGAAGACCGTGTGGACGGGCCTGTGAGTCGCGCGCGTTCGTGAGCGCCGCGGCGTCGTGAGCGTCGCCATCGAGCGGCGCGAGCCGCGCGTCGCCCCCGCGCGCTCGGAGCAATGGGCGCCGGCGCTGGCTGGGGCGCTCGCGCTCGTGCTGGTGGCGGTCGCCGCCAAGCTCGTGCTCGACGCGGCCGAGGGCCACCGTCCGCTCGTCCCCACCTCGCCCGACATCGCCAGCTGGCTGCGCGGCGTCGGCCAGCGCCTGGAATACCGCGACCTGCTGATCCTGCTGCTGGTGTTCACGGGCGCCTACGCCGGGCTGCTGGCGCTCGCGCGGGCGCTCTCGAAACGCGCGGCGCTGGTCCTGATCGGCGCGCTGCACGCGATCATCTTCGCGGGGCCGATCCTGCTCTCGACCGATGTGTTCAGCTACATCGCGTATGCGCGCATGGGCGTCGAGCACGGCCTGAACCCGTACGTGCACGGTCCGATCGCGATCTACCACGACCCCGTCTACCGCTACGTGGGCCAGGACTGGAAGCACGTCGCGACCGCCTATGGACCGCTGTACACGCTGCTCTCCTACCCGCTCGCCCCGCTCGGGCTGCGGGGCGCGCTGTGGGGGATGAAGCTCGAGGCGCTGCTCGCGAGCGCCGCCACGCTGTGGCTGGTTTGGCGCTGCGCCCGCGCCCGCCAGCTCGATCCGGTGATAGCGATCGTGGCGGTCGGCGCCAATCCGCTGTACGTCATCTACGGGCTGGGCGGCGCGCACAACGACCTGATCATGCTCGCGGCGATGATGGCCGCCGTGAGCCTCACGCTCGGCGGCCGGGACGCGGCGGCGGCCGCGTCTGTGGTGGCGGGCGCCCTGGTGAAGGTCACGGTCGCGGCGCTGTTGCCGTTCATGTTGCTCGCGCGGCGCGCGCGACATGCGCGGGCGCAGCTGCTGGGCGCGGCGGTCGCGCTGGGGCTGGGCGCGGTGATGGCCGTGGCAGCGTTTGGAGCGCACGGCCTCGATCTCATCGCCGCGCTGAATCGCGACGCCGCGTTCGTCTCGAGCGACAGCTTTCCGACCGAGATCGCGCACCTGTTCGGCAAGCCGGGCGTGTTCCCTGTCGACCACGACCTGCTCAAAGCGGCGCTGGTGGTGATCGTCGCGCACCTGCTGTGGCGGACCTGGCGCGGCTTTGACTGGATCGCCGCCGCCGGCTGGACGCTGCTGGCGATCGCGGTGACGAGCACGTGGCTGCTCGCGTGGTACATCCTGTGGCCGCTGCCGCTCGCGGCGGTCACCCGCGACCGCCGCCTGCTGGTGGCCACGCTCGCGGTTCAGGCGATGTTCATCGTTCACCAGACAGCGCCGCTGCTGGCGCCGGTGTCGTGAGCAGCGCCGCGGGACCGACCGGGCGCGGCCTGCCGGGCGGGGCGCCCGGGTGGCTGCGCCGGCCGGCGGCGAGGCTCGCCGCGGGCGGCCGACTGGGGCTGCTGGAGGCCAGCGTGCTGGTGCTCGCGGGGCTCCTGCTGGCGACCGCCACGGTCAACGACCTGGTGCGCCAGACGCACGTCAACCACCGTCTGACCGCCGACCTGCGCACCTGGCGGGCGTACACGCGTCACGACTACCGCAACTTGAACATCAACCAGGACGTACGCGGGCAGAGCACACGCGACGTGGTGTGCGGCAACACCGCGCCCGGCGCTCCCAAAGCACGCGTGCAGCTGTGCCTGCAGATGATGGGGCCGGTCCGCTCGGGGCGGCGCAGCGTGAGCGGCGGCTGGTACCTGCCGCCGCGGGTCGAGAACGTGCGCCGCTACCGCTACGCGTGCTTCGGGCCGGCGGCGGCGGAGCACCGCTGCCCGCCGTGAGCGCCGTCGCCTACAAGGCGGGGGTGTCAAGCGCGCCCGCGCGCGGGCAGCTGCGCGCCTGGTCGCCGCTGGCGGCGGTGCTCGTGCTCGCCGTGGCGCTGCGCCTGTCGACGCTCGGCCTGCAGAGCTTCTGGTACGACGAGGCGTTCACGCCCGTGCACGTGCTTCACGCCGGCCTCGGCGCGACGCTGCACAGCGTGGTGCACACGGAGAACTCGCCGCCGCTGTGGTATCTGCTCGCGTGGCTCGACGTGCGCCTGTTCGGGGACGGGGAGGTCGCGCTGCGCCTGCCCTCGGCGCTGGCGGGGATCGCCACGGTCGCCGTCGCGTGGGCGATCGGCCGCGAGCTCGCGGGCCGGCGCTGCGCGCTCGCCTGCGCGGCGCTCGTGGCGGTCAACCCGCTGTTCGTGTGGTACTCGCAGGAGGCGCGCGTATACGCGCTGTTCGCGCTGACGTGCGCCGTGGCGATGCTGTGCTGCCTGCGCGCCCGGCGCGAGCCGACCCGGAGTCGCATGGCGGCCTTCGCGCTGAGCGGGGCGCTGGCGCTGCTGACCCACTACTTCTCGGCGTTCCTGCTGGCCGGGATGGCGCTGTGGCTGCTGCGCGAGCGCGCGAGCCGGCGCGCCGCGCTGGGCGCGATCGCCGTGCTCGCGCTCGTCGGGCTGGTGCTGGTGCCGCTGATCGTCGCCCAGGGCGGCCACGGCACGCAGTGGATCGGCCGCTGGGCCCTTTCGAGTCGCCTGCAGGCGATCCCGCAGTACTACCTGACCGGCTACTCCGGAGCGCCGCTCGGACACGGCGTCGAGCTGCTGGTGGCGCTGCCGCTGCTCGCGGGTTCGGCGCTGGGCGCGTGGCAGCTGCGCCACGCCGGCGGCGGCGCCGGAGCGCTGGGCGCGCCGCTGATCGCCGGCTGCGGCATCCTCATCCCGCTCGCGCTGGCCGTGATGGGGGCGGACTACCTGGCCCCGCGCAACCTGCTCGCGGCGATGATCCCCGTGACCGCCGCCGTGGCGGTCCTGCTCGCGGCGCCGGGGACGGGCCGCGCGACGTGGGCGCTTGCCGCGGCGGGCGCGCTGGCCTTCCTGGCCGTGTCGGTCGACGTCGACCTCAGCCCGCGCCTGCAACGGGGCAACTGGCGCGGGGTAGCTCACGCGCTGCGGCGGGGGAGCGCGGCGCGCGCGCTCACCACGGTCGAGCTCGGCGCCGCGCCGCTCGAGTACTACCTGCCGGGACTGCGCAACCTGCGCCGCGGCTCCTCGGTCAGCGTGGCCGAGATCGACGAGACGGGCTACGCGCCGCTGCGCGCCTCGGCGGGCAGCCCGCCCGCGGCGGGCTTCGGCCTCACGCAGCGGCTGAACGTCGACGGCCTGATCGTGTACCGGTTTCTGGCGCCGTCCGCGCGGACGGTCTCGCAGGCCGCGCTGCGCCGCCACGTGATCACGCGCGCCCGCCCCGAGGTGCTAGTGCCTGCGGGCGCGCACGTAACCTCCGCCGCGGCGCGCGGTTAAGTGCATCGCGCAGATGTCGTCCGTCTTCGAAAAGCTTTAGGTTTCCGCCGTGGCTTCGTCGGCGGTGGAGGCGCCCAGCCGGGCAAGGGTCGCGCTCGAGCTCGCATGCGAGCGCCTGCTCGCGCTCCAGAACGAGGGCGGCTGGTGGCAGGGCGAGCTGCAGACGAACGTCACGATGGACGCCGAGGACATGCTCCTGCGCGAGTTCCTGGGGATTCGGACCGAGGACGAGACGCGGCGCTCGGCGGAGTGGATCCGCTCCCAGCAGCGCGCCGACGGCACGTGGGCCAACTTCTACGGTGGTCCCGGCGAGCTGTCCACCACGATCGAGGCCTACTGGGCGCTGCGGCTGGCCGGCGACGCGCCCGATGCCGAGCACATGCGCGCGGCGGCGAGCTTCATCCGCCAGAGCGGCGGCTTGCAGGGCGCGCGCGTGTTCACGCACGTATGGCTCGCGCTGTTCGGCCTGTGGCCGTGGGAGCAGGTGCCGGCCCTGCCGCCCGAGGTCGTGCTGCTGCCCTCGTGGGTTCCGCTGAACATCTATGACTTCGCCTGCTGGGCGCGCCAGACGATCGTGGCGCTGTCGCTGGTCAAAGCGCACCGGCCATCACGGCGGCTGCCGTTCGACCTCGCCGAGCTGCACGGCTCCGGGCGAGCCGCCGGCGGGGGCCGGGCGCCCGGAGGCCGGGCGGCCTGGTTGGCGCGGCTCGACCGCGCGCTCGGCGCTTATGAGCGGCGACCGCTGCCTCCGCTGCGCAGGCTCGCGCTGGATCGCGCGGAGCGCTGGATCGTTCGCCGCCAGGAGGCCGACGGCTCGTGGGGCGGGATCCAGCCGCCGTGGGTCTACTCGCTGATGGCGCTGCACCTGTGCGGCTATCCGCTCGAGCATCCGGTCATGCGGCGGGGCCTCGAAGGCCTCGAGGGCTTCATGTACGAGGACCGCGACGACTCGCGCGGCGTGGGCGCGCCCGCGGGCCCGAGCCGGCGCCTGGAAGCGTGCCAGTCACCGGTGTGGGACACGGCGCTGGCGATCATCGCCCTGCGCGACGCCGGCGTGGCCGCCGAACATCCCGCGCTCGTGCGCGCCGCGCGGTGGCTGCTCGGCGAGGAGGTGCGCGGCCGCGGAGACTGGTCGATCGCCCGGCCGCGGCTCGAGCCCGGCGGCTGGGCGTTCGAGTTCGCAAACGTCAACTACCCCGACGTCGACGACACGGCCGAGGTCGTGCTGGGGCTGCGCCGCGTCGAGGGCGTTGCCAGCGAAGCGGCGATCGAGCGCGCCCGCGTCTGGGTGGAAGGCATGCAGACCTCCGGCGGGGGCTGGGGGGCATTCGACGCGGAGAACACCCGCGAGCTCGTGCGCGAGCTGCCGTTTCTGGACTTCGGCGAGGTGATCGACGAGCCGAGCGCCGACGTGACCGCGCACGCGGTGGAGATGCTGGCCGCGCTCGGGCGCCGCGAGGAGCCGGTGACCCAGGGGGCCGTGGCGTGGCTGCTCGAGCATCAGGAGCGCGGCGGCTCGTGGTTTGGCCGCTGGGGCATCAACCACGTGTACGGCACGGGCGCGGTCGTGCCGGCGCTGATCGCCGCCGGCGTCGACCCGGCGCACGAGAGCATCCGCCGCGCGGTGCGATGGCTCGGCGAGCATCAGAACGACGACGGCGGCTGGGGCGAGGACCCGCGCTCCTACGACGATGAGAAGTGGATCGGCCGCGGCGCGAGCACGGCCTCGCAGACCGCGTGGGCACTGCTGGCGCTGCACGCCGCCGGAGAGCGTGGCGAGCTCGTGCAGCGCGGCATTCGGTGGCTGGTGGAGACGCAGCGCCCGGACGGGGGCTGGAACGAGCCGCAGTACACGGGCACGGGCTTTCCGTCGGACTACTACATCAACTACCACCTCTACCGGCTCGCGTTTCCGATCAGCGCGCTCGGACGCTGCCTGTCAGAGGGGTGAGCGCTCCGGCGGGGTCGACGACCGCCGCCCCCAGCGCCGGCGCCGTGATGGCGCGCGCCGGGGGCGAGAACTTCCCGGTCGCGAGCAGGCTGCTGCCGCGGCGCGTGCGCGCGCACCTGCTGGCGATCTACGGCTTCGCGCGCCTGGTCGACGAGCTCGGCGACGCGGCGCCAGGCGACCGCATGGCCGCGCTGGATTGGCTCGAGGCCGAGCTCGACCGCGCGTTTGAGGGGAGCGCCCAGCACCCGCTGCTGGTGCGGCTGCAGCGCACGCTGCGCGACTGTGCGCTGCCGCGCGAGCCGTTCGCGCGGCTGATCGAGGCCAACCGCATCGACCAGCGGGTGGGGCGCTATGAGACGTGGGAGCAGCTGCGCGGCTACTGCGCGCTGTCCGCCAACCCGGTCGGAGAGCTCGTGCTCAGGGTGCTGGGAGCGGCCACGCCAGAGCGGATCGCCCTGTCGGACTCGATCTGCACGGCGCTGCAGCTGATCGAGCATTGCCAGGACGTGGTCGAGGACTACGAGGCCGGGCGCGTCTACATCCCCGCGGAGGACCTGCGGCGCTTCGGCTGCGCCCCGGAGCTGCTCGGGGGTGCCGAGCCCGGCCGGGATACGCCGCTGCCCGAGCCGCTGCGAGCGGTGCTGACCTTCGAGCTGGCGCGCGCGCGCGGCCTGCTGGGCGCCGGGCAGCCGCTGGCCGGTCAGCTGCGCGGGCGCGCGCGCCTGGCGGTGGCCGGTTTCGTGGCCGGCGGGGGGGCCGCGCTCGAGGCGATCGTGCGCGCGGGCTATGACGTCCGCTTCGGGCCGCCGCGTCCCGGTCGTGGGCGTCGCGCCCTGGCACTGGCGCGCGTGCTGTTGAAGCGGGGCGGACCGTGAGCGAGGCGGCCGACGTCGCCGCGGCATACAAGCGCTGCGAAGCGATCACACGCGCGCGCGCGGCCAACTTCTACTACGGCATACGTCTGCTGCCCGCGACCAAGCGCCGGGCGATGTGCGCCGTGTACGCCTTCGCGCGCCACGTGGACGACATCGGCGACGGCGAGCTCGAGCCCCGGCAGAAGCTCGAGCAGCTCGAGCAGCAGGCGCGCGCGCTCGATCAGCTGGCGCCCGGGCGCGCGCAGCGCGCAAGCCCGGACCCGGTGATCGTGGCGCTGCGGGACGCCAGCGCCCGCTTCGCGCTGCCGGTCGACGCGCTCGGCGAGCTGATCGAGGGAGTGCGCATGGACGTGGCCGGCTGCTCCTATGAGCGCTTTGAGGATCTGCTGCTGTACTGCCGGCGCGTGGCAGGCGCGATCGGGCGCCTGTGCCTGGCCGTGTTCGAGCTTCGTTCACGGCACGCGTCCCGGGCAGCAGATGCGCAGGCGCTCGCCGACGACCTGGGCGTGGCGATGCAGCTGACGAACATCCTGCGCGACCTGCGCGAGGACGCCGAGAGCGGCCGCATGTACCTTCCGGCCGAGGACCTGCGGCGCTTCGGGCTGGTGGCCGCGGCAGGGCAGGGGGGGCCGCTCGTGCTGGCAGCGGTCGCAAGCGGCACGAGCTCCGCTGGCGCCGACACGAACGGGGATACGCGCGCCAGGGGCAGGAACGGCAACGGCTCCGCGCCGGGCGCGGCGGATGCCAGCCGGCTTTCGGCCCTGGTGCGCTTCGAGGCCGAGCGAGCGCGGCAATGGTTCGACCGCGGCATCGCGCTGGCGGGGCTCGTGGACCGGCGCAGCGCCGCCTGCGTGCTGGCGATGGCCGGCATCTACGAGCGGCTGCTCGAGCGTATCGCCGCCGATCCTGAGCGGGCGCTCGCCCGGCGCGTGGCGCTCGCACCGTGGGAGAAGGCGTGGGTGGCGGCGAGCAGCATGCTGGCCTCCGAGGCGCGCACTCGCCGCAGGCGCGCGGGCGCGGGCGAGGCGATCGGCGGGCGCCGGTGAGCGCAGGGCGCCGCATCGTGGTGATCGGCGGCGGCCTGGCGGGGATCGCGGCGGCGCTGGACTGCGCGGCTGCGGGTGCGCGGGTGAGCCTGGTCGAGGTCAGGCGCAGGCTGGGTGGGGCCGCGTACTCGTTCGAGCGAGACGGCATGCAGCTCGACAATGGCCAGCACGTGTTCATGCGTTGCTGCGGCGCCTATCGCGCGCTGCTGGCACGTCTGGGCAGTGAGCCCAACGTCTTCCTCCAGCACCGGCTCAGCGTTCCCGTGCTGAGCCCCGGGGCGCGGAAGGCAGAGCTGCGCCGCGGGATCCTCCCGGCTCCGCTGCACATGGCGGGCTCGCTCGCGCGCTACCGCCACCTGACGCTGGCCCAGCGCCTGCGCGCGGGCCGCACGGCGATGGCGCTCGCGCGGCTTGACCTGAGCCGGCGCGAGCTCGATCGCGTCACGTTCGCCGACTGGCTGGCGCGGCATGGTCAGGGCACGGACGAGGTGCAGGCCCTGTGGGACGTGATCGTGCGCCCGACCCTGAACGCCCCAGCCGCCGGAGCATCGCTCGCGCTCGGCGCGTTCGTGTTCCACACCGCGCTGCTGTCGCGAGCGGATGCCGGCGATATCGGGTTCCACGCCGCACCGCTGAGCCGGACGATCGGCGAGCCTGCCGAACGGGCGCTGGCCGGAGCCGGCGTCGAGGTCCTGCTCGGCTGGCGCGCCGAGAGGCTGCAGAAGGCCAATCCGGGCCTGGTCGTGCGCCGCCCGGCGGACGCGCTGGGCGCCGACGCGGCGATCGTCGCGCTTCCGCACGCGCGCGCCGCCGCGATGCTGGCGACGCTGCTGCCCGACACCGCGCGCAGGCTCGGCGCGCTGGAGAGCTCGCCGATCGTGAACCTGCACGTCGTCTACGACCGGGTCGTGTGCGAGGAGCCGTTCGCGGCCGGGGTCCGCACCCCGGTGCAGTACGTGCTCGACCGCACTGCTGCCGGTGGGGTCCCGCCGGGATGCCAGTATCTCGCGGTGTCGCTGTCGTGCGCGGAGCGAGAGATGCAGATGAGCGTGGACGCCCTGCGCGAGACCTACCTGCCCGCCCTGCGCGAGTTGCTGCCGCGGGCGCGCGCGGCGAAGGTCGAGCGTTTCATGGTGACGCGCGAGCATGCCGCGACCTTTCGCGCTGCACCCGGGACGGCCGCGCTGCGACCGGGCACGCGCACGTCTGTCCCGGGCCTGTTCCTGGCGGGCGCGTGGACCGACACCGGCTGGCCGGCGACGCTCGAGGGGGCCGTGTTGAGCGGCCACGCGGCCGCCCGGGCGGCGCTGGATGAGCTGCAGCTCGAGCCCGCCCCGCCGGCCAGTGCTGATCCGGCGATCGCCTCGGCGGCGCTGTCGGGAACGCGCGCGTAGGCATGGGCTCGCTGCTGATCGCCTCGCCGATGCGCCTCGAGGCGGCGCTGATCCGCTCGGCGGCGCGCGGCGCGAGCGTGCACCGGACCGGCATGGGCGCCAGGCGCTCGCGCGCCGCGGCCGCCACGCTGATGTCCGAGCCGGGCGACGCCCTGCTCGTGCTCGGCTTCTGCGGCGGCCTCGACGAGCGCGCGCGACCCGGCGACGTGGTGGTCGCCACGGAGGTGTGGGCGACGACGGACGACCGCGACGACGGCGAGCGCATCCGCTGCGATGGCGCGGGCGAGCTGGCAGCGGCGGTAGCGGGCCAGGGGATGCGCGTGCGTTGCGGGGCGGTCGTGAGCGTGGCTCGCCTGGCGCTCGGGGAGCGGCGCGCCCAGCTACACGCCGCCGGCGCGATCGCGGTCGACATGGAGTCCGCCTGGCTCGCGCCCGGAGCGGCCGGGCGTCCGTTTGGCGTGGTGCGGGTGGTGCTCGACAGCCCCAGTCGCGAGCTGCTGCGGCCGGGGATCGCGATCTCTGCGCCCACGGCCGCGGCGGCGCTACGTCGCGTGGCCGCCGCCGCGGTTCACGGCTGGGTGCCGGGCGGGTAAGGTAGGCGCGATGGCGGTAACGATCCGGCAGAGCGCGCGCATGGGCTGGTACCTGATGCGCCAGCGGCTGGCCAAACGCGAGATGTTCCCCCTGCTCGTCGAGCTCGAGCCGCTGTTCCAGTGCAACCTCGAGTGCGCGGGCTGCGGCAAGATCCAGCACCCCGACCACGTGCTGCGCCAGCGCATGTCGGTGGACCAGGCCGTGAGCGCGATCGAGGAGAGCGGCGCGCCGATGGTCTCGATCGCAGGCGGCGAGCCGCTGATCCACCCCGAGATCCACCTCATCGCCGGCGAGCTGGTGGCGCGCAAGAAGTTCGTCTACCTGTGCACCAACGCGCTGCTGCTGGAGAAGAAGCTGCACAACTTCACACCGAACCCGTACTTCGCGTGGGCGATCCACATCGATGGCCTGCGCGAGCGGCACGACGCCTCCGTCGAACGGGAGGGGGTGTTCGACAAGGCGGTGGCGGCGATCAGGGTCGCCAAGGCCGGCGGCTTTCGCGTGACCACCAACACCACGTTCTTCACACACGACTCGCCCAAGACGGTGCGCGAGGTGCTGGACTTCCTCAACGACGAGCTGGAGGTCGACGAGATGATGATCTCGCCGGCGTACGCGTACGAGAAAGCGCCCGACCAGGAGCACTTCCTCGGCGTCTCCCAGACGCGCAGCCTGTTCCGCGAGGCCTTCGCCGGGGGACGGCGCAAGCGCTGGCGGCTGAACCACAGCCCGCTGTTCCTCGACTTCCTCGAAGGGAAGGCGGAATTCGACTGCACCGCCTGGGGAATCCCCAGCTACTCGCTGTTCGGCTGGCAGCGGCCCTGCTACCTGATGGCCGACGGCTATGCCAGCACCTACAAGGAGCTGATCGAGACGACCGACTGGAGCGCCTACGGGCGCGGCAGGGATCCGCGCTGCGAGAACTGCATGGCCCACTGCGGCTACGAGCCCACCGCGGTCCTGCAAACCACCCGTTCGCTGCGCCAGTCGCTGCGCGCGCTGGTCGGCTGAGCCGGGCGCTCGCTAGACGACCTCCTCCGTGACCTCCTCCGGCGCCGCCGGCGGCATGCGGCGTATGTCGCGCCAGCTCAGGCCCTCGGCCAGCAGCGCGGGCGCGCCCAGCGCCAGCGCCGTGACGACCTCGACGGCCTGCAGGATGATCCCGTAAGCGAGACCCGGGCCGGCGCCGACCCCGTACGCGGCGAGCACGACCAGGCAAGCGGCCTGGAACACGCCGACGTTCGACGGCGTCGCCGGCAGCACCGCGCTCACATTGACCGCCAGCAGGATCGCGGCCGCGGTCGCCGGAGTCGCCTGCTTTTGCAGCCCCAGGGCGAGCACGACCATGTAGCAGGAGCCCCACTGCAGCGCCCAGGCCAGCAGCTGCGATGCGACGGCAGGCAGCCCGTGTCGCGGGCGCGTGAACACTGCCAGCCCGCGCCGCGCGAGACCGAGCAGGCGCGTGATGGCGATCGCCGTGCGGCGCACGCGCGCAAGGCGCGAGCGGCGGGCCAGCCGCAGCAGCGAGGGCCCGCCCAGCACGAGGAGACAGATCAGCGCAGGAACCGCCAGCGCGCCCGCCAGCCCCGCTTCGTGGCCGTGGAAGATGGAGACGCTGCTGAACGTGACCGCGGCCAGGATCGCCAGCGCGAGCAGGTTGATCAGAGTCTGGGAGAAAACGGTCCCCGCGATGACCGCGAGCAGGTGGCGCGTGCGGCCCTCCAGCCGCCGCGCGAGCACCAGCACGCGCGTGGGCTCGCCGACGCGCCCCGGGAACACGGCTGAGCCCATCACCCCGATCATCGTCGCCCGGACCACCGAGGGCCAGGCGATATGCGTATCGGGAAGGGCGGCGCGCAGCGTCTGCTGCCAGGAGATCGAGCGGCACAGCAGGGACAGGGCCATAAGCAGCAGCGACAGCGCCACCCATCCCGGGCTGGCGGTGAGCAGGTCATGGCCGATCGCGTGCAGGTCCAGGCGCGAGAGCGCGAACACGACCAGACCGGCGACCGCCAGCGCGACGGCGGGCACGAGGATGTGCCTGAGTCCAAGCCGCCGCGGTCGGGGCGGGGGTGCGGGGTTCTTCGGCAGGCCCGGCGCGCTGCTCATGCGGCGGGGTGTATCAGAGTCCGGGAAGCGGTCAGGAAGTCCGGGGTGCGGTCAGCGGATGCTGGCCCGGCGCTTGGAGTATCGTCGCAGCCGATGAAGAGCTGGCAGACGAGCAAGCTGGATCTCAAGCCGCGGCTGCCGGAGATCCTCTCCTCCAGCGACGAGGCGCGCGCGCTCGCGCTCGACCTCGCTGAAGGGGAGAAGCTGCGCGACCACGAGGTGCACGAGCGTGCCTGGATCGTGGTCATCGACGGTGAGATCGAGGTGACCACGGCCGCCGGCGGGCGCGTCCGCGGCGGCGCGGGGCTCCTGGTCGAGCTCGAGCCGAGCGAGCGCCACGAGGTCCTGGCGCTCAGCAAGGCGCGACTGCTGCTCCTGCTCACGCCGTGGCCCGGGCGCGGGCACCCGGGAGCGATGACGATCACGCAGAAGCTCTACGCTCGTCGCCACGCGGCCAAGCAGCAGGAGGGGGCAAGCAGCGGCGCCGCTTGACCTTCATGCGAACATACGTTCGCATGAGCCAGGCGCCGTACCGTCCAGTCAGAGAGCTCGAACGGGCGATCGAGCGCGGTGAGCTGGACTTTGCGTTGGCGTATGCCAAGGAGCTCACCCGCCAGCCAGGCAGGCGACTCGACCTCCGGCTGGCGCTGGGCCTGCTGCCGCTGATCGCCGATCAGCAGCCCGATGCCTACGACGCGTGGGCGCTTCGCTGGCTTGAGCGCTGGATCCTCGAGCGCCGCCGGCCGACGATCGACACCGCCGCCGAGCTGGCGCGAGCGCTCGCGGAGCTGCCGCGCGACCCTCCAGCTGCGCTCGCGATCATCCGCGCTAGCTGCGGGTGAGCCCGGCGGACGCGCGCTCGGGCGGTCTGGCGGTCAGGCGGTCTGGGACGGGGCCGGCGTGGCCGGGTTGGCGCGCGCCCACTCCACGATCGGGCCTGAGCCCACGATGACCTCGCCGCTGTCGAGCACCAGGAGCGGGACGCCGCGCTGTCCGCTGAGCTTCTCGACCTCGGCGCGGTCGCGCCCGCGGCTCGGCCAGGTCCAGAACTTCAGAGTTCCGCCCTTGACCTTCTTCCACTCATACGCGTGGCCCGCGTCGTCGAGCGCTTTGGCGGCCCTGCCGCAGGGATGGGCGATCGGAGCGGGCAGACCGCCGAGCGACTTCCCATCGGTGCACGTGTACAGCGTCACCGCTCGCACACCCTAGCGCGGCCTACGCAGTCCGCCCAGCGCGGCCTATGCGGTTGGCCCGGCGCCGCCTATGCAGCTGGCGCAGCGCCGCCTATGCGGTTCGCGCCACGATTTCGGCCATCAGCTCGCGCAGGTCGTGGTTGGCCTCGTAGACCATCTGCTGGCGCAGGGCTCCGTTGCCGCCCCGCAACAGATCGCGGATGCCATCCAGCTCCTGCGAGCACCCGAGCTCGCTCGCGTGCGGGGCGAGGCGCTTCAGCAAGGACTCCGTCAGCTGCCTGACGCCGGTGCGGCTCGCTGAGCGGTGGTCGACCAGCTCGGCCTCGAGGCCGTGGCGCGCGGCCAGCCAGCGGTTCTCGTCGAGTATCTCCCAGGGCGGATCGGGCGACGGCGCGCCCGTGGCGAACTGCTCGGTGAGGAGCTTCACGAGCGAGATCACGAACGCGCTCAGGGCGATCGTGTGCTCGACGCGGGTCTGGGAGTCCATCGCCCTGATCTCGATCGTGCCTAGGCGTGGATGTGGGCGCACGTCGTACCACAGGAACGTGTAGTCCTCGATCACCCCGCTCTCGCTGAGCGTCTCTACGCGACGCTCGAAGTCTGCCCAGTCCTCGAATCGAGGCGGCAGGCCCACCCGCGGAAAGGCCCTGAAGATTGGCACGCGGCTGGACATCACAGCGGCGAGTTGGCCGACAGGGCGATGAGCAGCGGGATGTGCGGGCGCAGCGCGTTGGCGACATAGACCGCCTCCTGCGGGTCGGCCATGCCGACGTGCACGTGCATCCCGAACACGAGCTCCTGCCGCGCCACGAAGCCCAGCGAGCGAATGAGGCCGCGGTAGCGATCGTCGCTCACGACGCGCTGGTCCTCCCAGCGGGCAAACGGGTGGGTGCCGGCCGCCCCGATCTCGAGATTCCGAGCCCGCGCTCGGTCGCGCGCGAGTCCGCGCAGCGACACAAGCTCGGCGCCCACCGCGGGCACATCGGGACACGGCGCGGTGGCGATCTCCAGGACCGACTCCAGGAACTCCGGCTTGATCTCACCCGATGGCGGCTCCGCGCCGAGGATCGAGTCGATCGCGTTGGTCAGGTCGAGCGAGGAGGAATTGAGGATCATCAGCTCCTCCTCGATCCCCACCGTGTACCGAGGCCCAACAAAGTGGTGCTCCATGAGGCCACCCTACCCGCGCGAACTGCGGCGCCTCGGCTCGTTTCTGCACGAGCCCGGTCGGCGCGATGCGGCCAGCTGTGTGCGCGCCCCGACGCGTTCAGACTCCGAGGCGCGCGAGCGCCCGGCGGCCTGAGCCCTCGTAGACGGGCGTCGCATTGCGCGCCGACCAGAGCTGGAGCAATAACCTTGGCCGCGTGGATCCCCTGCAGCGGTTGCGCGAGCGCATGGCCGAGCTCGCAGACCTGGGCGCGCTGGACATGCTCGCGACGTGGGATCAGCTGGTGATGATGCCGAGCGGGGGCGCGGAGGCCAGGGCCAACCAGCTGGGTGCGCTGGCGCAGCTCGCGCACGAACGCGCGACCGGCGAGGAGATCGGGGAATGGCTGGCCGCTCTCGAGGTCGCGCAGCTGGGCGATCTCGACCGCGACATCGTGCGCGTGGCGCGACGGGAGTGGGAGCGATCTTGCCGCATACCGGCGGATCTCGCCGCCGAGCGCTCCCGGGCCCACGCCGAGGGCCAGGAGAGCTGGCGGCGCGCGCGGGCGAACGATGATTTCGCAGGCTTCGCGCCCGCGCTCGAGCGCAACGTGGGGCTCGCGCGCCAATACGGAGAGTGCCTGACACAGTGCGGCACCGGCCCATATCAGGAGCTGCTGGCCGAGTACGACTTCGGCCTGGAGACCGCGATGCTGCGGGAGCTGTTCAGCGCCCTCGGTGCGGCGCTGCCGCCGCTCGCGGAGCAGGTGCGCGCCCACTCGCCGCGTCGCCAGCTCGCGGTGCCGGTAGACGTGCAGCACACGGCGGTCAGGAACACGCTGCGGCGAGTAGGCGTCGATCAGCAGGGCTGGCGACTGGACGTCGCGCCGCACCCGTTCACCGCCTGGATCGGGCGCTCGGACACGCGCCTGACGACTCGCTACAGCGACGGCAACGTGGAGTCGCTGCTGAGCTCGCTGCACGAGTACGGCCACGGTCTCTACGAGCGCCAGATAGACCCCGCGCTGGTGCGGACCAACCTCGGGCGCGGGACGTCGATGTCGATCCACGAGTCCCAGAGCAAGCTCTGGGAGAACCACGTCGCCCGCAGCCCCGCGTTCGCCGAGGTGCTCGCGGGCGAGCTCGAGGGGGCGGGCTTCCCCCTCGCGCCCGCCGACCTGCACGCCACGCTGACCGCGGTGGAACCCTCGCTCATCCGGGTCAGCGCCGATCCACTGACGTACCCGCTGCACATCATCCTGCGCTTCGAACTGGAGCTGGCGATGATCGAAGGCGAGCTCGCGGTGATCGATCTGCCTGCCGCATGGCACGATGGCATGCAACGGCTGCTCGGGGTCGAGGTGCCCTCGGACGCACAGGGCTGCCTGCAGGACATCCACTGGGGCGCGGGCAGCTTCGGCTACTTCCCAAGCTACGCGCTGGGCTGCCTGATCGCGGCGCAGCTGTGGGAGGCGATGGAGTCCGAGCTCGGACCGCGCGAAGAGGATCTGCGCCGTGGCGAGGTCGGTCCGATCAAGGCCTGGCTGGCCGAGCACGTCCACTGGTACGGACGGCGCCTGGACACGATTCCGCTGATCAGGCAGGCCACAGGGCGCAGCCTGGACATCGAGCCGTTCCTGCGCTACGTGGCGCCGCTCGCGGCTCGCACGCCGTAGGGCCATCGTCCCAAAAGGACGACACGCGCGTCGGCCCTTTGTCCACCAGCGGCCGCCGCGACTCATGCGGGCAGCCGGCGCCACCGATCTGCTGCTGACAAGTCAACAGACGTCGCTCAGGGCAAACCCGTCGCGAGGCGGGGACGCAAAGCCAGGGATCTCCCGCAGACCGCCCGGCTGCCGACTCTCCCGAACCGTCACGGTCTCCGTGACACGGACAAGGAGGTCCCTGAATGCCATACATAGTTCGTCCTCGGAGGTTCCCAAGCGGGGTCGTGGCTGCTTGCACCGCGCTGCTCGTCTTCGGAGCCGCTTCCGCGCAGGCCGCCACTTCCCCGGCGAAGGAAACCTCGCAGTGCAAGGAACCCACGCTCACGCAGCCGTTCCAGGACGCGGGTGACAACAACTACTACGTGCTCGCGCCGGGGCAGACGCCTGGCAACTTCGAAGGGACGGGGTGGACGCTCAGCGGCGGGGCGTCGATCAAGACGACCACGCTCGCAGACGGCAGCACGGGCTACGTGCTTGATCTGCCAAGCGGCTCGAAGGCTGTCAGCCCGAGCTTCTGCGTGACCTCGCTTTATCCCACGGCACGCACGCTCGTGCGCGATCTGGCCGGTTCCGAGGGCGTTTACCTCAACGTTTCCTACGAAGGCACAACCACTTGGGAAAAGCCCAAGAACACCGGACAGGTGCACGGCAGCGGCACGGCATGGACGCTGTCTACCCCGGTGAACCTGCAGCCCGAAAACGTGACCGGGTGGCAGGTTTTGCGGCTCACGCTGGTTGCGGGCGGGAAGAAGAGCGATTTCCAGCTCTACAACCTGTACATCGATCCCTACAGGCGTTAGGTAAACGCCGACATCGGCCGATAGGGGAAGTGGGTAGGCGGCATGGAACGCACGCCGCCCACTTTTCCCATGAGCAAGGCCACGTCCACGACCGACTCCACGCTCGAGGACCTGCGCTCCACCCGTCCGGTGGAGCGCCTGCTCGAAGACTCGTGGAAAACTCGCTCGCGACGGGTCAGCCGTCGCGAGCTGCTCGTCGAGACAGCGGCCTCGACGCTGTTCCTCGTGCTGGCCATCCCCCTGGCGCTGTCCGCGCTGGGCTCCAACCAGATAGACCCGCTGCTGGCTGGCGGGCTGATGGTCCTGTATGCGCTGTCGTGCCTGATCAAGTTCCCTATCGGGGCAGGCTACGTGGTGCCCTCCTACATGGTGCTCGTGCCGATGCTGCTGCTGCTTCCGCCCGGGGCCGTGCCGCTGCTCACGGCTTGCAGCCTCGTGCTCGGGACGCTCGTGCTGGCGGCCGTCCGGAGGGCGGAGCCAGAGCGCGTGTTCTTTGCCATCTCGGACGCCTGGCACACCCTCGGCCCAGCGGCGGTGCTGGTGGCCGCCGGTCCCTTCCACGGGAGCGTGCGGCTGTCACCGCTGCTGTACGCCGCCGCGTTCCTCGCGGGCTGCGTGGTCGACCTCGTCACGGCGACGGTGCGCGAGTCGGCCATCCTCGGGATCCGCTCGCGCGTGCAGATACGGGTGATCGGGGTGGTGTGGGTGATCGACGCCTGCATCGCTCCGCTCGGACTGCTCGTCGCATACGCGGCACACCGTCACCACGCCGGGGTCCTGCTGTTGGTCCCGTTCAACGCCCTGCTGCTGCTGATCTCACGCGAGCGCACCGAGCGCATCGCCCAGGCACAGCGCCGCCTGGACCTCATCGCACGCGAGCGCACGCGCCTGCAGACGGCAGTGCGGCGCCTGGGCGAGGCGCTCGCCGCCAAGCTCGATCTCGAGGCGCTCACGGACATCGTGCTTCGCGGCTCCGTCGAGGCGCTCGACGCGGACGCCGGTCGCCTGGAGCTGCGCGGGCTGGAGCAGCCGCGAGTGGTCGAGATCGCGACCTCGGACCGTGTGGCGCCCGCGCTGAACGCGGCGGTTGAGCGGACGCTCGCAAACGAGGACGCATCGCAGGTCGAGCGCGACGGCATCTGGGCGCTGTCGCTGCCGCTCGGTTTCTCGAGCGACGCCGGCCGCGCCCGTGGCGCGCTCGCGGTGGCGCGGGAGGGCCGGGCGTTTCGCGACGACGAGGAAGACGTCATGCGCGGTCTCGTGGAGCAGGCACGGCAGGCTGCGACCGACATCGTCGCCCATCAGCTGCTGCGCAAGCAGGCGCTCACCGACTCGCTTACCAAACTCGGCAACCGGCGCAAGCTCCAGGCCGACCTGGCCGAGCGGAGCGAGAACGCATCCGAATCGCTGCCGCTAGTGCTCATCCTGTTCGACCTCGACGGCTTCAAGAACTACAACGACACCTTTGGGCACCTCGCCGGCGACGCGGTGCTCGCGCGCCTCGGCACGAAGCTCGCCGACGCGGTCCGCAGCCACGGGACCGCGTACCGGCTGGGTGGGGACGAGTTCTGCGTGCTGGCCGGTGCCCAATCCAGCGAGCTGCACAGCCTGATCGGCGCCGCAGCGGCAGCGCTCGAAGAGCGCGGTGAGAAGTTCGCGGTCGGCGCCTCCTACGGCGCCGTGCTGATTCCGCACGAGGCGTCCACGCTGGACTACGCACTGCAGCTCGCCGATCAACGGATGTACGCGCGCAAGAAGCGCCGCCCCTCGCTGGCGGCCGACCAGGCGCGCGACGTGCTCATGCGCATCATGCACGCGCGGCAGCCCTCGCTTCAGGACCATTCGAGCGAGGTGGCTCAGCTGTGCCTCCGCGTGGGCCGTCGGCTCGGGATGACCGCGGAGGAGCTCGACGAGCTCTCGCGCGCGGCCGAGCTGCACGACATCGGCAAGGTTGGGATCCCCGATGCGATCCTCGAGAAGCCGCATGGCCTCGACAACGCGGAGTGGGCGTTCATGCACCAGCACACGATCCTCGGCGAGCGCATCCTCAGCGCGGCGCCGGCCTTGCGCCCGGTGGCCGTGCTCGTGCGCGCGAGCCACGAGCGCTGGGACGGGAAGGGCTATCCCGACGGCCTAGCGGGAGCCGACATCCCTCTGGGCGCGCGGATCATCGCGGCGTGCGACGCGTATGAGGCGATGACAACCGACCGTTGCTACCGCCCCCGGCGCGCCCACGATGCCGCCTGCCGCGAGCTTCGGCGCGAGGCCGGGTGCCAGTTCGACCCCGAGGTCGTCGAGGTGCTTCTCGACGAGCTGCGCGCGATTGACCCCCGCGGCAGAGCCAGGCGGCGGGCACACGCCCAGCCGGACACGCGCGCACAGGCGGCAGAGGAAGTGGTGGCCTCGCTACGCGAGGTGCTGGCGCGGCACGAGACCGCTGGGGCGCACTCGGACGCGCGCTAGGCCCGCGACTACCCAGGGGGCCAAGGGCCCGCGGACTTGCGTCAGCGAGCGACCACGCCCCAGGTAGACGCGGGCATTGTGAACGAACCGTCGTCATTCCGGAACGGCGCGATGTTGTCGATGATCGCTGCGCGCGTGTCCCTCCGCTCCTGCTCAGGCAGCGCGTTTATCGCGCGCGCCAGTGGCCCCGCGAGGCGGACGATCGCGTCCCAAAAGTCATCGTCGTCCGAATACTTGAACGCGAACGTGATCTCCTCCAATTTGGGCTCATCGAAGCCGCCCGCGCGGACCAATTCGACCGTCCGGTTGCCATCTCCCATTGCGAACATCCCCGGCGCTCCAGGCTCGGGCGGGGGCATGTGACCGCGCTGAACGAGCGTGACCGCGGGCACGGCTGCCCACGGGTTGACGTCCGGTGTCCTCCAGACGGCGAAGCACAGCGGGCCACCGCTCCTGAGCACCCTCCGCGACTGTTTTAGGGCAGCGGCCGGGTCGGCCATGAGCATGTATCCCCAGCGGCACACAACGCCGTCGACACTTTCGTCCTCGAGGTCCAAGCGCTCGGCGTCCAGCGCCCGGTACTCGACGTTCGCAAGGCCGCGCGCGTTGCCGTTGCGTCGCGCAACGTCGACCATCTCCGGCGCGAAGTCGGTGGAGATGACGCGCCCCGCCTCACCCACGCGCTCGGCCAGCCGGAACCCCAAATCGCCGGTACCGGCGGCGATCTCGAGCAAGGTCTGGCCGGGCTGAGGATCCGCGTTCTGCACCAGCCAGTCGTTGACCGGCGCCGTGATCTGCATTAGCCACTCGCGCCTGCTCTCCCATCCCGCCGCCATGTCGCCCCAGGTCTCAAGGCTCTGCTGTCGATACGCCTCCGGTTCGATCGCCATCGCTCCCTCCTAATCGTTGCCGACCTGCGCACCCTAACGGTCGCGCTGTCGCGCAGGCCGCCTCGGCGGAGGCTCAAAGACCGCCCAGGGCGGCACCGTCGTTTCGATAGCGACTCGCGTTACGCTGAGAAACCTCTCACGAACGACTTCGATGTTTCTTATGGAGCTCGTGTGTCTTAGGGAGCTCGTGTGCATTAAAGATGCCCGGCGTCCGTGTCTTTTTGAGCTTGGCGGCCATCACCCACCACCTCCTTGCCCTGCCGCGTGGGTGTCACCGAACGCTGCACGCGGCGCCTCGTTGCTCACGCGGTAGGGCTTGGCGCTGCGGTAGGTCTCCTCAGCGCCGACACTTCGCTCGATGAACCCGCCGCGCAAGAGGAGTCCGATCGCCATGTCGCCCTCCTTCCGTTTCACCTGAGCGCGAGTGCGAATCGTCGGGGCCGTCGAGCTCGGGTTGGCCTCGATGGTGCGCGAGACAAGCTGCAAGAGATCCCGTACTCGCGCGCGTTGCTCGTCGGTCATCGCCATCACGCACCACCCGTCACGGCGAGCGCCGGGGCCCCGAAGTCGCCCCAGCCGTTCGAGCGTAGCTCCAGCTCGCCGCGAATGGCTTCGCGCTGGGTCCGGTCGAGCGTTACTTGCGTCTGTGTTCTCATCGTCGGTTCCTCCGTTCGATTGGAGGCTCCGAGGATCTCCACGAAGTAGGCCACGAAGTTCTTACGAAGCGGGATATCGTGGCCGACGCGCCGGGAGTCCAGTCTCTCGGTGCCACGGGGCCGGTCGTTTGCGCGACGCGGCCCCGCTGTTTGTAGGTATCCACATTCTACTCCTCGGGGTGGCCGCGGGACGAACTAAACTGCGGTGCGCCTGGTCCCGCAGGCGAGATACTGGGCGGCGATGGTTGAGGAGTCCGCGACCCCCGACCTGGTCGAGCTGATGCGCGACACGTTCGAGGCTGTGAATCGCGGTGATCTTGACGCCGTGATGAAGTTCTTCGCTCCCGACGCCGTCTGGGAGGCGGTGAGCCTGGGTACCAGCTTCGAGGGCGTGCCCGCGATCCGTGGCTTCTTTGAAGATTGGCTCGGCCCTTACGAGGACTATGAGATGCAGCCGGACGAGATCCTTGACCTTGGCGGCGGAGTGGTGTTTGTCGTGACCCGGTTCACGGCGCGTCCGGTCGGCAGCGCAGGTGGCGGGATGACGCGGCGCAGGCCCTTGGTGTTCACGTGGGCGGAGGGTCTGGTGGCGCGCGTGACAGCGCATCCCGACAGCATCGACGAGGCCCGCGCCGCTGCCGAACGGCTCGCCGAGGAACGGGGGTAGGCGATGTCGGAGGCGTATGTCGTGCTGGTGAACCGCGCGCTCGAGGCGGTCATCCGGGTGATTACCGGGAGGCCTCGGACTGCTTTCGCCCCGACGCCGAGTGGCACAACACTCGCCAGTTTCCCGGACCGCTCACCTGCGTTGGGCCGAGAGCGATCATCGACTTCTGGACGACGCTTGTGGAATCGTTTCACGTGCGAGATCCCGTCTCCGGCGCCAGGATGAGATGCTCCTTCTTGACGTTCAAGGGCGCCCGAGTTCACAAAACGTTCACCTCCCGCCCCGTGCCGTGAGGCAAGCTTTCCTTACCGGAGAAAGGAAGCTCGCCATGATCTACGTGGCCGCGTCCATCCCCGTGGTGAACGTGCTCGCCGTCCTCGTCATTGCTCGACTGGGACACCAGCCGTCGGGTGCGTCTCACGCGAAGGTGGACGCTTCGTGCGCTTCGGGGCTCATCGCAGCCCCGTCCTCGTTCCACCTCGCGATCACACCCCGGGCGGTACGGCGATCCGCCGCTGCGGGCCGCCTTCCCGGGCGATCTCCCGTAATCGCTCGGCGTGCCGGGCCTCTATGGGCTGGCGCGCGGACTATTTGCTAGGGGCTACGAGCCCTTGCTGGCCCGCCCGATCACGCCGCGGATATGGACACTGGCGGTGTCGCA
>VAWK01000079.1 GCA_005885515.1 Actinomycetota bacterium | reverse complement strand
GAAACCGTGCGGAGCGAGCTCGATCTCGCGCGCCAGCAAGCGGGCCGCCAGGCGCCGGTCGCGTCGGCGCGCGGCTAGTTCGAGCCTCAATCGTGCGGCGGCTTGGCGTGCTTGGGCGCCTTTGGCCTGCCGGCCGGGGGCTCCGCACCTCCCGGCGGAGGATGTGACGGGGGCGTGGACTCTTCCCCAACGCTGGTCTCAGACGGGACGGCGCGTTCGAGCGCCGAGCGGAGGTCGTTGAGCGCGGAGTCGATCGCCGGCAACGCCGGCGGGCTGATGTCGCCGTGGACGCTCAGCTGAGCGATATGGGCACGGAGGTCGTCGGCGTGATGGAGCGCGTCGTTGAGCTTGCCGTTGTCGTAGGCGCCAAGCACGCCTTGCAGCTGCGCCATGACCACTTGCGCGGCGTGGCGGTCGATCCGTCCCGACTGCACGTCCTGGCCGGTCAGGGCGGTCAGCGCTCCTGCCGCCGCCGCAACCGTTGCCGGAGCCTTTTTCGGATTCGTCACCGGCGCGCGTTTCACCGGCGTGCGTGTGGCGGCCGAGCCGGCGCGCGCGGTCACGGGCTTGCGCTTGGGGCTCGAGCCGGAGGGCACGAGCAGCGCCAGCGCCACGCCGACCGCGACGAGCAGCGAAGCCGTCGCGAGCGCGATCGTCTCGACCCGGCCGAACCGTCGCCGATGCGGCAGCACGCGCGTCGGCTCGCTGGTATCGGCCGCGGGTGGGCCAGGTGCACCGCTGACCGTTGTGCGATCTCGCAGCGAAGCGGGGAGCGCCTCTGTGAGCTGCGCCGCTCGCTGGGGCCGATCGCCCGGCCGCTTGGCGAGCATGTGCATTACCAGCGCATCGAGGCCCGCGGGAACGCTCCGGTTGAGCTGCCGCGGCGCGCGGGGCGTTGCGGTGTTGTGCTGGTGCATGATCGCGGCCGGCAGCTCACCGGTGAACGGCGGCTGGCCGGTCAGAGTCTCATAGAGCACACAGCCGAGCGAGTAGATATCTGAGCGCTCGTCCGCGCGCTGCCCACGGGTGACCTCCGGCGCGATGTACGGCGCCGACCCGAGGATCGCGGCTTGCGTCAGCGTCGTGCTCCCGGTCGCACGCGCGATCCCGAAGTCGAGCACCTTCACCGTGCCGGCTTCATCGACCATCACGTTTGCCGGCTTGATGTCGCGATGGATGATGCCCGCGCGATGCGCCGCGGCCAGCGCGCCAGCAACCTGCCGGGCGATGTTGACCGCCTGCTCGGCGGGCAGCGGACCGCATCGGCGAACGAGCTGCGCGAGGTTCGTGCCGGAGACACATTCCATCACGATGAAGCGCGCGCGTGCCCGTCGCGTCCGCTGTCGTATACCGCGACTATGTTCGGATGGCTCAGCGCCGCCGCCGCGCGCGCCTCGCGCTCGAAGCGCGTGACGAACGTCGGCTCTTCGGCGCGCTCGCCCGCGAGCACCTTGACCGCCACGGTGCGATCGAGCACGCGATCGGCGGCGCGATAGACGACTCCCATTCCCCCGCGCCCGAGCACATCGAGCAGTTGATAGCGCCCCAAGAGCACCTCCTGTATGCGCGCCATCACTGCATTCTTCCCCTGTTTGGCGCTAGCCATCGGGCCGGCAGGGGTTGCACGCGACGCTGCATCACATGTCCACTGACCTGCATCACATGCATCACAACCGTCTAGACCGGGAAGAGTGCGCTGATGAGCAAGTCACAGCAGCACAGCACGTGCCCTTCATGCGGCGAAAACCTTCCTCCGGAAGCCAGGTTCTGTCCCGCCTGTGGGCACAGAATGCTCGCGGGCGACACGCTCTTGCTGCCACCCGAGGCGGCGGTGGGGTTTCCGCCGAGCGTCCATCGGGCATCCGCGGTCCGCGCAGGCCGTGCTCCGGCGCCGCTGCTAGGTGCGCTCGGCGCCTTGGCGTGCCTGATCGCGATCGCGCTGTTCGCCGCCGGTGCCTGGATCGACGGGATGATCCTGCTCGGCATCTCGCTGGCGTTGGTCACCCTGTTCGTATCGGCCGTGCGTCGCGAGCCCGACTCGCAACTCGCGCTGCTGACGCGCGCGACCGTCGATCGCTCGCGCTCGCTGGCCAGACTGGCGGCAATCAGCGCGCGGGCGTCGTCCCGTGCGGCACTGCACCTCGTCAGCATTCGGCGCCGGCGGCGGCGTCTGCGGCACGAGCTGCGGGACCGTCTGGCGCCGCTGGGCGAAGCCGTGTGTCACGGCGATGAGCTGCGCGCCAAGGCACTCAAGGCACAGGTGAGCGAGCTCGAGCGAGCCCTGCGCGCGACCGAGCAGGAAGCGTCCGCCGCAGTGGGCGGCGCGCGCCAGAAGATCAAGCACGAGCGCGCCACGAGCGAGCGCACGCAGCCGCTATCGGCCGCTCGAGCGGAAGCGACGACGGGCGAGGATGGCAGCTCGCAACGCCGGAGCCGTGATCGCCGAGCAGCGCATCCACGCGCATAGCTGACGCCGCGAGGATGAAGCGGAACGCGTCTCAGGTCGCGGGGCGCGAAATCGTCCTATGCGCGGCCGCCACGCGGCGCTCACCAGCACACTGCACCCGCCCAGAACCCGACCACCAAGGAGCACGACGTGCAGATCACGAGAAACTCAACCGAGACCACACCCGGACCAAGCGACTGGTTCACCGGCACGGTCTACATCGACACCGTCGCGACGCCGTCAGAGCCATACCGCCTGCAGGCCGCCAGCGTCCACTTCACGCCCGGCGCCCGAACCGCGTGGCACACCCACCCGAACGGCCAGACGATCTACGTCACCGAGGGCGTGGGGCTGTGCCAGCGCCGCGGAGCACCGATCGAGGTCATCCGGCCCGGTGACCGCGTGTTCTTCGAGCCCGGCGAGGACCACTGGCACGGCGCTGCTCCCGACCGCTTCATGACACATCTCGCGATGCACCAGGTCGATGACCAGGGCAGCGCCGTGACGTGGGGCGAGCACGTCACCGACGAGGAGTACGACGCCGCGCCCGCGCGCTAGCCTCTCGTCCCAGCGATAGCCACGTGAGCCGCCGCTGGTCGGCGCCCTGGCAACGTACCCATGCCGAGGGCGCCGACCGCAGCCACCGGCAAGCCCCGCCCAGGCGCGGGAGTCTGCCGGACGACCGCTACCGGAACAGCTCGATCACCGAGCTGAAGTTCCCTTCTTTGAACCCTTCCGGGCTTTCGCAGCTGGTGACGAGGTTCTGTTCGGTGCCGCTGGTGAGCACCTGCGGGTTCTCGGAGCCGACGACATTGCCGTGCGCGTCGTAGAGCAGGGCAGGGACGAGTCCAACGAGATTGTCGCCTGCGGCCCGCACGATCCCCGGCAGCCCGATGACTTTGGCTTCGAACGGACCG
>VAWK01000003.1:56874-62300 GCA_005885515.1 Actinomycetota bacterium | reverse complement strand
CTCCAGTTCAGCGCGCGCTGCGGGTTGGCCGCATACAGGACGGCCAGCCTCACCGTGTCCGCGCCGAAGCGGTCGACCAGCTCGTCGGGGTCGACCACGTTGCCCAGGTGCTTGCTCATCTTGCGGCCCTGGCTGATCACCATCTCGTGGAACGTGCAGCCGGCGAACGGCTCGCCGTCGGACAGGAAGCGCAACGGGCCGATGTCGCGCAGCGCCTTGGTGACGATGCGCTGGTCGAACACGAAGTTGCCGCTGTCCGAGCCCGCGACCACGCGCCGGCACGGCAGCCAGTGGCGCAGGTCGGGATGTGCCAGGATCTCCTCCAGCCGCTCGCCACGGGCGTCGGTGGGAACGCAGGCGGGAATCCACAGCCAGAGCGCGTCGAAGTGGCAGTCCAGGGTGTCGGTCTCGCGGCGCGCCGGGCCGTCGCAGCGCGGGCACGTGGTCTGAACGAACTCCTCGAGCTGGGCCAGCGGGTTGCCGGCCCCGGTCGGCCTGATATCGGTCGGCAGCAGCACGGGCAGCTGCTCGCGCGGCACCGGCACGGGGCCGCACGCCTCGCAGTAGGAGATCGGGATCGGCGTTCCCCACGCGCGCTGGCGCGAGATGGAGAAGTCATCGGCCCGGTAGCGCACGGCCGGACGGGGTCCCGATCCCGATCCGTCGCTGGCGCCCGCTCCCTGCGTCGCCCCGTCCTGCGCCTGCGCGCCGGCGCGGGCGGGCAGGCGCTCGGCGATCAGCGCGTCGGCGTGATCGCGCTCGGGGATTCCCAGCACGGCGGTGCGCCCGAAACGCCCGTCGACGACCGGGGAGATGAGCACGGGCAGCGGCTCGCCGCCCCAGGGCGCGTGCAGCGAGCGGCCGGTGTCGACCAGCGCGATCGCCTCGGCGTCGCGCGAGCTGCGCTCGAGGCCCCCGGAGCGCAGCGCCTCCAGTTGCTCGTGCACGCGGGAATCCTCGGCCCAGCTCTCCACATCCGGATGCTTGGGCGACATGAGCACGAACCGCGCCAGCTCGAGCGCGTCGGCGTGGGGCGTGAACACCGTCAGCGCGCCGCCGCCGGCGATCGCGAGCTCTAGCTCCACGCCGTCCACCCGGCCGAGCACGAAGCGCTGGCTTGCCAGCGAGTTCTCATCCCAGTCCTCGAGCTCTGCCAGCCGGCGGTCGTTCTCGGGTACGTACGCGCTGATGCGCAGGTACCACTGCGGCCGCTGGACCAGGCGGACGGGGTTGTGACAGCGCCAGCACAGGCCATCCTCCACCTGAATGGTGGCCAGGGTGGTTTGACACGTGTCGCACCAATCGACGTTGCCGCTGCCCCGATACACCAGGCCGGCATCCAGCAGCGTCAGAAACAGCCACTGCGACCAGCGGTATGAGTTCGGGTCGGAGCTCACGAAGGAGCGCTCCCAATCGAACGAGAAGCCCAGCCGATCGAGCTGCGCGGTCATGTGCTCGGCGCAGCGCTGGACCCACTCGCTCGGCGATATCCCCGCCGCGATCGCCCCGAGCTCGGCCGGCAGCCCGAACGCGTCGAAGCCGAAGGCGAACAGCACGTCATCTCCACGCGCGCGGCGAAAGCGCGCGTACGCGTCGCCGATCGAATAGCTGCGCACGTGGCCCATGTGGATGTTGCCCGAGGTGAACGGCGCCGAGGGCTTTATGTACAGGTGCGGGCGCTCGTCCTGCGGCGGCGGCGTGCCGAACGCGCCGGCCTCGCGCCAGGCCGCCTGCCTGGCGGCCTCGATGGCCAGCGGCTCATAGCTCGGGGTGACGAGCTCACTCATCGATCGAGCATAGCCAAGGGCATCAGCCGCGAGGGCCGTTGCTATGCTCAGCTCACTTGGCCGCTCCACGCTACCCGCAGCCCACTGCGCCCCGCCGGCCCCCTCACGGCCCCGCCCTGTGCGGGGTCTTCTCGTCCGCTGGGGCTGGCAGGATCCAGCGATGGAGATAGAGATCGGGCGCGGCAAGAAGGGCCGCCGGGCCTACGGCCTGGACGACATCGCGATCGTGCCGTCCAGGCGCACGCGCGACCCGGATGACGTCGACATCTCCTGGAAGCTCGGCCCGTACCAGTTCGAGCTGCCGATGCTGGCCTCGGCCATGGACGGGGTCGTCTCGCCGCAGACCGCCGCCATCATCGGGCGCCTGGGCGGCCTCGGGGTGCTCAACCTCGAGGGCATCTTCACCCGCTACGAGGACGCCGATGAGCAGCTCGAGCGCATCGCCTCGCTGCCCAAGGAGGTCGCCACTCGCGAGATGCAGGACATCTACTCAGAGCCGGTCAAGCCGGAGCTGATCGCGCGGCGAATCGAGGAGATCAAGCAGCAGAAGGTCGTGGTCGCGGCCTCCTTGACGCCGCAGAGGGTGCGCAAGTACTACGAGGTCGCACTGGAAGCCGGCCTGGACGTGCTCGTGATCCAGGGCACCGTGGTCTCCGGCGAGCACGTCTCGGAGGTGTCCGAGCCGCTGAACCTGAAGGAGTTCATCCCCACGCTCGAAGTGCCCGTGGTGGTGGGCGGCTGCGCCTCCTATCACACCGGGCTTCACCTGATGCGCACCGGCGCGGCGGGCGTGCTCGTGGGCGTCGGCCCGGGAGCGGCGTGCACCACGCGCGGCGTGCTGGGCATCGGCGTGCCCCAGGCGACCGCGATCGCGGACGTGGCCCACGCGCGCTCCACGCACATGCTGGAGACCGGCGAGTACTGCCAGGTGATCGCCGACGGCGGCATGCGCAACGGCGGCGACGTCGCCAAGGCGATCGCGCTGGGCGCCGACGCCGTGATGATCGGATCGCCGCTCGCTCGCGCGCACGAGGCGCCGGGACGCGGCTTTCACTGGGGCATGGCGACCTTCCATCCGACGCTGCCGCGGGGCGCGCGCGTGGCGACGACACAGAACGGCACGCTGGAGGAAATCCTCGTGGGGCCGGCGCGCGAGAACGACGGCACGTTCAACCTGTTCGGCGGCCTGCGCACCTCGATGGCCACCTGCGGGCACAAGGACCTCGCCGAGTTCAACCGCGCCGAGGTCGTGATCGCGCCCGCGCTGCAGACCGAGGGCAAGGCCCTGCAGCGCGACCAGGGCGTCGGCATGGGCGCGACGAACGGAAAGGCTGCCGCCCTCGTCAATGACTGAGGGCGCTGTCATGACGCCCGTGCCCGCGGCCGCGCGGGCGGGCGGCGTTGCGGCAGCGAGCGAGGAGATCGTCGTGCTGGACTACGGCGGTCAGTACAGCCAGCTGATCGCAAGGCGCGTGCGCGATTGCGGCGTCTTCAGCGAGCTGCTGCCGCATGGCGTCTCGACCGATGAGCTGGCGGCGCGCGGGCCCCGCGGGATCATCCTCTCCGGCGGCCCGGCCTCGGTCTACGCCGAGGGCGCCCCGCGGCTCGATCGCCGGCTGCTCGAGCTGGGCATTCCGGTGCTCGGCATCTGCTACGGCATGCAGTTGCTCGTGCACGCGCTCGGCGGCCGCGTGGAGCAGGCGGAGGTCGGCGAGTTCGGCCGCTCCGAGCTGCACGTGCGCGAGCCGGGCACGCTGCTGGCAGGGCTGCCGCTCGAGCAGACCTGCTGGATGTCGCACAGGGACACGGTGTTCGAGGCGCCGCCGGGCTTCAGCGCGCTCGCGTCCTCCAGCGCCTCGCCGGTGGCCGCGGTCGAGGACCAGGCCCGCGGCATCTACGGGATCCAGTTTCACCCCGAGGTCGTGCACACTCCGTACGGGCCCGAGATCTTGCGCCGCTTCCTCACCGAGGTGTGCGGCTGTGAGCGGACGTGGTGCGCGGCTTCGATCGTGCAGGAGCAGACGCGGCGCATCCGCGCGCAGGTCGGCGACGGGCGGGTGATCTGCGGCCTGTCTGGCGGCGTCGATTCGTCGGTCGCGGCGCTGCTGGTGCATCGAGCCGTCGGCGACCAGCTGACGTGCGTGTTCGTCGACCACGGGCTGATGCGCAAGGACGAGGGCGAACAGGTCGTGAGCGCGTTCCAGGACACGTTCAAGGTGCCGCTGGTAGCGGTGGACGCCGAGCAGCGCTTTCTGGAGAAGCTGCGCGGCGTGACCGACCCCGAGGCCAAGCGCAAGGCGATCGGGGGCGAGTTCATCAGGGTGTTCGAGGAGGAGGCCGGACGGCTGGCGGCCGTCCAGGGCGGGGCCGGCGCGCGCTACCTGGTGCAGGGAACGCTGTACTCCGACGTGATCGAGTCGGGCGGCGGCACGGGCGCGGCGACGATCAAGTCCCATCACAACGTGGGCGGCCTGCCGGACGACCTGCGCTTCGAGCTCGTGGAGCCCTTGCGGGCCCTGTTCAAGGACGAGGTGCGGGCCGTCGGTCTGGAGCTCGGCCTGCCCGAGCGGCTCGTCTGGCGGCAGCCGTTTCCCGGCCCGGGCCTCGCGATCCGGATCGTCGGCGGCGAGGCGACCAAGCAGCGGCTGAACCTGCTGCGCGAGGCAGATCACATCCTCCAGGATGAGATCCGCAGGGCGGGCCTGTACCGCGAGCTGTGGCAGTCCTTTTGCGTGCTGCCCGACGTCCGTACCGTGGGCGTGCAGGGTGACGAGCGCACATATGGCTACGTGATCGTGGTGCGCGCCGTCACCAGCGATGACGCGATGACGGCCGACTGGGCCAGGCTGCCTTACGACCTGCTCGAGACGATCGCCTCGCGGATGATCAACGAGCTGCGCGAGGTCAACAGGGTCGTGCTCGACATCACCTCCAAGCCGCCGGGCACGATCGAGTGGGAGTAGGCAGCTATCATGTCCGCTCCGCCGCGCCGCCAACGCGTGGCCTTTTTCACGCCCGCATGCCGATGAAAACGTATGTCGCCAAGCCGAGCGATCGCGAGCGAAACTGGCTCGTGGTCGATGCCGAGGGCAAGACGCTCGGCCGCCTCGCGACCCAGATCGCCGATGCGCTGCGGGGCAAGCGCAAGCCCCGGTACACGCCCCATGTCGACACCGGAGACTTCGTCGTCGTGGTCAACGCCGAGAAGATTCACGTGACCGGCAGCAAGCGCACCGACAAGCGCTACTACCGCCACTCCGGCTACCCGGGCGGCCTGCGCTGGCGTACGTTCGAGGAGATGCAGCGCCGGCGCCCCGAGGAGATCATCCGGCTCGCCGTCAAGGGCATGATGCCCCGCAACCGGCTCGCCCGCAAGCAGCTCACGAAGCTTAAGATCTACGCAGGGCCCGAGCATCCCCACGTCGCGCAGAAGCCCCAGCCGATGGACATCGCCGACTGATGGCCGAGCAGAAAAAACCGCAGCGCCGCACGCGCAAACAGAAGGCCGAGCGCGAGGACGCGCAGCAGGAGCAGGTCCCGCAGGAGCAGGCCGGGCAGGAGGAGGCGCCGCAGGCTGACGCCCCGCAGGCCGACGCCACGCAGGCCGACGCCACGCAGGCGGAGGCCCCGCAGGCGGAG
>VAWK01000003.1:42677-56864 GCA_005885515.1 Actinomycetota bacterium | reverse complement strand
GAGGCCCCGCAGGCGGAGGCCCCGCAGGCGGAGGCCCCACAGGCGGAGGCCCCACAGGCGGAGGCCCCACAGGCGGAGGCCCCACAGGCGGAGGTCACCGAGCCTGACGCCACGGCTGAGTCGCCTCGGCCTGAGGTCGCAGAACCGGCCGAGGCGAGCGCGGGTGCACAGGCGAGTGAGGCAGACGAGCAGCAGGCCGCAGAGGAGCCAGCCGAGACGGCGCCGCGGGTGAAACCGTCGGTGCCCGGCGCGCACCTGGAGGTGGACATCGTGCCCGAGGGCGCTGATCCGCTGGGACGCGGCGTGGCGGAGGAGGAGTACGAGGACCGCTACGCGATCGAGGAAGAGGACGTGGCGCCGGCGGAGGTGGAGGAGCGGGAGGAGGAGCGCGAGGAGGTGCTCATCCAGCCGATCGCCTCGGCCGCGATCGACCTGGCGGCAGGAGCACGCTATCGCGCCACGGGCAAGCGCAAGACGGCGATCGCACGGGTGACCCTGCGGCCGGGAAGCGGGACGTATCTCGTCAACGGGCGCACGCTCGAGGAGCACTTCCCGCGGAACACGCTACAGCGCAACATCCGCCAGCCGCTGGAGACGGTCGGCTACCACGAGCGCATGGACGTTGTCGCGCGGCTGCACGGAGGCGGCATCTCCGCGCAGGCGGGGGCCCTGCGCCATGGGGTCTCGCGGGCGCTGCTCGAGGCCGATCCCAACCTGCGCGGAGAGCTGAAGCGCAGGGGCTTCCTGACGCGCGACTCGCGCGCCAAGGAGCGCAAGAAGGCCGGCCTGAAGAAGGCGCGCAAGCGGCCGCAGTTCTCCAAGCGCTAGGGCTCGGGTTCAGAGGCGAGCATGGCCCGCAAGCTGTTCGGGACCGACGGCGTCCGCGGCGTCGCCGGCGAGTTCGTGACCGCCGAGCTCGCCCTGTCACTGGCGCGGGCGGCGGCACGCCTGTCCCCGGCCGAGCGCCCGCAGGTGGTGATCGTGCGCGACACGCGCGAGTCGGGAGCGATGCTTCAGGCGGCGCTTGCGGCCGGGGTTAGCTCGGCGGGCGGCGACGCGCTGCTGGCCGGCGTCCTGCCAACGCCCGCGGCGCCCCTGCTGCTCGCGCGGTACGGCCTCGACCTCGCCGTGGTGGTGTCCGCCTCGCACAACCCCTATCAGGACAACGGGATCAAGTTCTTCGGCGCCGACGGATACAAGCTCTCCGACGACAGCGAGCTCGCGATCGAGCGCCAGCTGGAGAGCGGCCAGCTCAGCGAGGCCCCCGCGATCGGTCGCGTGCGCGAGCTGAGGGGCGCGCCGGAGGACTACCTTCGCGAGCTCCACACGCGCTTCAGCGAGCTGGACCTCAGCGGGCTGGACGTGCTGCTGGACTGCGCCAATGGGGCCACCTATCGGGTGGCTCCGGAGATCTTCAGGCGCCTGGGTGCGAACGTGACCGTGGTGGCCGATGCACCGGACGGTCGCAACATCAACGCGGACTGCGGCTCGACCCACGTGCAGGCGCTGGCCGAGATGGTGGCGCGCGGCGGGCACGCGATCGGCTTCGCCTTCGACGGGGACGGCGACCGCGTGCTGGCGGTCGACCGTCTGGGCACGGTCGTCGACGGCGACGAGCTGCTGGCGCTCGCCGCGCTGCACCTGCGCCGGCGTGGACGGCTCAGCGGTGACGGCGTGGTCGTGACGGTGATGACCAACTACGGCTTCCACCGCGCCATGGCGCAGGCGGGCATCGAGGTGGCCACCACGAACGTGGGCGACCGCTACGTGCTCGAGGAGCTGCGCCAGCGGGGCTGGACCCTCGGGGGCGAGCAGTCGGGGCACATCATCGAGATGGGCTTCAACCGCACCGGCGATGGCATCGCGAGCGCGCTGCTCACGCTCGAGGCGCTCGAGGGACGGGACCTGAGCGAGCGCGCTGCCATGGCCAAGCTTCCGCAGCGGCTGGTGAGCGTGCGCGTGCGCGATCGGCGCGCGCTCGAGCAGGCGCCGGCGGTGGCCGAGGGCGTGCGATCGGCGGCCGACGGCCTGGCCGGCCGCGGCCGGGTGCTGGTGCGCCCGAGCGGCACCGAGCCGCTCGTGCGGGTGATGGTCGAGGCGCCGAGCGAGGACGAGGCCCAGGAGCTGTGCGATCGGCTGGCCGCGCTCGTGCAGCGCGAATTGGCCTGAAGACCGCTGGTATCGTCGATCCGATGTGCGGCATCGTGGGATACGTGGGAGGACGCCCGGCCCGGGAGCTGCTGCTGGCCGGCCTGCACAAGCTCGAGTACCGCGGCTATGACTCCGCCGGCATCTCGGTGATCGCCGATGGGCACATCGAGGCCGTGCGTGCGGTGGGCAACCTCAGCGCGCTGCGAGCCAAGCTCGAGAGCGCCGACGAAGCGCAAGGGGCAGGTGCGGCGGTGGCGCTTGCTGCCCGGCCGGCCACCACCGGGATCGGCCACACGCGCTGGGCCACGCACGGTCGCGTCAGCGAGCAGAACGCGCATCCGCTCTACGACAGCGCCGATCGCGTACACGTGGTCGTGAACGGGATCGTCGAGAACTACATGACGTTGAAGCAGCGCTTGCTGGACGGCGGCTGCGTGTTCACCTCCGAGACCGATGCCGAGGTGATCGCCCACCTCCTCGCCGAGCACTACGACGGCGATCTCGCCGCCGCGGTCCGCGAGGCCTACCGCGAGCTCGAGGGCCACTTCGCGTTCGTGGCGATGAGCCTGGACGAGCCGGGGGTGCTGGTGGGGGCGCGCAAGGAGTGCCCGCTGGTAATCGGGCGAGGGGATGGCGAGCAGTTCGTCGCCTCCGCGGTGCCGGCGTTCCTCGCCGAGACGCGGCGCGTGCAGGTCATCCAGAACGGCGAGATCGTTCGCCTCACGCCCGGCGACGTGACGATCACGACGGCCGACGGTGAGCCCGTGGAGCGGGCGATCGAGACCGTTGAGTGGGATCAGGAGACCGCCGAGAAGGGCGGTTTTGAGACGTTCATGCTCAAGGAGATCCACGAACAGGCCGACGCGCTCGCGGAAACGATCTCCGATCGTGTCGCGCGCGGCGCGGGGGTGGACCTCGACGAGGACGGCGCGCTGCCCGAGCGGGTCCTGGCCGGCGCGCGCCGGATCGTGATCGTGGCCTGCGGCACCGCCTACCACGCGGGCGTGATCGGCCGCTACGCGATCGAGGAGTGGGCGCGCCTGCCGGTCGAGATCGACATCGCATCCGAGTACCGCTACCGCAATCCCGTGGTCGGCCCGGGCGACCTCGTGATCGGGATCTCGCAGTCGGGTGAGACGGCCGACACGCTGGCCGCGATGCGCCTCGCGCGCGAGCGCGGCGCGACGGTGCTCGCGATCACCAACACGATGGGCTCGCAGGCCACCCGCGAGGCCGATGGCGTGCTGTTCACGCGGGCCGGGCTCGAGATCGGCGTGGCCGCGACGAAGACGTTCGTGTGCCAGGTGGCTGTCATGTACCTGCTCGGGCTGCGGCTGGCAGAGCTGCGGCAGACGCTGCCGCGCGAGCGGGTCGCCACGCTCGTGTCGGAGCTCAAGCACATGCCGCGCAGCATCGACGCGCTGATCGCCGACTGCGAGGCACGCGTGCAGGAGATCGCCGCGACCTGCTGGCGATCGGACTTCTTCCTGTACATAGGCCGCCACGTCGGGCTTCCGGTCGCGCTCGAGGGGGCTCTGAAGCTGAAGGAGATCTCCTATGTCTCCGCTGACGCTTACGCCGCCGGGGAGATGAAGCACGGGCCCATCGCGCTGCTCGAGGAGGCCACGCCGGTGGTGTGCGTGGCCACGCGCTCGCCCGTGCTGGAGAAGCTCGTCTCCAACGTGCAGGAGGCCCGCGCCCGCGGAGCGAGTGTGATCGCCATCGCCACCGACGGCGAAGGCCTGGTCGAGCCGCACGCGGAGGCGACCGTGTGCGTGCCGGCCACCGACTGGATGCTGCAGCCGATCCTCGCGGTGATCCCGCTGCAGCTGCTCGCCTACGCGGTCGCACGTCGCCGCGGGCTGAACGTGGACCAGCCCCGCAACCTGGCAAAGACGGTGACCGTCGAGTAGGGAGTCCACGCACGGCGGCGCGTGCTCGCGCTGCACGCCGTCCAAGGCGGTGCCGCCGCAGGCCGACCATCTAGCATCGCAACCCGTGCCGTCGCTGTCCGACTGGCTGATCCCGCTGCTCGACGCGCCCACGATGCGCGCGGTCGACCGCTGGGCGATCGAGGAGCAGGGCGTGGCGGGGCTGGAGCTCATGGAGCGCGCCGGCACGAGCGTGGCGCGCGCGGTCGAGCGAGTCGCCGCCGACGGTCCGGTCACGATCGTGTGCGGCAAGGGCAACAACGGCGGCGATGGCTTCGTCGTGGCGCGCCTGCTGCGCGAGGAAGGCCGTGAGGCGAGGGTGGTGCTCGCCGCCGAGGCGCGGGACATCGGCGGTGACGCGCGCACGAACCTCGAGCGCCTGCCCGGCGCCGAGCCGCTGCCACTGAGCGGCATGCGCGAGGCACTGGACGGAGCCAGCGTCGTCGTCGACGCCCTGCTCGGGACCGGCTTCCAGGGCACGGCGCGCGGGGCCGTGGCCGAAGCGATCGCCGTGATCAACGCCGCACCCGCGCCGGTCCTCAGCGTCGACGTCCCGAGCGGAGTCGACGCGTCCAGCGGGGTGGTCTGCGGAGAGGCGGTGTGCGCCGCGATGACCGTCACCTTCCACGCCGCCAAGCCCGGCCTGTGGATCCGCCCCGGCAAGGCGCACGCGGGCGAGGTGCTGGTCGGCGACATCGGCATCCCGCGCGGCGCTCCGGCGGCGAGCTCGATCGGCCTGATCGGGGCGGCCGTGCTCGAGCAGCTGCCGCGCAGGACGCCGGCGGGGACCAAGTTCTCGAGCGGGCACGTGCTCATCGCCGGGGGATCGCGCGGGCTCACCGGGGCGCCGCGTATGACGGCGCGCGCGAGCATGCGCGCCGGCGCCGGTTATGTGACCGCGTGCGTGCCGTCCTCGCAGCAGGCGTTGATCGCCGGCGAGCTGCCCGAGCTAATGACCCGCGGGCTGCCCGACGACGGCGAGGGGTTCACGGTCGAGGGAGTCGACACCGTGCTGCAGGCGGCCGGACGCGGTGGCGCGCTCGCGCTCGGCCCCGGGCTCGGCCGGCGCGAGGGGGCGGTCTCGTTCGCGCGGACGCTGGCGCGTCGGTCCCCGATCGCAACGGTGCTCGACGCCGACGGGCTCAACGCCCATGCCGGCCACCTCGGCGAGCTCGCGGCCAGGGACGCGCCCACGGTGCTCACCCCGCACGCCGGCGAGCTGGGGCGACTGCTGCAGCTCGACAGCGCCGAGATCGAGCGCGAGCGCTTGCGCCATGTGCGCGAGGCGTCCGCACAGGCCCGCGCGGTGGTCGTGCTCAAGGGCGACGACACGCTCGTCGCCGGCAGCGACGGCCGCGTCGCGGTCAGCCCCGGCGGCAGCCCGGCGCTGGCCACCGCGGGGACGGGCGACGTGCTCACCGGGGTTATCGCGGCGCTGCTGGCGCAGGGGCTCGACCAGTTCACGGCCGCCGCCGCGGGCGTGTGGCTGCACGCGGCCGCCGGCCGGGCGGCGGCGCGGCAGCTGGGCGCGGCCGAGGGGGTGATCGCCTCGGACGTGATCGCCGCGCTGCCAAGGGCGCGCACGCACGCGCAACCGGACCGCGGCGGTGGCACCGACGATCCGGGCCAGCGTGCGCCGCGCTTGGACGGAGGCGAGCCACGGTGAGCGTCGAGCGCGCGCAGGCGTGCGTGAACGTGGCGGCGATCGAGCGCAACTGCGCCCGGCTGCGCGGCGAGCTGCGCCCCGGCGTGGAGCTGTGCGCGGTGGTCAAGGCCGACGGCTATGGACACGGCGCCGTGGCCAGCGCCACGGCCGCGCTCGCCGGCGGCGCGAGCTGGCTGGCGGTGGCGACGGGCGAGGAGGCGCTCGAGCTGCGCAGCGCCGGACTGGCGCGTACGCGCCTGCTCGTGATGGGGGCGCTGACTCCGCCCGAGCTGCGCCAGGCGCTCGCGGCGGACGCGGACGTGGTGGCGTGGCGTGAGCGCGACCTGGAGGCGCTGGCGCGCGCCGGCGGCGGTCGCGTGCACGTCAAGCTCGACTCCGGCATGGGCCGCCTGGGCACGCGCGACCCCGGCGAGGCAACGCGCGTGCTGGCGGCGGCGCGCGCGGCGCCCGGCGTAGAGCCGGTCGGCGCGATGACGCACTTCGCGACCGCCGACGAACTGCACGACGACGGCTTCTTCGCCGCTCAGCTGCAGATGTTCGCGGGCTGGGCGGCGCAGGCCAGGGACGCGCAGCGCGACCTCGTGCTGCACGCCGCCAACAGCGCAGCCGTGCTGCGCGACGCCGGCGCGCACTTCGACCTGGTGCGCTGCGGGATCGCGATCTACGGCATGGATCCTTTCGGCGAGGACCCCGCCGCGCGTGCGCTCGAGCCTGCGCTTGAGCTGAGCTCCTACGTCGCCGAGGTCAAGCGCTGCGCGGCCGGGGAGAGCGCCGGCTACGGCCGCCGCTTCATCGCCGAGCGCGACACGCATCTGGCGGTGCTGCCGATCGGCTACGGCGACGGCTGGCGCCGCGGCCTGTCCAACAACGCCGATGTGCTCATCGCGGGGCGGCGCTACCCGCTCGTGGGGACGGTCAGCATGGACAACGTCACCGTCGACCTCGGCGCCGATGGACGCGCCGAGCGCCTGCGCGGCGAGCCGGCGATGCTGATCGGGCGCCAGGGCGAGGAGCGGATCACCGCCGAGGAGGTCGCGCGGCGGCTGGGGACGATCAACTACGAGGTCACGTGCGCGCTCACGCCGCGTGTCAGCCGCGCCTACCATCGCGATGGGGCGCCGCTGGAGGCGATCGAGCGCGCGCAGATCGAGAGCGCCGTCGGCGCCGGCTCCGCGGCGCCTCCGCAGGGGGGCGGCGAGCCGCACACGCGGGCGCGCCAGGCGCTCGACGCCGGTGCCGGATGAACCCCGGCCTTGAGGCTGCGCGGGCGGCGCTCGCGGGGCAGCGGGCGTGGCTCGTGGGAGGCGCGGTGCGCGATCGCGCGCTCGGGCGGGCGACCCCCGACATGGACGTGATCGTGGAGGGCGACTCGGCGCGAGCCGCGCGCGAGGTGGCGCGAGTGGCGGGAGGCGCTGCCTGCTTCTCGCTGTCGGAGGACTTCGGCGCCTGGCGCGTGGTGGCGCGCGACCGCTCCTGGCAGGTCGACGTCGAGCCGCTGCGTGCGGACTCGCTCGAGGCCGACCTCGCGCTGCGCGACTTCACCGTCAACGCGATCGCCGAGCCGATCGCTGGCGGTCAGCTGATCGACCCGCTGGGCGGGCTGGCCGACCTCGACGCGCGCCGCCTGCGCATCGCAGCGCCGGATGCCTTCCGTGAGGACCCCGTGCGCGTGCTGCGCCTGGTGCGGGTCGCCGTGGAGCTGGGGCTCGGGCCCGAGCCGGCAACACTGACGGCGGCACGCGAGGCCGCCGTCGCACTGTCGGGCAGCGCGGGCGAGAGAATCTTCATGGAGCTGCGGCGCATCGTCGCCGCCCCGCAGGCGGTGGCGGGGCTCGAGCTGATGTCCGACGTGGGCGCCACCGCCGCCGTGCTGCCCGAGCTCGAGGCGCTGCGGGGCGTCGAGCAGAGCCGCTACCACCACAGCGACGTGTACGGGCACACGCTGGAGGTGCTCGCGCAAACGATCGAGCCAGCCGCGACGACCAGCGCCGGCAGCGTCGTGACCGGCTGGCCGCCGCCCGAGCACCGCGCGCAGGTCGCGGCCGTCCTGGCGGAGCCGCTGGCGGACGAGCTGACGCGCGGGGAAGCGCTGCGCTGGGGCGCGCTGCTGCACGACGTCGCCAAGCCGCTCACGCGCAGGGTCAGGCCGAGCGACGGCCGGGTCACGTTCATCGGCCACGACAGCCTCGGCGCGGGCGTCGCGCGCGAGATCCTCGAGCGGCTGCGCGCGAGCGAGCGGCTTCGCGCCCATGTTGCGGCGCTGGTGCGCCATCACCTGACGCTCGGCTTCCTCGTGCACGAGCCGCAGCCGCTGGCGCGGCGGTCGGTGTTCGCCTACCTGAGCCAGTGCGCGCCGGTCGAGGTCGACGTCACGCTGCTGTCCGTCGCCGATCGCCTGGCCACGCGCGGGGAGGGCGCCAGGCAGTCGATCGACGCGCATCTGCGCCTGGCGGGCGAGATGCTCGGGGACGCGTTGCGCTGGCGCGCCGAGGGCCCTCCGGTGCCGCTGCTGCGCGGAGACGAGCTGGCGCGCGAGCTTGGCATCCCCACCGGTCCGCGCGTCGGCGAGCTGCTGGCGCAGCTCGCCGCGGCTCAGTACGCCGGCGAGGTGGGCACGCGCCCGCAGGCGCTCGCGTTCGCGCGCCGGCAGCAGCGATCGCAATAGGCTTTGCCGAGATGCGCGATCCCAACTGCATCTTCTGCAAGATCATCGCGGGCGAGCTGCCGGCCAGGATCGTCGACGAAGACGAGCGCACGGTGGCGTTCCTGGATATCGCGCCGGCCACGCGCGGGCACACGCTGGTCGTCACGCGCGAGCACGTCGCCGATCTGCTGAGCGTGGATCGCGAGGACCTGCACGCGGCGATCGTCGCCTCACAGCGGCTGGCCGGCCGGATCAAGCAGCGTCTGGGAGCCGACGGCGTGAACCTCGTCAACTCGTGCGGCGCGGCCGCCTGGCAGACGGTGTTCCACTTTCACATCCACGTGATCCCCCGCTACGAGGGCGATCCGCTGCGGTTGCCGTGGATCCCCGCGCAGGGCGACGCCGACGAGATCGCGGCCGCGGCGGCTCAGCTCGCGGGCGCCTAGCCGATGCGCCCGCCGCTACATCCACGCGTGAGTCGTGTTGAATGCCACTGATGAGACGCACGGCCGCCGCGATCCTCGCTACCGCCGCGCTCTGCCTGGCGCTGCCCGCCGGGGCTCCCGCGACGCTCGCCGAAGTCGGCGTGCTCCCCCCGACGACGCCGCCGACCGTTCCGAGCTGCCCCACGACACCCTGCCTGGCCGTCAGCCGCACGACCGGGTTCCAGGTCAAGGTTGGCGCCGCCCACAACTTCCTGGCCGTGCCGCGCAGCGGCACGATCGTCGCCTGGACGATCACGCTGGGCAAGCCCAACGCGTCGCAGATCAAGTTCTTCAACTCCAACGAGGGGGGCACCTCCGAGGCAGGCATCGCCATCCTGCGCCAGGTGCCAAAACCGAACCTGACGTACAAGCTCGTCGCGCAGAGCCCGCCCGTGATGCTTCAGCCCTACTTCGGCAAGACCGCCCAGTTCGCGCTGGAAACGACGCTCCCGGTCAGGAAGCACGACGTGGTCGCGCTCAGCGTTCCCACCTGGGCCCCCGCGCTCGCGCTGGGCTTCGGCAAGGAAACCTCGTGGCGCGCGAGCCGTCCGCGCAAACAGTGCTCGAGCACCAGCTCGCTGAGCACGCAGACGCAGATCGGTAGTCCGGTGCAGTACTACTGCCTCTATCAGACAGCCCGCCTGACCTACAGCGCGACGCTCATCTCGACGCCCTAGCTGCTCCGGCGGCGGCTATTTGCCCGGCGCGCTCGCTCCGCCGGTGGGGCTCGAGCCGGCTTCGGATTTCGAGCCCCCGCCTTCTGAGGCCGGTGCGCTTGCTTTTCCTTCCCCGGAGCCGCCGGCTTCGGAGCCGCCGCCGCTCGCTTCGGAGCCGCCTTCGCCTTCGCCCGAGGCCGAGGAGGATTCGCCCGAGCTGGCCGTCGATTTGGTGGTGGTCGTCGATGTCGAGGTCGTCTGCGCGGCCGCCTGTTCGGCGCTCGTGTTGTTCGGCGGCGTGATGTCGGGGGTGCTCTTGGGCACCGAGTCGGCGACGTTGCTGGCACCACCGCACGCGCCGAGGGCAAGCGAGCAGAGCAGCGCGGCGCAGCTGGCCGCGGCGCGTCCCACGGGCCGCCTGCGGGCGGCACGGCTGACGGGTTGGCGGTGGGATTCCATCGCGGGCGGCGCCTTGACGATCAGGTGCCCGAATGGGCAGCCGGCGGCGGCCCGAGCGGTCCCATGCGCCTGCCACAGGTGGGGCAGTCGTTGAGGTCCTTCTGGGCCAGATGGTGACACCAGGGGCAGAAGCGCAGGTTCTCCACGGCCCACGGCAGCCGCGAGTCGGAGGGCGCGAGCGGCAGCACCTTGCCGACGACCTCGAGCGGCTCGTCGGACTCGCGGTCGCGGTAGACCTCGCCCGGCTGCGCCTCCATGACGACTTCCCTGCCGCTGGCGGGGTTGCGCAGGCGATAGCGCTGGGAAGTGCTCATCGCCCCACTCTACCGGAGGCCCCGGAGCGGTGGGTACCCTGCCCCCGGTGCGCGTCCTGGTCTTCCACGGCTACCTGCTCGAGGGCACCGGGTCCAACGTCTACAACGCGCGCCTGGCCGAAGCGCTCGTGCGCCTCGGCCACGAGGTGCATCTGCTGAGCCAGGACCGCCACGCCGATCAGCAGCCATTCGTCGACGCCGTCGCAGACTGGGAAGAGGGGACGCTGCGGGTGCGCCGCGTGCGCCCGCAGCATGCCTCGGGGCGCGGAAGCGCCACCGTGTACCGGCCGGACATCGGCGCGCTGCTGCCGGTGTACGTGGCCGATCGCTACGAGGGCATCGAGGCCCGCTCCTTCCTGCGCTGCAGCGATGAGGAGCTGGAGCGCTACCTGGAGGCCAACATCGCGGCGGTGCGCGAGCTGCGCGATCTCGTGCGCCCGCAGCTGGCGCTTGCAAATCACCTCGTGATGGGCCCGGTGATCCTCGCGCGTGCGCTCGCCGGCCGGGTCCCCTACGCGGTCAAGATCCACGGGAGCGCGCTCGAGTACACCGTAAAGCCCGCGCCGGAGCGGTTTCTGCCCTACGCGCGCGAGGGCCTGGCGCCGGCACGGTGCGTGCTCGTGGGCTCGCGCCACACCGCCGCCAGCCTGTGGGAGGCGCTCGGCGACGCGGGGCTGATCGCGCGCACGCGGCTCGGTCCTCCGGGCGTCGACGTGGCTCGCTTCGCGCCGCAGCCGCCCGCCCGGGCCGCCGACGGCGTGCGCGCGCTGCAGGCCGCGCTGGAGTCGGGTGGCGCGGCCGAGCGCCCCGCCGAGAGCGCCTTCGCGCGCGAGGCGGGCGCGGCCGCCCGGGCGCTTGCGCGGGTTGATCCCGGCGCGGACCAGCTGGTCGCCTTCGTGGGCAAGCTGATCGTGAGCAAGGGCGCCGACCTGCTGCTCGCCGCCTGGCCGCTCGTGCTGGAGCGCGTGCCGCGGGCGACGCTCGTGGTGGTGGGCTTCGGCGGCTTCCGCGACGGGCTCGAGTGGCTGTGCGCGGCGCTCGCCGCGGGCGATCTCGCGGGCGCGAGCGAGCTCGCACGCGCCGGCAGGGCGCTGGAGGGAGGGGACCGCCGGCCGCTCGCCTACCTGCTCGCGTTCCTCGACTCGCTCGGCGTCGCCGAGCGCGAGCGCTACATCGCGGCCGCCCGCGCGCTCGCGCAACAGGTCGTGTTCACCGGTCGCCTGGAGCACGAGGAGCTCGCCCAGCTGCTGCCGGCGTGCCGGGCGCTGGCCGTGCCGAGCACGTTCCCGGAGTCCTTCGGGATGGTCGCCGTCGAGGCGGCGGCGTGCGGCGTGCTGCCGGTCAGCGCCGCGCACTCGGGGCTGGCGGAGGTCAGCGAGGTGCTGGCCGCCGCGCTGCCAGAACCTGCTGCGGGGTGGCTGTCCTTCCCGCTCGGCGACGGCGCCGTGGTGGCGCTCGCCGAGCGTCTCGCGGCATGGCTCACGTCAGGGCCCGAGCTGCGCGAGCGCACGCGCGCGGGGCTGGTGTCGGCGACGCGCCGGCACTGGTCCTGGGAGGGGGTTGCGCGCGGCGTGATCGCGGCCGCGCGCGGCGAGCTGCAGGCTCTGCGGTCGCCGTGAGCGGCGCCTGGCCGCGGCCCCTGGCGAGCCCGGCGCCCCCGCCGCTTTGGATAGTGTTGCGCCCTCCCATGAGCCCACGGCGAGGTGCTGGAGTCCGAGTGATCGCAGGCCCATGCAGGGGTTAGGGCGGCGCGCCGCCGGCGCGCCGGTGCTGGCCGCGTTGGCGCTCGCCGCGGGCGGCTGCTCGGTGAAGGGCGCCGACAACGCCAACCTGATCGCGGGAAAGCAGCAGTTCGTCGCAAAGTGCGGCTCGTGTCACACGCTGGCGAGGGCGAGCACGAAGGGCATCATCGGGCCAAACCTCGATGAAGCCTTCCGCCAGAGCCTCGCCGAAGGGCTCAGGCGCAGCACCGTGCGCGGCGTGGTGGAAGGGCAGGTGCTCAACCCCAACCCCGAAGGCGCGATGCCGAAGAACCTGGCCTCGGGCGCCACGCTGCGCGACATCGCGGCCTACGTCTCGCAGGTGGCGGACCGGCCCGGCCAAGACACGGGCCTGCTCGCCACCGCGGTGGCGCCGCCCGGCAGCGGCAAGCCGGCCGTGGAGAAGGCCGGCAAGCTGACGATCCCGGCCAGTCCCACCGGCCAGCTCGCCTACGTGAGCAACAAGGCCACCGCCAGCGCGGGCCCGGTCACGATCGAAATGCCCAACTCGTCGGGCGTGAACCACAACATCGCCGTGCAGCCGGGCAAGAGCGGGCCGGTGCTCGGTGCGAGCAGCTTCATCACCAAGGGCACCACGTCGGTGAAGGTCACGCTCAAGCCGGGCGCGTACACGTTCTTCTGCGAGGTCCCAGGTCACCGCGCAGCGGGCATGGAAGGCACGCTGACGGTCAAGTAGCCCCGCCGCCGCGCCGGCGACCGAATGCGCGCCTGCGGCCGGTGTGCGCGCCGCGACGGGCGGTGCGCGGGCCGCGACGGCCGTCAGCTGTGCGGGCCGCGACGGCCGGTCAGCTGTGGGCGCAGCACGGATTGTGGGCGAACAGGAAGAACCACACCGCGAGCGCCACGAGCACGGCCACCACGACCATCACCGCGACCAGCTCGATCGCCCCGCGCCGGGCTCGCCTGCCGGCGTCCGGGAGCAGATCAGGCCGGCGATCGATCGGCGGCTCGCGCTCGGGCGAATCCGCATCGGCGCCCGACTGCCTCGCGTGGGTGCGGCGAGCTGCGCGCGCGAGCCTCACTACAGCGCGAGCCTCACTACAGCAGCGCGCGCAGCAGCACGACTGCGCCCACGATCACCGCTATCACCGCCGCGGCAAACAGCAGGAACCGGAACGCCTCGTCCTCGGAGCGAAGCGGGTTCAGCACGGCTACAGGATGTACACGGTGCTGTACACGATCAGCCACATCACGTCCACGAAGTGCCAGTAGATCCCGGGCACCTCCACGCCGCGGTGCTCCTCGGGGCTGTAGTGCCCGCGGAAGGAGCGGATCGTCACGAACAGCAGCAGCAGCAGTCCGATGAACACGTGGCAGCCGTGCAGCCCGGTGAGCGAGTAGAAGATCGTCTGCTGGGCGTGGTCCTGCGGGGCGAAGCCGATGTTCGCGTACTCGTTGATCTGCACGAAGAGGAACGTGAACCCCAACAGGAAGGTGGTGAGGATGCCCGCCTTCAGCCCGAAGCGGTTGCCCCTCTTGATCGACGTCTGGGCCCAGTGCATGGTCAGCGAGGAGGACCACAGCACGGCCGTGTTCACGCCCGCCACCGCCACCGGCAGCGTGGTCCCCGGCGCCGGCCAGGGATCGCCCGACGAGACGCGGATGAAGAAGTAGGCCGTGAAGAAGGCCCCGAAGATCATCACCTCGGAGATGATGAAAAGCAGCATGCCCAGCAGCTGGGGCTCCACGCGCGAGCTGCGGTTCGCCGGCGGCGGGCCGTGCTGCTCTTCGTGGGCGGCGGGGTGCGCGACGCCGGCGGCCTCCACCGGCCCTCCTAGGCGGCCGGAGCCGCGGTCGCGGTTGCGAGGTCGACGACGACGTGCTCCACGGGCACGGGCGTCGCCCCTTTAACGCGCTCGATCAGGTTGGCCCGCATCCAGCCCGAGCGCTCGTCGGGCAGCGTGGAGATGACCACGTCGTCGACCCTGAACAGCTCCAGCGCGTTGACGCACGCCGTGAAGGGGTCGGGGTCGCCGATCATCCCTGAGCTCAGCATGCCGGCCTGGTGCATGCGAGCGAGCATCGCCGCCAGGCGCGCGCGGGCCTGGCTCGCGGCGCCGCCGCCGCCGTGCTGCTGCGGCACCACGACGATGAACAGAT
>VAWK01000003.1:0-42646 GCA_005885515.1 Actinomycetota bacterium | reverse complement strand
CCGCCCAGTGTTTTGCTGGCGATCACGAGCGTCACGCGGAACGGCAGCCCCTCCTGCTCGAGGTCGACCACCACGTGCTCGACCGGCAGGCCGGAGGCGTTGCGGATGCGCTCGATCAGATCCCTACGCAGCCAGCCCGAGTGCACAGCCGGGTGCGTCGAGACGATGATCTCGTCGGGGCGGCGCTCGGCCACGGCGTCCATCGTGGCCAGGAACGGATCGGGGTCGCCCACCTCGCCGGTGAGGACGATGCCCTCCTCGGCCATCACCGAGATCGCCAGGTCGACCCTGACCTGGGCCGATTCGCTCACAGCCTCGTCGTAGATCACCAGGCCGGCCGCCGGCGTGGTCCGCGGCACGACCACGCGGAAGCGCGCGTCCCCGGCGCCCGCGCGGGCGCGCACGGCGTCGAGCAGCTTCTCGCCGCCGAGCGTGCGGTTGGCCACCACGAGCACTTCCTTCATGCGCAGATCTCCGCGCTCACTCGCGCTGCGCCCCCGCCAGCCGCGAGCCGGCGCCGACCGTGGCGGGCGTCGGCGCGAGGATGCCGTGCACCGCACCGGGCACGCCGTACTCGTACGGCCCCCCAACGACCGTGGGCACGCGGTCGAAGTTGAAGATCGGCGGCGGCGAGGTGACCTGCCACTCGAGTGTCATCCCGCGCCACGGGTTGGCGATCGAGATCGGGCCGCCGCGCCAGCTGGTGACGATGTTGTACAGGAAGATCAGCGTGCTCAGGCCGAGCCCGAAGCTCGCGATCGAGATGAACAGGTTCATGTCGGCGAACTTGGCCGCATACGTGGCGACCCGGCGCGGCATGCCCTGCATGCCGAGGATATGCATGGGGCCGAACGTGAGGTTGAAGAACACGAACGTGCTCCAGAAGTGCCACTTGCCCAAGCGCTCGTCGTACATGCGCCCGGTCATCTTCGGGAACCAGTAGTACACGCCGGCGAAGATCGTCATCAGCGACCCGCCGAAGAGCACGTAGTGGATGTGGGCGACGATGAAGTAGGTGGAGCTGACGTGGATGTCGAACGGCACCATCGCGAGCATCACGCCGCTGATCCCGCCGAGCGTGAACGTCGTCAGGAAGCCGAGCGCGAACAGCATCGGGGTGTCCAGGTGCAGCACGCCCCGCCACAGCGTGGCCAGCCACGAGAAGATCTTGATGCCGGTGGGTATGGCGATGATCGCCGTCGTGATCGCCATCGGGATGCGGATCCAGGCGGCCATGCCGGAGGTGAACATGTGATGCGCCCACACGGTGAAGCCGAGCCCCACGATCGCCAGCAGGGAGAAGGCCATCATGCGGTAGCCGAAGATCGGCTTGCGCGACTTGACCGCGATGATTTCGCTGATGATCCCGAACCCCGGCAGCATCATGATGTACACGGCGGGGTGGGAGTAGAACCAGAACACGTGCTGGTACATGAGCACGTCGCCGCCGTGGCCGGCGTTGAAGAAGTTGAAGCCCAGCGCCCTGTCGAGCAGCACGAAGAACTGCGAGGCGGCGATGAACGGGGTGGCGATCACGACCAGCAGCGAGGTGGCGAAGTTGGCCCACACGAGCAGCGGCATGCGGAAGAAGCTCATGCCCGGCGCGCGCATCGTGATGATCGTCACGAGGAAGTTCAGCGCGGTCATGACCGAGGAGGCGCCGGCGAACTGGACGCCGACGGAGAAGAACGTCTGGCCGATCGGCATGTTGGTGGACAGCGGCGCGTACGCCGTCCAACCGTCGGCGAACGCGCCGCCGGGAGCGAAGAAGCTGCCCAGCATCATGAAGCCCGCGACCGGCAGCAGCCAGTAGGAGAGCGCGTTCAGGCGCGGGAAGGCCATGTCCGGCGCGCCGATCATGAGCGGCAGCACGAAGTTGGCGAGGCCCGCGAACACGGGGATCACGAACAGGAAGATCAGCAGCGTGGCGTGGACCGAGAACAGGCCGTTGAACGTGTTCGCGTCGACGAACTGGGCACCGGGCTGCGCCAGCTGGGCGCGCATCAGCATCGCGATCAGTCCGCCCACGAGCAAAAAGAAGAACGACGTGACCGTGTACTGGATGCCGATCACCTTGTGGTCGGTGTTGACGCGGAAGTAGTCCTTCCAGCTGCGCGCGCCGTGGCCGGAGTGGTCCTCGGGGCGCGTGGGGCGCCCGGCGGCCCAATAGAACCAGTAGTCAAAGCCGCCGATCCCGATCAGGAACAGCAGCGGCACGGCGATCAGCGACACGGTGAGGATCGCGTCGCCGGAGAGGTAGTGGTGGAAGGTGCTGTGGCCGGTGGACATGCGCACCACCCACGTCAGCCCTGCTGAAAGCGCCACGCCCAGCACCATCAGCACGCTGGCGCGGTAGAAGCCCGGCGCCCGCACCCTCGCGGCCATCAGCGCGCTCCCCTGCGAGCTGTCATCGACTCACCCACCGCTTGCACGCCGCACATTATCCCGAAGCCCGGGCGGCGGCGGTGCCGCTGGACGCGGTGGCCGCCGCGCCGCCGGCCGTGCTGGTGGCGCGCTGGCTCTTCAGCCAGGCGGCGAAGGCGGCCGGCGTGACGACGTGGACAGAGGTGCGCATCAGCGAGTGACCCAGCCCGCACAGCAGGTTGCACACGATCGGGTAGGTGCCCAGCCGGTCGGGCGTGGCGCGGTAGGTCACCGTGATCCCGGGCACCACGTCCTCCTGCAGGCGAAAGGCGGGGATGAAGAAGGCGTGGATCACGTCCTTGGAGTGCAGTTCGAACCGGACCGACTCGCCCTTGGGCAGGTACAGCTGAAAGGACTGAACGGGCCTTCCGCCGGTGACCGACGGCGGGTACTGGAAGCTCCACGCGAACTGCTGCCCGGTCACGCCCACGCGGATCTCACGCGCCGGCCTCTTCTCGTTGTCGTGCAGCACCACGAACGAGTACGACAGCAGGCTGAGCAGCAGCACGGCGGGGGCGGCGGTCCAGAACACCTCCAGGCGCGTGTTGCCGTGGATCGGCGGGCCGTCCTTGAGCTCCTCGCCCGGTTTCATGTGGAACTGCCAGGCGCAGTACAGGACCACGGTGGTCACGAGCACGAAGATCGGGATGCAGGCGTCGACCAGCACGTGGTACAGGCGATCGGTGTTCTTGGCCTGCGTGGAGGCCTCGACCGGGAACCAGTGGATCGCGTAGCTGAGGGCGACCCCGATGCCGATCGCGAGCATCGCTGCCACGACCGTGAGGATCAGCGAGCGGCGCCTATCCATAGGCGTTACCGGATCGGGCGCGGGCGCCCGCGCTGCGCGTGATCTGCGGCGATCCTTTCCATCGGACGGGGCCGATTATGACCGATCGGCGGGCGTGCGCCGGTCACCTGAGCGGGATCGCCGGCGCGCCGTGTTCGCTGCCCGGTGTCTGCGAGTAGAGTCCGGCGTGCAGAGAGGTGCCTGCCCGCTCGTTTGGGCGGCCAGTTCATCGGCGGGCCAGGGATGGGTCTAGCGCGAGCGCCGCAGGCCTCGCGCGGAACAAACAGGATGGAGGTTCCTGATGAACCGTCTAGCGCTGGCGGGCGTCGCGCTGCTGGTGGCGTGCCTGGCGACGGGATCCACGGCGGTGGCCTCGGGCGGCACCAAGGTATGCGTGCCCACCGAGCAAGGCAAGCCTTTGGTGACCCCAAAGAAGGGGGTTTGCAAGTCGCACTACACGCTCACGGAATTCGCGGCGGCAGGCAAAGAAGGCTCGGAAGGGGAAAGCGCGCTCAGCGCTGAAGAAAGAGCCCTCTTGAAGGACGTTCTGCCGCACATCAAATACCTCGGCAGCGGCGTTGGCGGGATGCCGACGATCCAGTTCTCGGGGGTCAACGTGCAGATCGTCAACGGCGAAGGCAAGACGGCGAGCGCCAATGGCGAGGGCAACCTCGTGATCGGCTATGACGAGGCCGCAGAAGCAGAACAGACCGGCTCGCACGACCTGATCCTCGGCGAACAGCAGACGTACACGAGCTACGGGGGCATCCTTGCTGGCTCCGGGAACGCCATCACAGACCCGTTCGCCTCGGTCAGCGGCGGCCGCGGCAACATCGCCGAAGGCGAATACGCCTCCGTCAGCGGCGGCTTCGGCAATACCGCCAGCGGGCGCGAAGCCTCGGTCAGCGGGGGCGGACGCAACACCGCCAGCGACACCGAAGCCTCCGTAAGCGGGGGCTTCAACAACCTGGCCAACAGCATCGGCGCGTCGGTCAGTAGCGGCTCCGGCAACACCGCAAGCGCCGCAGCGGCCTCGGTCAGTGGCGGCTCCCGCAACAACGCCAGCGGCGAAGCCGCCTCGGTGAGCGGCGGCGAGAACAACACCGCCAGCGGCGAAGCGGCTTCGATCTTCGGCGGGACGGGCCTGGAAGCGAGCGCACCGTTCGACGCCAAGCCGTAGTCATGCCAACGGTGCTCCGGCGAACCGGCCTCCGCGGCCGGCTCCCGTCGTTTGGGCAGTTAGTTGGGGCTTCGTGCGCTCGCAGCGGAGCAAGAGCTTGACGCCCGCGGCCGTCGGTACTACATTGCGTCAATCGTTGCAAATGGGTGGTGAGGGCCGCCCGCTCCAGGCGCCGGGAAAGGAGACGCCATGCAGGTTGGCGAAGGCATGAGTCCGACGGTTCTCACGGTGGGACCCGACCACAGCCTGAGAGCGGTGGCGCGGCTGATGTCGCGCCGCGCCGTGGGCGCCGCGGTGGTGCTCGATCCCGAGGGCCAGGGGCCGGGCATCATCACCGAGCGCGACATCCTCGCCTCGCTCGCCGAGGAGCAGGATCCCGACCGCGAGCTGGTCGCTCATCACCTGACCAAAGACGCCGTGTACGCGGCGCCGGACTGGTCGCTCGAGGAGGCCGCCGCGGCGATGGTGCGGGGCGGCTTTCGCCATCTGATCGTGGTGGAACGCGGCGAGACGGTGGGGATCCTGTCGGTGCGCGACGTGGTCCGCTGCTGGACCGAAGACGGCGCGATCTGCCCCGTCCCGGCGAGCGCTGCGGCGGGTTAGCCGCCGCCGAGGGCCGGGGCGAGAGCTCAGTCGAGCGGCAGCTCGTCGACGTCGGCGCGCGAGCGCCTCACCCAGGACACGGCGCAGCCCAGCGTCAGCAGCGCGCCGGCGATGGTGAGCTCGATGTACGTGGTCAGGCCCACCAGCGTCAGCGTGATCCCGATCGCGGTGAGCGCGGGCACGACGGTGGGCGCGGGGAGGTGGATCTCCTCGCCCACCGGCGGGACCTCGGGCTCGAGCGGGCTCACGAGACGTACACGGCGGCGACGACGAAGGTCATGCCGAACATGAACATGCACACCGCCGCCACGATCAGGCCGGTGCGGATGTTCTTGCGCGCAAGCCGGCGGGTCAGCATCGGCGAGAGGATACCCGCTGGCGCGCGGCTACAGGTGGACGTCGGCCACCATCGCGCAGAACAGCAGCGCGAGGTAGGCCAGTGAGTACAGGTACAGCTGCAGCGCCGCGCGGCGGTCGGCGCGACGGTACAGGCGCACGGCGCCCGCGACGAAGGTCAGCCCGAGCGCCAGCGAGCCCGCCAGATAGATGGCGCCGAAACGGCCGGCGCAGAAGGGCAGCTGCGTGACGGCATACAGCAGGACCGCGTACAGCAGGATCTGCCGGCGCGTCTCCTGCTCGCCGCGTACCACGGGCAGCATCGGCACGCCGGCGCGCGCGTAGTCGCGCTGCGCGAGCAGCGACAGCGACCAGAAGTGGGCCGGCGTCCAGAAGAACACGATGAAGAACAGGATCACCGCGGTGCCGCTCACCGAGCCGCTCACGGCCGCCCAGCCCACCAGCGGGGGCACCGCCCCGGCGGCGCCGCCGATGACGATGTTCTGCGGCGTGCGCCGCTTCAGCCAGATCGTGTACACGAACACGTAGCCGAGAAAGCCGGCGAACGACAGGCCGGCCGCGAGCGGGTTGACCGCCAGCGACAGCTCCAGCAGCGACAGCGCCGCCAGCAGGCAGCCGAACGTCAGCGCCGCGCGCGGCGAGATCCGCCCGGCGGGAACCGGGCGCGAGGCGGTGCGCGCCATCAGCGCGTCGATGTCGCGGTCGAGGAAGTGGTTGACGGCACCGGCGCCACCGGCCGACAGGTAGCCGCCGAAGCAGGTCAGCACGACCAGCAGCGGCGACGGGTCGCCGGCCACGTACATGGTCGCGATCGTCGTCAGCAGCAGCAGCGACTGCACCTTCGGCTTGGTCAGCTCCGCGTAGTCGCTCAGCAGCTGGCGCGTGCGCGCCGATCTTTGATCGGTTGCCAGGCCGGGGACGCAGGCCGGGGAGGCGGGCGCCGGCACGTCGACGGGGGAGGCGCCCGGCATCTAGACGCCCACCTGGGTCGCGCCGGCCGGGACGGTCGCGCCGGGGACCGGAGCGCCGAGCGTGCGACGCTGGATCTCGCGGCGGATGTCCTTCATCGGCTCGGCCGAGCGCACCTGCGGGATCACGTCGAAGTTGTTGGCCGGCGGCGGCGATGAGACGAACCACTCCAGCGTGTTCGCCCTCCACGGGTCGGGCCCGGCGATCACGCCGCGCTTGAGGCTGAGCACGACGTTGACGATCGTGGCCACCACGCCGGCGGCGAGCACGAACGAGCCGACTGTCGAGATCAGGTTGTAGAGCGCCAGGTGACCCACGTCGTCGTACTCGTATACCCGTCGCGGCATCCCGTCGAGCCCCATCACATGCTGTAGCAGGAACGTCGTGAGGAAGCCGACGAACATCAGATAGAAGCTGAGCTTGCCCAGCCCTTCGCCGAGCATGCGACCGGTCATCTTAGGAAACCAGTAGTAGATCGCGGCGAAGATCGTGAACGCGGAGCCGGCCATCAGCACGAAGTGGATGTGCGCGACCACGAAGTAGGTTTCGTTGAGCTGCCAGTCCACGGGGAAGACCGCGAGGAACACGCCCGAGATGCCCCCGATCACGAACAGCGCGATGAACCCCACGCAGAACAGCAGCGGCGTGCGCAGCTCGATCGTGCCGCGCCACAGCGTGGCGATCCAGTTGAACACTTTCACGCCCGTGGGCACGGCGATCGTGAGCGAGCTGAGCATCACGAAGATGAGGATCGCTTCCGGGATCGGCGCGGTGAACATGTGATGCGCCCACGTGAGAAAGGCGAGGAACGCGATCGCGATCGTCGAGGCGGCGATCGCCTTGTAGCCGAAGATAGGCTTGCGCGCGAACACGGGCAGGATCTCCGATACGAGCCCGAACCCGGGCAGGATCATGATGTAGACCTCGGGGTGGCCGAAGAACCAGAACAGGTTCTGCCACAGCAGCGGCGAGCCGCCGTTGGCGGGGTCGAAGAAGTGCGTGCCGGCGTGCCGGTCGGTGAGCAGCATCGTCGCCGCCGCGGCGATCACGGGCATCGCGAAGATGATCAGCACCGAGTAGGTGAGGATCGCCCAGATGAACAGCGGCAGGCGGCCCCAGCTCATGCCGCGCGCGCGCATGTTGGCGATCGTGGCGTAGAAGTTGATCGCGCCCAGGATCGACGACAGCCCGGTGAGGTGGATCAGGTAGATCCACGCGTCCTGGCCGCCGGCGGGCGAGTACACGGCGCCGGACAGCGGCGCGTAGCTCGTCCAGCCGGCTTCGGGTGGATTGAAGAAGATCGAGCTGTAGAACACGATCCCGCCGGCCAGCAGCAGCCAGTAGGAGAGCGCGTTCAGGCGCGGGAAGGCCATGTCGCGTGCGCCGATCATGAGCGGCACGAAGTAGTTGGCCAGCCCGGCCATCATCGGCACGACGAACAGGAAGATCATCGTCGAGCCGTGCATCGTGAACAGCTGGTTGTAGGTCTGGGGGGTCACGACGGTGTTGTCTGGCTCGCCCAGCTGCAGGCGCATCATCAGCGCCTCCACGCCTCCCAGGCAGAAGAACACGAATGTCGTGACGATGTACAGGATCCCGATCCGCTTGTGGTCGGTGGTGGTGATCCAGCTCGTCCAGCCGCGCCTCGCCGGCTCGACGCGGCGAGTGCTCAGGATCGGGGCCGGGGCGGTGTATGTGGCCATCGTGCTGTGCGGTCCGGAGCTCTAGGGGTTTTCCACCTGGCCGGCGCCGGTCTGCGCGCCGAGCTTGGCGCGCGCCAGCTTGGCCTGGGCGTTGGCTTCGGCGATCAGCCGCTTCTGGTTGGCCAGCCAGGCGTCGAACTGCGCCGGCGGGACAGCCCGCACGCTGGCGATCATGCGCGCGTGGCCGCGCCCGCACAGTACCGCGCACTGGCCGCGGTACAGCCCGGGCCTGGCGACCTTAAGCCAGGTGTAGTCGTGGTAGCCGGGCACCGCCTGGAACTTGCCGCCGAGCTGCGGGATCCACCACGAGTGCACCACGTCCTCGGACACGATGTCGAGCGTGACGGTGGTGTTGGTCGGGATCACCATCTGCTCGTAGGAGTAGGGCGCGCCGAGCCCGTCCGGTTCGCTGGCGCCGGGGTAGACGAACTGCCAGATGTACTGCCGGCCGATCACGGTGATGTTGAGCGATTTGCCGTTCGGCGGCAGTTTGCGCTCGGAGCTGGCGTACAGGACGCCGCCGCTCGCGGCCTGCGCGCTGCCGCCGGGAGACGAGTTGGGGGGGTTCTGGATCGATGACAGCTTGGCGAACGTGAGCACTGCCAGCGCCAGCAGGACCGCGGACGCGCCGAGCGTCCAGCCGACCTCCAGGCGCGTGTTGCCGCGGATCTGCGCCGCCACCGCCCGCTTGCGCGCGCGGAAGCGCAGCAGCGTGTATCCCAGCGCCGCCTCGACCCCCACGAAGACGACCAGCGCGATGTAGAGGGTTATCTCGTACAGGCTGTGGATGTGGTTCGCGTTGGGCGAGCCGCCCGACTCGGGGCTGAAGAAGGCGAGCGCTGAGGTCGGGAGATGGCCCAAGGCGGCGGGGATTCTATTCAGCGCTGCCGCTAGCGCGCGTGATGCCGCCGCGCAGGCCCCGGGGCGGCGGCCGGGCTTGCTCGTATGGTGTGTGGCATGTCGCGCCCCGTGATCGGCATCTGCACGGCGCTCGAGCGCGCGCGGTGGAGCGTGTGGGACGAGCAGGCGGTGCTGCTGCCGCGCAGCTATGTGAGCGCCGTCCAGAGGGCCGGCGGGCTGGCCGTGATGCTGGCGCCGGACGCCGCCGCCGCCGAGGATCCGAGCCAGCTGCTGGAGCTGATCGACGGCCTCGTGCTGGCCGGCGGCGCCGACATCGACCCGGCGTCATATGGCCAGCCGGCGCACCCCAAGACGACACATACGGTGCCCGAGCGGGATGCGTTCGAAATCGCCCTGGTGCGCGAGGCGATCGAGCGCGACTTGCCCGTGCTGGGGATCTGCCGCGGCATGCAGCTGATCAACGTCGCCTGCGGGGGGACGCTGCTGCAGCACCTGCCAGAGCGCTTCGGCCACCACGAGCACCGCCGCGTGGTCGGATCGTTCGACGGGGCCGATCACGACGTGGAGCTGCGCGAGGGCACGCTGGCGAGGCGCGTGGTGGGCGAGCATCGCCACGGCACCAAGTCGCATCACCACCAGGGCGTCGATCGCCTCGGCGAGGGACTGGTTGTCAGCGGCGTCTCGGCGATGGACGGATTGCCGGAGGCGATCGAGCTGGCGGGCGCGCGCTTCGTGCTGGGCGTGCAGTGGCACCCCGAGGCCGACGAGAGCAGCGTTGTGGTCGGCGCCCTCGTGGCGGCGGCCGAGGAGGCGGCCCGCGGCGTGCCCGGGTAGGCCGCTCACGCGTGCGGCTGTCGAGCTCGATCCGGGCAGCCGCCTGGGGGGCGGTCGCGGCGGGTGTCGCCGCGCCGTTGGCTCGCAAGCGGGTGGGCGCCCCGGCGCTGCTCGTGCAGGCGGTGGCGTTCGCAGCTCCCGTGGGGTTGTGCGTCGCCGTGCGCCGCTCACGGGCGCGCGACGTGGGCACGTGCTGCCTGCAGATGTGGGCTTACGTGGCGGCCTACAAGCATCCCCACGACGACCCCCAGGCGCAGCGGCAGAGCACGCACTTCGCCTACCCGATCATCGCCGATCGCGTGTTGGGCCTGGGGGAGCTGCCGACCGTGCGCCTGCAGCGCGCGCTCGCCAAGGTGGGGCCCGAGGGAGCCGAGTGGAGCCTGCTGGATCGCGCGCTGGTGTGGACGCACTGGAGCTGGTTCATGGTGCCGCACGGGTCGCTCGCGTTCATCCTCGCGCGCCACCCCGAGCGCTTCCCGCGGGCGGCGACGTTGATGTACGCGGTGTTCGACGTCGGCGCCAGCTTCTACTGGGTGGTGCCGACTGCCCCGCCCTGGTACGCGGCCGCCGAGGCGATGCCGGGGGGCGACGGCGTGCCCACGGTGCGGCGCATGATGGTGGAGTACGGAGAGCTGTTCTGGCAGGACGGCTGGGGCCCGCTCTACAGTGTGTTCGGAGGCAATCCACTTGCCGCGATGCCCTCGCTTCACTTCGCGACATCCCTGATGGCTGCGCTCCTGCTGACGGAGGTGGGGGCGCTGCCGGGCGTGCTCGGGTTCGCCTACCTGATCGCGCTGGGCTTCGCGCTGGTGTACCTGGGGGAGCACTATCTGGTGGACCTGCTGGGCGGCGCGGCGCTGACGGCGGCGGTGCGCCGGATGGCCCCCCGCGCGGGTCCGCTGATCGCGCGCTTCGGGCGCGCGGTGGCGCAGCTGGAGGCGATGGCCCACGCGCGGGCATGAGCGCGACGGAGAGGGGAGGGGACGCGGTGGGGGCTAGGGGCGCGAGCCAGATTCCAGATCAGGCGGTCAAGGCGCATGGCGAGGAGATGCCGCGGATGGGCGTTACGCGGCGCCGCGCGCTGCTGTTCGCGGCATTCGTGCTGGCCGCGCTGGCCTTCCTGTACGTGGTGCTGCCGCAGCTCGGCGGGGTCAGGCACACGTGGAACCGGCTCAACAGTGGCAACTCCTGGTGGATCGCGGTCGCGGTGGTCATGGAGTTGCTGTCGCTGGCCAGCTACATCGCGATCTTCCAGGGCGTCTCGGTTCCGCCCGGGTCGCCGATCACCTGGCGGCAGAGCTATCAGATCACGATGGCCGGGCTGGCGGCCACGCGCGTGTTCGCCGCGGGCGGGGCCGGCGGGGTGGCGGTGACCGCGTGGGCGCTGCGCCGCTCGGGCATGCCGCGGCGCGAGGTGGCGGAGCGCATGATCGCGTTTCTGGTGCTGCTCTACGGCGTGTACATGGGCGCGATGATCGTGTGCGGGGTGGGCCTGTACGTGGGGCTGTTCCCGGGAGAGCATCCGTTCGCGATCACGATCGGCCCGGCGATCTTCGGCGCGGTGGTGATGCTTGTGTTCCTGGCGCTGGCGTTCGTGCCCGAGGACCTGCACCCGCGCCTGGAGGGGCTCGCGCGCCGCAACCGGCGCCTGGCCGGCTGGATTCGTCGCCTGGCCACCGGCCCGGCCCTGCTCTCGGGTGGCATCCACTTCGCCTGGAAGAAGCTGCGCCACCCGGACTGGGCGATGATCGGCACCGTCTCCTGGTGGGGCTTCAATATCGCCGTGCTGTACGCCTGCCTTCGCGCCTTCGGCCACGCTCCGCCGGTGGCGGTGCTGATCCAGGCCTACTTCGTCGGGCTGCTCGGCAACCTGCTGCCGCTGCCGGGCGGCATTGGCGGTGTCGACGGCGGCATGATCGGCGCGCTGGTGGCCTTCGGCGTGAGCGGCAGCCTGGCCCTGATCGCCGTGCTCTCCTACCGCGTGTTCGCGTTCTGGCTGCCGACCATTCCCGGCGCGATCGCCTACTTCCAGCTGCGCCGTACGGTCAACCGCTGGCACCTGGACACATCGGAGCGGCCGGTGATCGCCTCGACGGTGTCGAGCGGATCGGCCACCGCGTGAGGCCCGGCCGGCACGGGCAGGCGAGGCATCGCTCGGGCGCGACCGTGCCTGCGCTCCAGGGGCCATGAAAAAAGGCACGGCTGGCGCTATACTTTACAAAGTAAAGCGGGTCGCCAGTCGCGGCGCTGACGCTGCGCCGACGGCCCGGAGACGCGCCGGCGCGCCGAGGCGCGAGAATGGAGAGCGATGAGCGAGGTCGAGAACGTGATCATCGTCGGCAGCGGTCCCGCCGGCTACACCGCGGCCCTGTACACGGCCCGCGCCAACCTGCACCCGCTCGTGCTCGAGGGCTTCGCGTGGGGCGGCCTGCTGCAGCAGACCACCGACGTGGAGAACTACCCCGGATTCCCCGACGGGGTCATGGGGCCGGAGATGATGCAGAAGTTCCGCGACCAGGCCGAGCGCTTCGGCGCGCGCCTGCTCACCGACGACGCCTCGCGTGTGCAGCTCGCGAGCGAGCCCGGCGGCGTGCACAGCGTGTGGGTGGGCGACACCGAGCACCGCGCGCGCACGGTGATCCTGGCGATGGGCGCCGAGCACAAGAAACTGTGCATACCCGGTGAGGAGGAGCTGGGCGGCCGGGGGGTGAGCTACTGCGCCACCTGCGACGCCGCCTTCTTCCGTGACAGCCAGACGATCGTGGTCGGCGGCGGCGACTCGGCGATGGAGGAGGCGATCTTCCTGTCCAAGTTCGCCGCCAAGGTCACGCTCGTCCACCGCCGCGACGAGTTCCGGGCCTCGAAGATCATGCTGGAGCGCGCGCGCGCCCAGCCGAACATCGAGTTTCTCACGCCATACACCGTGCGCGAGTTCGCGGCCGGCGAGAACGGCGCCCTCGGTCACGCCACGCTGGACAACGTCGAGACGGGCGGGGAGCGCGTCGTGCCCGTCAGCGGCGCCTTCATCGCGATCGGCCACGAGCCTCAGTCACACCTGGTGCGGGGCCAGGTCGATCTCGACGAGAACGACTACGTGCTAACCGACGGCGCCTCCACCCGCACCAGTCGTCCCGGCGTGTTCGCCGCCGGCGACCTGGTTGACCACACCTACCGGCAGGCGGTCACCGCGGCGGGCACCGGCTGCCAGGCGGCCCTGGACGCCGAGTGGTACCTGCGCGACACGCCGGAGGTGCCGACCCCCGAGGGCATGCCCGAGGGCGACCTGGCCGAGGCCCAGTGGGCCCCGCCCAGTCGCGCCTGAGCGCTCACGCCGGCGGCAGCGCGCCCTCGAGCTCCAGCAGCCAGCGCTTGCGCTGGATGCCTCCGCCGTAGCCGCCGAGGGCTCCCCCGCTGCGCAGCACGCGGTGACAGGGGATCACGATCGGCATCGGGTTGGCGCCCAGCGCGTTGCCTGCTGCTCTCGAGCCACGCGGGCTGCCCGCGTCGGCTGCGACCTCGGCGTAGCTGAGCACGCCGCCGTAGGGGATCTGCGAGGTAACCGCCAGCACGCGGCGCCCGAAGGGAGCCACGAGCCGCCAGTCGAGCGCCAGCTCGAAGCCGCGCCGGCGGCCGCTGAAGTACTGCTCCAGCTCGCGTCGCACCTCATCCAGCGGCCCGCGCGCCTCCACGATGCGCGGCGAGATGCGACGCGCGAGCCCTTCCAGCATCGTGTCAGGGCTCTCCTCGGGGAAGGCCACCCGCACCAGTCCGCGGCTTGTGGCGGCGAGCAGCAGCGTGCCGAACGGCGACTCGGCCGGTGCGTACGTCACGTCGGCGAGCCCCTCGTCGGCGATGCGACGGGTCAGGCGCGCGGCGGCCTCGGCGGCGTGCCTGCTCTCCCGGCGGCCGGCCGTCGCGGCTCGTGCGTTTGGCTCGCCGGGGCGCGCGGCTGCTGCGCCGCGTCGGAGCGCTGTCTCGATCGTCCTGTTGTCGGTTCTGCTCCAGATCATGCGTACACCTCTTTCAGCTTCTTCAGGCCCTCGTGCAGCGAGCGACGCGCCGCCTCCTCCGAGCAGCCGATCGCCACCGCGATGTCGCGGTGGGGGAGATCGGCCAGGTAGCGCAGCGTGATCGCTGAGCGCTGGCGCGGAGGCAGCTCTGCGACCGCTCCCCACAGCCTCTCATCGGCCGTCGCGGCGGCCGCCGACTGGCGGCCATCGACCGCCGCCACATCGGCCACCGGCAGCGCCCTGCGCGCCCGGGCGCGGTGCGCGTCGAGCGCCTTGCGATGGGCGATCGTCAGCACCCACGCGCGCAGGTTGGAGTCCGCGCGCACACGCGGGTAGGCGCGCAGCGCGGCGATGAACGTCTCCTGAAAGCAGTCCTCCGCCTCGCTGCGGCCGACCGCGCGCACCAGGAACCGCCACACGAGGTCGCGGTGGCTGTCCAGGAAGCGCTGAAACGGGGGCAGGGCGCGGCTTGCGGTCGTGCTCACGCTGCTAGAACGCTCCCGCCCCGGCGAACGTGAGATCGGCTGGCGGGCGACGACTTCAGCTCGGCGCCGGGTAGTCAAAGAAGCCTGCTCCCGAGGCGCGGCCAAGCCGTCCGGAGCGCACCAGGCGCTGGAGCGCCGGCGCGGGGCGATAGCGCTCCTCGCGGTACTCCTCGCACAGCGCCTCCAGCACCGCGAGCACGCGGTCGATCCCGATCGCGTCCGCCCACTCCAGCGGACCGCGCGGGTGGTTGAGCCCCAGGACCATTCCGGTGTCGATGTCGCGCGCGGCGCCGACGCCTTCTGCCAGCGCGAACGCCGACTCGTTGATCACCTGGCACACGATCCGTCCCAGCACGAGGCCCGGCGCGTCGCCCACCCACGCGACGTGCTTGCCGAGCGCGGCGAAGAAGCGCTCGGCCCGCGCAGCCGCGACCGGCGATGAGCCCTCCCCGCGCGTCAGCTCCACGAGCTTGGCCTCGGCCAGCGGCGAGATCAGGTGAAGGCCCACCGCGCTGCCGCCGGGGTCGAGCACGCTGAGCGAGCCCGCCGCAACCAGCACCAGGTGGGCGCCCCCCTGCGGCAGCTGCGCCCCGCGCCGGTCCGGGCGCACTCCGTCCGGCGTGCGCGCGCGCTTGCTCGGGGCGACGTCACAGTCGACGATCAGCGCCGGCAGCACGCCGCCGGTCGGGTCGTGCGGCGAGCGCACTTCATACCCTGCCTGCGTCGCCGCCGACCGCAGCTCATCCGCGAGCGCCCCCTGGCCCGCCACCACCACCACGCCCTCGCCATGGGCGGGCGGCGTGCCCTGCAGCGCGTCGGGGTCCGCGCTGCGCTTGCGGGGCCCCGCCGGCGCCTCGGCGCTGTGCGCATCGGCCGCCTCGCCGCCAGACCCGTAGTCGTAGTAGCCGCGGCCGGACTTGCGCCCGTACAGCCCCGCGGCCACGTAGCGGGCGGTGATCGGCGAGGGCCGCCAGCGCGGCTCGCCGAAGCTCTGCTCGAAGAAGCTCTTCGAGACCTCGAGGCCCGTGTCGATGCCCACCAGGTCCATCAGCTCGAAGGGGCCCATGCGAAAGCCGCCCTCCAGGCGGCAGATGCGATCGATCGTGGGAACGTCCGCCACGCGCTCCTGCAGCAGGCGCAGCGCCTCCAGCCCGAACGGCCGGTTGCAGCGGTTGACCAGGAAGCCCGGCCCGTCGTTCGCCCTGATCACGGTCTTTCCCATCGCCTCGCCGGTGGCGTGTGCCAGCTCGAGCGCCCGCTCGGACGACCGCTCGCCAGCCACCACCTCCAGCAGGCGCATGACCGGCGCGGGGTTGAAGAAGTGCATACCCACCACCCGCTCGGGGTGGGCGGCGCCGGCGGCGATCGCGGTCACGGGCAGCGAGGAGGTGTTGGTGGCGAGCACGCACTGCTCGCCGACGATGCCCGACAGCTGCCCGAACAGCTCGTGCTTGAGCTGCAGGCGCTCCGGCGCGGCCTCGATCACGAGCTCGCACGGGGCGAGCGAGCCGAGCTCGTCAACCGCCTGCAAGCGCGCCAGGGACGCCTCGGCCTGCGCGCGCCCGTCTGCCCTCGCCCCGCTGCGCGCGGCTTCCTTGTGCAGCCCTTGCGCGATCCGCTCGAGCCCCGAGGCGAGCGCCTGCGGCACCGGGTCGTACAGCAGCGCCTGGGCGCCCGCACGAGCGGCCAGCTGGGCGATTCCAGCGCCCATCGTGCCCGCCCCAAGCACGCCGATCACGCTCGCAGCGCCGCCTGCACGGCCGGCTTCGCCGGCCCTCTCATCCTCGGAGACGGGGTCCTGGGAGGCCATCGCTCGCGAGTCGGCCGCCGGTCTAGGGGGTGGGAACCAGCGCGTTGATGCCGGTCATCGCCCGGCCGATGATCAGTTTCTGGATCTGCGAGGTGCCCTCGTACAGCGTGGTCACGCGCACGTCGCGGAAATAGCGCTCGACCGGGTGGTCATCGACGTAGCCGGCGCCCCCGTGCACCTGGATGGCAGCGTTCGCGCACTCGACGGCCGCCTCGGTCGCGTGCAGCTTGGCCACCGAGGTCTCGAGCGTGTTCGGGCGCCCGCGGTCCTTGAGCCAGCCCGCCCGCCATACGAGCATGCGCGAGGCCTCCGTCTTCAGCACCATGTCGGCGATCATCGCCTGGATCAGCTGGAAGCTCGCGATCGGGCGGCCGAACTGCTGACGCTGCTTGGCGTAGTTGACCGACTCCTCCACGCAGCCCTGGCAGATGCCCACGCAGCCCGCCGCCACCGAGTAGCGGCCCGAGTCGAGCGCCGACATCGCCACCTTGAAGCCGTCGCCGACCTCGCCCAGGATCCCGTCCTGTGCCACCTCCACGTCTTCCAGCGCGATCGACGCCGTGTCAGAGGCGTGCAGGCCCATCTTGTGCTCGATCGGCTGCGGCTTGAACCCGGCCTGGTCGGTGTCGACCAGAAAGCAGGCCAGCCCCTTGTAGCCGAGCGCCGGCTCGGTCTGGGCGAAGATCAGCGCCAGGCGCGCGTAGTTGCCCATAGAGATCCACATCTTGGACCCGTTGATCAGCCAGCCGGCGTCGGTCTTGACCGCCCGCGTACGCTGGTTGGCCGCGTCGGAGCCGGTGTCCGGCTCGGTCAGGCCGAAGCATCCCAGCCACTCGCCCGCGCACAGCCGCGGCAGGTAGTGCTGCTTCTGCTCCTCGGTCCCCCACTTGAGGATCGCCGAGCACACGAGCGAGGTCTGCACCGAGATCACCGTGCGCACCGACGAGTCCCCGCGGCCGATCTCCTCCACGATCAGCCCGTAGCTCAGGTAGTCGAGGCCCGCGCCCCCGTACTGCTGCGGGACGATCGCGCCGAGGTAGCCCTGGCTTGCGATTTTGCTGACCATCTCAAGGTCGAAGTGGTGGTTGCGCGCGTTCTCGCGCGAGCGCTCCACGATCTCGGAGTCGGTGAACTCGCGCGCGGTGCTCTTGATCAGGCGCTGCTCGTCGGTCAGCTCGAAGTCCATCGCCCTGCGCTCAGCCTAGCTTGGGTGTGCGCCACGGCGCGTTCACGCGCCGCTCGAGCTCCTCCCCGAGCCCCTCGATCGGGACGCGCTCCTGCGCGAGCGAGTCGCGATCGCGCAGCGTGACCGTGCGGTCCTCGAGGCTCTGGTGGTCGATCGTGATGCAGAACGGCGTTCCGATCTCATCCTGGCGGCGGTAGCGCCTGCCGATCGCGCCGCCGCCGTCGTACTCGGCCTGCACGCGGCCGCGCACCGCGTGATACACCTCGCGCGCCAGCTCCGGTTGGCCGTCCTTTGACACCAGCGGCAGCACCGCCGCCTTCACCGGCGCGAGGCGCGGGTGCAGGCGCAGGAGCGTGCGCCGCTCGCCCTGCCCGGTACCCTCGCGCTCGACCAGTTCCTCGTCGTACGCGTCCACGATGAACGCCAGGGTCGCCCGGTCCGCTCCCGCCGCCGGCTCGATCACATGCGGCACGTAGCGCTCGCCGGTTCCCTGGTCGAAGTACTCAAGCTTCTCGCCCGAGAACTCCGCGTGGCGCGTGAGGTCGTAGTCGCCGCGGTTGGCGATGCCCTCGAGCTCTGACCAGCCGATCGGAAACAGATACTCCACGTCACTGGTCGCCGAGGAGTAGTGCGAGAGCTCATCCTGCTCGTGCGCGCGCAGGCGAAGGTGGTCCGGGCGGATGCCCAGGTTCATGTACCAGCGTTCACGCTCTGCCAGCCAGTAGGAGAACCATTCCTGCGCCTCCGGCGGCGGCACGAAGTACTCCATCTCCATCTGCTCGAACTCGCGCGTGCGGAAGATGAAGTTGCCGGGGGTGATCTCGTTGCGAAACGACTTGCCCACCTGCGCGATCCCGAACGGGGGCTTCTTGCGGGCGAACTGCAGCACGTTCTTGAAGTTGATGAAGATCCCCTGGGCGGTCTCCGGGCGCAGGTACGCGGTCGCCCCCGACTCCTTCACCGGGCCGATGGTGGTCTCGAACATGAGGTTGAAGTCGCGCGCGGCGGTGAGCGAGCACTCCTCCGCCTCGCCGGGGTGCTTGGACGGTTTGCGCCCGCACTGCAGCTCCTGCAGGTGGTCGGCGCGAAACCGCTGGCCGCACGTGCGGCAGTCCGCCAGCGGATCGGTGAACCCGGTCAGGTGGCCGGAGGCCTCCCACACGCGCGGGTGCTGCAGGATGGCCGAGTCGATCGCCACGATGTCGTCGCGCTCCTGCAGCATCGCCCGCCACCACTCGTGCTTGACGTTGCCCTTCAGCAGCACGCCGTAGTGGCCGAAGTCGTACGTCGAGCCCACGCCGCCGTAGATCTCCGAGGAGGGGAACACGAATCCCCTGCGCTTGCACAGCGCCACGATCTTCTCCATCGTGACCACGTCGGAGCTGCCGTCGGCCTGCGCGCCGGGGGCATCCGGCGACAGGACGTCGGGGTTGTGCGGGCGCGCGCCAGCTTCGCTCATCGCGGGTAGCCGATGGTAGTCGAGGCCGCGCGCAGATCGATCCGCGCTGCCCCGGCGCGCTGCTGAGGAGCTGGGCCAAGCTGCATGCGCTGCCTACGGTGTCGGGGGTGGCCGGGTTGGCGGTCGCCGCCGTCGTCGCGGTGGCATCGCAAGCCGGCTCGCCTCTCCGCATGGCGTGCAGCGGCGGTCGCGGGCGCCGTCCCTGGTCGCGGCTACGCCGTTCGCTGCCGCCTAAGATCGCGCCGTGGCGCGCATCCTGATCGTGGGCGGCGGCTGCCGGGGGCGGTTGCTGGCGGCCGAGCTGGCCGACGCGGGTCATGCCGTTCGCATCACCACGCGCGAGGAGCGCGGTCGAGCTGCGATCGAGGCGATCGGCGCCGAGTGCTGGATCGGCACACCCGACCGGCTGGGCACGCTCCGGGGGGCGCTGGAGAACGCGACGCTCGCATGCTGGCTGCTGGGGTCCTCGAGCGGGAGCGCGCGCCAGCTGGAGGAGCTGCACGGCTCGCGGCTGCGGGCGTTCGTGCGCCAGCTGATCGACACCACGGTGCGCGGCTTGATCTATGAGGCCGCGCGCCCTGCCGTCCCGGTGCGAGCCGTCGCCGGTGGCGAGCAGCCGACGGTGCGCGGGCTGGCGCAGCACAACGCGATCCCCGCGACGCCGCTCACGGCCGACCCGGCCGACACGCGCGAGTGGCTGGCGCAGGCGCGCGCGGCCGTGCGGGGGCTGCTGGAGCCTCGGCACGAGGACGCCGGCTCGCTATCCTGAAAGTAATCTCCTAAAAGTCGATCAGGTTTTGTGGAAGGGTGGTACCGGTGTCCGGTTACGCAAAGGACGTGCTCGTCGAGGCCGACTGGCTGGTGGAGCATCTGGGCGACGATTCGATCCGCATCGTCGAGGTAGACGAGAACCCAGATCTGTATGCCGAGGCCCACATTCCGGGCGCGATCGGCTTCGACTGGAAGCAAGATCTCCAGGATCCGGTCAGGCGAGACTTCCTCGGGCCGCAGCAGTTCGGCGAGCTGTTCGGCAGCCGCGGCGTCTCCAACGACCACACGATCGTCCTGTACGGCGACCGCAACAACTGGTTTGCCGCCTACACCTACTGGTACCTGAAGTACTACGGCCACCACAACGTCCGTCTGCTGAACGGGCCGCGTGAAAAGTGGATCGCCGACGGCCGTCCCACGAGCACCGAGGTTCCGAGCTACGCGCCTGCCCGGTTCGTCGCACGGCCCGGCGACGAGGGGATCCGCGCGCGCCGCGATGAGGTGCTGGCGGCGATCGAGCAGGCGACGCGGCTAGTCGACGTGCGCTCCCCCGCTGAGTTCGCCGGCGAGATCATCTCGCCGGCCGGCTACGAGCAGGAGGGCGCCCAGCGTGCCGGCCACATCCCCGGCGCGGCATCCGTTCCGTGGGCGCTTGCCGTGCAGGAGGACGGCACGTTCAAATCGGCGCAAGAGCTGCGCGAGCTGTACACAAGCAAAGGCGTTCTCGACGGCGATGACATCATCGCCTACTGCCGCATCGGCGAGCGCTCGGCGCACACCTGGTTCGTCCTGCACGAGCTGCTGGGACACGATCGCGTCAAGAACTACGACGGCTCCTGGACGGAGTGGGGAAGCCTCGTGGGGGTGCCGGTGGAGACCGGGGGATGATCGCCTCGGCGCGCTCGAGCAGCTCGGCGATGATGCGCGCGGTGGCTCCCCAGATGAGGTGCTGGTCGACGACGTAGGCGTCGGTCTCGAACGAGATGCCGCGGCGCTCCAGTCGCGTGCGGGTCTTGCCCTCGCGCAGCGCACGCAGCGGGAGCTCGAGCACGGCGTCTACCTCCAGCGGCGACAGGCGCCACGCCTGGCCGGCGGGGATCATGCCCACGAAGGGGTGGATGAGGTAGTTGGTGGCGAACGTCGACACCGGCGTTAGCTCCCCCAGCACCTCGACCTGCGAGCGGTCCAGCCCGATCTCCTCCTCGGCCTCGCGCAGCGCTGTGTCGCTCAGCTGGTGATCATGCGGGTCCTGACGTCCGCCGGGAAAGGAGATCTCGCCGGCGTGGCGGCGAAGGTCGGTGCGACGCCTGGTCAGCACCACGCACGCCTGCGTGTCGGCGTCTAGGAACAGCGGTACCAGGACCGCCGCGCGGATCTGTCCCGAGGAGGTCTCGCTCGCGGTCGAGATCTCAGTGCGCGCCGGTCGGGCGGCTCACGCCGCCATGTGCACACGCTGGATGCGCTCGTCGAACATGACCTCGCCGTCGAGCGCGCGGTGCACCGGACACTTGGCGGCGATCGCCCGCAGCCGCTCCACCTGTTCCTCGGGCACGTCGTCGGGCACCCGCATCACGAGCTCGAACTTGGTCGGGCATCCCCGCTCGGCGGGGCTGTACTCGACGTCGACCTCGACGTGGCCGATGTCCCATCCCTTGCGTGCCGCGTACATCTCGATCGTGATCGCCGTGCACGACGCGAGCGTGGCGGCCAGCAGCTCCTGCGGATCCGGACCCGCGTCCGCGCCGCCGGCGCCCAGTGGCTCGTCGACCGTGAGCATGTGATCGCGCACCTGGACGGTGTGCTTGAAGTTCCCCCCGTCTCGTATCGCGCTGGCTTTCATCCGTGCCGGCTTTTCGGACCCTGGCATCTGTCTCCTTTCGCTGTCCTCCTAACTCAATGGTATAGCGCGCCTACCACGGAAACCGTCAGGACAGCGGGTTGAACAGCAGGCCGGTGAGTAGCTTGGGGAAGAAGTAGGTCGACTTGGGAGGCATGTTCTCCCCGGCCGCCGCCACGTCGCGCACCGCCTCCACCGGTGTGGGACGCATCACGAACGCGACGTCGTACTCGCCAGAGGCGACCATCGACAGCGCCTCCGCCGTGTCGCGCGCGTAAAAGAGGCCGTCGAAGTGCGCGATGTCCTCGTCGCTCATCCCCAGTGCGCCCTTCAGCAGCAACGCCTCCAGCACGCCGGCGTCGAGGTGCCGGTAGGCGTGTGACCGGTCGCTCAGCGCGGCATCCGCGAGCGCCTGGTCCTTCAGCGTGAGTCGCAGCGGACGCTGGGAGTCGGAGTCGATGTAGCCGAGCTGCAGCGGACCGTTGCCCGGTGGCGGGGCGATGCCCTCGCGGGGAACCTCCGCGATCTCGAAGTCGCGTCGTAGGGCCTCGGCGAGCGCCTCCCGGCGGTCGGGCTCGAGGCCCCTGACGACCCGATGCGTGGGGAACACGGTCAGCCCAGGGTCCTCCATCGCCACTAGGCACATGAGGATGTAGCGGTGCTCGCCCTCGCCGCCGACCTCCTCGGCGTAGGCCTGCATCGTCTCGTAGCGGTGGTGGCCGTCGGCGATCAGCAGCTCGGCGTCGGCCGTTGCCTGCTGCACTGCCGCGATCGCCTCGGGCGCCGAGACCCGCCACAGGCGGTGGCGGGTGCTGTCGGCGTCGGTCACGTCCTGGAGCGGTGGGCCGTCGGTCGCGGGCGACAGCGCCTGCCAGGCGACCTGGGCGGGGTCGGAGTAGAGCGAGAAGACGGCGGAGATGTTCGCCCGCGTGGCTCGCGTGAGCCGCAGGCGGTCCTCCTTGGGGCCGGGGTGCGTGCGCTCGTGCGGTCGCACGCGACCGGCGCCGTACGGTTCGATTCGCACGCGGCAGAAGAAGCCCCGCCTGGTCAGCCGCTCGCCGTCTGGCCCCGTGTAGTCCTGCAGGTGCGCCCACAGCGCCGGCTCGCGGTCGCGCACCAGCGCACCCTGCAGCTGCCAGCTCTCGAACAGCTCGCGCGCGGTCTCATAGGGGTCGGGGTCGCCCTGCGGGAGATCGACCGCCACCACGTTGAACGGCGAGCGGGCGATCAGCGCGGCGCGCTGGGAAGCGTCGATGACGTCATATGGAGGCGCCACCACGCCTGCCAGCGGACCTACCACGGAGGCGTCGTAGCGAAGCGCTCGCAGCGGTTGTACATCGGCCATGGCGGGTGGCTGACCCTAGCAGCGGGCGCCGGGCGCACGTGCGGGCGGGCTTCGCGGCGACAGTTTCGTCCCAAGCCAGCGCGAACATGTGTTCGCAATGGCTCATCCGGCATACCTGCGTGAGAAGGCGCTATCCATGCGCACCGCGCGGCAGTTCACGATCGATGAGCTCGCCGAGCGGCTGGCGCTGTCGCGCAGCACGGTCTACTACTGGGTGCGGGATCTGCCGATCTCGCGCGCGGGCCGCGCCAATGCCGGCCAGCGACGCGGAAATCGAGCCATGCAACGCAAGTACAGGTTGCTGCGCGAGGCGGCCTACAAGGATGGGCTTGAGAGCTTCGACCGACTCGCAGCCGAGCCGGGCTTTCGCGACTTCGTGTGCTTGTACATAGCGGAGGGGTCCAAGCGAAATCGCAATCGCGTTGCTATTTGCAACTCGGATATGGCGGTGCTGAAGCTCGGGTTCAAGTGGATTTTCAGCCTGACCAACAAACCTCTGTCGTTCTGGATCCAGCATCACGCCGATCAGGATTTGGCCGCGCTGCGCATCTTCTGGAGCGAGGCACTTGGCATCGCTCCCAATGCGATTCATTTTCAACGCAAGTCCAACAGCGCTCAGTTAGAAGGACGCAGCTGGCGCTCTACTCACGGGGTGCTCACCGTGTCGGTTTCGGACACTCTGCTTCGAGCTCGACTGGCGGCTTGGATGGAGAGAGTGCGCGCAACGTGGAGCTAAACTCGCGGGTCAACGGGGCGTGGCGAAGCCTGGTATCGCGTACGGTTTGGGGCCGTAAGGTCGCCGGTTCGAATCCGGCCGCCCCGATTCTCAGGCGCAGAAATTCGAGACCCCGGATTGGCACTCGCCGGCCTCCCAAAGGCCGCTTCATGCTCCGGATGCGGTCCCTCATCACGCGGCAGGCCGTCGTCCGGGATCGGCTCCCACGCAGCGGCGCTCCCCACGCGCTGACGATACGCGGGGCGGACGCCGGGGTCGCCGTCGAACGACCCCAGGCGAACCGAACTGATCTCCGACTGGTTCGGGGGATGACTGAACAGGCTGGAGCCGCAGACGGAGCAGAAGACCTTCGCCCAGCCGCCCGGAGGGATGTAAGACCTGAGCAGCTCGCCGCCTTTGAGGATCCGAAGCGAGCCGGGGTCGATGCGAGCCTGGGCTGATGCCGCGCTGCCGGTGCGGCGTTGGCAGTGCTTGCAATGGCAGTAGCTTGCAGAGATCGGCGGCTCGCTGATCTCGAAGCGGACACCGCCGCACAAGCAGCCGCCTGTCAAGCCTATGCCTCGAGCAACCCCACCTGGCGCAGGATCGCCACCGAGTCTGAATAGACGTCCTTGCGCTTGACGAGGCCGTTCTCGAACGGGATCACGTCGAGCCCCTCCCATTCAACGCGTCTGCCGCTCGCAGGCGCGGTCAGGTCTCCGCGGCGCAGCTCGGTGGCGTGGGTGGCGGTCGCGGTCCATTCCTGCACGATCAGGTTCTCGCGTACGTAGAGGCGGCGCGTATGAAAGGCGATGTCGGGCCAGGCTCTGAAGATGCGGCCGATGTGCTCACGCACCTGCTCGCCCTCGGCCCGCTCGCCGGCTGTGTGATTCTCGAACACCATGTCCGGCGCGTGCATGCCGGTGATCGCGTCGAGGTCGTGGGCGTTCCAGGCGTCGTTGTAGCGCTCGATTATGTCTCGCAGGCGCGACTGCTGGGCCGCTTGCGCCATCGTCAGGCCCACTCCATCGGGTGGTAGCCGCTCGTCTGCGGCGCCGACACGATGAGCACCGAAGCCGGGTTCTCGCCGCGGTTGCGAACGGTGCGCCGGTGGTTGGGATCCAGGCGCGCAAAGGTGCCGGCCGGGGCGGGGTGCTCCACGCCGTCGATCACGATCGTGGCGGAGCCTTCGAGCACGAAGAAGAGCTCCTCCTGGTCCCTTTCGGTCTCGTCGTGCTCCGGGATCGACTCGCCGGGCGGGAGCTCGACGAGATTGACGCCGAAGCTGTTGCAGTCGAGCGTTCGGCGCACCAGGCTCCAGTTGCCTGTGCGCTCGAGCTCGTCCCGGTGGGCGATGGTGTAGGTGTCCTCGTTCTCCATCTGGCAGCCCTTGGTATGCGCCGGTAGCCGCTGTTTACGGTACTGGAACCGGGTCCTGCTCGCCCGCGCGCCAGTCGGCACGCCTCCAACTTGCGTCTATCGGGTCTCGCCGGGCTAAAGGCGTGCCCTGTCCCCTCCGAATGATGCGCACAAGCGATTTTCCTCGCCTGCCCAGGAGGAAACCAATGAGGACGTTCTACATCGGCGATGATGTTCACCTCGAGGACGCCGGTCCCGAGGTCGCGATACTGGTGGTCGGAGGCGAGGTCGACTACGAGGTCAGCCCGCAGCTGAAGGCACGCATCATGCGCGCGATCAAAGCTGGTGCGCGGCGGCTCATCCTCGACCTCTCCGACGTCACGTTCATCGACTCCACCGCAATCGGGGTCCTCGCGGCCACGCTCGAGAAGCTGGACGAGACCGGCGGCGGCTCACTGTCGGTCGTTTGCACGCACGAAAAGGTCATACAGATCTTCGAGATCACGGGTCTGGACAGTCTGATCACCGTGTATCCGTCGCGAGAGGACGCGCTGGCCGCAGCGGCGACGGCGGGCTAGCCGATGCGCTCCCCCAACAACACTGCGGGCGCCTCCGCCAGCGAGCTGCACGTGCTCGCCCGGCGCTCTGAGCTCGGCGTCGCACGCAAGTACGCGGAGGACGTCGCCCAGGCCTTCGGCCTCGATGAAGACAGCCGCTACGAATTCGTGTACGCCGTCAACGAGGCGGTCACCAACGCGATCAGGCACGGCGCCTCCGATGAGGAGGACATGATCCACATGAGCATCGTCGCCGACTCCGAACGGCTGACGTTTGCCGTGCGCGATCGAGGCACGTTCGTGATGCCCGAGGTTGATGGTGCCGAGACCGCTGCGGGCGGCCGCGGGCTCGCCCTGATGGCGAGCCTGGTGGACGAGGTCGATCTGCACATCGACCCGGGGGGCACGACCGTGCGCCTCTCCAAGGTCCGTTCCTCCTCGATCGAAACTGCGCGGGCGCGAGCCGGCTGACGATGGCCGCCTTGCGATTTCTGCGCGCAAGGACAGCTACCAGCCTGGCGGTCACAGCGGCCGTTGGCGTGAGCACGGCGTGGATCGCCTCATCGCCGCCATCGCTGGCAGCTTCCGCTCACGCTCGCGGGCCCGCCGGCGATCCCGCGCGTGGACCCGCATTGCGCGGGCCGACAAAGCACGCTCCCCCGCCGGTCTCACCTGTATCCAATCCGTCCACCACGCCTCCGGTGCGGACCACCGCCCGCGGGCTCCCCAGCGCCGCCGGCGCCGGCGCGCCGGCTGGCACCAGCGAGTCCCCGCAACGGCCCGAGCACCTTTCCTCGCGGTCGGCAAACCTGTCTGCGCGCGAACAGCGCGGCCGCGACGGCGATCCGCACCGTAGCCACGACAGCAATCCGCGCGCCGCTCTGTCCTCGCCCGGCATCGGGCCAACGCAAGCGAAGGGGCGCGCGCCGCACGGCCCGGCGCCGGCAGCTGAAGTTTCGCAGGCAGGCGAACCGGCAGCACAAACGCTGCGCGAGCCCGCCGCCGCCGGCAAGGGCCCTGCCGGCCCCAAGCGAGGTGGGAATGGCAAGCACGCCAACGCGGCGGGCGGCAAGCACAAGGTGCCGTCGGGAGTAGCCACCCGTGCTAGCAGCCCAAGTGCCGGAGCTGACGCGGGGTCGGCTCCAAAGGGTGCCGCCGCTCGACTTACAAGCGCCGGCAACGCAACCGCGGCTCTACCCACGGGCAGCGTGCAGGCCGCCACCGCGGCGGCCGCACCGGCCCCCAGCGTCGCGCTCGTTCCCCAGATCGCGGGTGTTGTCACCCAGCCCGCCGGCGAGTCTGCCCAACGCGCGCGTGGTCGTGGAGCTCATGCGACAGCGGCTCCAGCTGCGGGCGCGGCGCTCCTCAGCGCGCTCGTCACGACTGCTGCGACGGGGCCAGCAGCGGGCGCTGCTCCGACGACGGCCGTCCACCCCGCCGCCGCGCGCACCGGCGCACGGACGCATCGCTCGAGAAATCCGCTCGAACGCATCGGCCGGCGCATACCCCTGCCGATACCGGTCCCGGACTGGAGCAAGCCGATCATCATCGCGCTGCTCATTCTGGCCGTGTGGCTTGGCATTCGCGCGAGCCTCGCCGGCGCGCGCGCGCGACGGCTGGAGCGCCAGCGCGCCCGGCTGCTGCGCGACGTGACTGCCATGCAGACGGCGCTTGTCCCGGAGGTGCCGAGCCAGCTCGGCGGTCTGCATGTATCGGTGGCCTACCGCCCAGCCGAGGGCCCGGCCGCCGGCGGAGACTTCTACGACCTCTTCATCCCCGAGCCCGGGACCGTCGCGATGATGCTGGGCGACGTCTCCGGGCACGGCCACGAGGCCATTACGCACGCGGCGCTCACGCGCTACACCTTGCGCGCCTACCTCCAAGCCGGGCTGGAGCCGCGCATGGCACTTGCGCTGGCCGGTCGTGTTCTCGCCGATCCCGCCGGCGAGCACTACGCCACTGTCGCCGTGGGGCTGTACGAGGCGGCGCGGGGCACCCTCACCTACGCGCTGGCCGGTCACCCTCCGCCGATGTTGCTGGGCCTCTCCGAGCAGGAGCCGGTGACCGCCTGTTCCTCGCCTCCGGTCGGCTGGGGCATCCCCACGGGGCGCCGTCAGACGACGATCTCGCTTGCCGCCGGCACAGCCGTGTGCCTGTTCAGCGACGGCCTGATCGAGGCACGCCGCGAAGGCCAGCTGCTCGGACGCGAGCACCTGCGCGAGATCCTCGCCAGCCTCGGGCCCCGTCCGGTCGCTGAGGAGCTTCTGGCGGAGGTGCGGGCAGCGGCGCAAGGTGTGCCGGACGACATGGTCGCGTGCGTGCTGTCGCCGCGCGTGTCGGCTCGCAACGAGCAGGTGCACATCGAGGAACTCGAGGTGGATGCGACCGCGCTGGCTCGGGCCGGCGTCCGGCGCTTCCTGAACGAGTGCTCTGTGCCGCCTGCGGAGATAACGCGCGCGCTGCGCAGCGCGGCGGACACCGCTTCAGCGGCGGGCACCGCCGTGCTGCGCGTCACGCTCGGACCCGAGGAGACGAGCGTCGCGGTCAGCGCCGCGGGCACGCCCGCTTGGCAGAGCGCATCGGCCCATCGCGGCGCGAGCGTCGAAGGCCTGCAGGCGAGGGCTCCCGAGCCGATGACCGCCAGCGGCGCTCGGGCGCGGGCGGTCGCCTGACAGCCCCGCCGCGCCGCCGCGCGCTCGGTCGACGGGGCGCTGGACGCCGATCGCCCGCCGCGCACGGGTCCCGAGCGGGCGCCGCAGCTTGTTACCTCGAGCCCGCGGGCGGGCGTCTGCGGCTACCGTGGAACGATGGCCGCGCGCAGCGACGCCACGATGAAGCGGCTGACGCTGATCGCGTGCATCCTCGGCTCGGGCATAGCGCTACTGGACAGCACCGTGGTGAACGTCGCGCTGCCCACCATCCAGCGCGCGCTTGGCGGAGGGTTGGCCGCGCAGCAGTGGATCGCGAACGCGTATCTGTTGACGCTCGGCTCGCTGATCCTGGTGGGAGGCTCGCTTGGAGACGTGTTCGGGGAGCGGCGCGTGTTCGAGCTTGGCGTGAGCGCCTTCGGGGTGGCCTCGCTTCTGTGCGCGGTCGCGCCGACGGTCGAGACGCTCATCGCGGCGCGTGCGCTGCAGGGGATCGCAGGCGCGCTGCTCACGCCCAGCGCGCTCGCCGTGATCGTCAACACCTTTCCCGAATCCGAGCGAGGCCCTGCGATCGGCAGCTGGACCGCGTGGGGGGGAATCGCGACGGTCGCGGGCCCCCTCGCGGGGGGCGAGCTGCTGGCGATCGCGTCGTGGCGCTGGATCTTCGTCATCAACGTGCCTTTGGTGGTCGTGTGCGTCGCGCTGGTGCGTATCGCCATCCCTCCGAGCGAGCGCCGCAAAGCCGATGGACGCCGCATCGACGTGCTCGGGGCGGGGCTCTGCGCCCTCGGGCTGGCCGGCCCCGTGTTCGCCCTGATTGAGCAGCCCCGCCTGGGCTGGTCCAGCGTCGGCGTGATCGCGCCGCTCCTGGCCGGGGCGATCCTGCTCGTCGCATTCGTCCTCTTTGAGTCGCGCGCTCGCGATCCGATGCTGCCAATGCGGCTGTTTCGCCGGCGCAACTTCGCGGCGGGCAACGTCGAGACGTTCTCGATGTACGCGGGGCTGTCGATCCTGTTCTTCTTCCTGACCCTTTTCCTGCAACAGGTGGGGCGCTACAGCCCACTGCAGGCTGGACTTGCGACGCTGCCCGCGACGGTGGTCATGTTCGCGCTCTCGCGGCGCTTCGGCGCACTGGCCGACCGTTTCGGGCCGCGGTTCTTCATGGGAGCCGGGCCGCTGGTGGCGGCGAGCGGCCTGATGCTGCTGGAGCGCGTCGGCGAGCCGGTGCACTACCTGGCCGATGTGCTGCCAGGACTGCTCGTGTTCTCGCTCGGGCTGTCGATGACGGTGGCGCCGCTCACCGCCGCGGTGCTCGCTGGCGCCGAGCACGAGGCGGGTATCGCGTCCGGCGTCAACAATGCGGTCGCGCGGGTCGCCGGCCTGCTCGGCACCACGGCGGTCGGCGCGGCCGTGGCCGCATCATTCATCTCGACGCTCAATGCGCGGCTTGCCCACAGCGCGCTGGGCGGCGCGGCTCGCGCCGCGGCGCAGCAGGCAAAGCACCTCCCCCTCGGCGTGCCGAACGTGCGCGGCTTGCCGGCGGCGCAGGCGCATGCGCTCACGCGTGCGGCCGAAGCGGCCTCGTTGCACAGCTTCCGCCTGAGCCTGGCGATCGCAGCCGCGCTCGTCGCGGGCGGCGGTCTCGCCGGTGCGATCGGCGTACGCAACCCAGGGCGAGAGGTGCTCGCCGAGAGCTGCCCGGGCGGACAGCTGGTGGGTGCCAGCCGGCACCTCGGGGGTGGGGCGAGGGCCGGCGCCACGGTCGGCGCGGAGTCCGGTTAGCCGACCGGCTGGCGTGGAGTTCGGTTAGCCGACGGCGCGCATCGCCTCGATGATCGGCCCCAGCCTGCGCCCGCGCTCGGTCAGGCGGTACTCGACCGTCGGCGGGCTCGAGGGGATCACCTTGCGCTTCACCAGCCCGGCCGCCTCCAGATCGCGCAGCCGCTCGGACAGCATGCGCGGCGAGATGCCTGCGACCGCGTCGGCGAACTCGTTGAAGCGAAGCGCTCCGGCGAGGGCGGCATAGATGATCGACAGCTGCCAGCGGCGCTCCAGGAGGTCGGCCGTCTGGCGGACCTCCCGGGGGACCGGGTCGCACCTACGAGAGACGCGCGACATCGCGAGCAGGCTCCAGCGCCCGGTCGAGTACCTCCTGGACGGTCATCACCGGGTGGAAGGTCATCTGCTCACGTACCTCCTCGGGAATCTCGTCCAGGTCGCCGCGGTTGCGCTCCGGCAGGATCACGTCGGTCAGACCCGCGGCGTGCGCGGCCAGCGCCTTTTGCTTCAGACCGCCGATCGGCAGCACTCGCCCCTGCAGGGTGACCTCGCCGGTCATCCCGACCGTGTGCTTCACCGGGCGCCCCGACAGCAGCGACGCGAGCGCGGTGACCATCGCGACGCCCGCGCTTGGCCCGTCCTTGGGGATCGCTCCGGCGGGCACGTGCACGTGGAACTCGCGACCCTCGAACGCGCTCTCGTCGATGCCCATGTCATCCGCGTGACCGCGCACGTAGGACAGAGCGATGCGCGCCGACTCCTTCATCACGTCGCCGAGTTGCCCAGTGAGCACGAGGCCGTTGCCGCTCGAGCCGCCGGACTTCATCACGGTCGCCTCGATGAACAGCACATCCCCACCGGCACCGGTCACCGCGAGTCCCGTCGCGACACCGGGCGTGGCGGTCCGGGCGGCGGACTCCTGGAAGAACTTCTGGCGGCCGAGCGCGTCACGCACGGCGTCCAGGCCGATCTTCACCGGCGTTGAGATTGCCTCTGGGCGGGCCTGCTTGCCGGTTGGCTTCTTGGCCTTTGCGCCCTTGACCGCCTTCTTCTGGTCCGCGGCAGGTTTCTGATCTGCAGCCGGCTGCTTGCCGCTAGCCCGCGCGTCCTTCGCGGGCTCGTCCGCGGCATGCGACTCGGGCTCGGATTGAGTGGCGGCGATCCTTGTCGCGGTCTTGCGCAAGATAGTGCCGAGCTCGCGCTCGAGGTTACGCACGCCTGCCTCCCGCGTGTACTCGGCGATGATCGTACGGATCACGTCGTCTGAGATCTCGACCTCGTCCTCGCGCAGGCCGTTGCGGTCGCGCTGGCGCGGCCACAGGTAGCCCTTTGCGATCGCGAGCTTCTCCTCGGAGGTGTAGCCGTCGAAGCGGATCACCTCCATCCGGTCAAGCAGCGGTCCGGGGATCGTGTCGGCCACGTTCGCCGTCGCCAGGAACATGACCTGGCTGAGGTCGAGCTCCACGTCCAGGTAGTGGTCGCGGAAGGAGTGGTTCTGGGCAGGATCAAGCACCTCCAGCAGGGCCGCGGAGGGATCGCCTCGCCAGTCGGCGCCGACCTTGTCGACCTCGTCGAGCAGGATTACCGGGTTCATCGTGCCGGCATCGCGCAGCGCCCTCACCAGGCGCCCTGGCAGGGCGCCGATGTAGGTCCGCCGGTGGCCGCGGATCTCGGCCTCGTCGCGCACGCCTCCGAGCGACATGCGCACGAACTCGCGACCGGTGGCACGCGCGACCGACTCGCCGATCGAGGTCTTACCCGTGCCGGGCGGCCCGATCAGTGTCAGGATCGCCCCGGACTTGGGGTCGGCCTCGATGCCACGGTCCGCGCGCAGCTTGCGCACGGCCAGGTACTCGGTGACACGGTCCTTGACGTCCTCGAGGCCGGCGTGGTCTGCGTCCAGCACCGCGCGCGCGGCAACGGGATCCAGGTGCTCCTCGGAGCGCTTGCTCCAGGGGACAGCGATGAGCCAGTCCAGGTACGTGCGGATCATGCTCGACTCGCCCGTCTGCTCGCCCATGCGCTCGAGCCGGCCTAGCTCCTTGAGCGCCTGCTCGTTGACCGCCTCTGGCATCTTCGCCTCCTCGATCTTGGCGCGGTACTCCTCGACCACCGAGGCCTCGTCGTCGCCCAGCTCCTTGCGGATCGACTCCATCTGCTTGCGCAGGAAGTACTCACGCTGCTGCTTCTCGGCGCCCTCCTGGACGTCCTCGCGGATGCGCTTGCGCACCTGCAGCTCGGCGAGGCTCTCGCGCTGAAGCTTTACCGCCAGCTCCAGGCGCTCGGTAACGTCGAGCGTGCGCAGGAGCTCGACCTTCTGCTCGTATGAGAGGGTGGGGGAATAGCCGGCCGAATCGGCCAGCGCGCCCGGCTCCGCGATCGCTCGCAGGAAGGCCGCGATGCGGCCGTCGTCGCCGCGCAGCTCGAGGATCTCCTCGACCGTCGCGCGGTACTCGCGCTCCAGCTGGCGCGTCCGTCCGTCGACCGGTACGTCGTCAGGACGCTCGTCTACCTCTACGCGCAGCTCACCGCCCGGTCCGGTCTGGGCGGCGCCGATCAGCGCGCGGTGCTCGCCCGAGATGGCCACCGCGTGGCCTCCGCCGGGCAACCGTATGCGCTCCGACACCTCGGCGACGGTGCCCACCTCCAGGAACTCGCTCTCGTGCCGGGGCACGAGTACCACGCGCTCGTCGTCGCCCACGTCGATCGTGAGCGTGATGCCCATGTTGGGGAACACCACGGTGTCATCCAGCGGAATCAACCGCAGCAGCTGCTTGGGCTCGCTCGAGGAGCGTGCGCCGTTGTTGCTTGTTGAAGGGGGCATTGGTATCGGCTCCATATAAGCTTACGAAAGTGTAGTTAGTATAGCGCGCGGACGGCTGCCTCACAAGCCGCGCGGATGGGGCGAGCACGGACGCCATGGCTGCCTCTCGGACTGCGGCCGTCGGCCACGACCAAGCGGGTGCGCGTCATTTGTCCTGCCGTTGGAAGCTGACCTCGACGTCCTCGTCGTGCACACGCTCCTCGACCTCCGCCGAGGCCGTCAGCGCGCGCTTGTCGGCGGTCAGCAAGTCGTCTGAGAAAAAGCTGCGGGGCCACAGCCGGCGCGCTTTGACGACGTTGATCTCGGCCGCGAAGAGCGTCAGCTGGGCGCCCACATAGAGCCACGCCAGCAGCCCGAGCACTAACGCGAAGAAGCCATACAGCGGTCCCGTGCGCTTGAGCTCGTGGTCGATGTAGAAGCCGCCGAGATGCTGCAAAAGCTGCCAGCCGATCGTGGCCACGATCACCCCGGGCAACAGGTCCCGCCACGCTACATCCAGCGCCGGCAGCAGCTTGAAGGCGGTCATGAACAGGGCGACGTTGAACGCCAGCGCCACGACGATGCCCCCCGCTACGGCCAACGGGGCATGGCTTGCCGAGCCGACGAAACCCGCGGCGACGGTCGACACGATCGCCTGCGCGCCGAGGATCCCGAGCATGCCCAAACCGCGCAGACGGATGAAGATGAAATTGGGACGGTGCTTGAAGGGCACGTTCCAGATGCGGTTAAACGCGTTCTGCGCGGCGTTCGTGACTCCCACGCCCGCCAGCAGCGCAAAGGCGATGCCCACGGCCAGGGCGAGGGCGCTCCCCGACAGCGAGTGCAGCTTGAGCTGATCGCGCAAGATCGGAAACTGTCCAAGCGTGCCGTTGAGGATGCGCCGCTGCTCGTCCGGGTCGCCTTGCAGGACGAAGCCGAGCACGGTCACGAACACGAGCAGCAGCGGAAACAGCGACACGAAGGCGTAATAGGAGATCAGCGCTGCCAGCTGCCCGGCTTGGTCGTCCGAGAACTTCTTGATCACAGCCGCGATGAAGCCAATCCGAGGGCGTTCTTGCTGGCGGCGGTCGAGCTCGTGCAGGGCATCGGTGAGGCTCATCGCGGACTCCACCGCTCCGATCCACGCGCCGCGAGCCGTCCCGGCGCAAATTGGGAGGGGGGGGACGATGAGGTTGACGACGACATCCCTATGTGTCTACCCGATGTGCGCCCTCGCGACGTGTCAGCGCAATCCACATGGCGGCGCAGGGCCAACCCGCTCGGCCTCAGCCGCTCGAGGAGGTCGCGCGCGTCGCGCACGCCAAGCGCGAGGTGCTGCTGCGCGCCTACCGTCATCTGCTGCGCAGGGAGGATCTGGAGGATTGTTACAGCCAGGCCACCTTGGAGCTGCTGGCGTACGCACGCCGCGGAGGGACGTTCGCGGACGCGTCCCATCTCGGCAACACGCTCGAGTTGCGCTACCTGTCGAGGATTCGTGACCTGCGGCGTGCGCTGGCAGGACGCAGCCCGATGCAAGCCGCGCTGGCCACCGCGCTGTCGCTCGAAGGGCCCGATGGGCATGAGGCGGCGGTTGCGGATCCGCGCGCCAGTCCGGAGGCGCTCGTGCTGGTGCGACACGACCTGCGGCTCCTCGCGCACTCGGCACGGGCGCTGAGCCCCGATCAGCGGCTGGTTCTGGCGCATCAGCTCGCGAACACCAGCTGCCGGGCGTTCTGTCAGCAGTTTGGCTGGTCGCCGGAGAAGTACCGCAAGGTCGCCCAGCGTGGACGCGCACGTCTGAAGCGGCTTGCCTCGACCGACGATCCACACGTCCCGTTCGGGGACTGAGGGGCGGAACAGGCAAGCAGGGACCGACCTATGCCTATCGACCGCAACCACATAGGGACGTCCCTGTTCGGGACGCCGGCCGTTGGTAGAAGCGACGACGGATCGGTGCCTCCCATCTGCGCGCAAGCGACCGGGAGCCGTCATCTCCCCGTCCCGGCTTCCGGTCGCCCGCGTAGCGGCCGTTCGCGCGACCTGTTTCGGGTGTATTCGGAGGACGACTTCGCTCGCCTCCTGGAGGGGCAACCGCAAGTGGGCTGGACGAGCCAGTCGGCACTCGGCGCAGATACTCCCGCTGCCGGACGGCGGCGCTCCCGCGCTGTGGCAACCGGCGTGGCAGCCTGGCAGGGGGTAGGCCTGTTGAGCGCGGCGGCGATGCTTGGCGGCGCCGCGGGAGCCGCCGCAGCGCTCGTGCTGGCGGCCAGCCACCGCCAGCTCGCCGCGTCCCAGCGACGGCCCGGCGGAGTCTTCCCGATTGGGCATGCGGCGACCGCTTCCGCTCGCACCCCCGCCGTGATGATTGTCGCTCGCGCCTCGCGCCCAGGCCGACGGACCCGGCCGGATCGCCGCGACCGCGGCAGGCCTTCAGCGGGCGCCAGCATGCGCGCATTCGAGGCTCGCTCGCGAGCCCAGCGCGTGACTGCGAGCGACGTTCCTGCTCGTCGCGTGCGCCGGCCCACCGTGCTCGCGACGCGGGCCTCACGGAGCTCAGTGGTCCAAGCGGCGCGGGCGGCGAGCCCGCCGCCGAGCCCCGCGCGGCCCGCAGCCGCCCGCCGCACAACTGGTGTATCTGCCCCGTCTCGGCCCGCGGACTTCACCTTCGAGCGCTGATGATCGACGTTGCGACTGAGGCAGGGCGCGGGGCGGTGATCATCCGCTCGCGCCCGCTCTGGCAGATCCGGCTCCTGCGGGGTCTACCGCGTTATCTGTTGAGCGCGCTCGCCGCGGCCGGAATCGTGGCTAGCGCCCGTTTCGCGATCGCTCCGCCCCGGCCGCGGCTGCTCGCGCCCGCGCCAGTCGGGCCGGAACCCGCCGATAGGGCGGCCGAGGGGTATGCCGCACTATTCGCACGGCGCTACCTGAGCTGGACCGGCTCGGAACCCTTGTCCAGCGCTCGTGCGCTGGCGCCTTTCGCGGGGGCTGCGATGGAAGCGGACGCAGGACTGCGCCTCCCGCCGAGCGGCGAGCAGCACGTGGAATGGGTCGAAGTCGTGCAGGCGCGCGAGCCGCAGCCAGACGAGCACGTCTACACGGTCGCTGCCCAGACCGACACGGCCGGCCTCGTGTATCTGACTGTCAGCGTGCAGCGGCAGGCAGACGGTAGCCTGGCGCTCGCGGGCTATCCGGCGTTCGTGGGGCCGCCCGCGTACGGCGCCGCACGGACGCGAGGTCAGCTGCGCGAAGTTACCGACGTCGCGCTCCAGACCGTGGTCGAACGGGCGCTTCGCAACTACTTGGCGGGATCCGAATCGAACCTCGCCGCGGACCTCACCGGTGACGCGCGCGTCTCGCTTCCCCGGCTCGGCTTGACCGTCCTGTCGGTCGGGCACCTCCACTGGGCCGCCGGCGGAGGAGCTGTTCTCGCCCTTGTACAGGCGCAGGACGGGCGGGGAGTTCGCTACGCGCTCGACTACGAAGTCGACGTCGCGCGCCCAGCGGGCCGCTGGGAGGTCTCGGCTGTGCAGATGGAACCGAACACGTGACCGGCCGGCGCGACAGCCGAGCGGGCTCAGCACGTGTTAAGCCTCCGCCGAAGCAGCCGCGGATGCGGGCGCAGGCCTCGCCTGCAACGTGTTCACCCGAGTGGCGGCGCCTGCTGATAGCGGCGGTGGCGTCACTCGCGCTCCTTGGGGGAGCAGCGATCGCGGCGAAACCACAGCTGGCGCGCGCGGCTGTCCGAACCTCCCGCGTGGCCGGGGCTCAGCAGCCGGCACCGTCTGGCCGAACCGGCACCTCGCTTGAATCGGCTGCGGCCAAGGCAGGTGACACCGGACGCGCCGTCGCGATGAGCCTGATCGGGCTGGCATTCGCCGTGGCGGCCACCGTCCTGGCCTTCCGCCGCGACTTCAAGGAGGCCGCCGGCGTGTTTGCGGTCGGGATCGTTTCGGTGCTCCTCGCCACGCCCACGGGCGTGAGCCTCCTGCGAGACACCGTGGCGTCGCTGTTCGGATCGTAGTGATCGAGCTCCGCTCCTACCGGCGGGTGTTCGAGCTCGAGCGACGCATCTATCGCATCGATCGCCTGCGCCTGAACCCGGCGGGCGTGCCGGTACGCGGAATCGTGTACTTCCTCGTGCTCGTCGCAGCCAGCGTGCTGGCCGGAGCTTTCCCGCCGACCGCGATGCTCGTGAGCGCCATGCCCTGGTATCTGCGGGCGCTGGTCCTCCCGGGCCTGGGCGCGGCCCTTCTGGCGCTGATCCGGCTCGAGGGTCGACCGTTCCACCTGGCGGCGCGCGCCCTGATCGGATACCGCGCCTGCTCGCGTCAACTCGCCGGCCTCGAGCGTCGCGCGAGCGTCGGTACACGCTGGCTGCCGCCAGACATCCTGCTGCTACCCGACGGGTCCGACGCGCGCATCCGCAGGCTGCGCTACAGCGGCCCAGGAGCTGCGCTCGTGACGGTCGAGCACGAGCGCGTGGAGGGTGGCGCAGCTCTGCCCTGGACCGATCTCTGGCGGAGGCGCCAGCGCGGCTTGCTGACCGTGCGCGAGCTTGCGGGTCGGCACCCTCCCGCTCAGGGGCAGGTCGTGACGCTCGCGCGGGGGGCTCGCCTGGCCACGCTGGGGTCGCCCACGCGAGCGAGGCGCCGAAGCCGCTGGCCGGTTGGTCGTTCTACTCCCACTGAGCCGAGCAGGAGCTTTGACCGGTGAGGACGCCGATTACGTTCGTTTACGGGAACTGCGTGTTCGCGGAGGGGCTCGATGACGGCTGGGCGGCTTTCTCGGTCGAGACCTCTTCATATGAGTGGCTCACCGGGGACGCCAAGCGGGGCCGGTTTCTTGCGCTGTTGGGAGCGCTCGAGGCGATCGAAGCCGATGTGCAGATTCTGCGCGTGGGGAGAAGCTGGGACGTCGATCAATACGCGCGGGAGCTGGACGGCGAGCTTGCGGCTGGCGATCGAGGCGCGTGCACCGGCGATCGCGTGCAGGCCCGGAATCGCTACGTACGCGAGCATGTCCGACGGCTGCGCGACGTGGGCCTAGCGCAGCCGGCGGTTTTTCTCATGGTCAGCCTGCGCGAGCCCGAACGGGACGTCGCTGCGTACGTCTCCAGTATCGCCGAGCGGCACCCAAGGCAATTGTGGCGGACGTTCCGACGGGCGCTCACAATGCGCGACGCTCGCGTGCTGAGCGTGGCCCAGCTCGAGGCGGCACGGGTGCGCGCCGACCAGGCGCACGCGCGCCTGGCCGACTTCCTACGCGTGCGGCCCGCGCGCGGAGTGGAGCTGCAATGGCTGGTGCGCCGCGCGTTCTGCCGCGGGCTGGGGGAGCCACTCGTCGATGGTCTGCACCAGCCGGGCGCGCTCGTGTTCGAACGGAACGGAGAAGCGATGCTCGCGCCGCTGGAGGGCGACGTGCTGCGTTGGACCGACAGCTACGTGGAGCATCGTGGCAGGCTGCTGAGGATCGAGTCCGAGCAGGGCACGAGCTGGCAGGCGCAGCTCGTCCTCGGAGCGCTCCCGGAGCGGTCTCAGTTCCCGGGCGCCGGCGCGGAGCTGATGTTCGCGCCGCCGGAAAGCCTTCCGTTTGGCGTCGATCTGTCACTGAACGCGCGCTTCCTGCCCAACGAGCTGGCCTTGAGGATTGCGCGTCGCAGGATCCAAGACGCAGACCAAATCGTGCGGGCAGAGGCCGATGGCGAGCAGGGCGTGTCCGACCTGGGCTTCGAGCGCACGCAACAGGCGCGTGATCTGCTCGCGTATCTGCAAGCGTCGAGTCGTCCCCCGCTGTTGCGAGCCACGCTCGCCATTGCGGTCGGCGCGGCGGAGGAGAGCGAGCTCGAGCGCAGGGTGGAGATGTGCAGGCGGGCGTATGGCGAGATCCGACTGCATCGCCCGCTTGGAGATCAGCTCCAGCTATTCGCCCAGCACCTTCCAGGGCAGCGCACGCGCGTGGTCGGCTACGACGACACGCTCACGCCCGAGCAGGTCGCCGCGATGATGCCCAGCGCGACTCGCGTCACGGGCTCGCGCCGCGGCTTCTACCTGGGGCACACGCTGTCGGCGTCAAGGCAGCCGGTGCGATTCAACCTCCGCGAGGGGTCGGACAGCGATCGCAACACGACGATACTCAGCGTCGGAGCGCTCGGCTCGGGCAAGACGACGCTCGATCAGAAGCTCAAGTACGAGGGCTTCCTGCTGGGCGCGCGGGTGATCGACTGCGATCCCAAGGGCGACCACCGCTTTCACCTGCTCGAGGAGGTCGCGCCGCACACCGAGTGCGTGACCCTTCGCCCCGATCCCGCCCTGCGGGGAGTGCTGGATCCCCTACGTGTCGCACCCGTGCACCTGCGGCAGGACGCGGCGATGTCGTTCCTGCGCGACTTGTTGCCGCTGAGGGCGGAGCCGACTTGGGAGACCGCGGTCCTCGGCGCGCTCGATCGCGTCATGCGACGCTCGCCTCAGCCGACGTGCATGGAGGTCGTGCGCGCGCTGTGCGACGGCGACGCGACCGAGGCGCAGGTGGGCACGACGCTGGCCGTATACGCCCGTTCGGGCCTGACCCAGCTCGGATTCGCTGACCCGAAGATAAGCCTGCCGGTCGTGGGCCAGCGCCAGGTCACGTATCTGCCGATTCGCGATCTTCCAGGCCCCGAGCCCGGGACACGCAGGGCCGAGTACACGCAAGCCGAGCGCGTGGGCGAACAGATCGTGCGCCTGATCGCGATGTTCGCGACGCACCTGATGGCCGCCGAGCGCGAGCGCCTGAAGCTGTTCTCGTTCGACGAGGGCTGGCGGTTGCTCGGGGACCCTGTCGGTCGTCGGCTGCTGGCCTCGCTACAGCGCATGGGTCGATCCGAGTTGGCCGTGCCGATCATCAGCACCCAGCTCGTCACGGACGCGCTGATCGGGGAGCGAGAGTCCCTGGAGAACCTGATCGGGGCGACGTTCGTGTTCGGAATGCGCTCCGAGGCGGAGGCGGCGCGGGCGCTGACGCTGCTCGGCCTGGATGCCGACGACCGCCGCCTGCGGCAGTTCCTGCTGGAGCTCGAGGCCGGCCGCTGCCTACTGCGCGATCACCAAGGACGCGTGGAGGCAATCCAGGTCGACCTCGTAGCGCCGTCGCTGCTGAAGGCTCTCTCGACGACGCCGGGATCGACCCGCGCGTGAGGGCGGCCGCCCTGGCGGCGCCGTCGGTGGTGCTCGCGCTGCTGGTCACGAGCGCGACCTGGGGCGCACCGGAACGGGCCGCCGCAATCCGCGCCGCCGAAGCACGGGTCACCGGCAGACCTTTGAGACCTGCCGGGAGCACGCAAGCGGGATCCGGCCGCCAGGCAGCCGCCGGCCTTCAGCGCGCCCCAAGTGCGCCGCCCCTCACCAGCGCCGCCGAAGGGGTGAACGCGGCGGACGAAGAAACCGACGCCGGCGCCTCTCCCCAGGGCGAAGTCGACCCGCTCGTCAGCAACGGCCTCGGCAGCCCGCTGTGCAGAGGCGCGCTCGGCGGGCAGGAACTCTCGAGCACGAGCCGCGGCAACTGCGAAACCTCCGGATTTGTGGCCGCGGGCTCGCCGACCGCCAACTACGGGGTCGACGTTCACATCGATACCGGATTTCTCGGCATCAGCAAGGGCGAGCTCCTGAGCACCGTGCAGGACCTGTTCGTGACGCCGCTGTGGACGGCGCTGGTGTGGGCGGTCCACGCGCTGGTCGTGATGCTCGAGTGGTGCTTCACGATCGACCTGCTCGACGACCCGTCGACGGGCCTCGGCGGCGGGCTGCGCCAGATGCAGGTCAACCTCACCGAGCCATGGCTTGCGAGCGTGCTCGCGGTGGCGTCGGTACTGGCCCTGTACAACGGCGTGATCCGCCGCCGCGTGAGCGACGCGCTCGGCCAAGCGCTCGTGGCCGGGGCGATGATGCTCGCAGGCCTGTGGGTGATACTGAATCCCACTGGCACAGTTGGCGCACTCGGGGGATGGGCCAACCAGGCGAGCCTCGGCACGCTCGCCGTGAGCGCGCGCGGCTCACCCGCCGGCGCTGGAGGTGCGTTGGCGGACAGCATGTCCGCGCTGTTCGCGTCGACGATCGAAGTGCCGTGGTGCTACCTGGAGTTCGGCGACGTGGGCTGGTGTCGCAACCCCGCGCGTCTCGACGCGCGACTGCGCGCGGCGGGCCTGAACATCGCGAATCGCGAGCTTGCCCAGGTTCACTGCAGTCGCAGCTCCGGCTTGCTCGGGTCCTGCGTGGCCGCGAGCGGCGCACAGGCCAAGGCTCTCGAACACAGCGCGCAGCTGCTGCGGTCGGCGCGCAGCAACGGCGCCATCTTCCTCGCGCTGCCCGCAAATGGGCCCGCGCGCAACTCGATCAACGACGAAAGCTCGCTGCTGCGCGTCATGTGTCAGAGCAGCCAGGCGACGAGTTGCCGCGGACCAATGGCGGCGCAGGCCGAGTTTCGAACCAACGGCGGGACCTGGAAGCGCGTAGGAGGCCTGCTGCTGATCGTCGCCGGGGTGCTTGGCATGCTGCTGCTGTTCGGCTTCATCGCGCTGCGCCTGCTCGGCGCTGCGATCTTCAGCCTGCTGTATCTGCTCCTGGCCCCAGCTGCCGTGCTGGCGCCGGCGCTTGGCGAGAACGGACGCATGATCTTCCGCAGGTGGGCTGCGCACCTGCTTGGCGCAGTGCTCGCAAAGCTTCTGTTCGCCTTTTTGCTCGGCATCGTGCTCGCGGTGCTCGCGATCCTCGCCGCGCTGGAAGCGCTCGGCTGGTGGACGCAGTGGCTGCTCATGTCGGCCTTTTGGTGGGGTGCCTACGGCCGTCGTCATCAGGCTCTCAGCGTCGCCGGAGGGGCGCTCGGGGGCGAGCACGTGACTAGGCCGCGGTCGCTTGGCAGGCGTGCTGTCGACGCGCTGCCGCGGCCGCGCAAGGTGATGGGCGCGGCTGTGGCGATCGGGAGCAGGCTTTCCAGATCCCCTCTCGGCCCGGAGAAGCGCGCACGGCTCGCGCGCGCGGGGCGCGTGCATGCCCAGGCCGCGATTGACGAGCAGGCGCAGCGCAGCGTCGAGGCCGAGCAGCGCGAGGCGCAGGCGCGAAGCGGACTGGTCCCGCAGATCCGGCAGCAGCTGTCCGCGAAACGCACGCAACTGTCGCGGATCGAGCGAGCGCGCGCCGACGCTACGGCCAAGGGAGACAGACGCCGGATCGCCGAGCTGGACCACCGTGCGAAACGGGTCGAGGAGGAGCTTGCGGGCGAGCAACTGAGATTGAAGGCAGCTCACGGCGGCCCGAGCGCGGCTGCACAGCCCAGGGAGCAGGCCGCGTGCCGCGCCCGCTTTCTCGATGCGCAAGCACAGCTTGCGGCCTTCGCGCGCGCGAGCTCCGGCGGCAGTGAGCGGCGGGACTATGCCGCGCTCGCGGGCCTCGCGGGATATGGGCGCGAAGAGTACGAGCGACTCGATCCGCGGCGTCAGCGCGTGGCCCGCATGGAGGTGGACCGCGAGCTCGCGCTGCGCCGGGAGATGCGCCCGGCAGCAGCGGATGCTGCCCGCGGCGTGGTGGCGAAGCCCGTCCGGCGGGAGGTCCGCCAGGCGCAGAGAGCCTTCGAGGGGGCTCGAGAGGCGGATGCGCGACGGCGGACACCGCCTGCCCGCTTCGCGCGCTCGCGACCCCGTGGACCGGTGGATGCGGGCCCGGCAAGCCGGCGAGCGAGGGTCGGCGGGGCGCGAATCCAGCGTCATGCGAGACGCGCGCGAGGTCGCCATGCGCCGCAAACGCCAGCTCGGCCGTGACCGTCAGTGATGTCGCTTGGGCTGAACCCGCCTGCCAGACGCCTTGATGCGCAGCGCCGGGGATGTCCGTGACGGCTGGCGCCGTCGGGGCAGGCGCGCGCACCGGGCCACGCGGGGTCGCCGCGATCGCTTGGGGCGCCGCCGCGCTGGTTGTCGGTCTGTTGATGCTCGTAGCGGCGCTCGCGGGACTGAACGGGGCGCTGCTTGCTGGCGCGGGCACCGCGACCGCCAGCCCACGCCTCGCGTCAGCGCTTGCACAGCGGGAGATTCCGCCGCGATACCTCCAGCTCTATGAACGGGCGGGCCAACGCTACGGCGTCGACTGGGCGGTCCTTGCCGGGATCGGCAAGGTGGAGTGCGACCACGGACGCGATCCG
>VAWK01000016.1 GCA_005885515.1 Actinomycetota bacterium | reverse complement strand
TCGATTCCGTACTGATCTGCGCCCGGTAGTTGTTGAGCGCTTCCTGAACGGCGTGGAGGGCAGCTGAGATCCGTAGACGTTCCTCCCCGCCGATCTCCTCGTGGCCCGGAGTCGGAGTCCGCCTGCGTCGAATGATGTAAGGAAACTCCTGGTAGGACACAACCGCCGAGTAGGCGTCGGCGTAGAGCTTCTGCAGCCGTGCGCGCTCGGCCCGTACACCGCTAACGAACCACGTCACGACGCCAGCGATGGCCGTCCCGATCGCTGTAACCGCGCCTACGGCGATGGGCACGATCGTCCAGTCGGCGCCATGCGGTGCCTGATCCCCCAGCCACTCGCCGGTCTCGCGCCACCAAGCCTCCTTGAACAGATGCACACGCGCATGGAGGATGAGCTGTAGGAGGCCGTCCTCGTGAAGCCATCGTTTCTCGGGTGGGTCGTCGGGGTACCACAGGCACAGCGTGCCGCTGCCGTAGCGGTGAAGCGACTCGGCTGGGCCGTCGGCGATCACGCTCTTGAGGATGGGCGTGAACGTGTTGTAGAGCGTGATCGTCACCCTGCGCGCTTCGTATTCCGGCACCGGCACGACGACCTGATAGGTCACCAGACTGCTCGTCGAGCGCCCGCTGCAGCGGCTCTTGATCTCATACGCTGGGTGTACTCCCGCCTCAAAGCGCGCGCGGCGCGGGATGTCCTGAAACCAGGGCGTGCCCTTGCGTCTACGCATGGCGATCAGATGTCGCCGCCGAACGAGCGCGTGGGCTTCAACGCCGCCGCCGCTCCGCCGAAGGCGCCGGTCGTGGCAGCGCCGCGCTCGCTACGGCGCAGCTCGTCGGCGATCTTCGACTTCGGCGACGGCGGCACTGACGGCAGCTGCGGCCTGTAGATCTCGGCTACGCACGCGGCAAAGAACGCGCGCCTGCGAGACGCGGCGTCGCGAGTCACGCCCCTCGGGCAGCTTGATCGGCTTGCTCACGCCGGCAGGGTCAGGCGTGAGCTCCTTCGCGATGCTCGCTGCGGCGCCCGCGAAGAGCGTCTCGAGACTCTCGGCAAACGTCGGTCGGACCGTGATCACGTGCTCGAGCGCGAGCGCCTCGATGTTGAAGGAACACATTACGGGCTTGTCGCCGTCATCGCATACCGCTGCCTTGGCCAGGCGAAGCACGCGGGCGCGGTGTACACGCAGATTCGCCGGATCCGCGAATGGCTCGCTCACCGCATCGGCACAGCGGCGGCATTGGTGCGTCGCCTACCGACGCCGGGCTCGGTCAGACTCATTTGGGAGGCCGGCGACTACCCACTCGGAGAGGTGGCCGGTGGCCAGGGCGGCGCGCTTGCGAGCACGCCCTTGGGGGGAACGGCGGGGGAACGAAATCTGCCAGGAGGGCGTTTGTGGACGTTCGTTGACGCGCCGGCCCCGGGTCAGCCCGAGCAACCAGCCAGTCCATTTCTCCTGTAAACAAGCCAAATTCGCCGAAAAAACGGAGGGGGAGGGATTCGAACCCTCGTCAGAGGAAAACCCCCTGAAACGGTTTTCGAGACCGCCGCATTCAACCGCTCTGCCACCCCTCCCGGGGTCGCGTCTAGGCTAGATGATCTTCGTCTTCCCGCTGGCTCGGCCTCGTCGCGCGGCCGTGTTTCAGCTCGCTGAGGCCGTCGCCGTGGGGGCTTTGCCGGCGGCGACCCGGGCTGGCCTAGCGCCTAGGAGCGAAGAAGGCGCTCAACAGGTCTCCGCACTCGACCGCCAGCAGGCCCCCGGCTACCTCCGGCCGATGGTTGAGGCGCGGCTCAGAGAGCACATCGAGCACGCTGCCGCATGCTCCCGCCTTGGGATCGGGTGCGCCATACACCACGCGCGCCACACGCGCGAGCACCAACGCGCCGGCGCACATCGCGCACGGCTCCAGGGTCACGTAGGTGACCGTGTCCGGCAGGCGCCAGCTGCCGATCACACGGGCCGCCTCGCGCAGGGCGATGATCTCGGCGTGGGCCGTGGGGTCGCCGCGCAGCTCGCGCTCGTTGTGCGCGGCCGCCACCACCTCTCCGCCGCGAACGATCACGATGCCGATCGGCACGTCCTCGTGCGCGGGCGCCAGCTCGGCCTCGCGAAGCGCGAGCCGCATGAAGTAGTCATCGCGTGGGAAGAAGCGCTCGCTCATCGAATTTGCCAAGCAGTCTGCGACAGTGGGTCTGGCCAGCAGGGCTGTCAATCATCATTGCTCAGACCAGATGCCTCCCCGCACCCACACCGCTTCGCCTCAGCCGCATGTGCGCCGGCGCGCCCGTGTGCGGGCATGGTGGGCGCCGGCTTTCGCTTGCGCTGCCCTCGCGGTGCTACCCGCCCCCCTGGCTCGCGCGAGCGAACCACAGGACTACTCGCCTCAGCAAGTCGTCGTCAAGTATGCGTCCGGCCACGCGCAGCCGGCACGCACGGCCAGCGCGCAGGCCGGCGGGCAGCCGCAAGCCGGCGAACCCGCGCCGGACACACGGCTTGTCCGCCTGCCCAGCGGCGAAAGCGTTCCGCGCGCGTTGTGGCGCCTGCGCCATGAGCGCAACGTGGTCTGGGCGGTGCCCGACTACCGCGCCCATGCCGCTGGCCAGCTGGTTCCGAACGACATCGGGACGGCAGCGGTCCCGGGTGGCTGGCAGCAGCTGCAGTGGAACTTCAGCGGCCTGGACAGCGTGAACGCTCCCGAAGCATGGGCCAACGTCGCCGCCGCTGGCGCGCCGGGAGGGCGCGGAGTCGTGGTCGCCGTACTCGACACTGGGGTCGCATACGCGAACCGCGGCGCGTTCAGGCGATCACCGGACTTCTCGCGCTTTCAGTTCGTCGCCGGCTATGACTTCATCGCCCACAACACCCTCCCCAACGACCGAAACGGTCACGGGACCTTTGTTGCCGGCACGATCGCCGAGTCCACCAACAACCGCTACGGCCTCACCGGCTTGGCTTACGGCGCGCGCATCATGCCAGTCCGCGTGCTCGACGCAGACGGCGAAGGCGAAGCATCCACGATCGCCGAAGGCGTACGCTTCGCCGTCAACCACGGCGCTCGCGTGATCAACCTCAGCCTCGAGTTCTCGAGCAGTGTTACCGCCTCGGACATCCCCGAGCTGATCGACGCGCTGCGCTACGCCACGCGCCACGGGGTGTTCGTGGACGGAGCCGCGGGCAACGAGGCACACGCAGCGATCGCATATCCGGCGCGCGCTCGCTACGTCGTCGCCGTCGGCGCCACAACCGAACACGGCTGCCTAGCGGACTACTCCAACGACGGCTCGGGGCTGACGCTCGTGGCGCCCGGAGGGGGCGCCGATGCGAACCTCGCGGGGGATCCCAACTGCCGTCCCGAACAGCAGGCCGGCCGGGACATCTTTCAGGTCACGTTCACCGGATCCTCGGTCCGCCGCTTCGGCATCCCCTCGGGCTACGAAGGCACCTCGATGGCCGCTCCCCACGTCGCCGCCGCCGCTGCGCTGATCATCGCCAGCCGCGTGCTGGGACGCCACCCGACGCCCGCACAGATCACCGCCAGGCTGCGGGCGACTGCGCGCAAGCTGGGCGGCGGCGGTGATGAAGGCCTCTACGGCGCCGGGCTGCTCGATGTCGGCGCGGCCACGAGGCCGGGCGGGCCCGGCGCAGTGGCCCGATAGCGGGCGTGCCGGCGGCGGCGCCACACCATTCCGGCCCGTCGAGCGCGCCGGCGAGATGCGACGTCGCGGTCGTCGGCGGCGGGATTCTGGGGCTCGCGGTAGCGCGCGAGCTGACCCGGCGCAAGCAGCCGCCGAGCGTGTGCGTACTCGAGCGCGAGCACCGGCTCGCAGCCCACCAGAGCGGGCACAGCTCGGGCGTCATTCACGCCGGCATCTACTACCGCCCGGGCTCGCTCAAGGCTCGCCTATGCGTCCAGGGCGCGCGCGAGCTCTATGAGTACTGCACCCGCAACGAAATACCGCACGAGCGATGTGGAAAGGTGATCCTTGCCACCACGACCCGCGAGCTCGGCCAGCTGGCCGAGCTCGAGCGTCGCGGGACCACCAACGGCGTACGCGGACTGCGCCGCGTCGCCGGTCGCGAGCTAGCTCGTCTGGAGCCCAACGCGTGCGCGCTCGAAGGCCTGTACTCGCCGGACACGGGAATCGTGGACTTTGCCGCGGTCGCGCACGCTTACGCTCGCGACATCGAGGAGGCCGGCGGCACGATCGCGACCGGCTGGGAGATCAGTGGCCTCGACAGATGCGCCCGTGGCCTGCGTTTGTCGTGCGCCACCGCAACGGTCGAGGCCGGGCACGCGATCTTCTGCGCCGGTGCCTGGGCCGATCGCCTGGCGATCGCCAGCGGGGCCGGCGCCGATCCGCGCATCGTGCCCTTCCGCGGGGCCTATCTGCGTCTGCGGCCCGACCGCCGGCACTTGGTGCACGCGCTCATCTACCCCGTTCCGGACCCCTCGCTCCCGTTCCTGGGCGTGCACCTCAGCCGGCACATCGACGGTGAGGTACTGATCGGACCGACCGCGCTGATGGTCGGCGCGCGCGATGCCTACCGCTTGGCCACGGTGCGCGGGGCCGACCTGCTCGACACACTCGCCTGGCCTGGCACGTGGCGGATGCTGCGGCGATGGTGGCGCACGGGCGCAACCGAGCTGCACCACGCCGCCTCGCGCCGAGCGCTGGTGCGGGCCGCCGCCCGGTACGTTCCCGCGCTGCGCCCCGAGGACGTGCAGCCCGGGCCGACGGGAGTTCGGGCGCAGGCGCTCGGCCGCGATGGAACGCTGCTCGACGACTTCGTCTTCTCGGCCACCGAGCGGGCGCTGCATGTGCGCAATGCGCCCTCCCCCGGCGCGAGCGCCTCACTTGCGATCGCGCGGCACGTGGCGGATGAGGCGCGCAAACTGTTCGACCTGGCCGCCTGAGCGCCACGCCTGGGCGGCCTGCCCACACCGCGCGAGGGCCGTGCGCAGGAGGCAAGTGCCGCACGGTCACCTCGCGCCGCCGGCTTCTGCGAGCTAGGTTGGTGGCAGGCGTGATCGACATCCACTGCCACGTGCTGCCCGGTCTCGACGACGGGCCTGCGAACCTGCCCGAGGCACTTGCCATGGCGGGGGCCGCGGCCGCCTCGGGAACGACCATGATGGTCGCCACCCCCCACATCGATCACACGTGGCGCGTGCGGCCGCAGCTCATTCCCCAGCGCGCAGTCATGCTGCAGGATGCGCTGCGCGATCGGGGGATCGACCTCCAGATCGAGACCGGCGCCGAGATCGCGATCTCGCGCCTGACAGAGCTAACTCGCAGCGAGCTCGCCGGCCTTCGCCTTGGCAGCGGCCCCTATCTGCTGCTCGAGTGCCCGCTCACCACGGCAGCCGGTGACTTCGACTTGATGCTGCGGGCTATCCACAGCCAGGAGGAGTCGATCGTGCTGGCCCATCCCGAGCGCTCACCGCTGTTTCAGCAGGAGCCCGCGCGCCTGCAGCGGCTAGTCGAGGCTGGCCTGCTCTGCTCGATCACGGCCGGGTCGATCACCGGCGTGTTCGGGCAGACGGTGCGCCGCTTCAGCATCGAGCTGCTGCGTGAAGGGCTGGTGCACGACCTCTCCTCCGACGCGCACGACCACTTCAAACGACCGCCGGGAATCCGCGACGCGCTTGCCAGCGCCGAGCCGGAGCTGCCTGGGATAAGTCGCCAGCAGGAATGGCTCACCCTGCTCGCACCCGCGGCGATCCTGGCCGGCGAGCCGCTACCGCCGCGGCCATCGCGCAACGACCGGCCGCGATGACGACGCCCACCAGCGTGAGCGCTTGACGGCGCGCACCAGGTAGTGCCACCCGGTCCGCTGCAGCCCCGGAGCGTCCGCGTCGGCGAGCGCCTGCAGCCGGTTGCTGAGGCGGCGAATCGCAGGCGCCTCGCCAAGGAGCGGGCGACCCGGCAGCGTCAGCGGGCCAAAGCCGATCGTTCGGCGCGCGATGGTCTGCAGGCCGGCATCGGACACGAGGCGGTCGATCCGGCGGGGAAGTGCAGGTGCGAGACGGCCTGCTCGGGTCCCTTGCGCAGCTTGTGGTACGGACGCCGCAGGGGGGTCAGGGCGGGCATTCGGCGAGGATCGGTGAACGAGGACAGACGCGCGCCATTATCGGCCGTGAGCACCAACTGCCCCCCGATGTCGGCACGCTGCCACCTCCGCCGCCGCTTGCGCCGGCGAGTGCAGCCAGGCAATCACGCCCACGGCCACCACGAGGTCAAAATGGCCTGTCTCAAATGGAAGCGAGTGCGAATCAGCCCGTGAAACTGACACATGGTCCGCGTACCCCGCCTCGCGCGCCTGACGCGTGGCGAGCTCCACCATTCCAGAGCTGGCGTCGAGCGCGTTAAATCATTAGCTTGCGTTCCGCAAGCCGCACGGTGAAGTTGCCCTGCGCCGCATCCGATCTCCAGCACTCGCTTTCCGGGCGGAAGGCCTCCGTCATCAACATACTCGGGCACGCCCGCCTGCCGCTGCTGATAGATAACTCCTGTGGATCCTTACCTCGATAGACGGCGTCCCAATATGATACGGTCACATCGAAATGGGTGTTGACATTCTCCTGAATGCCAGAGCGCGCCGCCTCGCGGGTTAGCCGCGAACGAGTTTGTTAATAGGTGAATTCATACCGCGTACGTCGTTCGACTAGCCGAGGTGAACAATTCGGCAAACGCCTCGGGCGCAGCGGCGGACTTACCGCAAGCGAGCAGTTTCACGCCCACACGAGACCCCTTTCCAAGCCACGTCTCCTCCCCACGTGATGGATTCCCCACGCGCAACGCCAGCGGCCGCATTCGATGCCAGCACGCCGATCGTCGTGTTTGGGCTGAGCCGAGGCGTCCTGAACCACGGCGCGCTGGCAATCGCGCGCAGCGCCGGCCGCATGGGCGTGGCCGTGTATCGGGTCTGCCGCGAGCGCTGGGTACCGCCAAGGGTTTCGCGTTACAGCAGCGGTTGGATATCGCTGCCACGGGATTCAAGCGACCAACAGACCCTGAATGCCCTGCAAACGCTCGCACGCAAGCTCGGCCGACCGATCCTGGTTCCGGTCGACGATGCTGGCAGCGTCTTTGTGGATACCCACGCGGCCGCGCTCGAGAGCGAGTTTCTATTCCCCAGACAGCGCGCCGGACTTGCACAAGAACTCTCCTGCAAGCGCCAGATGTATGAACTGTGCAAGAAGCACGACGTGCCCACACCGGCGTCGCTGTTCCCTCGCTCTGAAGCCGATATGCTGCAACTCGCCGATCGAACGAGCTATCCGACGGTGCTCAAGTGCGTCCACGCCTGCGACACGCCGTCGGCATCGCCGCGAGTCGCCATCGTCAAGGACCGCGACCAGCTACTTCACGCTTACCGGCTCATGGAGTCACCCAAGGGTTCCAACGTGATGGTCCAGGAATACATCCCGGGCACGCCGGAAAGCGTGTGGATGTTCAACGGCTACTTCGACGATCGATCCGAGTGCAAGGTTGGATTCACTGGCAAGAAGAACAGGCAATCCCCACCCTACACCGGCGCCACCACCCTCGGTGTGTGCGGAGTCAATCGCTCGGTGCATGACATCACTACACGCCTGATGAAGGCGATCGGCTACCGGGGAATCCAGGCGATCGGCTACCGGGGAATCCTCGATATCGGCTACCGTTTCGACCACCGCGACGGCCAGTACAAGCTGCTCGATGTCAATCCGCGCATCGGCGGCAGCTTCCGCCTATTCGTGAGCGCCGACGGCACCGACGTACTGCGCGCGATGTATCTCGACCTCACTGGTCGACAGGTGCCCAACACGAGCGTGCCCGAGGGCCGGCGGTGGATCGTCGAGCCACTGGACCTGACCTCTTCGGCCGTCTACCGCCGGCGCGGGGAGCTCACGATGCGGGATTGGGTGCGCTCGCTGCGGGGCGTGCGCGAGGCGGCGTGGTTCGCGGCCGACGATCCGCAGCCCTTCCTCGCGCTGTGGCTTGGGGTGCTCATCTACTGGCTTCCCCGGCACATGCTCGGTCGCTGGGGCGGCCGCCGCCCACCCATCAGCGAGCTCGCGCTGCGGAGCTAGTCAGCTCGCGGACCTCGCCGTTTTCAACGGCGTAGACGGACGAGAGGTCGTCGATGTGCTCGAGCACGAAGTCCAGGTCGTGCTCCTGCGCCGTGTCGCGCAGGTACCGTGCGCTGCGCCCGTGCAGGAAGGCATCGTCGGGGGCGTCGCCCCAGCGCTCGAGCACCTCCGCGGTGAGCCGGGCGCTGAGGCTGTGACCCGCTTCCACCAGCACGCGGGTGATGCGTGCGGCGCAAAGGCGGTCCTCCTCGCGGAACTCCCCGCGACTGTCTGCGGCGAGAAGCACCACGTCGGCGCCGGCGCGCACGAGATGTCGGGCCTGCGCGCTTGCATTGCGCAGGCACGCCGGATGACACACGCCGCGGTCGGCCCCCTCGATCATCAAGCGCGTGCCCGACGTCGAAAGCACGATCATGGGCCGCGAGCAGTCCTTCATGTCATGCATTTCGCACGGGCTGTTCTGCATGTCAAAGCCGTATGGCCGGACGCCCCCGAGCTCGCCCGCGAGTATCGGTCGATCGAGGTCTGCTGCGAGCCTCACGGCTGCCTCCATGCTGCCCGCCGGATACACGCGATGTCCGGCGGCCACAGCCCGTGATCGCAGTCGTGGTGGCGCGGATCACGTCGATCGCCACGACCGTGGATTCACGCGCCACCGAGGGCAGGTGTTCGTCAAAACAGCCGATCGTCACCTGGCGCATGGTTCAGGCGGCGGCGCCCGCCGGCGGGCGCGGGCGGAGGCCGCTGCGCCTAAAGGCGTCCGAGTGAAGCCCGCGGCGGTAGATCTCCACGCGCAGCACCTCCTCGAGGCGTACGTTGCCGAGCTGAACGTTGGGGCCGAAATGGTCGATCAACGCGAACTGGCTGGCCTTGTTGGGGGCCTCGAACAGCAATTGCTCCAGGCCGAAGGCCTCGGCCAGCCGGTCGGCCTGGCGAGCATCCAACCCACCGGGAGCGACGAACAGGCCCACATCCTCCGCGCTCTCGCGCGCCTCGACAACGAAGCGTACCGCGCCGGCCTGAAGCCAGCGCTTGCCGTTCGCGATGAGCTCATCGGTCGCCTCGTCAGTGAAGCGTCCGGCGTGCTTCTCGCCCAGCTCGAACTCAACCTCCAGCCCGCGCTCCCGGGCCAGGCCGACGACCTCCTCGGGCCGCAGCTTCAGCCCGGTGAAGCCTTCCCCACACTCGATGCGAGTGATCCCCATGTCCGCGCACAGGTCCAGGTAGGCTGGCAGGGCATGCTGTGCCACGGCGACCTCGAACGGCCCGCCACCGGCCACGGCCGGGATGCCAAGCCGCGTAACGGCGCGGATCTTTCGACGACTCACGCTCTCAGCAGCCACCATCCAGCAGGCCATCGAGATCTTCACGCTGCCCATCAGATGCCCGCTCTGCTCCATGTGCCCCTCGAGGGTCGCCAAGTCATAGCCGGGGTCGAAGGGACAGGTCGCGCGCGGGGTCTCGCGCACCCCGATGCGCTCCAGGTAGCGCGCGGTGATCGAGCGTTCCGGGCCCGTGCTCATCGTCGGTCGTCCCCGGGAGGGCGGGCTCGCGGACCGCGTTCAAAGACCGGCGACCTCACGGCCCCCCAGACTAGCTGCAGCCCACCGACGCCGCGACACCTCCGTTCCGGTCAACGTCGCGCCGTCAGCTAGCCGCGCGCATCCCCAGGCACGGTGTGGTGTGGCTCAGAGCGTGGCTGCCGCGATCGGTTGTGCCGACGCAGGTCTGATCTGAGACCAGGGCGTCAGGCCCCCGGCGATGAGTAGCCGGCCCCTCTCGCCCCCCGGCCCTTGAGACACGCGAGGAACCATCCGATGAGAGCGACACGCCACACTCACCGGCCTCGCTCGGCGAACCGATCTGTATCGTCATTTCGGGCTCGGTGTGGGCGACGCAAAGGAGATGATCGAGCTGCCCCCGCACTGGCTACGGTCCTGGCGCCAGCGCCGTCGCGGTCCGCGCCGTCCCAGCGCGAATCGAAGGGGCCGGGCGCATGAGCCAAGCAGGCGCCGGGCAGGCGCGAGAGGACCCCGCTCCCAACGCCGGCGCCCGGCCGGGACCGCCAGTCGCCCGCACGCGAGCCGAGAGCGAGCTCGCCGCCGGCGATCGCGGCGACCCTGCCGGCCCGCGCGTGGGCGCCGGCGCCCGCTCCTCGCGCATCCTGCTTAACGCCGGCTTCCGCGCGACCGCCGACATCGGCTCGAAGATCGCAACGGCGGCGCTGTGCATCGTCCTGGCGCGGAAGCTCGGCGCCTCCGAGCTCGGCATCTTCTCATTCGGGCTCTCGTTCGTGGGCATCGTGACCGTGGTCGGGTTCTTCGGCCAGGACATCGTCCTGACGCGCGAGGTGTCGCGCGATCATTCGCGCCTGGAGGAGTACTACTCCGACGCGCTGGCCGGGGCGCTCATCCTCCTCACGGGCGAGCTGCGGGGCAGGGTGCAAGCTTGCCGCCTGCTCGCCGGACCGGTGCTTGCCAGCGCCGTCGCGGGCGGGCTCATGTTCCTGCTGCGGCACCACTTCGCCGCCGCCGTCCCCGCCGGGATCGTGGCGTATTTCGCCGTTCTGTTCTCCTACGAGCGAAGCGCGTTCTCCGATGACTTCTCGGTGGTGAGCACGGCGCTCGACCAGCTGCGTGCGCGAATTGCCCGGCGAGCGCCGGCGCCGCGCGGCGCCGCATCACCGTCAACATGACGCCCGCCGTCCACACGCTCACGAAGATCCGCCGGCGCCGCCCGATCGTGCTCGGCTATCACGGCGTGGCGCCGTCGCGCAGGCGCGATGACCTCAGCATGCTGCTCGTGGCCCCCGATCGCTTTCGCGCGCAGGTCGAGATGCTGCTGGCCGCCGGCTTCAGCTTCGTCACGCTGGCCGAGCTGGCACGGCTCGGCGCCGGCGGCATGCCTCCGCCCGGCCTGGCGGCACTGACCTTCGACGACGGCATGCGCAACAACCACGAGGTGGCGCTGCCGATCCTGCGCGAGTACGCGATCAAGGCCACCGTGTACGTGACGATCGGTTTCATCGATCGGACGAGCCCGTGGATCGGTCCGGGCGGCGACGGCGCGATGATGACCCGCAGCCAGCTGCGCGAGCTCGTTGCCGAGGGATGGGAGCTGGGCGCGCACACGATGACCCATCCGGATCTCTCGACGCTGGACTACGACGCTTGCCTGCGGGAGATCAGCGAAAGCCGGGCAGCGCTCGAACAGATCGGCGGGGCCCCGGTGCAGACCTTCGCGTACCCGTTCGGGCGGTACGGCCCGGAGGCGATCGCGGCGGCGCGCGACAGCGGCTTGATCGCGGCCGTGACGACCGGCTCGGGCAGCTGGGCGCCGTATGAGATCACGCGGGCGATGATCGGCGCCGCGGACCCGCTGCCGATCGTGCTGCTGAAGCTGACCGATCGCTATGAGCCGTTGCTGAAGAGCCCGCCGATGCGTGTCCTGAGACGGGCAAGCAAACAGCTGCGCGGACGCGTTCAGCAGCGGGCACGACCCGCGCACTGATCTCGCCCGATGCCGGCCGGCGCGGTGCTCTGCGCCGTGCCCGCCTCGAACATGCGTCCATCTGCCGCTCGCGTGGGCTCGCCATTGGAGCCGCTGCGTCCGAGGTTGGAGGTGATCGCGGAGCGGGCGAGCGGGCTCGCCCACGACAAAGGCATACCCGGTGTGAGCCGGGGGCGCAAAGCCAGGGGTCTCCTGCGAGATCGCCCAGCTACCGAAGGGAGAGCGCATGCGTCGAGGTCTCCGTCAAGCGACCAGCATCGCCTTGCTGACCGTCACGGCACTTGCCTGCGGCCTCGGCGGTCGCGCATCGGCCGACGTGGCTGGCAGCGTGCACTTCGTGCGCTCGGCCGACTCGTCCTTCGACTCCTTCACGAGCAGCGCATCGCTCGAAACCCAGGCCTGGTTGCGCGCACACATGTGGCGCATGATCGTGTGGTCGCCGTTCTTCGACGACAAGACCGCCTGGTACCAGCAGGGCTGGATGTACGACGACGCCTACGCGATCTACACCGAAAGCTCGCTCGCCTCGCAGCATCCCGAATGGATCCTCAGGGACACGGCGGGCAACAAGCTGTTCATCCCCTATGGCTGCGGGAACGGAACCTGCCCGCAGTACGCGGGCGACATCTCGAACCCCGCCTTCCGCCACTACTGGATCGAACAGGCGCGGGGGCACCTCGCGCACGGCTACCGCGGCCTGTTCGTGGACGACGTCAACATGGAAGAGCGAGTGGGAGACGCCAGCGAAACGGATGTCGCCCCCGTCGGCGCCGGCGGTGCCGTGATCACGCCGGCGGCGTGGAGCGCGTACATGGCTCAATTCATGGCCGAAATCCGAGCCGCGTTGCCGGCCGCGGAGATAGTGCACAACGCGCTCTGGTTTGCCAACGGCGACGCCGGCCCCAGCGACCCGAGCATCCGCCGTGAGATCGAATCGGCCAACTACATCCTGCTCGAGCGCGGCGTGAACGACTCGGGCCTCACAGGCGGGAGCGGACGGTGGTCGCTGAATGCGCTGCTCGCCTTCGTGGACCAGGTTCACAGCCTCGGCCGCGGCGTGGTGATGGATGGATCGGCCTCGGATCCTCGTGGCATGGAGTACAACCTCGCCAGCTACTTTGAGATCTCCACGGGCAACGACGCCGTCAGCGCAAAGGAACAGACGCCCACCAGCTGGTGGCAGGGCTTCAACGTGAACCTCGGGGAAGCAACCAACGCGAGGCACCCGTGGAGCAACCTGCTGCGGCGCGACTTCACCGGCGGGATGGTGCTCGTCAATCCGCCGGGTTCGGCCACCCAGACGATCACGCTCCCGAACGCGATGCGAGACGCGAGTGGGAGCTGGGTCAGCTCGCTCACGCTCCCCCCGGCCTCCGGGGCGGTGCTGAGCGGCACCGTGCAGGGCTCGCCGTCGAGCGCGGCCGAAGCTGCGGCCGCGGCCACACGGACGACGCTCGAAACCAGGTTGGTGGGCGCGCGTCATGGCTCGAAAGCGCGCAGGGCGCCGGCAGGCTTGCGCGGCAGGAAGCGCTCGCGCGGCCCGAGCTCGCACGCCCGCGGGCGCCAGCACGGGCGCCACGCGAAGGGACGCGCGGCCCGGCGGCTCGCACGAGCGAGGCACGGAGGGGGGCCGCTGGCAAGGATCTCGGGCGTCGTCCGCAGGGCAACCAGGGGCAGCGTCGTGATCAAGGTCGAGGTGCGGCGCCACGGCCGCTGGATCGCGGCGCGGCGCATAGCGCTGAGCGTGAACCCCGCGGGGCGCTTCTTCAGCCTGTTGCGGCTACGCGCGGGCGCACGCTACCGCGTCTCCGCCACCTACACGGGCAGCGCCGGCTACCGTCCGTCGTGGTCGGGCTACCGGCTGCTCGCGCTGCGGGCGCGCTGACCCTGACGCGCGGGCGTGTAGGGTGGGCTCGTGCGATGCGCGTGCTGCTTTGCCATCAGCCGACCGACGGTGGCGTCGGGCGCCACATCGCGGACCTGATCGACGGGCTCACGGGCGCGGGCCACGAGCTGATCGTGTGCTCGCCGGCCATGCCTGGCGGGCTGCGTGCGAGCGTCCGCCACGTGCAGCTGGACCTGCGCCGTGCGGTTGCGCCGCGCGCTGATGCGGCCGCGATCACGCGCTTCGGGCGCATCGTGCGCGACGTGCGGCCCGAGCTGATCCACGCCCACAGCTCCAAGGCGGGCGCGATTGCGCGCCTCGCGCGGATCGCCTCGCCGCGGACGCCAGTGGTCTACACGCCGCACGGCTATGCCTTCGCGGGCTTCTTCTCGCATGCCGCCGAGCGGCGGCTGTACAGGGGCATCGAGCGCGCGCTTTCGCCGCTGGCGGCGCGCGTGGTGTGCGTGTGCGAGGCCGAGGCACGGCTCGCGCGGACGATCGGCCCGCCCAGCCGGGTGCGCGTGATTCACAACGGCATCGCGCCGCCCACGCCCGGCGGAGTCGACCCACGGCTGGCCGAGCTGGGGCGGCGAGGGCCGGTGATCGGGACGCTGACGCAGCTGCGGCCCGGCAAGGGGCTTCCCACGCTGCTCGCCGCCGCGCCGCTAGTGCTCGAGCGCCATGCGAATGTCCAGCTGGCGATCGTGGGCGAGGGGCCAGACCTCGAGCAGCTGCGCGAGCAGGCGCACGCGCTCGGCGTCGCCGGCGCCGTGCATTTCGTCGGGCCGCGGGACGATCCGCTGCGCGCGCTGCGAGGCATGGACGTGTTCGTGCATCCCTCCTGGGCCGAGGCGTTCCCGTATGTCATCCTCGAAGCCATGGCGCTGGGTCTGGCGATCGTCGCCAGCGACGTGGGCGGCATCGGCGAGGCGATCGTGCACGGCGAGAGTGGCCTGCTGGCGCCACCGCGCGACGAGCGGGCGCTGGCCGGGGCGCTTCACCAGCTGCTGAGCGACCGCGAGCGCGCGGCGCAGCTGGCCCGCGGCGCCCTGCTGCGCTCCGGCTGCTTTCCGCGCGAGCGGATGATCGAGCGACTGAGCAGCGCCTACGCCGAGATCGTGCCGCCGCGGGCAGCGGTCCGCCCTTTACTCCGATCGCGCGAGCGTCGATCATTACCGGGACATGACTGAGCTGGTCGCAAGGCAGCCCGTTCCCCGGCCCGGCGCGCTGCTTCGGCTCTCACGCGCGAGCGTCGGCGCCGTGGTGCTGGGCCTGGTCGCGGTCGGGCTGGTGAACGCGCTCGACACCACCAGCCTGCCGTTGGCGCTCGCGCTGGCCGGCGGGCTTGCCCTAACCGGATTCCTGCTGCTTGCGGTCAGGCACTACGACACGGCGATCGCGATCGCACTGCTGCTGATGGGGGTGGTGCGCTTCGAGCCCGCTCCGCCCGACATCGCCTTCGCGGTGATCATGTGCGTGGCCGCCGTGACCGGGCGCTTCCGCCTGGGCCGCGTTCCCGTGCTGCTGCGCTGGATGGTCGCGGTGCTGCTGGTCGTCAACCTGGCCTCGATGATCGACGTCGTATCGGTTTCCGTCGCGCTGCGCTTCCTGTTCATCACGGTCTATCTCGCGGTCTTCGCCCTGTGGCTGACCGCCTTCGTCAATTCCTCCTCGCGCGCGCGCCTGGTGGTCGTGACCTGGCTCGTGATCGCAGTTGCCTCGGCCGTGCTCGCCTCGTTGGCGCTGCACGTCCCGATCCCCGGCCGCCAGTTCATCAACGGCAGCGCGGACAACGGCGAACGCGCCAGCGGCCTGTTCAAGGACCCCAACGTGTTCGGCCCGTTTCTGATCCCGATCGCGTTGATCCTGCTCGAGCAGCACATCGCGCCGAAGGCGCCGCGGCTGCTGCGGCTGCGCGCCGCCAGCATCTGGCTGTGCCTGCTCGCGCTCACGCTCGGCGTCCTGTTCTCTTACTCCCGCGCCGCCTGGGCCGACTTCGTGATCGCCCTGGTGGTGATGCTGACCGCTTCGAGCATGCGCCGGGCCGGCGCGCGCCGCGCGCTGCGGGCGCTGACCGCGCTGCTGCTCGTGGGCGGCTTGACCGTGGTCATCCTGAGCGCCAGCGGGTCGATTCACTTCCTGGAAGAGCGCGCTCACCTGCAGTCCTACGACACCCAGCGGTTCGCAGCGCAGACCTATGGCTGGAACCTAGGCTGGACGCACCCCGTCGGCGTCGGGCCCGGGCAGTTCCTGCACTACTCCCACATCGCCAGCCACTCGACCTTCGTGCGCGTGTTCGCCGAGCAGGGCTTCCTCGGGCTGCTGCTGTGGGTGGCGCTGCTGGTGGCCACGCTCGTGCTCGCGCTGCGCAACGTGGTGCTGGGCAGGGATACGCACGGGATCGGCTCGGCCGCCCTGCTGGGCGCGTGGTGCGGGCTGATCTTCAACAGCACGGTGGTCGACACGCTGCACTGGCGGCATCTGTGGGTAGTCGCCGCGTTGATCTGGGCGGGCGCGGCCCGCCGCGCGCCGCAACGATCTGAGGGGGTCTGGGTCGCGCTCGGGCTGGCACGGCCAAACGGCGGGCGCTCGCGCCATCCGTTCGGCGCTCGAACGATCGTCCAGCCGCGAGCCCCAACCGCGCGCACGCGCTGACGGGCTCCGACAGCGACGGTGAGTGTAGCTTCACGCCGGCCGGCGGGCGACATGGCCCGCGCCCGAGCTCGCAGGCGGACGCAAGATCGCGCCCGCGGCTTTCGTGCCAGAACCGGCGGCCGATCAATCAAGCAGGTCTATAATCATGCCCTCCCACTCGTTCACGCCTAACCCACGGGACCAAATGAGCACTGATGCTAATGGCCGGCGGCAAGGTGGCGGCGGATCGCTGGGTGAGGACCCGATCGAGGTCGGGCGCTACCTGGAGGCACTGCGACGGAGCCGCTGGCTGATCGTAACGATGGTGGTCGTGATCACGGCCGGGGTTCTGGCCTTCTCGGTGACGCTGCCCAAGACGTACGAAGCAACCGCCAGCATCGTCGTGGACAACGCATCGGGGCTCGTCAGCTCGAACGAAACGCAGACGGTTCAGCGCAACCTCGCGACCACGGCCACTCTCGCCACCACCGCCGCGGTGCTGAGCGAAGCCGCCGGCGCGGTGCGCGGTGAAACGCGGGCCTCACTGGCCAAGCGCGTGACCGCCGAGGTCGCCGAAAACGCGAACATCATCAACATCAAGGTCTCCGACCGCAGCGCCTCCGACGCGGCCACGCTCGCGTACGCTGTGGCGCGCGCGTTTCTCAGCCAGCACGCATCCTCGCAGCGAGCGCAGACCTCCACCGCGCTGTCGCTGATCAACGACCAGATCGCATCGGTGCGCGCTCGCTCTGCGTCCGAACCGTCCGTCGCGGCGCAACTGAGCACGCTCCAGGCACGGGCAGCTGAACTTGAAGCGGCCAGCGCCCGCGCGGGCTCCGAGCTGCAGCTCATCCAGCGTCCCGACGTGCCCTCGTCGCCGAGCTCGCCGCGTCCGCTTCGCAACGGCGTGATCGCGCTGTTCGCTTCGATCTTCCTGGCAGTGCTGGTGGCGCTTGGCCGCGAGCAGCTCACGCCGCGGGTGACCAGCCAGCGCGAGATCAGTCACCTGCTCGGACTGCCCGTGCTCAGCGGCATCCCGTACCTGCGCCGGCGCGTCGACGCGCGGTATGCGCGAGCCGAGTACGAGACCTACCAGACGCTGTCGGCGGCGCTGCGCCTGGCGCTGCCACCGGCGGGGCATCCCCATGTGATGCTCGTGACCAGCGCCACGCACGGGGAGGGCAAGACGACCGTGACCATGCGCCTCGGCCGCGTGCTCGCCCAGGCCGGCCACAAGACGCTGGTGATCTCCGGCGACCTGCGCTGGCCAAAGCTCGACGACGCGTTCAAAGTCAGCGGCCGCCCGGGCATGCGCGAACTGCTCACGCTCAACCCAGAGGGACGGGCGATGCACTTCGACGAGGTCGCCAAGCTGATCATGCCAGCCGGCGGGGAGATCTGGTCGGGTCGCGGCGAGCTCGACGTGCTTCCGGCCGGCCGCCACGGCGGCGACGCCTCGGAGCTGCTGCACACGCCGGCCCTGCCGTCCCTGATCGAGGCGCTGCGCCACAGCTCCTACACGTACGTGCTGATCGACTCGCCCCCCATACTGGGCGTCGCCGACGCACAGATGCTGGCCCAGTTCTGCGACGAGGTGCTCGTCGTCTCGCGCCTGGACCGCCTGCGCACCTCCGACGCGATCGATTTGCGCGAGACGCTCGACCGCCTCGACGTCAACGCGGTGGGGATCGTAGTGATCGGCACACGCCTGACCGGATCGCCCTACTACGCAGCCGATGGCTCGGCGGCGGAGGCCCCCGCGCTCAAGGTGGGCTGAGCTCGCGAGCCCAGCTCAGGTCGTGCGGATGATCAGCACGGAGCAGGGGGCGTGGTGGGAGACCTTGTTCGGCACCGATCCGAGCAGGAAGCGCTTGGCGCCGGTCATGCCCTTGTTGCCGACCACGATCAGGTCCGCGTCGCGCTCCTCGGCGACGTCCAGGATCGCGTCGGCGGGGTCGCCCTGACGGGGGCACAGCTCGACGCTCACCCCCGCCTCGCGGGCGATCGCAGCGGCGGCCTCGAGCTTCGCGTCGACGTCCTCGCGCGGGCCGATCGCCCACTGCAGGTCCTCAGGCGCATTGCGCCGTTCCTCGGCGAGGCGCTGCTCGGGCACCGGCTCATACGCGCTCACCAGCTCGAGCTTGGCCCCCACCGCGCTGGCTAGATCGACTGCCTGACTGACAGCCTGCGTCGCCGTGTCCGAGCCATCGGTCCCCACCACGATAGATCTGAACACGCGCCGATCATAGCCGACGCCAAAGCTCGCCTTACGCGAGCTTGGTGATGGCGATGACCATGCCGATGAGCACGAACACGACGATCGCGATCTGCGTCCAGAGCCAGGTTGGCGACATGTGGCACAGGCTACTGCGAGGCACCCTGCGCACGCCGCACGGCGGGTGAATATGGTGTGACCATGGCAGGACGCCTCCGCATGCCGGCCTCCTGGCGCGCCGGCATGACCGTCGCGCTCGCGCTCGCGGTGTGCGCGGCGGCGCCGTGCCGGGCACACGGCGCAACCAGCTCGCAGCGGCCCGCCACCGGGCCGCTTGGCGGCGTCAACGTGATCGGCCTGTACAGCGGCGTCAGCCCGGCGGTCGCCGATCGCCAGATCGCCGCCGCGCGCAAGCTGCACGCCAAGGTGGTGCGCGCCGAACTGCGGTGGTCGACGCTCGAGCCCGTGCGGCCGAACGACGTCGATGCCGCGGCGCTGGCCTTCACCGACCGCCTCGTCGGCGCCGCCGCGGCGGCTGGCATCCGCGTGATCTTCACGGTCGACAGCACCCCGTGCTGGGCGTCCTCGGCGCCCGCGTCGCTGCTGCGCAACTGCGTGCCGCGAAAATCCACCCCGGCCAACGCCTGGCCCCCCACGGACCCCGCCTCCTACGCGGCCGCCGTCGCCTACCTCGCCCACCGCTACGGCGCCAAGCTGGCCGGGATCGAGATCTGGAACGAGCCCGATCAGAGCAACCAGGTGTACTTCGCCGGTCCCAACAAGGCGCAGCGCTACGCGGCCATCCTCAAGGCCGCGTACACCTCGATCAAGCAGGCAGATCCCAGCGTGCGCGTGCTCGCCGGCTCGCTCGTGGGCTCCAACGGGTTGTTCCTGCGCGCGCTCTACGCGCGAGGCATCAAGGGCTACTACGACGGGCTGTCGGTGCACTTCTACAGCCTCACGCTCGCATCCGTTCGCGCGATCCATGAAGTGCAGCTAGCCAACGGGGACAGCCGGCCACTGTGGCTTGACGAGTTCGGCTGGAGCAGCTGCTTCCCCGCGCAGCGCATACAGGAAGAACAGGCCTGCGTGACGGCGAGAATCCAGGCGCAGAACCTGGCCGACGCGATCCGCTCGCTGTCCGGGACTCCCTGGGTTGCCGCCGCGGTGGTCTACCACCTGCAGGACACCGCGCATGAGAACTTCGGCTTGATCGCTGCCTCCGGTCGCCGCAAGCCGGCCTTCGCGGCCCTCTCGCAGGCTCTGCTGCGGCCCTACGCGAGGCCTCACCGCGTCACGCTCGCGCTACTCCGCCGCGGCGCGAAGATCGTCGCCGCCGGTTCCGGACCAGTCGGCGACTACATGGAGTTGGAAGCATTCGTCGGCGGCGTGCTCCGCTACCGGGCGCTGTTCATCCTCAACCGCTTCAACCGCTACACGATCCCCCTGCCGCGGGTGCTCGGCACGCGCGCGATCCAGGTGCGCGTGTATCAGTACTGGGCCGGTCTCGCCGGGGCGGCCCTGGCGGGCATCTGAGTAAGGCGTCTGGCCGATCCGGTCGGCGGGCCAGCTGCCCTCCGACCACGGCGGTGCTTTCCCCTACTCGGTGCTGTGGAACAGCGCGGCCAGCGTGAGCGCGAGGATCTTGGCGTCCAGGCCGAGCGACCAGTGGGCGATGTAGTAGTTGTCCCACTCCACCCGTTCGGCAAGCGAGGTCTGCCCGCGCAGCCCGTGCACCTGCGCCCAGCCGGTGATGCCGGACTTCACGCGGTGCCGGTCGCCGTAGCGGACGATGTCGTGCATGAACAGCTCCACGAACTCGGGACGCTCGGGCCGGGGACCGATGAGGCTCATCTCGCCTTTGAGCACGTTGAGCAGCTGTGGCAGCTCATCCAGCGAGGTGCGCCGCAGAAAACGGCCCACGGCGGTGCGGCGATCGTCGCCCTCGACTCCGCCGGGAGCGGTGTCTCCGCCCAGCAGGAACCGCAGCGGGCTGCCATCCTCGTCCTCGTCCTCCTGGAGCTCGCCGCCGGGCGGAACGCCCATTGAGCGGAACTTGAAGAGGTCGAAGGCCTTGCCGTCGCGGCCCACGCGACGCTGGCGGAACAGCACCGGGCCGCGCGAGGTCAGGCGTACGGCCAACGCCGCGCCGATGATCAGGGGCGAGAGCACCACCAGGAACGCCAGCGCGAGCACGCGATCGAGGCCGTGCTTGATCGCGAACTGCAGGCCGCGCGGATTGACGCTCGTGAACGACATCAGCGGCAAGCCCCCGACCGTCTCGTAGCCGACGCGATTGTTGATCGTGTCGAACATGCGCGGCACCACCGACACCTCGATGCCGAGTTCCTGGCAGCGCTGGATGAGACGGCTGACACGCGCGTCGGCGACCGAGGAGAAGGCAACGATCAGGTTGCGCACGCCGGTGCTGCTCACGGCGTCGTCCAGGTCCTCCACGGTTCCCAGCACGGGCACGTCGCGCCCGCCCACCTCGGCGACCGAGCGCGGGTCCTCGTCGAGGAAGCCGACCGGCACCAGGCCGTACTCGGGGTGGCTCTCCAGCCGACGCGCGACCTGCGCCCCAACCACGCCGGCGCCCATGATCAGGACCGGCTTGCCGACGAGGCGCCGCGCGCGCGCCCAGCGCTGCAGCAACGACAGCAGCGCGCGGCCGCCGCCCACGACGAGCACGGCGAGCAGCCAGGTACGCACGAAGTGGTCCGGGATCGCCCCGTTGGCGTAGATGCCGATCATCGCGACCGCCATCGCCGCCACCGAGACCGCGCTCAAGACGGGCACCAGTCCATCGAGCACGAGCGCGCGCAGGCGCGTGCGGTAGAGGCCGCGGAGATAGAACAGAATCATCACGAGCAGAGGCATCGCCAGCAGCGGCGCGCGATGCGGGTCCGGATCAACCGCGGCCTGAAAGCCGCCCATCGCCACCGTCAGCGCGACGCACATGAGCACGAAATCCAGCGCCGGGCGCAGCACGCTCCAGCCGGGGCCCTCCAGCGCCCATTGCAGGCGGCCGACCAGAGACCTGCGCGCGAGCGGCCTGGGGGCTGGCGCTGCGCGCGCCAGTTCGCCCTGCAGCGCAAGCGCGGTCGAGGTCTGCTGCGTGATGTTCGTAGGGGCCATCCGCTAGCCCTCCTAGTCGGTTCCGCTCACTCGGATCGCGAGTGACGCCGTGCTGGCTATCCGTGCCTGTCGCATGGCCCGACCGTCAGTGGCCTTTCGCCGTTCTCGGGCGCACCATGCGCCTCATCAGCACGCCCGCGAACGCCAGGGCGGCAGCCGCGAGCACGACATAGGAGATGTCCGCGCCCGACAGGCCGAACCTGCTGGTCGAGGCGGTCCGTTCGAATGCCGGGTATGAGCCGGAGGCAAGCCCCACCAGGCGCGCATGAGCGGGCCGTGCCGCTGGGTGGGCGCCCGAAGCTGCACGTGCGGGCGCACTCGCGTGGCTGCTGCCCGCCGTGGCGAGGCCGGCCGCGCCGGTGGGCGCCGCTTCCTGGCTGCCGCCTGCCCCGCCGCCGCCGGACGCCCCGCCGCCGGGTCCGCCCAGCAGCGTCGAGCCCAGGATCGCCTGGTTTCCCTGCCCTGGACCGCCGTAGCCGCTCAGCAGCGGGCCGGCGTGCGCGACGAGCGGCGCGGCTGCTGAAACGGCCAGTGCCGCAACCAGCGCGAGCGCTGCGGTTCGGATCGTGATGCGATCAGTTTTCATGCTTCCCTGCATTGCCCCCCCGGCTAAAAGCTATGAACCCCAGCCGCGTCGACCTCCGTGCCTAGTGCCCGGCATCGCCCCGGCCCCCCTGCCGGCCTGCCCCGGCGAGGAGCACCGAGGAGGCGGCACGAGCCCTGCGAAGGCTAGCGAATGCGAGCGCCGATGTCGAGTCTTAAGTGCCGCCCGGCAGAGGGCCGGAATGATGGATTTAGCGAAACTGCTGCGCCTGCGCGAGGATTGAACGGTTCAGCTCGGCGACGCTGACCCGACGCCCGGCCCGCGCAAGCGCGAGCGCCCGCCTGCTAACCGGGTCGCGTGGCTGTAGCTGCGCCGCACGCGCCAACAGCCGCAGCGCAGCGTCCTGCCGGCCGCGGCTGGATGCGATGGCGCCGCGCTCGAGCGTCGCATAGGCGTCATCCGGCGAGCGCGCGAGCGCCTGCGAGAAGCGCCGATCGGCCAGCGCGAGGTCGCCGAAGCGCACGGCGATGCTGCCCGCCAGGAGGTCGGCCGCGTCGCTGAGGGGATTCAGTGCCGCCGCGTCCTGCAAGCGGGAGTAGGCGACGCGCGGGGCGCGCGGCCAGATTCTGGCCGCGCTCTCGATCTCGAGCTGACTCAGCCATGGCGCGATCAGCGACGCGGCCACGAGCGCGATGGCGAGCACGCCCCCGACGACGCCCACCCAGCGCCCGATCGCCGGGCCCCCTCGCCGCGCCCGGCCCCCTCGCCGCGCCCGCGCGCCGGCGCGCAAAGGCGGTCCGGCACGCGCGCCGGCGGGCAAACGCGGTCCGGAGCTCGCATCCAGCGTGGTCGCCGCGGGCGCCAGCGCACAGGTCAGGCCGAGCAGCGCGAACGCCGGCGCTCCCAGTCCGGCGAACTCCCAGAACCAGTCGAAGGAGCCGTGCAGCAGCCAGTAGGCGAACCCGCCCAGCGCCGCCACGGCGACGTCGCGCGCCAGCGGGTCGTGAGCGCGCCAGGCGCGGGACGCGCGCCACCCGGCCGCGAGCGCAGCGGCGAGGCCGGCCAGCGCCAGCGCGCAGCCCACGAGCCCGGTCTGGGTGAGGGTGCGCAACTCCACGCTGTGGGGGTAATGGGGGGTCTCATTGCTGCGGCCGTGGCGCAGGTACTGCTGCTGGAAGTTGTCGGCGCCGATGCCGGCGACCGGGTGCGCGACGAACTCATCCAACGCCACCCGATAGAAGTCGTAGCGATTGCTGCCGAGGCCGCTCGTGAGCCGGTTGCCGGAGCCGTTCGCCGCGTAGCCCTTCACGCTCTTGAACGTGTCCCAGCCGTGCCGCAGGCGTGCGAGCGGGTCGCCAGCCGCGGCCCAGCCACCGCCGAGCAGGCCGATCAGCGTGAGCAGCGCGCAGATCCCCACCGCCGTGCGCAGGCGCCCCATCGCGGGCTCGGAAAGCAGCCGGCGCTGCTCCACGGCGGCGGCGAGCGCGACCGCCAGGCCGACCGCCGCGGCGGCGATGAACATCGTGCCCACCGCGGCATGGAGCGTGGCCGCCACGACCTCGCCGTGCTGGAGGTGATCGCTCACGCGCAGCACGGCCGGCGCCGCGGCGCCGATCCCAGCCGCGACCGGCACTAGCAGCGCGAACGTGCGCGCGCGCCGCGGCACCAGCGCGAACACGAGCACCAGCATGATCGGCGTCGCATACAGCGACCCCCGGCTCTGCCCCAGCAACCCGACCTCCGCCAGCAGCACCGCGCCGCCGGCCAGCGCGCCGCGCAGCCCCCATGGGAGCCGCGCGCTGCGCGCGAGCAGCACGGCGGGCCAGAACGCGATCAGCCACAGCGCCGCGTTCGCGTTCACATAGCCCGTGGGGTACACCAGGCGCCCGAACGGGAGCAGGCGCTGCAGGGCGCCGCTCGAGGCGGTTGCCACGTGCAGCGCCACGAACGCGGCCAGCACAGTCATCGCCAGCGCCCACACGCTCAGGAGCAGCGCGGCCGCGCGCCCGTTCTGGCGCCAGCAGGCAAACAGCGCGAACACGAGCAGGTACAGCAGCGTGCGGTTGGCCCCTTCCCAGGCATCGCCGGGCACGCCGGCCCACAGGATCGAGAGGAAGCTGAGCGCCGTGTACGCAGCCAGGCAGGCGAGCGCGATCCTCACCGCCACCGGGATCTCGCTTACGCGGATCCCGATCGTGACGAGCGCCAACGCGAGCAGTGCGAGCACGATCAGGGCGCCGGGCGCCCAGTGCGTGAGCGGGAACCCCGCCTGGTCGGTGGCCCAGAGCAGGAACAGCGCCATGACGGCAAGCCCCGGCACCGTCGCCGGCGCCTCGCGCAGCGACGTCGTGAGCCTGCTGGCCATCGAGGTCACAATAATCGTCGCTGTGCCGGACACCGCCCAGCTAGCGGGCTTCTACGAGCGCGCCTACTCGGAGGACCCAGCCGCGTCCGCGGCCCATGCGCGCTGGCGCGCGCTGGGGGCGATCGGCAAGGCCAACCACGTGGTCGCGCTGTGCGCGCGCGCTGGCATCCGCCCCACCAGCACGCTCGAGGTGGGGTGCGGCGACGGCGCGCTGCTGTGCGAGCTGCGCGCGCGCCGCTTCGGCGGGCGCCTGCACGGCGCGGAGATCAGCCAGGCGGCCGTCGCGATCGCTCGCTCGCGTCCGCAGATCGACGCCGTGCTGCTGTATGACGGCGCGCATCTGGCCGCCTGCGGCGGCGCGTATGACCTGGGCATCCTGTCGCACGTGCTCGAGCACGTGCCCGACCCGGTTGCGTTGCTGAAGGAGGTCGCGCGCGCGTGCCGCGCGGTCGTGCTCGAGGTTCCGCTGGAGGCGAACTGGTCGGCGCGACGGGCCAGCAGGCGCGCGCGGGCGGCCGAGATCGGGCACCTGCAGCGGCTGGATCGCGGCGCGGTACGCGAGATCGCCTCACGCGCGCGGCTGGCGGTGGCCTGCGAGCTCGAGGATCCGCTGCCCCTCGAGGTGCACCTGTTCTTCGCCGCCGGCCCACGCGGGCGAGCGTCGGCCGCGGCGAAGTGGGCGTTGCGCAACGGGCTTCATCACGCATCCTCGCGCCTGGCGCGGCGCCTGTTCACGGTCCACTACGCGTGCCTGTGCCTGCCGGACGGCTAGCGGCGCCGAGCAGCAGCGACAGCACCCTGCCCATCAGGTCGTCCGGCACGGCAGCGGGATCGGCGAGCTTCTGGCGCGCGATGCCGTCGGCGAGCGCATCGATCGCCACCGCCAGTTGCTCGGCCGGGATCTGCAGCTCGAGGTCGAACTCGTGCGCGCTGTCGGCGATCAACGTGGTGAGCAGGTTGCGCATCTGTGCGAAGCGCGCGGCGACCTTTGGCCGCACGTGCGGGTCGCGCACGCCGTAGGCCCAAAACTCCATGAACAGCAGCAGCAGCTCGGGCTCGCGCTCGATCATGGTCATCCACACCCGTGCGCCCCCCGCGGCGCGCTCGGCGACCGACGTCCGCCGCGCAACCGCTTCGCCGATCTCGCGCGCGTGCTCCTCGATCTCGCGCTCCATCAGGGCCAGGAACAGATCCTCCTTGCCATCGAAGTTGGAATACAGCGCACCGGTCGAGAAGCCGGCCGCGGATGCGATCTCCTCCACCGACGCGCCGTGGAAGCCGCTGCTGGCGAATACCCTGCGCGCCGCGTCGAGCAGGCGCTCGCGGGTGTTGGCCTTGCTCTGCTCGCGCGTCATGCGGACGCCGGGCGCGGGCGCGGTCCCGTCGGTGTGCGCGATCGGCATCCCGTCATCGTACTTGACAGAGCGACTGCTATTACGATAATGTTTGTTATCTGTTCGCTAGGGCAGCCGTCACACTGCCGAGCGCGCGCCCCGCCCCGGCGAGCGCCCGGTCGTGAATGGGGCAACGAGCGCAACACGGGCAACCCGCCCGGGGATAGGAGCAGCACCATGGCCACCGCCACCACGCCACCCGCCTCCGCCGATTCGAGCGCTGGCAGCAGCCTGCCAACCGACGCCATCACATACGCCGACCTCTACGCTCGCTGGGAGCGCGGAAACTGGCGCGCCACCGAGCTCGACTTCAGCGAGGACGCACGCCAGTGGCGCGAGGACTTCACCGAGTTCGAGCGCCAGGCGGCGCTGTGGAACTACTGCCTGTTCTTCTGGGGCGAGGACGCCGTCGCAGACAACCTCTCGCCGTACATCGACGCGGCGCCACTCGAGGAGCAGAAGTACTTCCTCACCACGCAGCAGGTCGACGAGGCGCGACACGCGGTCTTCTTCAAGCGCTTCATGCAGGAGGTGTGTGGAATCGGCGACGGCTCCCTGTCAAGCGGCCTACTGGCGGTCAAGCCGCAGCTCACGCCTGGATTCCGTCGCATCTTCGGCCGCCTCGATCGCATGGCCGATGAGCTCCGTGCCGACCCGTCGCGTTGCAACCTCGCCGCCGCGGTGGCGCTGTACCACATCGTCATCGAGGCCGCGCTGGCGCAGCCTGGCCAGCACTTCATCTGCAGCTATCTCGAGGAACGCGAGCAGCTGCCCGCCTTCCGCCAGGGCATGGATAACATCGCGGCCGATGAGCAGCGACACATCGGCTTCGGCGTGAAGCTGCTGTCAGACCTGAAGCGCGAAGACCCCGTCGGCGTGCCCAAGGCGGTCGCCCGCGTGCTGCGCGAAGTTACGCGCTTCACCTCCCAGGTGCTGATGCCGCCGGGATGGGATGAGCGCTACATCACCGTGTTCAACGCCACTTTCGACACCGTCGGCGTCGAGGGGCTGACCTCGATGACGACCAAGCTGCGCTCGGCCGGCATGCCGATCGAGTCGCTGCCGGGACCGCCGCTGCTGCCGCCGGGGCTGTCGCCACTCGAGCTCTCACAGCGCGGGCGCGCGCTCGCCAAGGCGGGCGTGATCGGCGTTCGCCAGGGCCCGACCGCGCGCGACCCGGACACGGTCGCGTTGATGTTCGACACGCTTCGCCGCCAGATCAACCCGGATCACGGCCTCGCCAAGCCGATCACGTTCCAGTGGGAGTTCACCGATCCGGACATCCCCACGTGGCACCTGACGGTCGAAAACGGCTCGAGCGCGGTCTCGCAGGGCAATGCGCCAAATCCCGACCTGCGCCTGCGGCTCGCCTACCAGGACTGGGCCGACATCGTCGGCGAACGCCTTGATCCGCTGCGCGCCGTCGCCACCGGCAGGCTGCGCCCGCGCGGCAATCCGCTCGCGCTCGCCCGCCTCGCCAAGGTGTTTCCTCGCCGCTGAGCGGCCTCGGCATGCGGTCGGCCGCGGCTTGCCGGGGGACCCGCAGCCCCGAGCGGACCGAGATCAGACTGGGCGCGCCAATCGCGCTGAGCGGCTCGGCTAGCCGGGCGAGAACTCGCGCTGCGCCGCCGAGCTGGCGCCCGATGACCGCGTCACCGTGCTCCCTCGCGCCGCCGCGGCGGCCGACGTCGAGGGCGACGCTCCGGGGGCGAACTCGGCGCTCCCGCTGGCACTGCTGGCCGCGACCGCCGTGGGCGCCGCCGGCGAGTGTGACGGTCGGGCCGGTCGGCCGCCAGATGGTGCCCCGACCTGCTCCGGCCCGAACTCGCGGCTTGCGCGGCTGCTCGCGGCCGGCGAGCGCACGGGCGTCGTGATTGCCGGCGCGGACCCGGCCGCGCCCGGAGCCGGGCTGGCACGGCGCCTGAGCTCAGCTGCGGGCGCGGCGGCTGAGGCCGAGCCACGTGAGGCTCTCTCGGCGCGCGCTCGCGCATGCGCGCGCGAGGAGCTCCACGCCGCTCCGTGGCTCGTGCCGAGCACCGCGCAGCCCGCACCCACGCCGAGCGCGAGCAGACAGCCGGCCGCGAGCTTGGCGCTCACGCCGCCGCCCGCAAGCAACCAGCCTCCACCCGCGGCGCCCGCGCCCGCGGCGCCCGCGCCCGCGGCAGCGGGACTCATCGCGCCGGGGCCGAACAGCGCTCCACCCGCACCGGTGCCGTGCGGGGCCGCGCTCGTGGCGCCCCCGCCGCTCGCGGCTTCCATGCCGGGTCCCCAGGCCGCTCCTCGGGCGAGTCCGGCGCCAAGTCCGGTCGCCTTCGCGCCCGCGCCGCCGGCGAGCAGCAGCGGAAGCAGCGATGGCGCCGGCGGCAGGAGCGCCGCCAGCCCCCGCAGTGAAGCGACGTAGGCGCGACACGCAGGGCACGCGCTGGTGTGAATCAGCGCCAACCGATGACGCTCGCCGGCGGGGTCGAGAATGCCGTACGCGAGGCCCCGCATGAGCGAGCCCTGCGCGGCGCACCACTCGCCCTCGCCGATCGTGTCCAGCAGCGCCGTTACCTTCGCTGCGACGCCGGGGCGGCCCGACCCCGTCCCCTCCATGAGCTTGCGCATGCGCGCCTCGCTCACGCCCATGGTTCGCGCCGCCTGCGAGCGCGAGAGCCCCTGCAGGTAGCAGAGGGTCGCGGCTTGCTGCTCGCGAACGCTGAGCTGCAGGCGCAGTGCCTCGAACAGGTCGCGCAGCTTCCTGCGCTGGTCAAGCTGCGATGCGATGTCGCACTGCGGCCCACTGCCGGCAGCGTCGCCGGCGCCTACGGCGCCCTCGCGCGCGTCTGGCGCGAGCTGCGACGTGCGATCGCGCAGACCGGTGCGTGCGCGTGAGCGGTACTCGTCGATCGCGCGGCGAAACGTGACCGTGGCGAGCCAGCCGGCAGGGTTGACGATCCGCTGGCCGCCAAGCGTGGCCGCGTACAGGCCCTGCCACGCTTGGGCGTAGCAGGCCTCCAGATCGCTCTCGTCGAGCTCGGCCCCGCACGCGCGCAGGCTCCCGCGCGCGCTGGCGAGCACGCAGGCGCGCAGAGCGCGAAACTCCTCGCGCAGCAGACGCTCAGCGCGGTAGCGTCGCAGGCTGGCAGGGCTCATCGACGCGCCGGATTATGGATACCGGTCGGAACCTGCCAGGCGAGCGCGTGCGCAAATTGCGGGTTGTCTGCGCGTCCTGGCGCGAGAGCGTCCCTCGTCGCGACGCCTGGCGGTGGTTATCTTCACGCAGATCGCCGCGCCGCCGCCACCGCAGCTTCCAGCCGTCCCGCCGACCGCCGAGGTGCTCGGAATACCCCTGGCGGTGTCCGACTACGATCAGGTGCTCAACTGGATGGACGGCACGATCGTCGCTGGCGCGCGCGCGTACGTGACGGCCGCGGCGGTCAACCTGGTCATGTCCGCACAGGAGGATGCGGCCGCGCGCGCGGCGGTGCTGGGGGCAACTCTCGCGGTGCCCGACGGCCAGCCGCTGGTGTGGGCGCTGCGCGCGCTCGGGCACTCCTCGGCCACGCGCGTGTACGGCCCCCAGCTCATGGCGCTCGCTTGCGGGCGCGCCGCCGCGACCGGCAGGCCGGTGTTCCTGTACGGGGGGCGCACGCCGGACGCCCTGGGGCTGCTGGAACGGCGCCTGCTGGCGCGCTTCCCGGGCCTGCAGATCGCCGGCGCCCACTCACCGCCATTCCGCGAGCTCAGCCTCGAGGAGGAGCGGGCGGTGGCCGCCGAGATCAACTCGTCGGGCGCGCAGGTCGTGTGGGTCGGAACCGGGCAGCCCAAGCAGGAGAAGTGGATGCTGCGCATGCGCCCTCACCTGTCGGCCCCCTTGCTGGTCGGCGTCGGCGCCGCGTTCGATTTCCACGCCGGCCTGGTGCCACAGGCGCCGCCCTGGATGCAGCGCGCGGGCCTTGAGTGGAGCTACCGCCTGGCGCGCGAGCCGCGCCGCCTGTGGCCCCGCTATGCGCGCTATAACCCCCGCTTCATCGTCGGCTTCGTGCGACAGTACCTGCGCCACCTGCGCGACCGTCGCCGCTAATCTCTTGGCGGGGATGAACGCCTCCCAGACCACCGCCGATGTGTCGATCGTAGGCCTCGGCAGGGTCGGGCTGCCGCTGGCGCTGTCGTTCGCCGACCGCGGGCTCAGGGTGATCGGCATCGACAAGGACCCCGCGCGCCTGCAGGCGGTGCGCGAAGCGCGCATGCCGTTCGCTGAGACCGGCGCCCAGGCGCTGCTCGAGCGCGCGGGCGCGAGTGGACGCCTGTCGCTGTCCGAGCGTGTCCCGGACGCGGCGCGGGCGCGCCACATCGTGATCACGCTCGGCACCCCGTCGTTCTCGCATATCGAGATCGACATGCGTGACATCCGATCGGCTCTGGACGACCTCCTCGGGGTGCTCGCGGTCGGTCAGTCGCTGATCCTGCGCTCGACCGTCGCGCCGGGGACAACCGAGTTCGTCGCCGGCTACGTCGCCAAGCACCGTGGCTTTCGGGTCGGCGAGGACATGTTCGTGGCGCACGCGCCCGAGCGCATCGCGGCCGGGCGCTTTCTCGAGGAGATCGACACGCTGCCGTGCATCGTCGGTGGCGTCGGGGGTCGCTCGGGGGACGTGGTGGCGGAGCTGTTCTCGAGCTTCGCGGCGCCGATCGTGCAGACCTCGCCCGTTCAGGCGGAGCTGGCGAAGATCTGGACGAACATCTTGCGCTACACCAACTTCGCCTTGCCCAACCTGCTGATGATGGACTGCGAGCGCCACTCCGCCAACGTGTTCGAGGTCATCGATCTGATCAACCGCGACTACCCGCGCGGAGGCATCGCCCAGCCCGGCCTGACGGCGGGAAGCTGCCTGCGCAAGGACTTCGCCTTCTCCGAGGAGCGCTCCGCCGCTCCCGGCATGCTGCTCGCGGTCTCGCGCGTGAACGAGTCGGTGCCGCTGTTCCTGCTCGAAGGGCTCAAGCGGCGCCTCGGTGCGCTAGCCGGCCGGAAGGTCGCCGTGCTGGGGCTCGCCTTCAAGGCCGACACCGACGACGAGCGCGACTCGCTGTCCCACAAGCTGATCCGGCTGCTCGAGCGCGAGCTCGCAGACGTCGCCGTGCACGACCCCCGCGTGCCCACACCCACGGCCTCCCTGCAGGACGCGCTGGACGGCGCCGCCGCGGTCGTTGTGGCCACGAACCATTCGGAGTTCCGCGACGCCGGCACGCTCGCGGCGATCACCGAGCGCGCATGCAGCGACTGCCTCGTGATCGATCCCTGGAACTGCTGGGGCGCGGCGCAGGTGTTCGCCTACAGCTCGGAGATCGCCGCGCTGCTCGCAAGCCGATGAGCCGGGTGCTGGTCACGGGTGGCGTCGGCATGATCGGCGCCGCCGTGGTCAGGCGGCTGCTTTCCGACCCCGAGTTCGAGGTGCGCGTCTCAGACCAGCGTCCGGCGCCGCACTGGATGCGCGAAGGCTGCGCGGTGCACACCGGCGATCTGCGCGTGCCCGCGGAGGCGCTGGAGGCGGCGAAGGGCTGCACGCACGTGATCCACCTGGCCGCGGTGGTCGGAGGGATCGCCAACTTCCATCGCCTTCCGCACACACTCACGGAGGTGAACAACGCGCTCTACAACGCGGTCGTGCGCGCGGCGCTGGAGTGCGAGGTGGAGCGCTACGTATACGTGTCCTCATCGATGGTGTTCGAGCGGGCGGAGCTGTTCCCGACGCCGGAGGAGTACCTGCCGCAGTGCCCGGTGCCGCTGTCGGCCTACGGCTTCTCCAAGCTGACCGGCGAGGTGTACTGCCGCGCCGCGCATGCCGAGCACGGCCTGCCCTACACGATCTGCCGCCCGTTCAACGCCTACGGTCCGGGGGAGCTTCCCGATCGCGAGCCCGGGCTCGCCCACGCGGTGCCCGACCTCATCGGCAAGGCGCTCGCCGGCCAGCGCCCGCTGCAGATCTTCGGCTCGGGCGAGCAGACGCGAACCCTCACCCACGTGGAAGACGTCGCCGCCGGGATCGTCGCCGCGATGCGCTCACCGTCGGGGCTGAACGAGGATTTCAACATCTCGGCCTCGCGCGAGCTCAGCGTGGCGGAGATCGCGCGCATCGTCTGGGAGGCCTGCGGTCAGGATCCCGCGGCGTTCGAGCTCGAGCACCTGCCTAGCTTCCCGGTCGACGTGCAGCGCCGCTGGCCGTCGGTCGAGAAGGCGCGCAGCATGCTCGGCTGGCAGGCGCGCATCGAGCCCGAGGAGGGGATCGCCGCGACCGTCAGGTGGCTGCGCGAGCGCAACGCGCTGCTGGAGAGCGTGCGGCCCAAGCGAGCGACCAGGCCGCGCCGCCGTCGCACCGAGCACGCACGGCAGGCGTGAGCGTCCGGGTGTCGACGGGCGCATCGCCGGCGCTGTATAGGCTGCCCGCGAGATGAGCGATCGCCGCGCCGCGCTGATCACGGGCATCACCGGGCAGGACGGCTCCTACCTGGCGGAGCTGTTGCTCGACAAGGGCTACGAGGTCCACGGCATGGTGCGGCGCGCCTCGACCGAGAAGTTCGATCGGATCGAGCAGTTGCGCGACCGCATCACGCTGCACCAGGGCGACCTGCTCGACCAGCGCTCGCTGGTGGACGCGCTGCGCGCGTCGCGGCCCGCCGAGATCTACAACCTGGCCGCGATGTCGTTCGTGGCCGTGTCGTGGATCCAGCCCACGCTCACCGCCGAGTTCACCGGCGTAGGCGTGACGCGGATGCTCGAGGCGATGCGCGAGGTCTGCCCTGATGCGCGCTTCTACCAGGCCTCATCCAGCGAGATGTTCGGCAAGGTGCGCGAGGTCCCGCAGAACGAGTCCACGCCCTTCTACCCCCGCTCGCCCTATGGCGTCGCCAAGGCCTACGGTCACTTCATCACGGTCAACTACCGCGAGTCCTATGACCTGCACGCGACCTCGGGGATCTTGTTCAACCATGAGAGTCCACGCCGCGGCCTGGAGTTCGTGACGCGCAAGATCACCTGGCACGCCGCCGCGATCAAGCAGGGGCGCGCTGGTGAGCTGCACCTTGGCAACCTCGATGCCGAACGCGACTGGGGCTATGCGAAGGACTACGTCGAGGCGATGTGGCTGATGCTCCAGCGCGATCTGCCTGAGGACTACGTGATCGCGACCGGACAGGCGCATTCGGTGCGCGACTGCTGCCGCATCGCCTTCGATGAGGCTGGCCTCGGCGACTACGAGCCCTACGTGGTGATCGACCCGGCGTTCGTGCGCCCGGCCGAGGTCGACCATCTGATCGGCGATCCGTCCAAGGCCGCCGGCGACCTCGGCTGGACGCCGCGCACGACCTTCGAGGAGCTGATCCGGCTGATGACGCGCTCGGACCTGGAGCTCTTGCGCTCCGGCTGAGCGCATGGCGGTCCCTCTGTTCGACAACTCCTCGCCGCTGCGGCCGCTGCGCGAGCAGCTGCGCGAGGCGGTCGCGCGCGTGCTCGACAGCGAGCGCTACATCCTGGGACCCGAGGTCAGCGCATTCGAGCGCGAGCTGGCCGCCTACTGCGGCGTGGATCACGCCGTGGGCGTGGCCAACGGGACCGATGCGATCACGATCGCGCTGCGGGCGATGGGTGTGGGTCCGGGCGATGACGTGGTCGTCCCCTCGTTCACGTTCTACGCCTCGGTCGAGGCGATCGCCCCGACCGGTGCCAGGCCGGTGTTCTGCGACATCGACGCCCGCACCTACTGCGTGACCGCCGAGACGGTGCGCGCCGCCCTGACCCCCCGCACGAAGGCCGTGATCGCCGTTCACCTGTTCGGGAACGTGGCTCCGGTGCCCGAGATCGCGGCGCTCGGGGTGCCCGTCCTGGAGGACGCCGCGCAGGCCGCCGGCTCGGACTCCCCGGCCGGACGACCCGGCGCGCTGGGCGCCGCGGGCACGTTCTCGTTCTACCCCTCCAAGAACCTGGCCTGCTTCGGCGACGGCGGCGCGATCGTGACGTCCGACCCCGAGCTGGCCCAACGGGCCCGGATCCTGCGCTTCCACGGCTCGCGCGACAAGGTCGGCTACGAGGCGCTCGGCTACAACTCGAGGCTGGACGAGCTGCAGGCGGCCGTCCTGCGGGTGCAGCTTCCTCACCTGGATGCGTGGGCGCGGGGCCGCCGCGAGGCGGAGCGCCTCTACCGCGAGGCCGGACTGGCCGAGCTCGCCCAGCTGCCGCTGGCCGAGCGCGGCGTGGCGCCCGCGTGGCACGTCTACGCGATCGCGCACCGGCACGTGGACGCTCTGCAGGCCGCCTTGCAGGCGGCCGGCGTCGGCTGCAAGCCCTACTACCGCACGCCGGTCCATCGCCAGCCGCCGATGCGCGAGTGGGGCGAGGGCGTGGAGCTGCCTGCTACCGAGCAGGCGGCGCGAGCCCACCTCGCGATCCCCATGAGCCCGCTGCTGACCACGGCGCAAGCCGAGGAGGTCGTCGCCGCCGCGCGCCCCGCGTGAGGCACCGCGAGCCTCAGCGCCAGCGCTCGAGCAGGTCCTCGTCGGCCACCTCGCGCACGACGCGCGCGGGGACACCCATCACCACGGCTCGCGCGGGCACGTCTGAAATCACGAGCGCTCCTGCCGCCACGAACGCCTCCTCGCCGACCTCCACGCCGGGAGCCAGCACGGCACCGCCGCCGACGCGGCAGGCACGTCGCAGCGTTGGGCCGCGCAGCTCGGCCTGCCGGGGATGCCGCGCCATCGTGTGATCGTTCGTCATCACCACCCCGGGCCCGACGAACACGTCGTCCTCGACCAGCGTGAACGCGGTCATGTACACGCCGCTCTGCACGCGCGCGCGCGCGCCGATGGAGACGTCGTTGTCGACCACGCTTGCGCGGCCGATGAGCGACCCGGCGCCAACCGAGGAGCGCTCGCGCACGAACGCCTGGTCTCCGACGATCGTGCCCTCGCCGAGGCGCGCCCCAGCCAGCACGATCGCCCCCGCGCACACGGTCACGCGGTCGCAGAGCTCGAGCTGGGAGACCTCGCCCGTCGCCGAGGACCCGTCGGCGAGCCGCGGCCGCTTGCCTAGCACGACGTGGTCTTCGATCGCACACGCGGCGCCGATCCGGGTGCCTGCGTGGATGACCACGTAGGCGCCGAACGACACGCCCGCGCCGATGTGCACGTTCTCGCCGACCAGCAGCCCGGGCGCGCGCGCGTCGGGGCACAGGTCGCGAGCGTCGCTCACACCGTGCGAGCGCGCGGCACTCAGAGGCGCACCACGTTGGCAGCGGCGATCGAGCGGGTCACGCCGCGCAGATCCAGGAGCAGCCGCGCGCGCTTGGCAACCAGGTCGTAGTCCACGCCAGGATGCGCGGTCACGATCAGGACGAGGTCTGAGTCCGTCACGAGCTCCTCCAGCGGCTCGCTGCTGAGCCCGAAGTCAGCGAGCTCCGGGACGTGCGGATCGTGGTAGCGGAGCTGCGCCCCGAGCTCTCCCAGCAGCGTCATGATCTTCAGCGCCGGCGACTCGCGCAGGTCACTGACCCCTGGCTTGTAGCCGACGCCGAGCACCGCCACGCGCGCGCCCTTGACCGACAGGCCGACCTGGTTGAGCGCACGCTGTACCTTGGCGACGCAGTGGTAGGGCATCTGCTGGTTGACCTTGCCGGCCAGCTCGATGAACTCGGTGGCGATGTCGAACTCGCGCGCGCGCCAGCTCAGATAGAAGGGGTCAACCGGCAGGCAGTGGCCTCCCATGCCCGGGCCCGGCTCGAAGCGCATGAACCCGTAGGGCTTGGTGGCCGCCGCCTCGACGACCTCCCATACGTCGATGCCCATGCGGTCGGTAAGCATCGCCAGCTCGTTGACGAGCGCGATGTTGACGGAGCGGAAGATGTTCTCCAGCAGCTTCGTCAGCTCGGCCGCCTCGGGGCTCGACACCTGAACGATCCGGTCGCACACCATGCTGTAAAGAGCTTCGGCGCGCTCCGCGCACGCCGGCGTCAGCCCGCCGATCACCTTGGGCGTATTGCGCAGCGTGAAGTCGGTGCGGCCCGGGTCGACGCGCTCGGGCGAGAACACCAGGTGAAAGTCCCTGCCCGCCGCCAGGCCGGCCTCCTCGAGCAGCGGCGCGACCCGCTCGCGCGTGGTGCCAGGGTAGGTCGTGGACTCGAGTACCACCAGCTGATCCGCCTGGAGCACCTCGGCGAGCGCGCGCGTCGCTTCCATCAGCGGGCCCAGGTCGGGCTCGCGGTTGGGGCTCAGCGGCGTCGGCACGCAGATCAGCACCGCGTCCGCCTTCGCGAGCCGCGCGTAGCGGGTGGTCGCGTGGATTCGCACGGACAGCCGCCGCAGCGCCTCGGAAGGCACGTCCTCGACGTAGGAGTCGCCGGCCACGATCGCATCGACCTTGCGTGAGTCCACGTCGACGGCGACCACCTCGCAGCCCTCTTCGGCGAACGCCACGGCTAGCGGGAGCCCCACGTAGCCGGCTCCGATGATGCCCACGGTGGCCATCCAGCAGCCAAGTGTAGGCGCTGCCTTGGACGGGCCAACGCCGGCGCGTAGCGCGGCGATCGGCCTCGGAAGCGCGCGATCGGCCTAGGAAGCGCACGGTCGCCTACGATCCCGCCGCCACGCCTTCTAGCGAGCGCAGGTCCGCACGGACCATGCGCTCGATCAGCTCCTCGAAGCTCACCTCTGGCTCCCATCCCAGACGCTCGCGCGCCTTGCCTGCGTCCCCCACGCTCGGGGTTGCCTCGGTGGGGCGCACCAGCGCTGCGTCCACCCGCACGTAGCGGTCGGCGTCCAGCTGCACGCACGCGAACGCGGTGCGCGTCAGTTCGGCCACGGTGTGGGGCACTCCGCTCGCGAGCACGTAGTCGTCGCCGTGCTCCTGCTGCAGCATCAGCCAAGCGCCCCGCACGATGTCGCCCGCGAACGACCAGTCGCGCACCGCGTCCAGCGCACCCAGCTTCAGCTCCCGCTGCAGGCCGAGCGCGATCGCGGCCGCGCCGCGCGTGACCTTGCGCGTGACGAACTGCTCGGGCCGCCGCTCGGACTCGTGATTGAACGTGATGCCCGAGCTGGCGTGCAAGCCGAAGCGCTCGCGCATGGCGCCCACGAGCTGATGCGCGGCCAGCTTCGCGATCGCATATGGCGTCGCCGGCCGGCACGGAGTGTCCTCTCGCTGCGGGCTTTCTGGCGCCTCGCCGAAGATCGACCCGGAGGCGGGCATGAACACGCGCACGCCGGAATCGAGATCGCGCACCGCCTCGAGGGTCGCCGCCGCCGACACTGTGATCGCCCCCAACGTCTCGCCCGGGTGCTGCCAGGAAGGGGGTACGAACGTGGGGCCGGCCAGGTGATACAGCTCGTCCGGCCGCACGCTCTCGATCGCGGCCCGTAGCGTGTCCGGCTCGAGCAGATCGCCGTGCACGAGCTCGACGCTCCTGCGCAGGTGCTCGGCGCAGCCCAGCGCGCGCTCGGGCGCGCCCCGCACGAGCCCGCACACGAGGTATCCCTTCTCCAGCAGCAGCTCCGCGAGAAACGAGCCGTCCTGTCCGGTGAAGCCGGTGATCAGCGCGCGCCTGGCAGCGAACACGAGCGCAGCTTACGGGCCACGCTCGTCGCCGCACCGATAGACGCTCGCGAGCCCGGACGCGACCACCGCGGGCGCGCACATCGCCTGCACGCGCTCGCGTCCGCGCTCGCCCGCCCGCGGGTCAGACAGCTGGCGCGTGATCGCCCGCGCCAGCGCCGCCGCGTCGCCGGCGGGGGCGAGCGCCTCCTCCTCCACCAGCTCTGGCAGAGCGCCCACCCTGCTCGCGGCCACGGGCACGCCGGCCGCCATCGCCTCGGCGGCCGCCAGCCCGAACGTCTCAGCCGAGCGCGACGGCACCACGGCGATGGCCGCTCCGGCGCGCAGCCGCGCCAGCTCTTGCTCCCCCACGCGCCCGGCGATGCGCACGTCGGCCGCGCCAGCCCGCGCGCGCAGCGCCTGGCGCTCGGGTCCCTCCCCCGCCACGACCAGGGGCAAGCCGATCCGGCGGCAGGCCTCGATCGCAACGTCGATGCCCTTCTCGGGCGCCAGGCGCGACACGACGAGCGCATAGCGGCCTGCGCCGGCTTCGCGCGACCGCTCGCCGCGCGCTCGCTGCCCGGGCCCTCCGGAGAGCGCGGGCAGAGGCGGTGGGAGCACGTGCACGCGCTCCCACCGCAGGGGAGCGCCGAGCTCGCGCAGCCGCTCGCGCGCGAACGCGCTCGGCACGATCACGGCGTGGGCCTGCGCCACCACGCGACGCTGCCACAACGCCAGGGCGGCGCCGTAAGCGAGGGCCTCGCCCGCGCTACCGCGGCAATTCAGGCGAACCCCCGGCAGCGTGCGCCGTCCGTGACAGCGGGTGCAGTCCGCACCCCGCGTGTAGCACACGCCGATCGCGCACACCAGCCGGTACTGGTGCAGGTGCAGCACGACCCGCGCGCCCGCCGCTCTCGCCGCCGCCAGCGCCCGCCAGCCGAAGGCCGGCTGCAGGTTGTGGGCGTGCACGACGCGCGCACCGGCGAGACGCACGGCGCGGCTGACGTCGGCCGGGTGCGCTCCACCGCGCAGCAGCGCCGCCGCCGCCGCGCCGCGCGACAGGGCGCTGGAGTCCCGGGTCAGCAGCTCCGCCGGCTCGCCGAGCTGCTCGCGCACCAGCCACATCAGGTCGTCCACCACGCGCTCCTCGCCGCCGGTCGTGCGATAGCGGTTGTGCAGGAACAGGACCATGCTCTGGCGGCCAGCCTAGTGCCGCCGCCTGCACGGCGGCCGGTGCTGCAAACCTAGACTGTCCCGGCGATGGCACCGACGGCCTCAATCGTGATTCCCACGCGCGGGCGTCCTTGCTACCTGAAGGTGGCGCTCGCCTCGATCGCCCCCCAGGCCGCCGCCGCCGGCGCGGAGGTGCTGGTCATCGATGACGCCGGCCCCACCCCCGAGGCCCGCGCGCTCGCCGCCAGCTTTGACGCGCGCTACGAGCCCCATCCCCAGCCGCTGGGTTTGAATGTCGCCCGCAACACCGGCGTGGAGCGCTCCGCGGGCGAGCTGGTCGTGTTCGTGGACGACGACGTCCGCGCCGCGCCGGGCTGGCTGCAGGCGTTGCTGCGCGCCGCCGGCGCCTACCCGCGCGCGGATGTCTTCGCCGGGCCCATCAGGCCCCGCCTGGAAGGCCGCGCGCCGCGCAGCTGCGGGCGGGAGGGTCCGCCGATCACCGCGCTGGACCTCGGAGCGCAGGACGCGGACGCCCGTTACGCGTGGGGGGCGAACATGGCCATCCGCCGCAGCGCGCTCGTGCGCGTGGGGCCGTTCGATGTCTCCCTGGAGCACGGCGGCGACGAGCAGGAGTGGCAGGAGCGTCACCGGCGCGCGGGCGGGGCGTCCGTGCGCTACGTCGCCGCAGCGAGCGTCGATCACCGCCGCGCTGGGCCCGACGCCCGTCTGCGCTCGCTCGCGCGCGGCGCCCACGCGCGCGGGCGCGGCGCGCGGCGCTTCGATGCCCACCGCGGCTCCCCGCCTTCACTTGGCGGGGAGCTGCTAACGCTCCTGGGCTGCGTGGGCCACGTGGCTCGGCGCCGCTGCCCGGCCGGCGTGGCACAGGTCGCCCACAGCGCCGGGCGTCTGCGCGAGGCGATGCGTGAAGCGCTGCCCGCTCGCCCGCCCGGCTTCTCGTCGCAGGCGCCTGCTGCTCGGACGGACGGCTCGAGCCCGGGCGCCGACCCGGCGCCAGGCGACGTCGGCGCGCGCGAGCAGCTGGATGACTTCCTCTCCGGCGCCAGCGGCACGGTCGGCGGCTTCGACTCGTGGCGGCGGGGCGTCCGCGACGCGACCCGCGCAGGTTGGGAGATCACCAGCGGCAGGCGCCTGCGCCTGGCTCGCTGCGCTCGACAGTTTCCGCCACGGCGACGCGTGCTGGTGCTCGGGATCGAGCGAGCGGAGCGCCGCGCGCTGGCCGCACGAGCACACGCGGAGCTGCTGCGCTCCCGCCACCGGGTGGAGCTGCACACGTGCGAGCCCGCTGGCATGGGCAAGTTCGAGAACCTCAACCGGCTGCTCGCCGACCACCCGGCCGAGGGTCAAGACTGGCTGCTCGTCGTCGATGACGACGTGGCGCTGCCTCGCGGCTTTCTCGACCGCCTGCTGTTCCTGTGCGAGCGCTTCGAGCTGCAGCTCGCCCAGCCCGCCCACCGCCTGAACTCGCACGCGGCCTGGCTGCAGACGCGGCGACGCCCGCGCAGCGTGGTGCGTGAGACCGCGTTCGTGGAGATCGGACCGGTGACGTTGTTCGCAGCTGCGACCTTCTCCACACTGCTGCCCTTTCCGCCCCTGCGCATGGGCTGGGGCCTCGACATGCACTGGGCCGCGCTGGCTCGCTCGCAGGGCTGGCGTTGCGGCGTGATCGACGCGGTGACCATCCGCCATCGCGCCGCGCCGGCTGCCGAGCGCTATTCGCGCCAGCAGGCGATCGCGGAGGCGCGCCAGTTTCTCGCCGAGCGGCCGTACCTCAGGGCCGCGGAGGCGCACCGCACGCTCGTGACCCATCGCCGCTGGTGAAGGTCGCCGTCGTCGCCGAGTTCTATCCCAGCCGCCGCGATCCGGTGCTCGGGATCTGGACGCACCGCCAGGCCCTCGCCGCGCGCGACGCGGGTGCGGATGTCCGGGTGCTCGTGCTGCATCGCGTCGTCCCGCCCCGGTCGGCCCTGGGCACCGGTCCCGCGGGAGCACTCGCGGCGCTGGCGGAGCGTCTGCGCGAGCCGCGACGGCAGCTGCGCGATGGACTGGAGGTCAGCTACCTGCCCTACCTGTCACCGGCTCGACGCCGCTCCTATCCGGCGTGGGGCGCGTGGGCCGCGCCCGCGCTCGGGGTCGCCCTGCAGCGGCTGCACCGGAGCTTTGCGTTCGACCTCGTGCACGCGCACAACGCCGTGCCCGCGGGCGACGCTGTTCGCCGGGCGCTCGCGGCGCTGCCGCATCTGCGCGTGCCGCTGGTCGTCTCGGTGCACGGCGGCGACGTGCTCTACACCGTCAGCCGGTTCAGAACCGGCGCCGCCGCCGTCGCGCGCGGCCTGGGCGCAGCCCGGCTGGTGCTCGCCAACAGCCAGGGCATCGCCGAGCTCTCGCGCGCCCACGGCGCCGGCGAGACGCTGGTCGTGCACCTCGGCAGCGACGTTCCCCGCCTCGGCAGCGACGTTCCCGCCGCCGCGCCGGCGCAGCGGCGAGAGGCTCCGCCGACGCTGGTGACGGTTGCACACCTGATCCCCCGCAAGCGGCACGGGGACGTGCTGCGAGCGCTGGCGGTGCTGAGCCAGCGCCACTCCACGCTCCGCTACGCGATCGTCGGCGATGGCCCCGAGCGCATCGCGCTGGAGGGGCTCGCGGTGCAGCTGGGCGTGGCCGCGCGCGTGCAGTTCCTCGGCCAGCTGGAACCGCCGGATGCGATCGCGCAGGCTCGACGAGCGACGCTGTTCGTGATGCCGTCCACCGAGGAGGCGTTCGGCGCGGGCTACGTGGAGGCGATGGCCGGCGGCGTACCTGCGATCGGGTGCCGTGGCGAGCCCGGACCGGAGGAGATCGCAGCCGCGGGCGACGGGATGGTGCTGGTCCCTCCAGGCGACATCGAGCGCCTCAGCCAGCGCATCGACGAGCTGCTGTCCGACCCCCACCGTCTGCGCGAGGCGGGGCAGCGAGCGCGCGAGACCGTCGCCGCCAACTTCACATGGGAGCGCTGCGGGCGCCAGACGCTCGCCGCCTACGAACGGTGAAGCCGGTGCTGTTCGTCACCGGGCACGCGCCCGCGTACCGCGTGGGGGCATTCGCATGCCTGCACGCGCGCGAGGGCATCGAGCTCGCGCTGTTCGGCGGCAGCTCAAAGCACGCCGGCGAGGCCTACGCGGGGGAGCTCCCGCTCCCCCACCGCCATCTGCGCCCGCACGAGCTCGCGCCGCTCGCTGCGAGCGGGGACTATCGCGCCGTGGTGTGCCCCACGGGCGGCCGGCTGGCACCCCTAGCCAGCTGGGCGGGAGCGCGTCGCGCGCGCGTGCCCGTGATCCTGTGGGCGTCGCTTTGGGCGCACCCGCGCAGGGCCGCCCATGCCGTCACCTATCTGCCCCTGCGACGCTTGTATCGCGCGGCCGACGCGGTTGTCACCTACGGGCCGCACGTCAGCGCCTACGTGCGCGCGCGCGGAGCGCGCAACGTGCACGTGGCGCCGCAATCCGTGGACAACGCCTTCTGGAGCGCTCCCGCTCCCGCGCCCGCGCCTCGCGATGCGGCGGGCTGGCCACCGCGCGCCGTGACGAGGTTCCTGTTCGTCGGCAGGCCGGATCGCGAGAAGGGGCTGGCGGTGCTGTTGCGCGCGTGGGCGGGAGCCGCGCTTGCGCAGCGAGCGGCGCTCATGCTGGTCGGCGTCGGGGCGGAGCTGCCGCTGGCCGTACGAGCCCGCGCCGGCGGCCTGCGCCGGCGAGCAGAGGGCGTGGTCTGTCTGCAACGCATGGGCGCGCTCGAGCTCCGCTCGATGTACGCGGCCTGCGATGTGCTGGTGCTGCCGTCGATCGCCACGCGCACCTTTCGCGAGCCCTGGGGCCTGGTGGTCAACGAGGCGATGAACCGCGGACTTCCCGTGATCGCGAGCGACGCCGTCGGCGCCGCCGCCGGCGGCCTGGTGCGTGACGGGGTCAACGGCCTGGTCGTGCCCGCCGGCGACCACGAGGCGCTCGCGAACGCGCTGCGGCGCCTCGCTGGGGACGCTGCGTTGCGCACCCGCCTGGGCCGCGCGGGGGCCGAGGACGTACGGGCGTTCAGCCATGAGACGTGGGCCGAGGGCTTCTCGCAAGCCTTCCTTACCGTCGGCATCGCCCGCGAGCGCTGGTAGCGTTGGGGGCCCGATTGATGACATTCGCCGTCCTTCAGAGCCGACGACCGATCGAGGATCGGCCGGCGCTGACCGGCCGTTTGGCGCGCCGTTTGGCGTTGCCGGTCATGCTGCTGGTGTTCCTGTCGATCGTTCTCCCAGCGCGTGCAGACGTGGGTGCGACGATCATCGAACGCTGCACGCACGGGCAGTCGCTGGGTGGTTTTTCCCAGCAGGACTACCGCCGCGCGCTACAGGAGCTGCCGGCCGAAGTCGAAGAGTACTCGGACTGCGCCAACCTCATCCGCCGTGCCCAGCTGGCGGCGGCGGGCGGAGGCGGGTCGGGCGGGGCCGGTGGCGAAGGCGCGAGAGCCCTACCGCTCACGCCGTCCGAGCGCGCCGCGCTGCGGGGGATCCCCAAGACCGGCGCGGCGCCGCTGCGCGTCGGCGGGCGGCTGATCAGCCCCGGCGTCGTGCACGCCAGCGTCGCCTCGGCGCTCAGCTCGCTCCCGTCGCCCGTGCTGGCGATCCTGGCGTTCATGCTCGCGTGCGCGCTGCTGCTCGCTGGGCGCTCGATCAGAAACGGTGTCCGCGCCCACCGCTCAGGCTGAGCGGGTCACCGGCCCGCGCGCCTGGCCGCCTTCGCCCCTCCCGGCGACGGGCCCGGCGGTCGGCGGGCCCGCGCGAGCTGACCGCCGCCGTGCGACCAGGCGGTTGGCCGCATGGCTGCCCGCGCTGCTGATCGCGGCGGTCCTGTGCTGGGTGGCATTCCTGGCCAAGGGCGGACTCAACCTCGCGCATCTTACGACGGTCGAGATCGCGCTTACGATCGGCTCGGCCGTCGTGGCCGGCGTCGCGGTCCTGCTCACCCCTGCCGCCACGCCGGCGCACGGAGCGTGGTCGCTCGGCCTGCTGATCGCCCTGTGCGGGCTCACCGCGGCGTCGATCGTGTGGTCGGTGCAGCCCGACAACAGCTGGCAGGACGCCGGACGCATGTTTGCCTTCGGCGCCGTGTTCGGGGCCGCGATCGCGCTGGCGCGTGCGGCTCCCGCGCGCTGGCCGGCGGTGCTCGGCGGCGTGATCCTGGCGGCGGCGATCGTGTGCGGCTGGGCGGTGCTGACCAAGGTGTTCCCCGATCAGCTCGACGCGCACGACGTGTACGCGCGCCTGCGCGCGCCGTACAGCTACTGGAACGCCATCGGCCTGACCGCGGCCATGGGAGCGATCGGCTGCCTGTGGCTCGGCTCGCGCCGCGCAGGACATGCGCTGCTGAGCGCGCTGGCATACCCGGCGATGGGGCTGACGCTGCTCACCCTGATGCTGGCCTATTCGCGCGGGGCGCTGGCGGCGCTGGTCGTCGGCCTGGTGCTGTGGTTCTGCCTGGTGCCGCTGCGCCTGCGCGGCGCGGCGGTGCTGCTCAGCGGCGCCGCGGGCGCCGCCGGGGTTGTGGCGTTCGCCTTCACCCGTCATGCGCTCGCCAGCGACAACGTCGCCCTCGACATCAGGACGTCCGCGGGTCACCAGCTCGGCGCGCTGGTGGCCGCGATGCTGCTCCTGCTGACGATCGCGGGGCTGGCGATCGGCTTCTTCGGCGGGCGCCGGCCGCACCCGCCCGCAATCCGCAGGCGCGCCGGAGCGATCCTGCTGAGCGTGCTCGCGCTCGCGCTGCTCGGCCTCGTGGGAGCCGTGGCGGCCAGCCACCGCGGCCTGGGCGGGAGCGTGAGCCACGCGTTCAACTCGCTCACCGACCCACACGCGCCGGTGCCGCCGAACACGCCCGGCCGTCTGACCGCGATCGCCAGCGTGCGCGCGCGCTACTGGAACGAGGCGCTGAAGGTGTTCCAGGCGCACCCGGCGCTGGGCAGCGGAGCGGAAGGGTACGCCACGGCGCGGCTGCGCTATCGCACCGAGACGCTGGAAGTGAGGCACGCCCACGGTTACGTCGTGCAGACGCTAGCCGACCTCGGCCTCGTGGGGCTGGCGCTGACGCTCGCGCTGCTGTTGTGCTGGATGGCCGCCAGCGGGCGCAGCACGCATCCATTCAACCGGCGCTGGAGCGCGTGGCCGACGCCCGCGTCGTGGCGCGCCGGCGCCCGGCCCGGCTGGCGCCGCGCGCCGCTGCCGTACACGCACGAGCGCATCGGCCTGCTGACGATGCTTGCGCTCGTGGTCGTGTTCGGCATCCATTCGCTCGTGGACTGGACCTGGTACGTGCCCGGAGACGCCTGCGTGGCGCTGCTGTGCGCCGGCTGGCTGGCGGGCCGTGGAGAGCTAACCGAGGCAGGGCGGGACGGATATGAGCCAGCCGCAGAGGCGCCGCGCGGCCGCCGAACGCGTACGCGCGAGGCTACGCCCCGCCTGGGCGGCCGGGATGGGCGCGCGTCGGCGGAGGCGGGCGCCTCTCGTGCGCCGTTGCGCATGACCCTGCCGGGGCTGGGCCAGGTGAGCCCGAGCTGGCGGTCAGCCGCTGTCGCGTGTGCGGCCATGATCGCCGCGCTGCTCGCCGGCTGGGCGCAGTGGCAGCCTCAGCGCTCGGCGGATGCCTCACAGCGCGCCCTGGCGCTGCTCGCGCGCGATGCGAGCGATGCCGAAGTGGCCGCGCGCGCCGCCGTGGCCCGCGACCCGGTCTCGGCGCAGGCGCTGTTCACGCTCGCGACCGTGCAACGGGCGGGCGGGCGCCCGGCGATCGCGCGCGCCACGCTGCAGCGGGCCGTGCGCCTGCAGCCGTCCAACCCGCAGACGTGGCTGACGCTGGGAGAGTTCGACCTCGCCCAGGCGCGTGCGGGGAGCTTGGGCGCGGCCGGAGCCCAGGCGGCACTCCACGAGATCGGCGCGGCCATCTACCTCAACCCCGAGCTGATCGCGCCGGAGGCTATCGCGAGCGGCAATCGGGAAGCGATCACGGCCCAGAACGACTACGTCGAAGCGCTGCGGGCGAGCATGCCCGCCGCCGCGGCGGGCGGCGGCTGAGCGGACCACTCAGAGACGCGCGCGCCGAGCGCACGCGAGCAGCAGCGAGCGCGCACCGGGCACGCCTGCGGCCCCGCGCACATCGATGTGCTCGAAGTCGAAGTCCTCGAGCAGGCGCCTCAACGTGCGGGCGGAGTAGAAGCGCAGGTGATCGGAGCGCGGATCGAAGTGCTCCGCGAAGCGCCGCGGCGAGAGTGCGAGCGCGAGCATCGCGACGCGCCCGTGCGCCGGCGTGCTCAGGAGCAGGCTGCCGCCCGGGCGCAGCACGCGGCGCACCTCCGACAGCCACGCTGCGGTGTCGACGACGTGCTCGATCGTCTCGCCCGCCCACACGAGGTCAAAGCGCGCGTCCGCAAGCGGCCACGGGCCGCATAGGGGGATGACCTGCAGGTCGAGCTCGGGGTGGCGCGCGCGCGCCCGCCGCAGCGCCTCCCGCGAGACATCGGCGCCCACGGCGACTGCACCGGCGCGCGCCAGCTGCGCGGCGAAGTGACCCTCGCCGCAGCCGAGGTCCAGCACGCGCGGCGGCTCGCCGCGCTCGCGGGCCAGCACGCGCACCTGCTCCAGCAAAAACCTTTCCCGCAGCTCGGCGTGCGGGGGATCGAGCCCCTCGGGCACGCTTTCCCAGATGGCCTCGTGATAGCTGTCGAAAGCCATCGCAGCGCAAGGCTAGAGACAGCGGCAGGGCGGCGGTGGCCCACCAGCGGTGGCTTGCCTCGGGTCGCCCGAGCGCGCAATCGCGCGCTCATCGCTGCACAAACCTCTGCAAAACGACTATTTTGCCGGTGTGCTGCTCTGGGAGATGGAGCTCGACGCGGGCGCTCGGCCGTGAGAGTCGCGTTCGACTGCCAGCGACTTGGCGATCCCGACGGCGTCGGGCGCTACTGCCGCTGCCTGCTGCGCGCGCTGAACGACACCGCCGACACGGGCGCAGAGATCGTCGAGACCCACCGTCCCCGGGGAGCCGACGTTTTCCACTCGCCGTGGATGGAGGGTGCGATGCTGCACAGCCCGTGTCCGATGGTGGTCACGCTGCACCGGCTCACCGCGCTCAAGCGCCGCAGCGAGCTCCTGCGCACGAGCGTGCGGCCGCGGCTGCGCCAGCTTGCGGTCCAGCGCGCGGCGCGCGTGATCGTTCCCACCAAGGTGCTCGCCGAGGACGCGATCAGCCGGCTCGGGCTCGAGCCCGCGCGGGTGGTGGTCATCCCGGAGGCGCCCGACGCGACGATGTACCGGCGTACGCCCCAGGAGATCGCCTCGGCGCGTGCGCGCTATCGGTTGCCCGAGCGGTATCTGGTCTGGGTCGGCAGCCTCTTGCACCCCGACCCCACCAAGCACGTGGCCAAGCTCGCCGCCACGACTCGCGAGCTGCCGCTGGTGCTCGTCGGGCCCACGCGCCCGTGGGCGCACGAGCTGCCCGACGTCATCCTCACGGGGCAGGTGGACGACGCGGACCTGGCGGCCATCTACAGCGGTGCGCACGCGCTAGTGCTCCCATCCGAGGACGAGGGATTCGGGATGCCGGCGGTCGAGGCGCTCGCGTGCGGCACGCCGGTGGTCGCCTGCGAGCTGCCGGCGCTGCGGGAGGTGCTGGACACCCGCGTCACGTTCGTGCAGGCGGGCGACCTGCCTGCCCTGATCGGGGCGGCGCAGCGCTCGCAGCGCCCCGCGCCGGCGCCCCCTGCGTGGAGCTGGCAGGACGCCGCACGCGCGACCTGGGGCGTGTATGAGCAGGCCGCCGCGGCCGAGCTCAGTAGGCGCCGCGCCGGGACAGCACGGCCGGGATCGTCTTCAGGAGGATGGTCAAGTCAAGCGCCAGCGACCAACGCTCCAGATAGATGAAGTCGAGGTGCACGAGGTCGTCGAAGTCAAGCTCGGAGCGACCTGACACCTGCCACAGGCCGGTTATGCCGGGCAGCACGAGATAGCGCTTGCGGTGCCAGTCCTCGAGCTTCTCGTAGTCCCGCTGGGGCAGCGGGCGCGGGCCGACGAGCGACATCTCGCCACGCAGCACGTTGACCAGCTGCGGCAGCTCGTCCAGTGAGAAGCGCCGCAGCACGCGCCCGACGCGCGTCAGGCGGGGGTCGCGCCGGATCTTGAACAGCGCGCCGGTGGCCTCGTTCAGCGCTTCGAGCTCCGCCTGCAGCTCCTCGGCGTTGGTGTGCATGGTGCGGAACTTCAGGCACTCGAACGGACGCTGACCGATGCCGCGGCGCGTGGAGCGAAACACGATCGGCCCGCGCGACGACACGCGCACCGCGAGCACGATCGCGAGCAGCAGCGGGCTGAGCACGACCAGCAACAGCGTCGCCCCGATCAGGTCGAAGGTCCGCTTGAGCGCGAAGTCGACCCCCTCGAACACGGGCGGCCCGAGCTCGAACAGGGGCACCGACTGCCCGGGTACGAACTCGGCGCGGTGGATCAGGATCTCCATCGTCGACGGAGCCAGCCGCACGCGCACGCCATGCCGGTTGCACTGGTCGACCAGCTCGACCGCCTCGACCTGAGGGAACTCGGGGTCGGCGATGATCAGCTCGTCGATCGTGTGGCTGCGCAGCACGTCGTCCAGATCCCGCAGCGCGCCGAGCGACCTGAGGCCGTTCGCGGGGAGCGCGTTGGGCGACAAGAAGCCAACCACCTCGATCGGCGAGCGGCTGGAGTCGCGGAGCGCATGCGCGACGTCGCGGATGTGCTGGCCGGTCCCCACCAGCACCGCGCGGCGCCGGTAGCCGGCCGCCCGCAGCAGCGCGCCCGTGACCCACTCGTAGCCCGCGCGCAACAGCGACACGTACAGCAGCGCGAATGCCAGTGAGCCATAGAAGAGGTAGTAGCTCGAGAAGTGTTCGCCGTTGACAACGGCGAACAGGAGCGCCACGAACGCGACCTGGAAGAGCGATCCCACGATGCGCGAGAGCCCCGGACGCTGAGCTCGCTCGGCGTACAGCCCCGAGCGCGCGAACAGCAGCGCGGTGATCAGGTATGCGAACGCGAGGATGCGTTCGGTTTCATGCAGCGCGGGGGTGAGCTGCACGTGGTCGCGCACCGCCGCCTTCAACAGCAGCGCCGTGAGGATCGCGAGCGAGACCCCGGCGAAGTCGAGCGCCAGCAGCGAGATCACGCGCGCCGCGCGGCGGGCGGTGGCGGCGCGCAGCAGGAAGGCGAGCGCGGGCGGGCGCTTGCGGCGCATGTCGTGATCCGACGGCTGCCTGCGCACCGTGGCCTCGGACAGCACCGACCTGCCCTGAGTGATCCGCGCCCGCCGGGCGGCCGCGGGCGAGGATGCGTGGGCGACCGAGCGAGAGAGCTCGCGACGTGCGCGCTCGCGGCTGACGGGCTGGGCAGACGTACCCGAGGGACGGGGTCCCATGTCGCTGCTCACAACCCCGCAGCCTCGCAGATGTAGCGGTCGGCCTGCAGGCTGGGCGAGATCGCCCAGGCGGGGTGCGCCCAGCCCGGCTCAGGAGGGACTTCCGCCGACGAGCAGCTCCACGCCCGACCGCTCGATCGTGAGCTGCAGCCCCTCGCGCAGCGACACCTCGGGCGCCCAGCCGAGCAGTTCGCGCGCGAGCGTGATGTCGGGCTTGCGCTGCTTCGGGTCATCGACCGGCAGCGCCTCGTGGACGATCTCCGAGCCCGCTCCGGTCACCTCCTTGACGGTTTCGGCCAGCTCCAGCAGCGTGAACTCGTCGGGGTTGCCGATGTTCACAGGATCGTGGTAGCCGGACTCCGCCAACGCAATGATCCCGCGGATCTCGTCGCTGACGTAGCAGAAGGAGCGCGTCTGGCTGCCGTCGCCGAACACCGTGATCGGGCGGTTGGCCAGGGCCTGGCGCAGGAACGTGGGGATCGCGCGCCCGTCGTGGGGCCTCATACGAGGGCCGAAGGTATTGAAGATCCTCACGATCGCGGTGTCGACTCCCTGCTGGCGGTGGTAGGCCATCGTGAGCGCCTCCGCGTAGCGCTTGGCCTCGTCGTACACGCCACGCGGACCGATCGGATTGACGTGTCCCCAGTAGCTCTCGGGCTGAGGGTGCTCGAGCGGATCGCCGTACACCTCGCTCGTCGACGCGAGCAGGAAGCGCGCCCGCTTGTGCTTCGCCACGCCGAGCGTGTGGTGAGTCCCGTAGGAGCCGACCTTCAGCGTGTGCAGCGGCAGGAGCAGGTAGTCGATCGGCGAAGCCGGCGAGGCCAGGTGGTAGACGAAGTCCACCGGCTCATCGACGTGGTAGGGGTCGATGATGTCCACGTTCAGGTGCAGGAAGCGCTCGGGGTCGCGGATGTGCTCGATGTTCGCTAGCGAGCCGGTCTCGAGGTTGTCGACGCAGATCACGCGGTGCCCGCGCGCGAGCAGCTCATCGCACAGGTGCGAGCCGAGAAAGCCGGCACCGCCCGTAACCAGACACGTGGGCACAGCGGCAGGATACCCGCGCCCGCGGGGTCCTCGGCGCGCTGGCGCGCGCCAGGCAAGCCGCCGCTGCGTCGCGGCGGCCGTGCCCGAACGCGGTGTGCCCGGCGACGCCGACCGGCGCCCGCTCGCGCGGTCGCCCCCCCTAGCCCGGCCGCGGCCCCTAGCTGTCCTTATCATCCTTGACATGGCAACGACCGAGCGCCGCGCCGGCGGTACGGACGACGGGGCCGAGCGCCTGACGGTCGCCCCCGTCGTCGGCCCCGATGACCCGCGCCGGTTCACCGACTCCGGCGTCGAGATCGCGGAGCTGTACACCGAACGGGACCTGCCCGAGCGGCTCGACCTCGGCGAGCCGGGAGAGTTTCCCTACACGCGCGGGATCCATCCCGGCATGTACCGCAGGCAGACCTGGACGATGCGCCAGTACGCCGGCTATGCCTCCGCCAGGGAGTCGAACGAACGCTACCGCTACCTGCTCTCGAAGGGCACGACCGGCCTGTCGATGGCGTTCGACCTTCCCACCCAGCTGGGACTGGACTCGGACAATCCGCGCAGCCTCGGCGAGGTTGGACGCACGGGCGTGGCGATCGACACGATCGAGGACATGCGCACGGCCTTCGACGGCATCCCCCTGGACGAGGTCTCGACGTCGATGACGATCAATGCGCCCGCGGCGTGCCTGCTGCTGCTGTACGAGCTCGTCGGCGAGGAGCAAGGGGTGCCGAGCGAGAAGCTGCGCGGAACCACGCAGAACGACGTGCTCAAGGAGTACATCGCGCGCGGAAACTACATCTACCCGCCCGGCCCCACCATGCGCCTAACCACGGACCTGTTCCGCTACTGCCACGAGCGCGTGCCCAAATGGAACACGATCTCGATCTCCGGCTACCACTTCCGCGAGAAGGGATGCTCGGCGGTGCAGGAGGTGGCCTTCACGCTGTCGTCCGGCATCGCCTACGTGCAGGCGGCGATCGAGGCGGGCCTGTCGGTCGATGAGTTCGCGCCCCGCCTGGCGTTCTTCTTCAACGGCCACAACAACGTCTTCCAGGAGGTCGCCAAGTTCCGCGCCGCGCGGCGCATGTGGGCGCACATCATGCGCGAGCGCTTCGGAGCGACCAGTCCCAGGGCCACGATGCTGCGCTTCCACACCCAGACCGGGGGCGTCACGCTCACCGCGCAGCAACCGGAGAACAACATCGTCCGCGTGGCGCTCCAGGGCTTCGCCGCGGTCTGTGGGGGCACGCAGTCGCTGCATACCAACGGCTTCGACGAGGCTCTCGCCCTGCCGAGCGAGCGCGCGGCGAAAATCGCGGTGCGAACGCAGCAGATCCTCGCCCACGAGTCCGGCGCTGCCGACACGGCTGACCCCTTCGCGGGCTCCTACTTCGTCGAGGCCCTCACCGACGAGATCGAAAGCCGCGCGCGCGAGCTGATCGAGCGAATCGACTCGCTCGGTGGCTCCGTGGGCGCGATCGAGTTCATCACCGGCGAGATCGACGACTCCGCCTGGGGCTACCAGGAGCGCTACCGCATCGGCCAGGACGTCGTCGTGGGGGTCAACGCCTACCAGGAGGACGACGTCGAGGTCCCCGACCTGCTGCGTGTCGATCCCGAGTCAGAGCGCCTGCAGGTCGAGCGCCTGCGTAGCTTCAAGGCCGCGCGCGACCACGAGCTCGTGCAGCGGCGCCTGGAGGAGCTGCGCGCCGTCGCCCAGGGCAGCGAGAACCTGCTCCGCCCCATCCGCCAGGCGCTCAAGGACCGCTGTTCGCTGGGCGAGGTGTGCGGAGCGATGCAGGACGTCTTCGGTCGCTACGCGCCTACCTTCTGACCGGCCCCGCGCCGCCGTTGCCGGCCTATCGTTGAAGCCCGCCGCGCTGCACGCTCGGCCCGCGCGAGTGCGCAGGGACGCTTGCGCGCAAGGTTTGGAGGCTAGGCTTTGCGACCCGTGACCCCCGTCCCTGCCGCGTCGGCCTACGAAGTGGTGCTCGCCGTCCACGTGATGGCCACCGTGGTGGCGTTTGGCGTCACGTTCGCCTATCCGATCATGTTCGCGGTTGGGGCCAAGCGCGACCCTCGCAGCCTGCCAACGCTTCACCGGGTCGAGTACACGATCGAGCGCTGGCTCATCAATCCCGGCCTGCTCGTGGTGCTGGGCGCCGGCATCTATCTGGCGAGCGAAGGTCATCGCTGGGGCCAGTTCTTCGTGCAGTGGGGCCTCGCAGCGACGATCGTGATCGGCGGGCTCGTCGGGTCGGTGATGATCCCGACGGCAAAACGCGCCGAGGCGCTCGCGCAGGCCGCCGTCGCGGCGGCCGGCGAGGCCGCTCCGGATCGGAGCGAGGACTACCGCACCGCGGTCCGCCGCCTGTCGCTCGCGGGTGGGCTGTCGAGCGCGCTCGTGCTGGTGACGATCGCGTTCATGGTCATCAAGCCGTGAGCCGCGACGCTTGACCGCGCGCGCCGTGCGTAGTAAGCATGGCCGCCATGGAGACGCGACGGGCGCTGGCGACGCTGGTTGGCGTGAGCGCGATCGCGATGGCCGGCTGTGGCGGGTCGAGCCACAAGACGACAAGCACGACCAGCTCGTCGGCGTCCGTGGCCACGCCTCCTCCGTCGCCCAACGCGGTGCCGCCCAACGCTCCGGCGGCGGTGCGCGCGGTCGCCGGGCGGGTGCTCATCGCGGGCGACCTGCCGGGTCTCGCGCCCCAGGGTCAGCGCACGCTCGGCACCAGCGCCGAAAACTGGGTCAGCGAGGAGGGACTCCCGGGGTTCGAGCGGGCGAAGGAGGTGCGCAGGCTGACTGGCCTCGGCTTCGTGCGGGCGGTGCGCGAGCGTCTCGCGCCAGCCAGCGAAACCGGCCCGGAAGCTATCTCCATAGTGGTGCAGTTTCGATCGGCGCGCGGAGCGCGCGCCGACCTGGCCGCCGAAGCGCAGATGGGAGAAGCGCACGGCGCCCCGCCGTTCCCGGCACCCGGGATCCCCGGGGCGAGGGGCTTCGGTGGCGCGAACGGGGCCACCACGGGCTACAACGTGGCGTACGCGGTGGGCCGTTACTACTACCTCGTAGGCGTGGGCTATGCCACTGGATCTCCAGGTGCGCCCAGCCGCGCTTCGCTTGTGTCCGCGGCCCAGCGGCTGTACTCCCGCGTGCAGCGCCACGGCTGACGGTGCGGCGCAGCGCTTTTCTCACCGGGCCAGCAACGGTCGCGGTACCCTGACCCGTGTGAGAAGCGAGGGGTACCGCGTAGCCGTCGTCGGGGCCACCGGGCAGGTGGGTTCGCTGATGCTGCGCCTCCTGCGCGAGCGCCGGTTCCCTGCGCGCGAGACCGTTCCGTTCGCCTCGGAGCGCTCGGCCGGCCGCGAGCTCGACGGCGGCCTCATAGTGCTCCCGCTGACCGACGAGACGATCGAGGGCTTCGACCTCGCTCTGTTCTCGGCCGGGGGATCCACCTCGGGCGAGTGGGCTCCCCGGTTCGCCGAGGCTGGGGCGATCGTGATCGACAACTCCTCGCGCTGGCGCATGGAGGCAGACGTGCCGCTGGTGGTCAGCGAGGTCAACCCCGAGGCGCTCGACCTGCTCCACGCCGACGGGCGCCGCGGCATCGTCGCCAACCCCAACTGCTCGACGATGCAGATGGTCGTGGCGCTCAAGCCGATCCACGACGAGGCGGGAATCGAGCGGCTCGTGATCAGCACCTACCAGGCCGTGTCCGGCACCGGCAGGCGGGCGGTTGAGGAGTTGCTGGCGCAGTCGCACGCCCTGCTGAACGATCGCGAGATCGAACCGCCGCAGGAGTACGCCCACCAGGTCGCCTTCAACGCCCTGCCCCACGCCGGCCGCTTCGCCGACGGAGACGACCACACCGACGAGGAGCGCAAGCTGATGAACGAGACGCGAAAGATCCTCGGCGATCCTGCGATCCGCATCAGCGCCACGTGCGTGCGCGTGCCGGTCGTGACCGGTCATTCCGAGTCGGTCAACGTGCAGACGCGAGTGCCGCTGTCGCCTGCGCGAGCTCGCGAGCTGCTGCGCGAGGCGCCCGGCCTGACCGTGGTCGATGACCCGCGTAGCGCAAGCTACCCACAGGCAATCGACGCGGCCGGCCGCGACGACGTGTACGTCGGGCGCATTCGCCGCGACCCCAGCCACGAGCGCGCGCTCGACCTGTGGATCGTGGCCGACAACCTGCGCAAGGGCGCCGCCACCAACGCCCTGCAGCTGGCCGAGCTGCTTCACGCGCGCGGCCTTCTCGCGGGGGTGCCCGCCCCGGGAGCGAGCACCGCACGCTCCGCTGCCTGAGCGTCGATCCGGAAGGAGTCGCGCCGGATCGCTCGAAGTCCGCAGGGATGACCTCCGCGCAGGTCGAGCGCACCCTCGTGAAGTCGCCTCCGGAGCTGTGGGCTGAGCTCAGCGATCCCGCCGCGCTGGCTCGCCATCTGGGCGAGCTCGGCGAGATCCGCATCACCCGCATCGAGCCCGAACACAAGGTCGAGTGGACAGCCGAGGGCGCCAGCGGGACGGTGCTGATCAAGCCGTCGGCCTGGGGAACGCGTGTCACGCTCACCGCGAGCCGCAGCTCCGGCGAGCCCGAGTCAGCGCCCCACGCCAGCGCGCCCCAGCCGCCCCGTCCTCTGCAGGCAGCGGGACAAACTCCCGCCCGGCCCTCGCCCCCCAAGAGCGATCCCCGGCCCTTGCCCCCCAGGTCAGCCCCCGAGAGCGACCCCCGGCCCTCGCCCCCCGAGACTCCCCCCCGGCCCTCGGCCGCTGAGAGCGACTCCCTTCATTCATCCGGCCGCGGCGAGGCCACAGGCTCCCCCCAAACAACGCCTCCGATCGCCGCCACGCCTTCGACCGCTCCAACCAAGCCGCCGGTCGCCGCAGCAAAGGCGCCCGCCACGCCGCCGAGCGCCGCCGCGCCGCCCCCGCCGAGCGCCGCCGCGCCGAAGCCCGCCGCCCAAGCGGGACCGCCGAGCGCCGAGGCAGAGCCGCCGTCTTCGGAGAAGCCGGCGGCGGTCAAGCCGGTGCGCGGATTCCGCGCGCGACTGCGCCGCTGGCTCCGCGGCCCGGAGCTCGATGAGGCATTTGCCCGCGGGACGCAGGTGCCGCAGAAGCCCGTGGTGCCCGCGGCGTCACCCCGCGCGGCCTCGCACGAGGGGCATGTGAAACTGAAGGCGCGGCCGCCAGCCGCGTTGCCGACGCCCGAGCCGACCAAGTCGATCGCTCCGGCGCCGTCGAAAGAGGCACAGCCAGCCGGGTTGCCGTCGCCCGCGCCCACCAACGCGAGCCGTCCGGCGCCGCCGAGAGAGGCGCGGCCGCCAGCCGGGCTGCCCACGCCCGAGCCGACCAAGGCCATCGCTCCGGGGCCGGCGAAAGAGGAGCCGCCAGCATCGGAGCCGGCCGGGGTCATCGCTCCTGCGCCGCTCGAGCGCCTGGCCGCGGAGATGCCCGAGGTTCCCGCGACGAGCACGCCGCGGCGTGAGCGACCGGACGAGGTGACGGCGGTGCTCACATCCGTGCTGGACAGCCTCGGGGCAGCCCACCACAGGCCGTTCTCGCGGTCCTAGGGCCCAGCGGAGGCCACTGCCGAAGGAGCACCGGGGCTTGACGCGGGGGACAGGCCGCCCTCGCGCGCCGGCGGCCGGGTCTGGCAGCGGGCGGACGCGCGGATAACATCCGGCGTGGATGGCGAGCAGCTCGCACGATCGACAAAGCGATGCGGCGCTGCTTGCCAGCTCACGCGGTGGGCACCGGCGCCCGCCGCGCCAGCAGGCGCCGGAGACCTACGAGGAGAAGCTGGCCCAGCTGCAGGAGCTGCGAGTGGCGGCGCTGCATCCGGCGCCCGAGGCGGAGGAGAAGCAGCACGCGCGCGGCAAGTACACGGCGCGGGAGCGCGTCGAGAAGCTGCTCGACCCGGGCTCCTTCCAGGAGCTGGACACGTTCGTACGCCACCGCACGTACGACTTCGACATGCAGAAAAACCGCCCCTGGGGCGACGCGGTCGTCACCGGACACGGCACCATCGACGGCCGCCGGGTATGCGTGTTCAGTCAGGACTTCACCGTGTTCGGAGGCTCGCTGGGCGAGGTGATGGGCGAGAAGATGTGCAAGCTGATGGACCTCGCGGCCAAGATCGGCTGCCCGGTGATCGGCATCAACGACTCGGGCGGTGCGCGCATCCAGGAGGGCGTGGTGTCGCTCGGCGCTTACGGCGACGTGTTCGTGCGCAACGTGATGTGCTCGGGGGTGATCCCCCAGATCAGCCTCGTCATGGGGCCGTGCGCGGGCGGCGCCGTGTATTCGCCCGCGATTACCGACTTCGTGTTCATGGTCAAGGAGACCTCGCACATGTTCATCACCGGCCCCGACGTGATCAAGACGGTGACCGGCGAGGAGGTGGGCTTCGAGGAGCTGGGAGGCGCGATGTCGCACAACACCAAGTCCGGGGTCGCTCACTTTGCCTCCGAGGACGAGGACGAATGCCTCGAGGACTGCCGCTACCTGATCAGCTTCCTTCCCCAGAACAACCTGCAGAGCGCGCCGCGGGTGCAGCCCACGGATGACCCGCAGCGGATGGACCCGGAGCTCGACCGGGTGGTGCCCGACAGTCCCAACAAACCGTATGACATGCGCGATGCGGTGCGCCTGATCGTGGACGATGGGGAGTTCTTCGAGGTGCACGAGCACTACGCGAGGAACATCGTGTGCGGGTTCGCTCGCCTCGATGGGTTCTCGATCGGCGTGGTGGGCAATCAGCCGGCCGCGCTGGCGGGCGTGCTGGACATCGACGCCTCGTGCAAGGCCGCGCGCTTCGTGCGCACGTGCGACGCGTTCAACATCCCCCTGCTGACGTTCGTGGACGTGCCGGGCTTCCTGCCGGGGACCAGCCAGGAGTGGGGCGGGATCATCCGCCACGGGGCCAAGCTGTTGTATGCGTTCACCGAGGCCACGGTGCCGAAGCTGACGGTGATCACACGCAAGGCCTACGGCGGTGCCTACGACGTGATGGCCTCAAAGCACATGCTCGCGGACTTCAACTTCGCCTGGCCGACCGCCGAGGTCGCGGTGATGGGACCGGAGGGAGCGGTCAACATCATCTACCGGCGCGACATCACGGGCAGCCCCACGCCGGACGAGCGGCGGGGCAAGCTGATGGCCGACTACAAGGCGCGCTTCGCCAACCCGTACACGGCCGCCGAGCGCGGGTACATAGACGACGTGATCGTGCCGAGCGAGACGCGGCCAAAGCTGGTCCTGGCCCTGCACACGCTGCAGAGCAAGCGCCAGCCGGGGCCGAAGCGCAAGCACGGCAACATCCCGCTCTAGCGTTTGCGTGCGGCGCGTTCGCCGAGCCGCAGCCACAGCGGGTAGGTCGCAAACAGCAGCGCCGCGACGGCGTGCGTACGCGCTCCGGCCCGGCGGTGGTCGATGCGAAAGACGCCCGAGTTGAGCATCCAGTCGCGCCCGTCCTGGGCGCGGCACGCCTTCCATATCGGCCGCGTCCACGGCCGGTCCAGGTACAACGAGATGCTCGTCGCGAGGAACACGCCGGCAGTCGCCTTCTCGAGCACGCGGGCGGCAGGCGTGCGCTCCGGCAGCAGGCGGCCGTACATCTGGCCCGTCGCGTACAGCCACGGAGGATCGATCAGGAAAGACATGCGCTCTGCTCCTTGTCGGTGTCGGGCGCCACGGCGGTGAGCTGCCTGCCGAGCAGCTGGAAGGCCAGCCGGGTCGCGAGCGCCATGATCGTAATTTGCGGATTCACTCCCAGCGCGCTCGGCACCACCGAGCCGTCGGCGATGTACAGGCCGCGCACGCCGTGCACCGCGAGACGGCCGTCGGTCACGCCGCGCGTCGCGCGCGCGTGCGCGCGCGCGGTGCCGAGCGGATGGAACGCCATCAGCTTGAGATCGCGGGCGCGGGCCCGCTCCGGTGCCACCCCGGGGGGCAGCGGCAGATACACATCGTGCGCGCCGGCGGCTGCGAACAGCTGCCGCAGCCGGGCCAGACCGGCCCGGAACTTCGCCACGTCCGCCGCACCGAGCTGGTAGTGGATCAGCGGCCGCCCGGCCAGCGCACGTACCCGGCCGCGCGAGGCGTCGCTGACCATCAGCCCGATCTGCGCCAGATGACGGTAGTTCGCCATGGCCGCCGCGTGAGCGGCGCCCTGGAGCGGGAGCGCCGCGGCCGCGTAGGCGGGCGGCCCGGCGATCGTCTCGAGCATGATGCCCTCGGGCGCGAACTCGTCCACGAAGAAGCTCTGCGGAACGCCGCGCGCCATGTCGACGATCTCGTCCATCAGCGCGAACGCCGCGGTCGCGGGATGCAGGGACAGGTTCCTGCCGCGCTGCCCCGAGGGATCGGGAATCCCGCTTCGCTCCAGCAGCAGCGGGGTATGGATCGTGCCGCACGCGAGGATCACCGCCGAGGCCCGCACGCGCACGCGGCGTGACCCTCCGATTCGCGCCCGCACGCCGCGCACGGCGCCCCCCTGCACGAGAAGCTCTTGCACGTCCGCTCCCGTGAGGATCTGCGCTCCGGCGGCAGCGGCGCGCGGGATGTAGGTGATGCCGGTGTGCTGCTTGGCCGAGGTGGGACAGCCGAGCACGCACACGCCGGAGCCCACGCAGCCGCGCGCGTTGCGCCGCAGGAAGCCGTGCGACCACCCCAGCCGCTCGGCGCCGCGCCGGGCCGCCGCGGCGTTGGCGCCCGCCAGCTCGGGCGTCACGGTCGCCACCGACAGCGCCCGCTCGACGCGCTCGAAGCAGGGCGCGAGCGAAGCCTCGTCGAGGTCCAGCCCGAACTCGCGCCTCCAGCGCGCCAGCACGTGCGGCGGCGTGCGGAAGCAGGTGCCAGAGTTGACGAGCGTAGTGCCCCCCAGACCGCGACCCAGCGGCAGCAGTATCGGCGGCAAGCCCAGCGTCATCGTCTGGCCGCCGTCGCGATAGAGCCGGCCGAGCATCTCCGGCGGGCGCGCCGTGAACGCGTCCGGATCGTGCCACGGCCCCTGCTCGAGCAGGATGACCCGCGCGCCGCCCTCGGCCAGCTCGGCCGCCACCACGGCGCCGCCGGCACCGGCGCCAACGACGCAGAAGTCGCCCTCGAGCAGCGACGGGGCACCTGTGGTCCTCGCTGTACCGACGCGGGCACCGCCCGTGGCGGATCGCCCAGCATCGCGGCCAGCGCTCATGGCCGGCCCTCGCGGCGGCGCAGGTCGCGGCCGCGGGCGATGACCGCGTCGGCGTCCCAGCCGAGCGACCGCGCCACCGCCGGCTCGTCGTAGTGGCCGAGCGCGACCAGCGACCTCGCGAGCTGCTGGGCGCCGGGCGCGCGCGCAAGCAGCGCGGCGCCCCGCCGCCGGCGCACGAGCGCGAGCAGCAGTCTCAGGCCCGTCCGCTGGGGCCAGGGAGCGGCGGCGATGAAGCTGTCGAGACCGGTGCTCACGTCAGCATCGCCGCCGCCTGTGCAGCGGCCAGCGTGTCGATCGCCGTGGCCGCTGCCTCGGGATCGGCAGCCTGAACAGCGGCTGCGGCCCGGGCGTACAGACCGGTCAGCGAGCCCCCCTCGGCGACGAGCGCGGTGAAGGCCTCGGCGCGCTCGAGGTAGAGCTCGCGCACGGAGTTCATGATCAGCTGAAACACGAGGTTTCCCGCCGACTCGACCAGGCCGGCCATGAACGCCCAGTCGGCCCGCAGCCTGGCGCCATCATCGCCGGCCGACGCGACCGCGTCGGCCAGCTCGCGCAGCGAGCGCGCCTGCTCGTCGGAGCGACGCACGGCGGCGAGGCGGGCGGCCTCGACGAGCAGCAGTCGGCGCGCCTCGAACAGGTCGCGCACGAACGGCTGGTCGATGCCACCTCGCAGCACCAGCGCCTCGAGGCAGCCCGAGCGCCGCCAGTCGAGAACCCGGGTCCCATCGCCGTGCCGCACCTCCACCAGGCGCAGCTGCTCGAGCCGCTTGAGCGCCTCGCGCGCCGACGCCATGTTCACCTCGAGCTCCGCGGCCAGGGCCCGCTGCGGCGGCAGGCGCTCTCCCGGCAGGTAGCGGCCGAGGATGATCGCCTCGCGCAGCTGCGCGAAGACGTGATCGGGCACCGACGCGCGCGGTATCGGCGACGCCATGACGGGCGAGCGTATCAAAGTTCCGAACACCGTAACTCCGACCAACTGCGCGATCTGGGGCCGCGCGAGCCGAAGGGCGTGGCCCGGCCGCGCGACGGCGGCAGGGGCGCAGGTGCACAATGGGAGGGCTCGGCCGCCGGACGCCCGCGCCTGAACGCTCGCGACCACCGCCACCGGGCACACCCATCCCCGCAGGTCGGCCACCCAAGATGAGCAAAGACGCGACGCGCCCCGACCCCCGCCGCGGCGCCGGCTCCCGCGCCAGGAGCGTGGCGGCGGGCGGGCTCCCGAAGCTCGAGTTGATCGCGCCGGCGCCGTCGACCGAGGAGGCGGCCGCGATCGTGGCCGCGCTCGAGCGCTTCATGCGCGCCACCGCCCCCCCATCCCCCGCCACCAGCTCCGGCTCGGATTTGTGGCGGCGGGCGGCTATCCTCGAGGGCGTGACGAGGGAGGACGACCGGGGTGGTTCAGACCCCTGGATAAATACCTAAAAGCCGCTAGGCTTTGGGATCAATTTGTTCCCATCGCCGGTGGCGCCGCGGAGGGGCCGGGCTACCCGGATCAGGAGGTTACGCAATGGAGCCAGTTTCCATTCCCGCACGGCGGGGCACGCTCGAGGACCCAGAGGTCCTGCAGAACGTGCCTGGCCACGTGATCCCGATCCTGCAGCGCGAGTTCGACGACTTCAAGACCGAGGCCACGCGCTTCCTCGACGGCGAGCTGGCGGAGGACCAGTTCATCAAGTTCCGCCTCAAGCAGGGCGTGTACGGCCAGCGCCAGGCCGACGTGCAGATGATCCGCGTGAAGCTGCCCTTCGGAGGGATCACGCCGGAGCAGATGGAGGCCTTCGCGGACGTGATCGAAAAGTACGTGCCGCTGAACAAGGGCCACATCACCACGCGCCAGAACATCCAGATGCACCACGTTCCGCTGCTTGACGCCGAGAAGGCGATCCGCGAGCTGGGCGAGGCCGGCCTGTCCAGCCGAGAGGGGTGCGGCAACACGATGCGCAACGTCACCGGCGACCCGTGGGCGGGCGTGGCCAAGGACGAGCTGTTCGACCTCACCCCGTACGCGGGTGCGTACGTGCGCTACTTCGTGCGCCACCCCACCACCCAGGCGATGCCGCGCAAGGTCAAGACGGCGTTCGACGCGAGTCCGCAGGGACGGGCGATCGCGGAAATCCACGACATCGCGTTCCGCGCGCGGGTGCGTGAGATCGAGGGCCGCGGGGAGGTGCGCGGCGTGCAGATGCTGGTCGGCGGCGGCACCTCGATCATGCCGCGCACGGCGCCGGTGCTGTACGAGTTCGTGGAGCTCGACAACGGCGACTACCTGCGCATCACGGAGGCCGTGATGCGGATCTTCGATCGTCAAGAGTGGCTGCGCGCAAACCGCGCCCGCGCGCGCATCAAGGTGTTCGTTGACAAGTACGGCATCGACGAGCTGCGCACGCAGGTCGAGGAGGAGCTGCAGGGCGAGTGGGTGAGCGAACGGGACTTCTCAATCGAGCAGCGGCGCTTCTCGGATGACGAGCGCGAGTCGGCGCCGGCGCCGCCGCGCACGTTCGGCACGCCCAACGGCGACGCATCGGAGTTCGAGCGCTTCCGCGCCGCCAACGTGGCCGAGCAGAAGCAGGACGGCTTCGTCACCATCGAGGTGAAGATCACGCGCGGGGATCTGCAGCCCGACCAGCTCAGGGGCCTGGCGGACATCATGCGCACCTACGCGGGCGGCTATGCGCGCACCACCGTGCAGCAGAACCTGGTGCTGCGATGGGTTCGGCACGAGAGCTGCTACGACGTGTGGCGCGCGCTGTGCGAGCTCGGGCTGGGCGAACCGGGCTCGCGCGAGATCAGCGACGTGGTGGCCTGCCCGGGCACCGACTCGTGCAAGCTGGGCATCACCAGCTCGATGGGGCTCAACCAGGCGGTGCAGGAGCGGATCGAGCAGCTGCGCATCACCGACCCGCTGACGCGTCAGATCCACATCAAGATGAGCGGCTGCCCGAACGGGTGCGCCCAGCACCACGTGGCCAGCATCGGCTTCTACGGCGCCTCGATAAAAGTGGGCGAGCACACGATCCCGGCCTACATCCCGCACGTGGGCGGCCGCTATGAAGGCGGCGAGGTGGCCTTCGGCGAGCGGCTGAAGCTGCGCCTGCCGGCCAAGCGGGTGCCGGAGGCGATCGAGCGCTGGATCCGCCACTACGAGTCCACGCGCGAGGACGGCGAGCCGTGGGACGTGTTCGCTGCACGGGTGGGCTCGGGCCAGCTCGAGGGGATCGTCAAGGATCTGAGCATGCCGGTCGATTTTGGTCTCGAGACGATGAACGAGTTCATCGACTGGAATCGCAACGCGCCCTTCAAGGTCGAACGGGGCGAGGGCGAGTGCGCGGTGTAGACGACATGCGACGCAAGGGCCCGCAGATCTAAAGATGCGATCGGCCGGTGGCAAAGTCGAGCGGCTCACGGCGCCCACGGACCTGGCGCTTGCGATGACGCACACGCTGCGCGAGGCGGCGCGCCATTCCGAGCGCGCGGTGCTGTTGTGCTCCTTCCAGAAGGAGGAGTCGGTGCTACTGGACGAGCTGCTGCGCCTGGACCAGGGAACCGGTCGTGCGGTGCGGATCGCGACGATCGACAGCGGCGTGCTGTTCGAGGAGACGCTGCGCACGTGGAGGGCCTTCGAGGAGCACTTCGGCGTGAAGATCCAGGTGTTCGACGCGAGCAGCCCGGGCGCGCCATGGAGTGGCCCCGAGCACTGCTGCTCGGCCGCCAAGGTGGCGGCGCTGGAACGGTCGCTGGCCGGCGCCGAGGGCTGGATCACGGGCATTCGCCGCGAGCAGGGTCCCACGCGCGCCAACACCGAGCTGATCGAACGCGACGAGGTGCGGGGCCTGTGGAAGTACAACCCGCTGGCGCACTGGACCGCCAAGGACGTGTGGCGGCGGATCCACGAGCGCAACCTGCCCTACCACCGGCTGCACGACCAGGGCTACGAGTCGATCGGATGCGCGCCCTGCACCAAGCCGGGAGCCGGCCGCGAGGGGCGCTGGGCGGGAACCGACAAGACCGAGTGCGGACTGCACGAGCCGCTCGAGTCATGAGCGTCGCAGCGGCACAGCTCGGCGGTGCGCAGGCGCAAGCGCGCGCGCTCCACGCAGCGCGCCCCCTGCTGAGCCACCTGCGTGCGCTCGAGTCCGAGGCGATACACGTGATGCGCGAGGTGGCCGCCGAATTCGAGCGCCCGGCGCTGCTGTTCAGCGGCGGCAAGGACTCGATCGTGCTGTTGCGGCTGGCGGAGAAGGCCTTTCGCCCGGCGCCGTTCCCGTTCCCGCTGATGCACGTCGACACCGGGCACAACTTCCCCGAGGTGATCGAGTTTCGCGACCGGCACGTGCGCGAGCTGGGTGAGCACCTGATCGTGGCCAGCGTGCAGGAGTCGATCGACCGGGGCCGCGTGGTGGAGGAGCAGGGCCCGCGCGCCTCGCGCAACCAGCTGCAGACGGTGACGCTCCTGGATGCGATCGCCGAGCACGGCTTCGATGCGGTGCTCGGAGGCGCCCGGCGCGACGAGGAGCGCGCACGGGCGAAGGAGCGCGTGTTCTCCTTCCGCGACGACTTCGGCCAGTGGGACCCCAAGCGCCAGCGCCCTGAGTTGTGGAACCTGTACAACGGGCGCATCCGCAGGGGCGAGAACGTGCGCGTGTTTCCGATCTCCAACTGGACGGAGCTCGACGTGTGGGAGTACATCGACGAGGAGCAGCTGGAGGTTCCCTCGATCTACTTCGCGCACGAGCGTCCGGTGTTCAGGCGTGACGGGATGCTGTACGCGTGGCGAGACGGCGCCGAGCTGATCGACGGCGAGCGCGTGTTTTCGGAGACCGTCCGCTACCGCACGGTGGGCGACATGACTTGCACCGGCGGCGTGCTCTCGCAGGCGCGCACGCTGCGCGAGGTCGTGGCGGAGATCGCCGCCACGCGCGTCACCGAGCGCGGCGAGACACGGGCCGACGACCGGGTCTCGGAGGCGGCGATGGAGGACCGCAAGAAGGCCGGCTACTTCTAGTGCCCGCGGGGATCGCTAGGAGCGCGCTGCGCGCGCGGGCATGCGTGCTCTGCTGCCGGGAGTGCGCGCGGTGACGCTCGACCTGCTGCGCTTCACCACCGCGGGCGCGGTCGACGACGGCAAGAGCACGTTGATCGGCAGGCTGCTGTACGACTCAAAGCAGGTGTTCGACGACCAGCTCGAGCACGTTGCCATCGCGAGCGAGCGGCGCGGCGGCGCCGGGGCGCTGGACCTCGCGCTGCTGACGGACGGGCTGCGCGCCGAGCGCGAGCAGGGGATCACGATCGATGTGGCCTACAGGTACTTCGCAACGCCGGCGCGGAGGTTCATCATCGCCGACTGCCCGGGGCATCAGCAGTACACGCGCAACATGGTCACGGGCGCCTCCACAGCCGACGTCGCGGTCGTTTTGATCGACGCCCGTCGCGGCGTCCTGGAGCAGTCAAAGCGCCACGCGTTCCTGAGCACGTTGCTGGGGATCCCGCGGCTGGTGGTGGCGATCAACAAGATGGACCTGGTGGATTACTCGCGCGAGCGCTTCGCGGAGCTGGTCGCGGAGTTCGAGAGGTTCGCGCGCAAGCTGCAGCTGCAGACGCACGGCGACGGCGTGAAGCACGGGATCACATACGTGCCGATCTCGGCGCTGCGCGGCGACAACGTCGTCGAGCGCTCGGCGCAGATGGACTGGTATGAGGGCCCGGTGCTGCTCGAGTTCCTGGAGACGGTGGACGTGGCCTACGACCATCCGTATGAGAGGCCGGCGCGGTTTCCCGTGCAGTGGGTGATCCGCCCCGCAGCCAGCGCGAGCGCCGCGGCGACAGGAGTCGCCAGCGACTATCGCGGCTACGCCGGGCAGCTCGCCTCGGGAGCGCTGCAGCGGGGAGATGAGGTCGTGGTGCTGCCGGGCGGCGGCCGCACGAGAATCGCTGCGATCGACACCTACGACGGCCAGCTCGAGGAGGCGCTGGCGCCGATGTCGCTCACGCTGCTGCTGGAGGACGAGCTCGACGTGTCGCGCGGAGAGCTCATCTGCCGTCCCGATGAGCCCGCGCTGGTGGGGCGCGAGCTGGAGGCGGACGTATGCTGGATGTCCGAGCACGCGCTGCAGGCGCGCGGGCGCTACGTGCTCAAGCACACGACGCGCAGCGCCACGGCGATCGTCGATCAGATAGCCGACCGCGTCGACGTGCACACGCTCGAGCGGACCGAGCCGGCGGCCGAGCTGGCGCTGAACGACATCGGCCGGGTGCGGCTGCGCACCAGCGTCCCCCTGGCGTTCGACCCCTATGCGCGCAATCGCCGCACGGGCAGCTTCATCCTGATCGACGAGGCCAGCAACGAGACCGTCGGGGCGGGATTGATTAACTAAGCTGGCCCGCGAGATGTTTGCGAAGGTACTGGTCGCCAACCGCGGCGAGATCGCCGTCCGCGTGATGCGCGCGCTGGAGGAGCTGGGCGCGCAGAGCGTGGCGATCTACTCGGAGCTCGATCGCGACGGGCCGCACGCCACGCGCGCCGGCGAGGCCTACAACCTGGGGCCGGGGCCAGCGGCGGAAACCTACCTGAACGTGGAGAAGATCCTCGACGTGGCGCGGCGCTCGGGCGCCGAGGCGATCCACCCCGGCTACGGCTTCTTGGCCGAGAACGCTCCGTTCGCGCGGGAGTGCGAGCGTGCTGGCATCGTGTTCATCGGGCCGCCCGCGAGCGCCATCGAAGCGATGGGCTCAAAGACCCGCGCGCGAGCGCTGATGAGCGAGGCGGGGGTGCCGATCGTGCCGGGCACCACCGAGCCGGTGGGCACGGTGGATGAGGCGCTGGCGATCGTCAAGGCCGAGATCGGCTTCCCCGTTGCGGTCAAGGCGGCCGGCGGAGGCGGCGGCAAGGGCTTCCGCGTGGCGCTCAGCGAGGAGGAGCTGCCGGGCGCCTTCGAGGGCGCGAGCCGTGAGGGCGAGAAGTTCTTCTCCGACGCGACCGTGTACCTGGAGCGCTATCTGCCGGACCCCCGCCACGTCGAGGTGCAGGTGCTCGCCGACCGGCACGGCAACGTGATCCACCTTGGCGAGCGCGACTGCTCGATCCAGCGGCGCCACCAGAAGCTGATCGAGGAGTCGCCCGCGCCGGAGTGGATCGTCTCGCCGCAGCTGAGGGCGCGCATCGGGGAGATCGGCGTGGAGGCCGCGAAGGCGGTCGGCTACGTGGGCGCCGGCACGGTCGAGGGCTTGCTCGCCACGCAGGCCGGCGGCGGAGATGCGGCGTCGGGCGAGAACACGGCGGCGGAGTACTACTTCCTGGAGATGAACACGCGTGTCCAGGTGGAGCACTGCGTGACCGAGATGACCACCGGCGTCGACATCGTCAAGGAGGGGATCCGTGCGGCGGCCGGCGAGCCCCTGTCGCACGCACAGGAGGACATCGTGCTGCGCGGCCACGCGATCGAGTGCCGCATCAACGCTGAGGACGCCTCCAAGAACTTCGCCCCGGCGCCGGGTCGGATCGGTGCCTACTCGGAGCCGGCGGGGCCAGGCGTGCGCGTCGACTCCGGCGTGCGTGCGGGCAGCGAGGTCTCGCCGATGTATGACCCGATGGTTGCCAAGCTGATCGTGTGGGACGCCGATCGCGCGCAGGCCACCGGGCGCATGCTGCGCGCGCTTGACGAATTCGAGATCGAGGGCCTGAAGACGCTGATCCCCTTCCACCGCGCGCTGCTGGCAAGCGAGCAGTGGGCGCGCGGCGAGACCTGCCGCGACCTGCTCGAAGACAGGCAGTGGCTGAAGCAGCTGGCGGCGCCCGCGGGGGGCGAGACGGACGCCGTCGACGCCGGCGCCGAGGAGCGCTCGCTCGAGACCGTGGAGCACGTCTACACCGTTGAGGTGTCTGGCAAGCGCTTCGAGGTGCGCGTGCTCGGCCCACCGTTTTCGCCGCTCAGCGCCGCATCCGCGGCGGCGAGCAACGGGGCGGCCACGGGCACCGAGCGCGCCGCGCTCGCGCGGGCGCCCCGGCGCGCCGCTCGCAGGCAGGCGGCGGGCGGTGACAGCTCGGACACGCTGACATCGCCTCTACAGGGAAACATGTGGAAGGTGCTGGTCAAGCGCGGCGACACCGTCGAGCAGGGCCAGCTGCTGTGCATCATCGAGGCGATGAAGATGGAGAACGAGATAACCGCCCACAAGGCGGGCACGATCTCCGAGCTGCCGATCACCGAGGGGGGCCTGATCCAGGCGGGAGCGCCGATCGCGACGATCACCAGCGCCGCTAGCTGACCCCCAGCAGCTTGGCGGCCTCGCGCAGGTTGGGGACCTCGGCGGTGGGCTTCTTCTGGGAGGGCTCGAGCGTTTGTTTGCTGCGGTTGACCCACACAACTGGCACGCGCTGTTTGATGCATGGCACCACGTCGTGGTAGTGGCTGGCGGCGATGTGGACCCAGCCGCGCTTGCCGCCCATGCGCCGCGCGCACTCGACGAAATGCGCGGGCTCGGGCTTGTATGAGCGCACCTGCTGGGCTGTCACGACGAGGTCAAAATCGATCGGGATGTGCCGCCGCGTCTGCCCGAGCAGCTTGTCGTCGATGTTGGACAGCAGGCCCAGCTTGTACTTCTTGGCCAACCGCTGGAGCTGGGCGTTGGTCTCGCGAAACGGTTTCCAGCGCTGCACTGAGTCCGGCAGAAACCCCGAGCGCGAAGGCTCCAGGCGCCACCCGATGCGTTTGGCGATCTCGATCGCCGTGCGCCTGAGCACCTCCGCGTAGAGCTCATACGATCCGCCCTCGATGTCGCGCGAGATCTCGTGGAACAGCGGCATCAGCACGCCTCGCTCGATCTCGATGCCGTCGCGCTGGGCCTCCGCGCTGAAGGCCTCATATATGCCGGTTTCCCAGTCGATCAGGGTGCCGTAGACGTCGAAGGTGACGAAAGTTACGTTTTTCGGGATGGGCATCCGGCGGGCATTATGCCCTGCGCGCACCCGCCGGCGCGCCCGGCTCCGTGCCCGCGGCCCGACGGCGCGTTTCCGTTAGAGTCAGCCGCCGGGCAATGGACCTGTTGGAGTACCAAGGCAAGCAGCTGTTCGCCCGTCACGGGCTGAAGGTTTCCTCAGGAGAGGCGGTCACGACAGTCGAGCAGGCCGTGCGGGCGGCGCAGCGGATCGGCTATCCGGTCGTGCTAAAGGCCCAGGTGCTGGTCGGCGGCCGCGGCAAGGCGGGCGGGGTCAAGCTGGCCGGCGGCGAGGCGCAGGTACGCGAGCACGCGGGCAACATCCTGGGGATGGACATTCGCGGTCACGTCGTGCACACGCTGTGGATCGAGCGGGCCTCGGACATCGCCAGCGAGTATTACGCGGCGGTGCTGCTCGACCGCTCGGCGAAGCAGCCGCTGGTGATGTTCTCGAGCGAAGGCGGCGTGGACATCGAGCAGATCGCGCAAAGCCATCCCGAGAAGCTCGTGCGCGAGCACGTCGACCCGCTGGCGGGCTTGTCGCGCGAGCAGGCCGCGCGCATCGCGGTGGCCGGCGGGGTCGACTCGGACGTGGTCGATGGCGTGGCGGACGCGCTGGTGTCGCTGTACGAGGTGTGGACCGCGGAGGACGCCACGCTGGCGGAGATCAACCCGCTGATCGTGACACCCGAGCGCGAGGTGCGGGCGCTCGACGCAAAGGTCTCGCTCGACGGCAACGCGCTCTTCCGCCACCCTGAGAACCGGGCTCTGGCGGACCGCGAGAACGAAGACAAGATCGAGCGCCGCGCGGCCGAAGAGGGCCTGCAGTACGTCAAGCTCGACGGCGACATCGGGATTCTGGGCAACGGCGCCGGCCTGGTCATGTCGACACTCGACGTCGTCGCCCAGGCCGGTGGGTCTCCGGCCAACTTCCTCGACGCGGGGGGCGGATCGGATGCCAAGAAGGTCGCTCAGGCGGTGGAGCTGATCCTCGCCAACGATGCGGTGAAGGCTGTGCTGTTCAACATCTTCGGAGGAATCACCCGCGTCGATGAGGTCGCCAGGGGATTGATCGCCGCCTTCGGGCAGATCAAGCCGTCGGTGCCGTTCGTGGTGCGGCTGGACGGCACCAACGACGTGGAGGGACGCAAACTGCTGGCGGAGGCCGACCTGCCCAACGTGTACACGGCGCGCACCATGGACGAGGCGGCCAAGATGGTCGTGGCGCTGGCGTCGGGGCGCCCCGTGGGTGCCGCCGCATGAGCCGGCGGGCCGGCAGCGACGGCGCGGCGCGGCCCGCTCGCGACCAGCGGACGGTCCGCTGATGGCCGTGCTGGTCGACGAGCACACGCGGCTCGCGGTCGCGGGGATGACCGGCCGCGAGGGCTCCTTCCACACGCTCAACAACCGCCGCTACGGCACCAACGTCGTCGGAGGCGTCACGCCCGGGAAGGGAGGCCAGGACCTGGAGGGCATCCCGGTGTTCGACACCTGGGCGCAAGCCGCGCAGCAGGTGCAGCCGAACACGGCCATGATCTTCGTGCCGCCTGCGTTTGCCGCCGACTCGATCCTCGAGGCGGCCGCGGCGGGCGTGGCGCTGGTGGTCGCGATCACCGAGGGCATCCCGGCGCAGGACGAGCTGCGCGTGTACAACGTGCTGCGGCGGCGGTACCCAGGCACGCGGCTGATCGGTCCGAACTGCCCGGGCGTGCTCTCGCCGGGCAAGGCAAACGTGGGCATCATCCCGGCGGCCTTCTTCAAGCAGGGCAACGTGGGCGTGGTGTCGCGCTCGGGGACGCTTACCTACCAGATCGGCAACGAGATCGCACAGGCCGGATTTGGCTGCAGCTCGATCGTCGGCATCGGCGGCGACCCGGTGCCCGGGTCCTCGTTCGTGGACGTGCTGGAGCTGTTCCAGGCCGACGGACAGACCGAGCTGATGGTGATGGCCGGCGAGATCGGCGGCTCGGCCGAGGAGGAGGCCGCGGAGCACATCGCCGCGCACATGAGCAAGCCGGTGGTGGCCTACATCGCGGGTTTCACCGCCCCGCCCGGCAAGCAGATGGGGCATGCCGGTGCGATCATCTCGGGCACCAGCGGCACGGCCGCGGCCAAGGCGCAGGCGCTGGAAGAGAAGGGCGTGCGGGTGGGGCGCACGCCCACGGAGGTGGCGCACATCGCCGTCGAGGTCCTCGGGGGCAGCGCGATCGCGGCGCCCTGACTGCGCTGCGAACCTCGCACCGCCCGCTACGCTAGCCACGGTGAACCGGGAGATCGCAAGCACCCTGGACGAGCTGGAGCGAAAGCTTCATGAGCTCGAGCGCACCCTGACGCAGATCGGCAGCCGCGAGATCGGCAGCCGCGCGATCGGCAGCCGCGCGATCGGCAGCCGCGCGATCGGCAGCCGCGAGGCCGGCAGCCGCGCGCCGGCCGGTGGCGACGGCGCACCCGACCAGGGCACGGGCGAGGCAAGCCGGCTGGTGGACGAAGCCGTGGAGACGCAGCCCGAAGCCGGGCAGCCGCCGCGCGGCGCGGCGCCGACGCCGCGGGCACGGGGCCTGCAGGGGGCTGCCAGCGGGTACGGCAAGCCGCCCACGGCGGCCGAGCTGCTGCGCTTCCGAGAACGGCTCGAGCGCACCGCGCGTGAGCTCACGCACGACTACGACGAATTGCTGGGCCGCCTGTCGACGGTCGAGCCGGCGCCGGCCGGACCGGCGATCTCCTTTGCGCGCGGAGCGCCCTCGCTCGACATCATCGACGTTGCCGGGCTGCGCGCGGCCGCGGCGCGGGCCTTCGACAGCGACCCGGCGGGCACGACGGCGTACGGAACGTCGATCGGTTATCCGCGCCTACGCGCGTGGATCGCGGACCGTCACGGGGTCGAGCCCGAGCGCGTGCTGGTAACCAACGGCTCGATGCAGGCTGACGCGTTCCTGTTCGAGCTGCTGGTGCGCCCCGGAGACGAAGTCGTGGTCGAGCGCCCTACCTACGATCGGACGCTGCTGGCGCTGCACAACCGCGGCGCGCGGCTGCGCGCGATCGACCTCCAGCCGGACGGGATCGACACCGAGGAGCTCGCGCGGCTGCTCGGCGACCGCCGCGGAGCGCGGCCGAAGCTGGCGCACATCATTCCCAACTTCCAGAACCCGGCCGGGCGCACGCTCTCGCTCGAGCGGCGCGAGGCGCTGCTCGCGCTGGCGGCGCAGTACGGCTTCATGGTGTTCGAGGACGACCCCTACGTGGCGCTGCGCTTCAGCGGCGAATCGCTGCCGACCATGCTCTCGATGGACCCCGATCGGGTGGTGTACGCGTCGTCGTTCTCCAAGACCGTCTGCCCGGGCGTGCGCGTGGGCTACCTGGTGGGCCCCGCCGACGTGATCGGCGAGATCGCGAAGCTGGCCACCAACACCTACATCTCGCCCAGCATGGTGGCGCAGTCGATCGTGTACGAGTTCTGCGCCTCCGGCGCGATCGAGCGCTCGATCGAGACCGTGCGGGGCGCGCTGGCCGAGCGCGCGCGAACGCTGGCCGAGGCGCTGCGGCGCGAACTGCCGGAGGCCGATTTCGGGGTCCCCGAGGGCGGCTACTTCATGTGGGTGGCGTTGCCGGTGGGCACTGACGTGAGCGCGCTGGAGCGTGCGGCGGGCGAACTGGGTGTGTCGTTCGTGAAGGGCACCGACTTCATGCTCGAGGGCGGTGAGAACGCCCTGCGCCTCGCCTACGCCGGCGTCACGCCCAGCCAGATCGACGAGGGCGTCGGCAGGCTGGCCGCCGCGTACCGCTCGCTGGCCTGACGCGGCTAGCGGCCGTAGCGCTGGCCCAGCACCAGACGCTCGGGCAGCGCCGTCCGCGGCGGCGGCGACGGGTCGGCGGTCACCGACACGGTCTCCGCGACGCTGCGCGTGAGCGCGCAGCGGCGCCCGTCGGCTGCATCGAGCACGACCACCTGCTCGCCGCGCGAGGCGACCCGGCCCTCGAGCCCGGGCTCCAGGCCCGAGGCCTTGAGGTAGCGCAACAGCTCCTCGGCCTCGTTCTCGAAGCGGAGCACGCGCACCGACGCGCCCACCTGCACGTCGGCCAGCGGCACGCCGGCAAGGCGCCTGCCTGCGACGATCGGGTGCCCGTGCGGGCAGGTCTCGGCCCCGCCGATGGCCGCTTGCATGCGCTGCTCGAGCACGGGCGACATCGCGTGCTCCAGGCGCTCGGCCTCCTCGTGCACCTCGTCCCACGGCACGCCCAGCACGTCGGTGAGGAAGCGCTCGATCATGCGGTGGCGACGCACGATCCCCTCCGCGCGCTCGGCGCCGGTGGCGGTGAACGCGATCGTCTTGTCCTTGTCGCGGGTGATGTAGCCGTCGCGCTCGAGGCGACCCACCATCTCGTGCACGGTGGGCGCCGACAGCTGCATCGCGCGCGCGACGTTGGCGCCGGTCATCGGCAGCCCGGCCTCTTGCAGCCAGAACAGGCTCTGCAGGTACTCCTCCTCGGCGACTGTCGCGGTGCGCGCGGGCACGTCCAAGATGCTAGTCCACGCTCCCCGGCGCCCCGCGGCGGCGCGTGCGCGAACGGCAGGCTGCCGGGCGCCGCCGCCGCTACTGCGAGAGCTGGTCGAACGTGCACTCGCGCGGGTCCTTGTCGTCGCGCCAGCGACGCAGCCTGGCGCCGTGACGGATGCGCCCCGCGGAGACGTGGTCGAAGTCGATCTCGACGACCAGCTCAGGACGCAGCGCGACCCACTCCAGATCCCTGCCGGCGCTCCAGCGACTCGGATCGCCGCTGCCGCGCTCGCCGGTCTCGAACGGCGCCAGGAAGCCGACGAGGCGGCGCTTCTCGCGAGCGGTGAGACCCGAGCAGTGCCCCACCACGCGCGGCGGCGCGCTGGCGGCGGCATCCTCGTACAGGCCGAGGATCAGCGCCCCCACGGTGTCCGGCACCTTGCCGGGGCGCCACCCCACGACGATCGCGTCGATCGTGCGCACGCGCCTGACCTTCGCCATCCCGGCACGCTCGCCGGGCCGGTAGGGGGCCGAGCGCTCCTTGGCGATCGCCCCCTCGGCCCCCGCCAGCCACCGGCGCGCGTAGCGCGGGTCGGCGGTGGCCTGCATCAGCTCGATCGGCGGCGCGCGAAAGCCGTCGCCCGCGAGCAGCCTCTCGAGCGCCGCGCGCCGCTCACTGAAGGGACGCTCGAGCAGTGTCCGCGAGCCCTCGGCGAGCAAGTCGAAGGCCACATACACCGCCGGGGTCTCGGCGGCCAGCCGCGTGACCCGCGAGGCGGCCGGATGGATGCGCTGGCCGAGCGCGTCGAAGTCCTCGCGGCCGTCGGCGCCGCGCACGACGATCTCCCCGTCGAGCACGTAGTGGCCCGGGGGGAAGCTGAGCTCGGGGAAGTAGCGGCTGAAGGGTTTGCCGCCCCGCGACTGCAGGAAGGTCTCCTTCCCGTCGACGAAGGCCAGGCAGCGAAAGCCGTCGAGCTTGACCTCGTACACGTACTGCTCGCCCTCCGGCAGCTCCTTGCGCGACACGGCCAGCTGGGGCTTCAGCGGCGGGGCGAGCGGCAGGCTCACGACCGCGCCCGGCTCGGCTGCACGCGACGCGGCTCGCCCTTCTGCTTGCGGAAATGGGGCGGCCAGGGAGCATCGCCGAGGCCCTCGCGTTCGTCCCGCGCCGCCAGCTCGAGCAGCGGCTCGAGCCGCGCTGGTCGCGCGTCGATGTCCGCCGACGGGTCGCCGCGCTCGCGCAGGCGGACGGGCACGGTCTGCATGTGCAGGTCGGCCGGCTCCACGTCGGCGACCTCGTCCCAGTCGAGCGGGCACGACACGCGCGCATCGCCCACCGCGCGCACCGAGTAGGCCGAGGCGACGGTGCGGTCGCGCGCGTTCTGGTTGTAGTCGATGAACACGCCCTCGCGTTCCTCCTTCCACCACCGGCTCGTGGCGCGGCGCGGCATCCGTCGCTCGACCTCCCGCGCGAGCGCCAGCGCGGCCCGCCGCACCTCGTGGAAGCCTTGCTCGGGCGCCACCCGCACGTACACGTGCATCCCCCGCGAGCCCGAGGTCTTGGGAAACCCGCGCAGGCCATGCTCCTCGAGCACCTCGCGCACGCGCAGGGCCACCTCCCGCACCTCCGCGAAGGGAACACCCGGCGATGGATCGAGGTCGACCCTCAGCTCATCGGGATGATCGAGGTCGGCCCTGCGCACGGGCCACGGATTCCAGTCGATCACGCCCAGGTTCACCCCCCAGATCAGGTGCGCGGCGTCGTTCGGCGCGAGCTCGCGCGCGCGGCGGCCGCTGGGGAACGTGACCGTCGCGGTCTGCAGCCACTCCGGCGCGCTGTCGGGCACGCGCTTCTGGAAGAACGGCTTGCCCTCGACGCCGTCAACCCAGCGCTTCATCACCGTCGGGCGCTCGCGCAGGTGGCGGACCACGGCCTGCTCGCACTCCAGGTAGTAGTTGACGAGGTCCATCTTCGTGAGGCCCCGCTCGGGGAAGAACACCTTCTCGGGGTTGCTCACGCGCAGCTCGCGGCCGCACACCTCGAGCACCACGTGCTTGCCGTGCGGGGAGGCCATTGCTGGAAGGAGTTTGACTGCTCCAAACTGGTCACGTCGCCGCCGGCACTGTGAGGACCTGGCGAGCTGGCTCCCACGTCTCGGGATCGACCGGCTCGGAGCGCAGCCCAGGCGCCCGACTCCCCTTGCACTCACGCGGCCGGCGGAGCACTCCTCGTGTCGTCCCTTTCGGCCTAAAACAGTCGCGCCCGGCGGCGGCCTATTCGCTCGCTGACCCGAACACCACGCGGCCGAAGTCGTGCCCGACGTAGGCGCCGGCCACGCGATAGCGTGGGTCGAGCATGATCGCCCTGTGCGGCGGTGAGCGGAGCCATGCCTGCACCATCGTCCGTGGCGAGCTCGTGCCCCAGGCGGTGATCACGCCGGCGAAGCTCGCCCGCAGGCCGTGGCGCCGGACGCACTCGGGTGGTGAGCTGCTCTCGTCGCACACCGCGATGCGTGGGACCGAACGCAGCACCGGCTCGTGCCTCATGGCACGCTGGCCGTTGACCACCGCCAGCAGAACGGCGGCGACGGTCATGTGCGAGCTCATCGGTGCAAGACCAGCGATCTGACGCTGAGCTGCATGGCCGGCCAACCCTAGGCTCCCGACCGGCGGAGGCCCGATGGTCCCCGGCCGATAGGCTGCCGCGATGCCTGCGGGGCGCGACAACGGCGCCGCTGTTTTTTGAACGACTGGAAGGATTACCGACCGTGGCCGGTTCGCCGTTGGTCCCGCGTGCGCCGCTGGTCGCCGCGGGCGAGTTCGGGCCCCGGCTGTCGGCTTTGCGCGTGGCCGAGGCGATCGCCCGCGGGCTGCGGGCTGGCGGCGCGCCTGCGCCCGATTTGTGTCCGCTCAGCAGCGAGCAGGTACGTCTCGGCGGGCTGCCCACGCTGCTCGCGGAGGTGCACCTCGACGCCCGCATGCACGCCGCGCGCGCAGTTATCGTCGCCGAGCGCCGCCTGGACGAGAGCACGCTCGCGGGCAGCGCGGCGTTCGAGATCGCCACGCGCGCAAGGCAGGCAGGCGTGCCGGCCTACGCGGTGACCGCGCACAACCGGCTCGACGCGTTCGACGCGCGCATGCTCGACCTGCAACGGGTGCTGATCGGCTCCACCGCGCGCACCCTCGCCGCGGCGGGCGCGGAGCTGGCGCGGCTGCTCTAGCACCCGCGCGCCCGCGCCACGGCGCTTTCCTCACAGAAAGCATTGTCCCTCGCCGCGGTAGGTGGGCACCTCATCGACGATGCGCTCGCCTTCGAGCAGGTGCAGGCTCATAAACCGCTCGCACAGCTCGCCGGCCTTGGCGTGGCGGAAGTACACGCGGTCTCCGATCGCGAGGCGATCCGCGGCGGCGCCGAGCAGCGGCGTCTGCACCTCGCCCGCCCCCTCGCGACGGTCGAGCCGAAGCCCCGCGGGCAGCTGCGGCATCGGCAGGCGCGCGCGATCGGCCGGCCCCGAGGCAGGGTAGCCGCCGCCAAGCACGGTGGCCACGCCCCGTCGCGGGCGCCGCACCACCGGCAGCGCGAACAGGGCGGCCGGGCGCGGCGTGAAGGCGCGGTAGGAGTCGAACAGCGTCGGCCCGTACAGCCCCGAGCCAGCCGCCAGCTCGGTGACGCAGCCCTCGACGGCGGTCCGCTCGAGGCTGCCCGTGCCGCCGCCGTTGACGAACTCGAGCGGCGAAGCACCGCGCCGCGCCAGCTGCTGCTCGACCGCGGCCACTACCGCCGCGCGCCGCTCGGCGAGCTCGCGCGCCGAGCGGGCCTGCATGGCGCGGATCGCCGCTGCCTGCAGGGGATGTCCGGCCGGGTCATCGCCCAGGCCGGCGATCTGGGCCTCATAGGCCATGATGCCCACCAGCGCCAGCCCCTGGCGCGCGAGGATCTCGCGCGCCAGCGCCGCCGCCTGCTCGGGTGCGTGCACTGGCGAGCGCTTGGCGCCCACCCGCAGGCGCCCCCGCAGCACATGCCAGCCCGCGTCGACATCGATGCACACGCGTACCGCCGGCGCCGGCGATCGCCCGCGCGCGCGCCCGATCAGCTGCAGGTGCTCGACGCTGTCGACCATCACCGTCACGCGGGCGCCCGCGGCGAGCTCGGGAGCGCCAGCCAGCTTGCGCAGCGCCTGGCGGTCGGCGGTGGGGTAGGCGACCAGGATGTCCTCGGTCCGCTGCCCCGCCAGCCATAGCGCCTCGGGCAGCGTGAACGCAAAGGTGCCGCGAAAGCCCGGGCGCGCGAGCACGCGCTGATGCAGCGTGCGGCAGCGAACCGACTTGCTCGCGAGGCGGATCGGCTTGCCGGCTGCGCGCCTGTGCATGTCGGCCGCGTTCGCCCACATGGCGTCGAGGTCCACGAGCGCGAACGGCGCCTCGAGCCCGGCACACGCTCGCTCCAGGCGCGCGTATGCCGCCTCGGCGTCGGGCGGCGCTCCCGTGGCGCTCGCCAGCTCGCCGGCGGGGCCGCGCGCGGCGCGGGGGCCGGGCGCGCTCACGAGGGCGAGAGGGCCCGGACCGGGCCGAGGACGCGATCGCTCCAGGCGTTGGCAAAGCGCCCGTGCGGGTCCAGGCGCGCGCGCGCGGACTGGAAGCGATCCCAGTCGGGGTAGCGCGCGCGCAGCGTGGCGGCGGTCTGGAAGTGGCGCTTGCCCCAGTGCGGGCGCCCGCCGAGCTCGTCCATGATCGCCTCCACGGCGCGGAAGTAGGGCTCCCACTGCATGCCCCGGTACATGTGCACGGCCACGAAGCCGCTGTCGCGCCCGCACGCGGTGCTGAGGAAGGCGTCGTCTGGGGCCACCGTCCTCGCCTCGATCGGGAACGGGACCGCGAAGCCCCGCTGCTGCACCAGCTCCAGCACGCGCCGCACCGCGGTTGGCACCTCGGCGCGGGGCACGGCGTACTCCATCTCGGTGAAGCGCACCAGGCGCGGGCTGGCGAAGATGGCAGCGGAGCGGTCCACCCGCTCTCGCCGCCCCGCCAGCGCCGTGACGATGCGGTTCAGGCGCGGAATCTGGCTCGGGAAGCGGCGCCCGGCGCGGCAGAAGAGCCCGAAAGCGCGGTTGGCCAGCAGCACGTCGTTGGCATACGCGGCGAGCCGGCGGGGAGGTCGCGGCGGGAGCTCGGTGCGGTTGTTGGTGCGCGTCAGCGCCGTCTTGGCGTGCGGAAACACGAAGAACTCGAAATGGTCGTTGCCGAGCGCGAGCTCCTCGAAGCGCTCGAGCACCTCCTCCAGCGGCGCCGGCGCGTCGACGCCATGCAGGGTGAACCCCGGCACGCAGCTCAGGGTGATCTCGGCGATCGCCCCCAGCGAGCCCAGCCCCACGCGCGCCGCGCGCCACAGCTCGGGATCGGCCCGCGCGGAGCACACGAGCGTGGAGCCGTCGGCGAGCACGAGCGTCATCTCGCGCGCCTGCGCGGCGAGGTTGCGCAGGCCGGCCCCCGTCCCGTGCGTGGCGGTGGAGATGGCCCCGGCGAGTGTCTGCGCGTCGATGTCGCCGACGTTCTCGAGCGCCAGTCCGTGCTCGTGCAGCGCGCCGTTGAGCTCGCGGATCGTGATCCCGGCCTGTACCCGCGCAAGCCCGGACCCTCGGTCGACGTCCAGCAGTCGCCGCATGCGAGCCAGCGACACCATCATCCCGTCGGTGCAGGCGATGTCGCTGAACGAGTGCCCGCTGCCCACCACGCGCACCCGTCTAGAGTCCTCGACCGCCCGCTCCATGCAGGCGCGCAGCTGCTCGATCGTGGCCGGACGCTCCAGCGCCCGCGGCATGCAGCGCTGGTCGCCGGCCCAGTTGCTCCAGCTGGGCGCGCGCGCGTGCAGGTCGCAGCCTCGGGGATCGCTACGCTCGCTCATCTGATGACCGCGCCCGAGCCTACTCCGAGCCCGGCGGTCCGCGCTGCGCGCGCGCGCTCGCTGCCGACACCGGGGTCGAGGCGCGCCACGGTGATTGGCGCCGGCTCCTTTGGCAGCGCGCTGGCCGTGCTGCTGGCCGGCGGCGGCGTGCGCGTGACGCTGCTCGCGCGGACGCTCGAGCAGGCCAAGCGACTGGCGCGAGAGCGCGAGAACCGCGAGTACCTTCCCGGCGTGCAGCTGCCCTCGCAGGTGCGCGTCGAGCCCGCCTCGGGCGGCATCGAGCGCAGCGACTACGTGTTTCTGGCGGTGCCCTCGCGCGAGCTGCCCGAGGTGATCCCGATGCTCCAGGGGCCGGAGCTTCCCCGCCGCTGCGCGGTGGTGTCGCTCGCCAAGGGCCTCGTGCCTCCCGCGGGCCTGCCGCCGACGAGGGTGCTCGGCGAGATCTTCGGCCCCGACCGGGTGGCCTGCGTCGGCGGACCCGCGCACGCTCGCGAGATGGTGCGCGAGGGAGCGGCGCTGGTGGCGGCGTCGAGCGACGAGGGCCTGGCGCGAACGCTGGCGCTGCTGTTCACGCGAGCCGGGGTCGTGTGCGAGCAGTCGGATGATCCCTTGGGGGTAGAGCTGGCGGGAGCCGCCAAGAACGCCGCGGCGCTGGCCGCCGGGGCCACCGAGGCCCAGGGGCTGAATGCGGCCGGCGCGGCGGCGGGCCACATCTTCGCCGAGGTCTGGCACTACGCCCGACGTCTGGGCGCGCGACCCGAGTCGATGATCGGCCTCGCCGGCACCGGCGATCTCGTCGCGACCGCGCTGGCGCGAGAGAGCCGCAACCGCCGTGCCGGGGAGCTGCTGGCCGCGGGGGTCGCGGCGGCCGAGATCCCCGTCCGCGTGGGACAGGCCGTCGAGGCGCTGGAGTCGGTGCCGTTGCTCGCGCGCGCGATCGAGGCCGCCGGCGTGGAAGCCCCGGTCACGGGCGCCCTGGGCAGGCTGATCGCGGGCGAGCTCCCCCTCGACGCATGGGTGGCGCTGGTGCGCGCGACCGTGCCGCCGCCCGCCCGGTGGCGACGGGCGCGACCGGGCCTGTGGCTGCGGGCGTGGCGGGCGCTGTCTCCCGCGCGGCGCGCGGGCGGGCGAAAGCCCGGGCGCGAGGGGATCAGCTAGGAAGTCCCGCCGTGCGGGCGCTCGCGAGCGTGCTGAGCACCGCCTCGTACACGCCCGCTCCGTAGCCTGACTCGGCGATCCGCACGTTGTCCGCGGCGATCGCCTCGCGCAGCGATGGATCGCGCTCGACTGCGTTGGCCACCAGCCAGAAGCTGCCCACGTGGGCCGCGCAGCCCAGATCCTCGCGCGAATCGCCCACCGCGAGGCACTGCTCGCGCGAGTAGCCGCGGGCGCGGCGGTGCACGGCGACGGCGCCGGCCTTCGACGCACCGGCGGGCACCAGGTGATAGCCGCGCACCTGTGGCAGGGAGGCGAGCGCCGGCGAGCGGCGGCTGACGGCGCCGTTGTCGACCAGGCGCAGGTCGCCGTAGCCATGCTCGGCCAGCAGCTGGTCGGCCTCGAAGGCGTCGATCAGCCCGCGGAACAGATGCGAGACTTCGCGCCCGACGTGCCACGGCTCGTGATACTCCAGCCGGCCCGCGTAGCGGTCCAGCAGCAGCGCGGGCGCTCCAGAGCGCTCGATCTGCTCGGCGATCGTCAGCTCGCCCGGCCGTATCTCGCCGGTCAGCCAGTGCTCCTCGCCGCTCAGCACGAGGCACGCGCCGGCCTCGAAGATGTAGGCGTCGCCTCCCAGCAGGCGCGCGTCCTCGGCCACCTGCGCGCGGCGGCGCCCGGACATCAGCACCACCTCAACCCCCGCTCGCAGGCATGCCTGAATTGCGCGCACGCCGTCGATCGAAACGGCGCCCTCGCCGTCGTGCAGCAGCGAAGCGCCGCGACCGAGCAGCGTGCCGTCGAGATCGAGGTACAGGCAGCGCACGCTCACGCCGTCACGCCCGCGCCTGCCAGAGGCGGTCGCTCGACCAGCGCGCCGTCGAGCTCCGGGTCTCCGCCGAGGGCGGCGCCGCTCGCGGGACCGGTCAGGCGCCCTTCCCGCTCCAGCCGCGTGGTGATCGTCGCTAGCACCGCGAGCGCCATCGAGCTGAGCGCGGCCAGGGGCTGGTGGCGGTTGCGGCGCTCCTCGAGGTCCACCTGCGCGATCCCGTCGAGGCCGAGCTCGTGCCAGGCGTCGATCAGCATCCCGATCTCGACGCCGTAGCCGGTCGTGAACGGCAGCCGTTCGAGCAGGTCGCGACGGGCCGCAATCTCGCCGGCCAGCGGCTGGCGCACGGCGCCCAGCGGCGGGTAGAACAGCGCCAGCGCCGGGCGAGCCAACAGGTGGTTCACGCGCCCGCCACCGTCAACGAGCGAGAATCCCCCGGCGGTGAGGGGGCGCCGGTAGTAGCCCTTCACGAACGACACCCCCGGCTCGCACAGCAGCGGCCCCAGCAGGCCGGTGAGAAAGTGACCCCGGAAGCTCTCGGTATCGGCGTCGAGAAAGCAGATCAGCTCTCCGCCGAGCACCGACTGCGCGCGCCACATGGCGTCCCCCTTGCCCAGCACCGGTCCGTAGGCGGGCAGCAGCTCCGCCTCCTGGTACACGCGCGCGCCGGCGCCCGCGGCAACCGACGCGGTGCCGTCGCGCGAGGCGGCGTCGACGACCACGATCTCATCCAGCGCACCGGCGCCCCGCAGCCGCACGAGCTCGCTCACGATCTCGCCCACCGTGTTGGCGCACTCCCGCGCGGGCAGGCACACCGACACGCTCAGCCCGCGCCTCTCGCGCGCCATCGCGATGCGCCGCGGCGTGTAGACCGAGTGGTGGAACAGTCGGGCATTTGCCCGCTCGTTGGTGACAGCTTGCGCCGGCCGCGGTTCGGGGCGGGGCATCGCCTCTACTATCGCAAGGCGTGGCCACGGAGCCCACAACCGAGCCCTGGAGCGCGCTGCTCGACGCCGGGCTCTCGGATGGGCGGCTGGTGCACGAGGTGTGCGAAGAGCCCGGGGCAGCGACGCTCGCAGACGCCCCGGCGGGGCTGCATCCACAAGTCCTCGCCGCGCTCGCGCGCTTGGGCATCGGGCACCTGTACTCCCACCAGGCGGATGCCCTGCGCGCCGCCTGGGAGGGCACCACGATCGTCACCACGGGCACGGCGTCGGGGAAGTCGATGTGCTTCAACCTCCCCACCCTCGACGTGCTCTGCCGCGACGCGCGTGCGCGCGCTCTGTACGTGTACCCGACCAAGGCGCTAGCGCAGGACCAGGCGCGCGCGCTGGCTGAGTTCGGCCTGACCAAGCGCGTTCGGCCGGCGATCTACGACGGCGACACCCCGCGCGAGGCGCGCGCGCAGATCAGGCGCGAGGCCAACGTAGTGCTCACCAACCCCGACATGCTGCATCTCGGCATCCTGCCCAACCATCAGGCGTGGTCGCAGTTGTTTGCCAACCTCGCCGTCGTCGTACTCGACGAGGCCCACGTCTACCGCGGCGTGTTCGGCTCCCACGTGGCCAACGTGCTGCGCAGGCTGCGGCGCATCGCGGCGGCGTACGGGACCGCCCCCCGCTTCCTGCTCACCTCCGCCACGATCGCAAATCCGGTCGAGCTCGCCGAGCGGCTGACCGGCCTGGAGGACGTGCAGCTGATCACCGAGGACGGCTCGCCGGCTCCGGCCAGGCGGATCGCGCTCTGGAATCCGCCGCTCACCGACGCGGCATTGGGGGCGAGGCGCTCGCCGCTAGCCGAGGCGGCTGAGCTGCTGGCAGGGCTCGTGCGCGACGGCGCGCGCACGATCTGCTTCATCAAGTCGCGCAAGGCGGTGGAGCTGCTGAGCAGGCTGGTGAGGGAACAGCTCGCGAGCGCGCACGGCGAGCTGGCGCAGCTGGTCGCCCCCTACCGCGCCGGCTACACCCCCCAGCAGCGGCGCGAGCTCGAGGGCCGCCTGATGCGCGGCGAGCTGCGCGCGGTGATCACGACCGACGCGCTGGAGCTCGGCATCGACATCGGCAAGCTGGACGCCGCGGTGGTTGTGACCTTTCCCGGCACGGTCGCCTCGCTGCGCCAGATGTGGGGTCGGGCCGGCAGGCGCGGACGAGGCCTGGCCCTCTACCTGGCAGGAGAGGACGCGCTGGACCAGTTCTTCTGCCGTCACCCGGAGGACTTCCTGCAGCGAGGCGTGGAGGCGGCGATCCTCGACCACGAGAGCCCGCTGATCTTCCGCGCCCACCTGCTCTGCTCGGCACACGAGGGCCCGCTATCGGATGAGGATGCCGAATACTTCGGCCCGCGCTGGGAGACGCACGCCGAGCAGTTGGTCAGCGCGGGAGCGCTCCGCCGCAGGCCCGCCCACGCCCAGGGGCCAGGCGAGACCCGCCGGCCGGCCGCCGACTTCGCGACCGCCGGCAGCTATGTCCCGCGCCGTCCCGCCGAGTACCCCGCCGCGGATGTGTCGCTGCGCTCGGCGTCGGCGGACGTGTTCGCGATCGTCGATGTGTCGTCGGGAGAGCTGCTCGGCTGCACCGAGGCGGCGCGCGCCCACTCGACCGTGCACGACGGCGCCGTGTACATGCACCTCGGCCACACCTACGAGGTGCGGGAACTGGACCTCGATCGCCGGCGCGCGCTCGTAGCGCCGTTCGGCGGCGACTGGTACACGCAACCCAAGCGCGTGACCGACACCGCCATCGTGCGCCTGCTAGACAGGCGTGCGGCGCTGGGAGCCAGGCTCTCCTTCGGGGAGGTGACCGTCACCGACACGGTGCTGGGATACCAGCGCAAGCGCTTCGCCGACCACGCGCAGGTCGACCTCGTCTCGCTCGAGCTGCCGCCCACGAGCTTCTCCACGCAGGCGCTGTGGCTGGAGCTCGACGCGCGCGAGCTCGCCGAGACGGTGCCGCTGGAGGCGCTGCTCGGGGCGCTGCATGCGACCGAGCACGCCCAGATCGCGGTGCTGCCGCTGATCGCGATGTGCGACCGCTGGGACATCGGCGGGCTGTCGACGAACTTCCACGCCCAGACGGGCCACGCGACGATCTTCATCTACGACGCCCACCCCGGCGGCATCGGCATCGCGCGAACGGCGTTCGCGCGCTTCGAGGAGCTGTGTGCGGACGCAGCGCGCCTGATCGGCGAGTGCCCCTGCGCGGATGGGTGCCCGTCGTGCGTGCAGTCGCCCAAGTGCGGCAACCTCAACGAACCGCTGTCGAAGGCCGGCGCGCGCGCGCTGCTCGCGCGGATGCTCCGGCCAGAGCGCGCGGGCGGTGCCTGCGCTCCGAACGGGGCGCCCGTCTGTTGAAGGCATACATCGTGTCCGGGACCGCCTCCAGGACGGTCATCGCCGTGGCCGCGGCCACGGCCACGCTGGCGGCGGCGATGGCCGCGGCAGAAGCGCCGCCGGCCCCATCGCCGGCCGGTGAAGGACCCGGCGGGCGCTCGCAGCTCGGCCGCTGGACGCTGCGCGTCGATCGCGCAAATCGCGGGCTGTCGCTGGGCTGGCAACGCGGCGGGTTCGGCGGCGGGGCGGTGAGCGTGCCCAACGTGGTCCACGCCAGCCAGTTCAAAGGGGCCGCCGGCAGCCGCAACTACGACGGCTCGGTGGCCTGGTATCGCACCACCGTCACCGTCCCTGAAGCCGCCGCCTACGCGGTCAGCTTCGGCTCGGCGAACTTCCAGGCGAGCGTCTGGATCGACGGCCGGCCGGCGGGCTCGCACCGGGGCTCCTACCTGCCGTTTGAAGCGCGCGCGCAGCTCGGCGCCGGGGTGCACACGCTTGTCGTGCGCGTCGACTGGCGCGATCCCGCCATGCAGGCGCGCGCGGGCTTCCACCGCACGTGGTTCAACTGGGGTGGCCTCAACGGGCCCGTAAGCGTGCGACAGATCGGCGAAAGCGAGCTGAGCGAACCCACCCTGCAGACGACGCTCTCGCCGGATCGACCTGGCGCGCCGAGCGCGACCGTGCGCGTCAGCGTGCAGGTTCGCAACAACGGCCCGTCGCGCACGATCGCGCCGCAGGGCAAGCTGACTCACGCCGGGCAGGCGATTCCGATCAGCTTCCCGGGGGGCACCGTCGAACGCGGACAGACGGTCGGGATGAGCACGAGCGTGACCGTCGAACACCCGGCCCTGTGGTCGCCGGCGAGCCCGGCGCTGTATCAGCTCACGCTCGCCGTGGGGGGCGAGAGCAGCTTCTCCGCGCGCGTTGGCCTGCGCCAGCTCAGCTGGCACGGAGGGCGGCTGTATCTAAACGGCCGGCGCCTGCAACTGCACGGCGCCTCGCTGCAGGAGGACGCGCTCGGCCACGGCGACGCGCTGACGCCCGGCGACGAGGGCACGCTCGTGCGAGAGCTTCAGGCAATCGGAGCAAACGCCGTGCGCTCGCAGCACCCGCTCGATCCGGGGCTGCTCGAACGGCTGGATGCGGCCGGCATCCTCGTGTGGCAGGGCATCGGCCCGGTCGAAGGGGCCGGCAACTGGTACTCCACCTCGCCGGCGCTGCAGCGCGGCGCCGAGCAGCAGGCGCGCACCGCCGCTGTGGCTGCCGCGCTGCACCCCTCGATCTTCGCGTGGAATCTCGTCGACGAGGTGGCGGGCAACGGGCGCGACGGCGCGGAGGTGAGCTACGTGCAGTCGCTGGCCCGCTGGCTGCACGCCAACGACCCCACGCGCATGGTCGCGGTGGACGTCTGGGGTGACCATCCCCCGGCGCAGGCGGGTGCCATGTACAGGGACGTGGACGCGGTGGCGGAGACCGACTACACCGGCTGGTACGACTCGCCCCAGGCCAGCCTCACGCAGCAGGTCGCGATGATGCACGCGCGCCTGTCGGCGATGCGCAGGACGTTCGCCGGCAAGGTGCTCGTGATCAGCGAGTTCGGGGCCGAGGCGAACACGCTCAATCCGCCCGGCAGCCCTGGCAGCTACGGCTACCAGGCGGCCCTGCTCGCGCGTCACATCGCGGTCTATGCGCCCGACCCGGCGCTCAGCGGCATGTTCATCTGGGACCTGCGCGACTATCCGCTTAATCCGGCCTTCCAGGGGGGATCGATCCGCTTCAGGCTGCCCCACCTGCGGCTCATCGAAGGGCTGATCCAGAAGGGGCTGTTCACCTACAGCGGACGACCGAAGCCCGCTGCGGCGACCGTCGCGCGCCGGTTCAAAGCGCTGCCCGCGGGCTGAGCACGGCGCGCCGGTCAGGCGCGATTGCCGCGGGCGATGCGACGCAGGTCGATCGTACGGTCATAAAGCCGCGCGTCGACGCCCTCCTCGAGCGCCACCTCGCGCAGCGGCCGTCCCGAGGCGGTGGCCTTCCTGACGATCTCCGTTGCCCGGTCATAGCCGATCGCGCCGTTGAGCGCGGCCGCTACCGCAAGCGTCGCACCGGCGGAAGCCGCTGTCGCGGTTCGGTTGGCCTTGATCCCGTCCACGCACTTCTCGGCCAGCGCGCGGGCGGCCGACGACAGCAGCTGCAGCGAGCACAGCAGGTTGCGGGCGATCACCGGGATGCGCACATTGAGCTCCAGCTGACCCTGCATCCCGGCCACCGTGATCGCGGTGTCGTTGCCGATCACCTGGGCCGAGACCTGCAGCACGACCTCGGGGATCACCGGGTTGACCTTGCCGGGGAAAATGGACGAGCCCTTCTGCAGCTCCGGCAGGAGGATCTCGCCGATGCCCGTGCGCGGGCCAGAGCCCATCAGCACGAGATCCCCGGCGATCTTGGCGAGCGATACCGCGATCACCTTGAGCGCTCCGGAGAGCTCGACGAGCGCGTCGCGGCTGGCCTGCGCCTCGAATGGATCGCGCGGCGCGGCGATCTGCTTCAGGCCCGATTCGCTTCGCAGCCGCGCGCGCACCTTCTCGGCGAAGCGCGGGTGCGTGTTCAGCCCGGTGCCGGCGCCGGTGCCGCCGAGCGGGATCTGCCCCACGTGCACGAGCGCCGCACGCACGCGCTCGCTCCCCAGCGCGACCTGGGCCGCGTAGCCGGAGAACTCCTGCCCGAGCGTGACCGGCACGGCGTCCATCATGTGTGTGCGCCCGGCCTTGACGACGTTCTCGAAGGACCGCGCCTTGCGGGCGAGTGACCGCTCGAGCTTCCTCAGCGACGGCAGCAGCTCCGTCTGCGCCACGTCGAGCGCGGCGAGATGGACCGCCGACGGGAACACGTCATTCGAGGATTGGCCCATGTTGACGTGGTCGTTGGGGTGGGTCCCAGGCCCAGCCAGGCGCGCGATGACCTCGTTGGCGTTCATGTTCGTCGAGGTGCCCGAGCCGGTCTGGAAGACATCGATCGGGAACTGCTCATCGTGCTTGCCGGCGGCGATCTCCGCGGCCGCTTTCGCGATTCGCGCGGCCGTTTGCTTGGGGAGCAGTCCGAGCTCGCCGTTGACGGCCGCGGCGGCGCCCTTCAGCCGCGCCAGCCAGCGTACGACCGGCAGCGGCACGGTCTCGCCCGAGATGGGGAAGTTCGCGACCGCCTTGGCGGTCTCCTGCCCCCACAGCTGCCGGCGCGCTGCCATGCGGTCATTATCGCTAACCGCAGAAGGCCACCAGCTCGCGGGCGAGACCCACCGGGTCGTCGTAGGCCATCAGGAAGCCGGTGCTCTCGAGCACGCGCAGCTGCCCGTTCGGCAGCAGCCCGAGGACCTCTTCGGCGACACGCAGCGGGTACAGCTCGTCTTGGTCGGCCCACAGAAGCAGCACCGGCATGTGCAGGCGCGGGTACAGCTCAAGCAGCTCGGTCTGCGCGCCGAGCGGCCAGGCGCGCGCGAGCTTTGCCCACGAGCGCGCCAGCTCCGTGTTGCCGGCGACGTCGGCGAACGCGTGGCGCACCAGGTCGGCGGCTTCGCGGTTGCCGCGCACCGACAGTCGAACCCCCCGCTCGGGCGTGAACAGCGCGCGCGCGCCGTAGGAGAGCAGCCTGTCCAGCCCGGGCACCGCCGCCGCGCGCGCGACCGTGCGCCACGCTCGCCGCCGCCAGGGATGCGGCGCGGACACGTGCAGGCGGTTGGGCATGAGCACGAGCCGGGCTGGACTCAGACTGCCCGCCAGCAGCGCTCGCAGAATCAGCTCCGCGCCGGCGTCGTGACCGGCGATCAGCGGCCTCGGCCCGAGCACCTCGGCGGCGAAGCCGCTCAGCACCTGCGTGAACCAATCGATCGTGTAGGGATGGCCCGGCCGATGCTCGGAGTCCCCGTGCAGGGGCAGGTCGGGCAGCACCACGCGGAAGCGATCGGCGAGCTGCTCCACGGCTGGCTCCCACTCCTTGTGCGACAGCAGCGCGGAATGCAGCAGCGCCAGCGGCGGGCCCGCGCCGAGCTCGCGGTAGGCGACGCGCGCGCCGTCGCTGTGGTGGTAAAGACGCAGCCTCACGGCGTGCATCGTAAGGACCAGCGACGAGATCCGGCCACGCTGCCCGACCCGGCCGGGCGCTCGCGCGCCGGAGGACCGCCGGCCGTCGAGCGGCCGCGACGCACGCACCTAAAATTGCCGCCCCATGGACGACGCGCCGGCAAACCGCCTGATCCCGCGCCGCCGAGTCGATCCCCGCCAGGACCTGCCGGCGCTCGAGCTGCGGGTGCTGCAGCGATGGCGCGAGCGCGACGTGTTCGCGAAGTCGCTGCAGGCGCGGGCGTCGGCCGAGCCGTGGGTGTTCTACGAGGGCCCGCCCACCGCCAACGGGCCTCCTGGCTCCCACCACGTGCTCTCGCGCGTGTTCAAGGACATCTATCCGCGCTTTAAGACCATGTGCGGCTACCGGGTCGAGCGCAAGGGCGGCTGGGACTGCCATGGGCTGCCGGTGGAGATCGCGGTCGAACAGGAACTCGGAATCCACTCCAAGGCCGAGGTCGAGCGCTACGGGATCAAGGAGTTCAACGAGCGATGCCGCGCCTCGGTGTTCGCCTACGTGCAGGAGTGGAACCGGCTGACCGAGCGGATCGGCTTCTGGCTTGACCTCGACCACGCCTACCGCACGCTCGACGAGAGCTACATCGAGTCGGTTTGGTGGGCGCTGGCCGAGATCCACGCCCGCGGGCTGCTGTACGAGGGCAACAAGGTCGTTCCCTACTGTCCCCGCTGCGAGACCACCCTCTCATCGCACGAGGTCGCCTTGGGCTACCGCGAGATCGTCGATCCGAGCGTGTTCCTTAAGCTGCCGGTCGCTGGCCGCGCGGACAAGCTGCTGGTGTGGACGACCACGCCGTGGACCTTGCCGGGCAATGTCGCGGTCGCCGTGTCGCCGAGCGCGACGTATGTCACCGCGCGGCTGGGCGAGGAGACGTTGGTTGTCGCCGAGGCACGCCTCGCGCCGGTGCTGGGGCAAGACGCCGAGGTGCTCGAGCGGTACTCCGGCGAGCAGCTGCGCGAGCGCTATCGCGCCTACCGCGGCCCGATCTTCCCGGCGGCCGATAGGGAACCGGGCGAGCTGCCGATCCTCGCCGACCCGTTCGTGACGACCGAGGACGGCACCGGCATCGTGCACCTCGCCCCGGCCTTCGGCGAGGATGACTATCGCGTCGCCGCCGCGGCCCCGGAGGTGCCGTTCGACGCGGGCCAGCCCGAGACCCTGTACAACCCGGTGCGCGCCGACGGCACCTTCGACGGCCGCGTGCGCGGCGGTGACGGACGCTCGTGGGAGGGGCGCTTCGTGAAGGACCCCGAGCTCACGCGGGAGCTGATCGCCGACCTGCGCGATCGGGGACTGCTGTGGAAGGAGGCCGAGTACGAGCACTCCTATCCGCACTGCTGGCGCTGCGGCACGCCGCTGCTGTACTACGCCAAACGCTCCTGGTACATCGCCACCTCGCGTCTGCGCGAGCAGCTGCTGGCGGCGAACGAGACGGTGAACTGGTATCCGGAGCACGTCAAGCACGGGCGTTTCGGGGACTGGCTGGCCAACAACGTCGACTGGGCGCTGTCGCGCGAGCGCTACTGGGGCACGCCGCTGCCCGTGTGGCGCTGCCCGGAGGGTCACACCTACGTGGCGGGCTCGTTCGCCGATCTGGCCAAGCGCAGCGGCAGGGCGCTGACCGATCACCATCGGCCGTTCGTGGACGAGCTCGAGCTGCGCTGCGAGGGGGGCCCGGGCGGCGGGCCGTGCGGGCAGCCGATGCGGAGGGTCGCGGAGGTGATCGACGTGTGGTTCGACTCGGGCGCGATGCCGTTCGCCCAGCATCACTTTCCCTACGAGAACGAGGCGGTCTTCCGCGAGCGCTTCCCGGCGGACTTCGTCTGCGAGGCCCAGGACCAGACGCGCGGGTGGTTCTACTCGCTGCTCGCCGTCGCCACGCTGCTCGGCCTGGCAGCGCCGTACCGCAACGTCGTGTGCCTCGGCCTGATCCTCGACGAGGAGGGCCAGAAGATGTCCAAGTCGCGCGGTAACACGGTCGAGCCGTGGAGCGTCCTGGACACGTACGGAGCGGACGCCTTCCGCTGGTACTTCTTCACCGCCAAATCGCCGTGGGACGGCTATCGCTTCTCGGCCGAGACGATCGGCGAGGGCGTGCGCCTGTTCTTGAAGCAGCTCTGGAGCACCTACTTCTTCTATGTCCTGTATGCGCACGCGGGCGCCGATCAGCTGCAGCATGCGCAGCCCGGTGCCGGATCGCGCGACGCGCTCGATCGGTGGGCGCTGTCGCGCACCGCGGCCACCGCCGAGTTCGTCGCCGAGCGCCTGGAGGCCTACGACGCGACCGCCGCCGGGCGTGCGATCGCCGCTCTGGTCGAGGACCTCTCGAACTGGTACGTGCGGCGCTCAAGACGCCGCTTCTGGGACGGCGACGTGGCGGCCTTTCGCACGCTGCGCACCTGTCTGATCACGGTGGCAAAGCTGCTCGCCCCCCTGTGTCCGTTCATCGCCGACGAGATCTATGACAACCTCGACGGCTCGCTGGCGAGCGTGCACCTGTGTCAGTTCCCCGCCGGGCCGCGCGCGCACCGCGGCCCCGAGGACGAGGAGCTGGAGCGCGATCCCGGCCTGGAGCAGGCGATGGCGCTGGCGCGCGAGACCGTCCGCCTCGGGCTGGGCGCGCGCGGAAAGGCCAAGGTCAAGGTGCGCCAGCCGCTCGCGGAGGCAGTCGTCGTGGCCGCCGGGCGCGAGCGCGAGGCGATCGAAGCGCTGGCGGACACGGTGCGCGATGAGCTCAACGTGAGAAGCGTGCGCTTCGTGGCGGCCGCCGAGGAGCTGGGCAGCTACGAGGTCAAGGCCAACTACCGCACGCTGGGACCGCTGTTCGGCAAGGACATGCCGCTGGCGGTCGAGGCGATCGCGTCGCTCGATCCCGCGCACGTGGCCGCCGTGGTGCAGCGCGGCGCCGACGCCGGCGGCGACGGTGCCGGCGCGGACGGCGAGATCGGCATCACGGTGGCCGGTCGCGAGCACGCCCTGTCGGCGCGAGACGTGATCCTCACGCTGCGCGCCCCTGACGGCTACAGCGTCGAGCGCGAGGGCGCGCACGCGGTCGCGCTGGACCTGACGATCGACGACGGGCTGCGGCGCGAGGGCTATGCGCGCGAGATCGTGCACGCCGTGCAGAACGCGCGCCGCAGCGCGGGGTTGGCGGTCGAGGATCGCATCGAGCTGCTGCTCTCCGGTGACTCAGACCTGGTGGGAGCTGCCAAGGAGCATCGCGACTACGTGGCGGGCGAGACGCTCGCGGTAGGACTGCAGCTAGGCGCCGACACGGCCGCCGCGGGCCCGCTCGGCTACGCGGAGGAGTCCGAGATCGACGGGCGCGCGCTCACGATCCAACTGGGCCGCGCGCGGCGCGGCTGAAGAATCGGCGGGCGATCGCGCTCGGCCGCAGCTCAGGCGGGCGCTAGCGCCTTCGGCCGCAGCTCAGGCGGGCGCTAGCGCGTTCGGCCGCCGCTCAGGCGGGCGCGAGAGCCGGCTCGAGCTCCTGTTCGAGTCGCTTCTTGGGGTAGGCGCCGATGACCGTCTTGACCGGCTGCCCGCCCTTGAACAGGATCAGCGTCGGGATCGAGAGCACCTGGAAGCTGGCCGCGGTCTGCTGGTTCTCGTCGATGTTCAGCTTCACCACGCGCAGCTCCTGCCGCTCGGCTGCGATCTCTTCGAGCACCGGCGCAACCACGCGGCAGGGACCGCACCACGGAGCCCAGAAATCGACCAGCACCGGGCCGTCGGCCTCTATCACCTCCGCCTGGAAGCTGCTGTCCGTGACTTCGCTGAGAGTGCCTGCCATGGGAGCTCCTTGATCGCTTTCCTATCACTATACAAAGTGAAGGAAGGGTAGCGAGAGCGCCCGGCCGCCGCCCGTCAGGGCATCGGCCGAAGGTGCGTCAGCGCCTCGAGCAGGTGCGGCGACACGTACACCTCCACGGCTGCCGAGGCGAGCAGCACCGGGATCGCCAGCGCCACGGTGACGAACGTGGCCGCGAGCAGCTGCTCCCACTGGCCGCGGCGGCTGGCGATGATCCACGCGGCGAGCGGCAGGAACAGGGCGGTCAGCTCCGGCACGGCGTGCGGCAGGACGCCCACCAGCAGCAGCCCGGGCGAGACCCTCAGATAGCCTGCCAGGCCCCCCAGCGCGCGGCCGATCAGATAGGCCTGGGCGCTGAGCGAGAAGGCCGTGGCGGCACACACGAACGCGATCGCCAGGCGGCCGCCGTGCTCGTGCACCCAGCGCAGGGCTCCGCGGTGGCCGCCGGCCTGCAGCGGCAGGGAGCTGCCAGCGATGAATCCGGCCACGCAGGCCATCGCGTGCAGGGCGAGCACGAGCAGGTTGCGCCCCAGCACGCCCGCGACGTCAGCGCGGTCGCCCACCACCAACGGGGGCCGCAGGCCTATCACCTGATGGCGGACATCGAGCAAGGAGACCACCCACACCGCGGCCAGCAGGCCCGCGGCCGCGGCGGCCGCGCCCGCGGCCCAGCGCCCGACGACGGCCACCGGTTCGCGCTGCCAGGCGACCAGCGTCGCGTGTGTGTGGCGCACCCCGTGGGCGAACGCATAGGCCGAGACGTCCACCGGATGTGCATCGGCGGGCGCGGCAGCTTCCTGAAGCGTGGCCGCGGCCAGGCGCGCGCAGGGCCGGGCGCGGCGCCTAGCGGAAGCGCAGTCGCGGCACGAGCACCATCGCCTCGGCTGCGATGCGCCAGGACATCTTGCTCTGCCCGGTGCGCCGGTCGCGGAAGATGATCGGCACCTCCACCACGCGGAAGCCCGCTCGCACGGCGCGGTATGTGAGCTCGACCTGAAAGGCATAGCCGCGCGAGCGGACGCCGTCGAAGTGGATCGCTTCGAGCACCTCGCGCCGAAAGCACTTGAAGCCCCCGGTCAAGTCGCGCACGCGCAGCCCGAGCACCCAACGCGCGTAGAGGGAGCCACCCTCGCTCACCAGGCGCCGCAGCGGGCCCCAGTCGCGCACACCGCCGCCGGGCACGTAGCGCGAGCCCAAGGCCAGATCGGCGCCGGCACGCACAGCCCCCAACAGGCGGGCGAGGTCGGCGGGATCGTGCGAGAAGTCGCTGTCCATCTCCATCAGAAAGCCCGCCTCGCGATCGAGCGCGTGGCGGAAGCCGGCCAGGTAGGCGGGACCGATGCCGCTCTTCTCGCGGCGATGGAGCACTTCCAGCCAATCGCGCTCGCCCGCCAGGCGGTCGGCGATCTGGCCCGTGCCATCGGGCGAGCCGTCATCCACGATCAGCATGCGAAAGCCATCGGGCGCCGCGCGGGCGAGCACCTCCCCCGCGGCAGCGACGATCGGCTCGATGTTGTCGCGCTCGTTGTAGGTCGGGAGGATCAGCCACGGCTCGCCGGACATGGGTCGGCGTACCCTAGCTGGGCGTGGCGCTCGGTTCCGGCGCTCGCAGCCGGCGGCGCGCGCGGCCCCAGCCGGCCTGGGCCGCCATCGGCCGGCGGCGCCTACCCTGAGGGGTCGTGGCCACGCCCGAGCTCCCGAACGCCGTCATCGCCGACGCGCTCGAGGAGCTTGGAGACCTGTACGAGCTCGATGGCGCGATCGTGCATCGGGTCGTCGCCTACCGCTCCGCCGCCAAGAGGGTGCGTGAGGCCTCGGTCTCGGTGGCGGCGCTCGCTCGCGCGGGCCGCGCCACCGAGCTTCCGGGCATCGGAGCCACGCTGCAGGAGAAGATCGTGACGCTGCTGGACGCGGGCACCATACCCGCGGCCGAGCGGCTGCGCGCGAAGTTCCCGCCGGGGCTGATCGCGATCACCCGCATACCGGGGCTGGGCCCCAAGCGCGCGCGGCTGCTCCAGCTGGAGCTCGGCATCGATTCGCCCGAGTCGCTGCGCGAGGCCGCCCTTGCCCAGCGCCTGCGTGGCGTGCGCGGGCTCGGCCCCAAGTTCGAGGCGAACGTGCTCGCCGCGCTGCAGGCGGGAGCAGCCGAGCGCGCGGCACCTCGGATCCTGCTCCCTAAGGCGATCGCCGTCGGGGCGGCGCTGATCGCGGGCTTGAGCGAGCGCGCCCGCCCGGGCACGCGTATCGAGCTCGCCGGATCGGTCCGCCGCCAGGCCGACAGCGTCAAGGACCTGGACCTGATCGCGACCACCTCCCGCCCTGCTGCGCTGGCGGGGACCCTGGCCGGGCTCGACGAGATCGAGAGCGTGAGCGCAGCCGGCGGCGCGGGTGCCAGGGGCCGTACTCATGCGGGCATGACGGTCGACCTGCGGATCGCCAAGCCGAGTCAGCACGGGAACCTGCTGCAGCACTTCACGGGCTCGGCGCGCCACAACGCTGCCCTGCGTGAGGCCTCGGTGCGCGGCGGCCTGCACGTGTCCGAGTACGGACTGCTCGAGGACGCCAGCGGTCGCACTCGCACCTGCGCAACCGAGGCTGAGCTGTATGAGCTGCTAGGCCTCGCGTACATCGAGCCGGAGCTGCGGGAGGACCGCGGCGAGCTGCAGGCCGCGCGCCTGGATGGAGGCGCGGGTCTACCGGCCCTCGTCCGCCTCGAGGACATCCGCGGCGATCTGCACTGCCACACGATCGCCTCCGACGGGCACAACAGCATCGAGGAGATGGCCGCGGCGGCGCGCGAGCGCGGGTATGAATATCTCGCGTTCACCGACCACTCCGCCAGCCACGGCTTCGGCAACGACGTCTCGCCCGACCAGCTGCGGCGCCAGATCGAGCTGGTGCACCGGGAGAACGCCCGCATCGACGGCATCGAGCTGCTCGCCGGCAGCGAGGTCAACATCCTGCCCGACGGCGGGCTCGACTACGAGGACGAGCTGCTCGCCGAGCTCGACTGGGTGATCGCCAGCATGCACACGGCGTTTGCGATGAGCGAGCAGAAGATGACCGAGCGAATGATCGCTGCGATCGAACATCCGCTCGTGCGGGCGATCGGTCACCCCACCGGCAGGCTGATCGCGCGCCGCGCGCCGTACGCGATCGATCTCGACGCGGTGTTTGCCGCCGCCGCACGGACGGGCACGATGCTCGAGATCAACGGCAATCCCGACCGCCGCGACCTCTCCGACGTGCAGGCGCGCGCCGCGGCGCGCGCCGGCGCAACGATCGTGATCGACTCCGACGCTCACCGGGTGCTCACGCTCGAGAACATGCGCTGGGGGGTCGCGAGCGCTCGCCGCGGATGGCTGACCGCCGCGGACGTGGCCAACTCGCGGTCGCTCGCGCAGCTGCGCGAGCTAGGCAAGCAGCCGCGGAAGTAGCTGCTCGCCCACGATCTGGTCCACGGCGGCCCGGGCGAAGGGCGCGAGCGCCCTGCGTGCCTCCGCGGCATAGCCGGGCAGGGGGTCGCGGAGAGCCGCGCGCAGCGCGCGTGCGAGGTCCTCGTCGACGAGCCGCGGGTCGAGCCGGCGCGCGATCGCCAGCGCGACGTAGGGGCCCGGCGATGGAGCGCTGACCAGCTGACAGCCGTCTGCGAGCGCCTCGAGCTGCGCGAGCCCGTAGTCCTCGCGGCTGGGAGCGCACACGAACAGGCGCGCGCGGCGGAGCAAGCCGCGGTACTCGTCGCGTCCGAGCCGGCCGAGCACCCGAACCCCCGGCGCGGGCGCCGTGCGCACGCCGGCGCGTTGCAGTTCCTGTGCACAGGCCCCGGCCACGAGCAGCTGCTCGTCGGCGCGCACGTGACCTGCATCGCGGAGCTGGCGCCAGGCGCCGAGCACGCGATCCAGCCCCTTCTTGGCCGGATTGGCGGCGTATGTGATCGCGGCGATATCGCGCCCGCGCTGGCCGGTCTCGGACCGGCCGGAGCTCTCCGCGCGTCCCGCCGAGGGCTCGATCGGCACGGGCAGGACCAGGACACGATCGCCGCGGCACGCGAGCGCGGGCGTCTCGGCGATGGCCGCCTCGCTCCACGGCAACAGCAGCGGCGCCTGCGCGAGCCGCCGGCGCTCCAGCGGGCGCTGCCACAGGCCATGGCGTCCGGGACGGTTGGCCGCCGAGGTCGCATCGAAGCGGATCGTGCCCGACCGCGGCCACCACAACGCGGCGGTGGTGCTCGAGTAGATCACCGTCCGAACCGCTCCGCGCCGGTGCCCGAGCTCGTTTGCGGCCGCCCGGCGGGCGGCGCGCGCCCAAGCCAGGTCGGTGCGCATCAACGTGCGCCGTGGCGCCGGAGCTGCGGCCCGCGCCAGGGCGACGCTCACGCCGGCCCGCAGCAGCGCTTCGCGCAGCTCGTCGTCGGCCAGGCGCAGGCCCGCGGTCGACCCGAGCGAGACGAGCAGGACGTCGACCGCTCGCGCGTCGCGCGCCTCAGCCGACAGCGCCGTTCACCCGCTCGGGGCGCAGCGCCTTGAAGCCGGGAGTTCGCTCCAGGACTATCGGCCGCACCGGCGAGGTGCGGCACACATAAAAGTAGGCGCCGTCGCGCTCCTCGATCGCGGTCACCGCGGCCTCCTGGCGCCGCCATGCAAGCGACCAGATGATCGCGAAACCGGCCGCGATGCCCGGCACCTGAGGGGCCAGGAACGCGACGCCTCCGGCCACGATCGTGAACACCAGCAGGGGCCACAACCGGTTGAGGAGGATCGCGCCCGGGTGGTGCTCGGGCAGAGTCGTGCTGGCTCTCGCGCTCGAGAGCAGACGCGCGATCGGCGGGTTGATCTCTGCACGCCTGCCGAGCAGCAGCCCGACGAGGGCCGCCAGCACCCACCAGCCCAACGCGATCGGGACCAGGCTTTCCTGTCCGTGGGTGGCCGCGGCCAGCACGGTGACGGCCGCCAGCACGGTAGCCGCTCCGCCGCTGAGCAGCACGGTGGTCTTGAGGAAGTCGACGAAGCGCACGCCGCTAAAGCAGTGCCTCGAGCAGTTCGCGCACCCCTCGCGTGCCCTCCACCGTGAGGTCGGCCTCCTGCTCCAGCTCCGCCGGGGCTTCGTCGGAGCTCACGGCGGCGCACAGCACGGCGCTCAGGCGGCCGGAGTCGATGAGCTGCCGCAGCGCGCGGAAGGCATCTACGTCGGTGCTGTCGTCGCCGACGTACAGCGCGGCCGTGACCGGCGAGCCGCGTAACAGGGCGGTCACGCCCAGGCCCTTGTCCAGCCTCACCGGCGGACGCACCTCGAGCACCTTTCGCCCCCAGTGCACGGCGAAGCCCTCGCGCTGCGCCAGCTCTGCGATCTCCGCGACCGCCGCGGCAGCCGCGTCCTCGTCGTGCGCGCCGCGCCAGTGGAAGGCCGCGATCGTGTCCTTGTCCTCGCTGCGCACCCGCAGGCGTTGGCGCTCCGGCGTCATCGCCCGCTGCGCAAACGCGCGCACGCGAGCGGTCCACGCGAACAGCTCCGGGTCGACCTCGGCTCGCGTGGCCCTTGGCCGTAGCAGCTCCCCGCCGTGATTGCCGACGTAGGCTATGGTGCCGATCGCCACGATCTGGCGGGCGGTGGAGGCACGGCGACCGCTAACGCAGCCCACCAGGCCGTAGCGCCCCGCGATCTCGATCAGCAACATCCGCGTGGTCTCGGGAACGTGGGCGTCATCGGCGTGGCGAACGATCGGCGCGAGCGTGCCGTCGATGTCCAGCAGCACCGCGGCGCCGCTGGGATCGGAGCGAATCGGCTCGAGCGCCTCCACGAGCGTGGCAGCGGGTGACACGAGGTCTAGTATGCCGCGCATGGTGGCCGACCCGTTCGGATGCTTGCGTGGCCGCTGACGGGCCGTCCGGCGGCTCGCTGGAACGGCCGCTGAAGCTGATGCTGATCGGCACCGCCGCCGGTTTCTTCAGCGGTCTGTTCGGGGTCGGCGGCGGCACCGTGATCGTGCCGCTGCTGGTGCTGTGGCTGGGCTACGACGAGCGCGCCGCGACCGGCACCTCGCTCGCGGCGATCGTGTTCATAGCCGCCTATGCCGCGGGTACCCAGGGCCTGTACGGCAACGTGCACGTGCTCGACGCGGCGCTCGTCGGTGTCCCCGCCGTCGGCGGCGTGCTCGTCGGCACGTGGCTGCAGCAGCGGGTCCGCGCGCGCGTGATCCCGCTGCTGTTCGCGGGCGTGCTGGTCGCGAGCGCGGTCGAGCTGATCCTGCGATGATCGGGGCGGCCGCGATCGGGCTCGCCGCCGGCGTGGTGGCGGGGATGCTGGGCGTGGGCGGCGGCGTGCTGTTCGTGCCCGCCCTGGTGTTCCTGCTGGACCTCTCGCAGCACCAAGCCGAGGCCACCTCGCTGCTGGCGATCATCCCGGTGGCCGTGGTCGGCACCTATCAGCAGGATCGCTACGGCAACGTGCGCCGCACCGACGCCGTGCTGCTTGGGCTGCTCTCGCTGGCCGGCGCGGCGGCCGGGGTCGTGCTGGCCAATGCGCTATCCGGAGCCATCCTGCGCGACTGCTTCGCCGCACTGATGGTGATCGTCGCCGCGCAGCTGGTGCGCCGCACGCTCGGCGAGCCGCACTAGTCGATGGTCTACACTCAGAACCGGTCATGGGACTTGACAATCCCTTGCACATCGCGTTCCTGGTCGTGATCCTGCTGCTCGTGTTCGGCGCCAAACGGCTGCCGGAACTCGGGCGCTCCCTGGGGAGCGGCATGCGCGAGTTCAAGCAGTCGATCACCGGCGAGTCGCCCGCCCAGCAACAGCCCGCACTGACTGCATCGCCGCAGCAGCCTGCGATCCCGAGCGTCAACCAGCCGGTGGCTAGCCCGCCCGCGCCGGTGGCCGCCCAGCCCGCGCCGGTGGCCGCCCAGCCCGCGCCGGTGGACGCGCCCGAGCCCGATCAGGGCGCGGCATCGCAGCCCGCCGCCGAGCAGCGGCAGGGCTAGACGCGCCGGCTCGCGACCCCGGCACCCCGGCCGGCAAATCCGCCGTGCCGGATCGGTCCGGTGTGCACGGCCTCGAAGGCCGATCCGGGCACCGTCTTCAGCTGGTCTAGGTCCTCATCGTTCCAGCGCCGGTCGGGGGCGCCGGTGATGAACCAAGACGAACCGTTGTCGGCGACGATCAGGCCGTAGCGCCGCAGCGCGCGCAGCAGCACCAGCGCCTGGCCGTGGTACGGCGCCAGGCTGAAGCTGGCCCTGAGCCGCAGCCGCAGCCCCATCGGCGGCAGCGCCGGGTCGCCGCTGGAGGAGGCGAAGTGCGTGGCGGGATGGATATAGCCGCGCTGGGTTCGCGCCACGGTCACGCGCAGCGCGTGATCGATGCGTCCCGCGTGGACCTCGCCGTAGCGCGCTAGCAGCGGGAAGATCGGCAGCCCGGCGGCATCCGCCGAGGTCCAGCCGGCGGGACGCAGGGCATTGCTGCGCAGCTTGAAGGTCGCGCCCGAGCCAGCTTCCCATCCGCGGCCGTGCCGGCGCGCGTGGTAGAGCTCATAAAGCACGCAGGCGCCCCGCTGCAGCACCAGCACGTGGCGGTCGCCTTCTTCGCCGGCGCCCTCGACAGGAGCGTTCGCGGGCACCGGATAGGGTCCCGGATCGGATTGTTCGCCGAACTCGGTGAAGCGGATCGGCACCCTCGGCTGGCGCGCGCCGACGACCGCAAACGGGATGCCGTAGCTGGGGTTCGAGCCGAAGTCCGCGTGCAGATGCAGGCTGGCGCCGATCGAGGCGACGTAGCTGGCCGAGCGGGGGTCCACCGGCGCCCGCGAGATGTCCTGGTTGAGCGGATTGTCGGCCGGCAGGATGGGACAGGAGTATGCGTGCGGCCCCGAGCTCCGCGGCGCGACTCGCTGGCCGCGCGCGGGCGAGGCGAGGCTTCGGTCAAGCGCGCCGGCGGCGATCACGAGCGCAGCGCCGACCGTAGCGAGCGCGGCGAGCCGGCGGCTGCCGGCGGGGCGGCGGCGTCTCACGCGTAACACGCTAGCGTCGCGTCGGGCGCTCGCAAGCAAGCTGGACGGGAAGCGGTGAGCAGCTACAGCAGGCTGCTCGTCATGCGCTCGACCTCTGCGACCGAGGTCAGGCCGTCGCGCACCTTCTGCAGCCCGTCCTCGCGCAGCCGGGTCATGCCCTCGCGCACGGCGACGGCCGAGATCGCATCGACCGAGCCGCGCTCGAGGATCAGCGCGCGGATCTGCTCGCTCACGGTCATGACCTCGTACACGCCGACCCGGCCGCGATAGCCCGAGCCGCCGCAGCGCGAGCAGCCGACCGCCTCGAACGGCTCGGCCCCGACCAGGCCGTGTTCCTCGAGCACGGCGCTGGAGACCGTTTGTGGCCGCTTGCAGTGCTTGCACAGCACTCGCACGAGCCGCTGGGCGATGACGCAATCGATCGCCGAGGACACGAGGAACGGCTCGATGCCCATCTCGATGAGACGGCCAATGCCGCTGGGAGCATCGCGGGTGTGCAGCGTGGAGAGCACGAGGTGGCCCGTGAGCGCGGCCTCGACAGCGATGTGCGCGGTCTCCGTGTCGCGGATCTCGCCGACCATGATCACGTCGGGATCGGCCCGAATCATCGAGCGTAGCCCGGAGTCGAACGTCACGCCGGCCTTGGGCGCGATCTGCATCTGCTTGATGCCCGCGATCCGCTGCTCGACCGGGTCCTCGATCGTGAGGATGCTGCGCTGGCCGTTGTTGAGCAAGCCGAGCGCGGCGTACAGGGTGGTCGACTTGCCCGAGCCCGTCGGCCCTGTCACGAGCACGGCGCCGCTGGGCTTCTCGACGGCGTCGGTAAAGCGCGCGAGCGCGGCCGCCGGCATGCCCAGCACGTCGAGGCCTTGCGGCCGCGTGCCCGAGTCGAGGATGCGCAGGACTGCGCCCTCGCCATAGGCCAGCGGAAGCGTGACCACCCGGATGTCCACGCGGCGCCCGTCGAGCGTGAGCGCGAAGCGGCCGTCCTGGGGCACGCGTCTCTCGGATATGTCCAGATTGGCCATGATCTTGATGCGCGAGACCACGCCCAACGCCATGCTGCGCTTGACGGTGGCCGCCGGCGCCAGCACGCCGTCGATGCGGTACAGCACACGCGTGTCGCCCTCTTCGGGATTGACGTGGATGTCCGAGGCGCCCTGGGAGACCGCCTGCGCGACGATCGAGTGGACGAGCTTGATGATCGGCGCATCGCGCTCGCTGTCCTCGACCAGCACCTCCTCCTGCTGCTCGGCCTCGTCCGCATCGTCGACGATGTCCTCGATCGCCTCGTCCAGGTGCGCCACGCGCGCCAGCAACACGTCGAGGTCTTCGGACGACGCCGCGACCGGCCGCACGCGCCGGCCGGTCAGCATCGCCACGTCGTCGATCGTCAGCACGTTGGTCGGGTCGGCCATCGCGAGCAGCAGCGTGTCGTCGTCGCCGAACCCGATCGCGACCGCCCTGTAGCGCCTGGCGGCACCGGCGCTGATCAGGTTCACTGCGCCCAGGTCCACGTCGAACACCGACAGATCGACGTAATCCAGGCCGAAGCGCTCGGCCACCACGCGGGCGAGCTGCTCGGGGCTCAGCACGCCCCGTTCGACCAGCACCTGACCGGTCGGCCGGCCCTGGTCGCGCGCCGCCTTCACAGCGTCATCGACGGTGTCGGCGTCTGCCAGACCGAGGTCGACCACGACCTGACCGATCAGGCGTGTCGAGCGCCCGGCGCGTCGTGGCGGATGCAGGCCAGGGCGCTCGCTCGGGCTCTCGCCCGGCGACTGCCGAGCGGGGGATGTCCTCGGCGGCGCAGCGCTCATCACTGCTCATATCGGCATCTCTCGCCGCGTGCTTGACGGCCGGGCCGTCAGCAGGCGGCGGCAAACCCGCGCTCGAATGCGCCCTTTATGTGCGCGTCGAGCGCGTTCAAGCGGCACAGCGCGAGCGCCTCCGGCGAGGCAAAGCGCTGTCCGCCCTCCGGGCCGTGGTGGAGCATCACGCAGTGCTCCAGTGCGAGCCTGCGCGCATCGCCAAGCGAGGCCGGCACGTGGGCTGCGATCAAGCGCAGGCCGAGCTCGACGTGGCCGAGGAGCCGGCCCTCGGCGCTGGGGGAGATCTCGGCGCCGTAGCTGAACTCACGCGTCTTGCCGAGGTCGTGCACGAGCGCGGCGCCGAGCAGCAGGTCGCGGTCCAGGCGCGGATGCAACGTGCACAGCTCGAGCGCCATCGTGGCCACCGCAACCGTGTGCTCGAGCAGGCCCCCGAGGTAGGCATGATGCCCGCTCGGGCGCGCTGAGCCGCCGCTCGACTGCGTCCAGCCGCCGGGGATGCTGCAGGGCGCGCGCCGGATTTCCGCGCGCAGCTTCTCATCGTCCAGCAGGCGCGCCAGCAGCGCCGCCAGTCCGGGGTCGTACAGCTCGCGTGCGAGGTGCTCGAGGAAGCCTTCCAGCTCATCGAGATCGCGGTGTGCCACCGGCAGGAAACGAGCCGCATCGGCGTGCCCCTCGGGCGCGCTGGCGATCGCCTGCAGCGCGATCTGCAGCTCCGAGCGAAAGCGCTCGACGCGTCCTCGTACACGCACCAGCTCGCCGCGCTCGAAGCGGCCGGCGAGCAAGTCGGCGTCGCGGAAGGCGCGAGCCGCGATCGTGCCCGTGCGGTCGGCCAGCTCGAGCGTCAGGTATGGCGTGCCGGCGCGGGAGATGCGGCGTTCCTTGCGCGTGCATGCGTACACCCCTTCCACCTCCTGCTGCTCGCGCAGCGTGGCCACGGCCGGCAGCTCGTCGATGTGGGGGATGCTGGCGGAGGCCATCGGCTCATGATGTACGGTGGTTCGGATGCAGCCCCTGATCTGGGACCGCCGTCCGGATGGCCTCAGGGCCCCCGCGCTGGTGTGTGCGTTCCAGGGCTGGAACGACGCCGGCGACGCTGCTTCGAGCGCGGTCGCGTTCCTCGCCTCCTCGCTGCAGGCATCGCGCTTCGCGCGCGTCGAGTCCGAGGAGTTCTTCGACTTCCAGTCCAACCGTCCGTGCATTCGCTTCACCGATGCGGGCAAGCGCGAGATCTCCTGGCCCGGGGTGGAGGTATACGAAGCGCGTGCCCCCAAGGCGCCGCGCGACCTGGTGCTCGTGCAGGGCATCGAGCCGTCGATGCGCTGGCGCGCCTTCTGCACCCAGCTGATCGACCTCGCCGAGGCGCTGGGAGTGCAACTCGTCGTCTCGCTGGGCGCACTGCTGGGGGACACTCCGCACACCCGGCCTGTCGCACTCACCGGGCACGCCTCCGACCCCGCTCTGGTCGCGCGCCTGGAGATGCAGAGCTCGAGCTACGAGGGCCCGACGGGCATCGTCGGCGTCCTGCACACCGCCTGCGTGGAGGCCGGGCTGCCATCGGCGAGCCTGTGGGCCAGCGTGCCGCACTACGTCGCGGCGGCGACCAATCCCAAGGCCGCGCTGGCGCTCCTGCGCAGCGCCGAACGCCTGGTCGGCGTCTCGGTGGATGTGTCGAAGCTCGAGTCCGCGGCCGCCGATTACGAGCGCCAGGTGGGGCTCGCGGTGCAGAGCGATCCCGACATCCAGGCCTTCGTCGAACGCTTGGAGCAGGCGGCCGAGAACGATCAGGACGCCTCGCCCGGCGAGGTCCCGTCGGGAGACGTGCTGGCGCGCGAATTCCAGCGCTTTTTGCGCCAGCGCGGACACGACGCGCGCTAGCGGACGCGCGCCGCTAGGTCTCGGCGGCCGGGCACACGATGCGGTAGTCGCACAGCGCGCATGCGGCCACGGAGGGGGTCGGCTCGAATGCCTCGGCGAGGATTCCCTCGCCCACCTCCAGCACCGTGTCCTTGACCGCATCGGCGTCCTGCCGGCCACGAGGGACGGGAACCTTGCGGTCGTCGAGCACGTAGTAGTAGGCCTGCCGCGAGGACTCGAGCTTCCAGGCCTCGCGGGCGGCGAGCGCGTACAGCGAGAGCTGGATGTCGTCGCTGAGCTCCGCGGCCGTCTTCGGACGCGAGGTCTTGTAGTCGATCAGCTCGTACTCAGCCGCCTGCGGCGATCCGTCGCCGCTGCGCGCCAGGCGGTCCACCCGGTCGACCCGCCCACGCACGTGGTGGGGACCCAGGCGGAACGCGAACGAGCGCTCGAACCACAACGGTTCGGCGGGGTGTCGCTGCAGCCGGGCGTGGTAGCGCGTGAGCGCCACGCGCGCGCGCTCGTGCAGCCGGCCCTCCTCCTCGCCCTCGCCGAGCCCGGCCCGGCGCCAGCCTGCATCGAGCAGCTCGAGCATCTGCTGCAGCGTGCCCCCGCCCTCGCCGTGAAAGCGCTCAAGCACCTGATGCACGGTGATGCCGAAGCGCTGGTGCAGCGTCTGCTCGGCGGGGATGCGCAGCACGCGCGAGAACTTGTACCTGAGGGGACAGCTGCGGTAGGTCTCGATGTCCGAGGCGGACAGCGCTAGGCCGATCCCCTTGCGCGGCAGGAAGGGCCCGAGCGAGCGCTCTTCGCGTTGCGGGATCCTGGCGTCGGGAGCGCCGGCGAGGAGCGCATCATCGAGCGCCGAGGTCTGGAAGATCTCACGCTGCAGCGGCGTGGCCGCGCCCAGCAGGCGAGCGTTGACGTCGGCCAGCGCCTCCGCCATGTCCTGACCGCCGCGCCGCTGAAGCAGGGCGGCGAGCTTGAGCAGCTCCAGATAGCGCACCACCCCGTGCGCTATGTCCAGCTCGGTGTCAAGCCGCAGCTCGCCCAGGCGTCCGCCGATGCGCGAGACGCTCTCGAGCACCTCCGAGCGCATCTGCTGAAGGCACGCCTCGAGTTGTTGGCTCTCGAGCTGAACCGGCGCCCCGGGACCGCCTCCCGGCGGCTCCTCCGGCTGGGACTGCGCCGCCGCGGGGCGCCCGGGTCCCGTCCCGAGCCCGCCGCCAGGCGCGGCCGACCTCGCCGGCCGGGACTGCGTCCAGCTGGCTGCCGGCGCGATCGCGGCGAGGTGAGCGGCCAGCTCTCGCGGCGTTGCGCCGGGCACGCGGCGAGCGAAGCGCACCGCCAGCTGACGCAGCCGCTCCAGGCTCTCCCGCTGGGAGGCGGCGTGATCGGGAGCCAGCAGGGAGGGCGTGCGGGCGCCCAGTATCTCGATCAGACTGGCGAGGAACACCTCGGGCCCGAGCGTGTCCAGCCCGGCCTGCGCGCGACGGTGTAGCTCGAAGAAGCGCTCGATTCGTTCGCGCGCCTCGGGCGGCACTTGAGGCGATTCGGTGGCCGCGCGCAGTCCCTGCACCAGGTCCAGCCTGCGCCGGCGCGCGTGCTGGATGACGAGCGCCAGGTGGACTTGTCTCAGCTCGATCGGCGGGCGCGCCAGCGCCCGCACCACGGCTGCCGCGTCCCGCGGGTCGATCAGCAGCCGCATCCATGCCAGGACGTCGCGGACCTGGGCGCGCTCGAGCAAGGCCTCCACGCCGCTGCCCGGCTCGCCGCGCTCCTGTGGCGCAGCCGCGATCCTGGGAGAGGGCACCACACAAGCATACGAGCGCCCGGCCACGGCAATGGGCGCTCCGGCGTCCGGACGGTCCCAGCCGAGCAGCTCTCCCCCCGCGGTGAGCGGGGCCGCGGCGAAGCGCGGGCTACGCTCTTGAAGATGGACGCAATCGACTGGAGCATCGCGCAGCGAATCGGCGAGCGAATCGCCGGTTCGCCGCCCCCGGGCGGCGTCCGCGCGGGGGCGGTTCAGCCGCTCGCGTACGACTTCGCCGAGCGCGTGGGCAGCTACAGCGGCCTGCCCGTGCCGAGCGATTTGCCGCCGCTTGAGGCGGTCGACCGGCACCTGAAGAACATGCGGCCGCTGCTCGGGCCGCTCAGCGAGCGCTTGGGCGATGGGACCGGGCCGCTGGCGGGCCCGCTGCGCGCGGCGTCGGGGTTTCTGCTGGGCGCGCAGCTGGGGGCGCTGACAGGGATCCTCTCCCAGCGGGTGCTGGGACAGTACGACCTCGCGCTGCTCGATGCCTCGACGCCGCCGCGCCTGCTGCTGCTGGCGCCGAACCTCGCGCTCACGGCCCGCAACATGGGAGTGGACCGCGACGAGCTGGTGCTGTGGGTGAGCATCCACGAGATCACGCACGCGGTCCAGTTCGCCGGCGCTCCGTGGCTGCGCGAGCATCTCGGGGGCCTGCTCAAGCAGCTGATCGACGGGCTGCAGGTGACGCTCGCCGGACGCTTCTCGCGCGACCGGGATGCGGGTGCGCGGCGCGCCCCTGGCGGGCGCCCGAGGCTGCCCGACCCCGACCAGCTGCGCGAGCTCGCGGAACGTGCCCGCCGCGGCGAACTGCTGCGCCTGACGCTGGGCGAGGACCGCTGGCAGCTGGTGGAGCGCATGCAGGCGGCGATGTCGCTGATCGAGGGCCACGCCGAGCACACGATGGACGCGGTCGGCACCGAGGTGCTCCCATCGCTGCCGCGGCTGCGCGGCGCGATGAACCGGCGCCGGGAGTCGCGCGGGCTGCCGTGGCGCGTGCTCGAGCGGCTGCTGGGCCTGGAGCTCAAGCTGCGCCAATACGAGCTCGGGCGGCGCTTCTGCGACGCAGTGGTCAACGAGGGCGGGCCGCAGGCGCTGGCGCGAGCGTGGGACGGGCCGCAGAGCCTGCCCACCACGGCGGAGCTGCACGCGCCGGCGCAGTGGCTCGCGCGAACGCGCTCCTAGCTCGCCTGCGTGGGCGAACGGACGTTCCTCCTGTTACACAGTAAGCCGCAGTTTGACCGGTTTTCCGGGCGTTTTTCGGGCACCGTAGGCGTGATAGGATGAGCGCAGTAACAAACTTGCTCTGACGGGGTACAAACACATGTTCGCTGCTAAGCTCAGCGCCCAACCCGATCACTCGAACACATGCCCGCCCCGGGCGAGCAAGAAGAGGAGACCCCCTCGAGATGCCAACTTCAACTCCTAACTCAACCCGCGGCGCGCGGAAGGGCACCAAAGGCGCCTCGCGCAAAGCTGCGTCGCGCCGAACCAGCTCGTCCGCGCGCGCGCGCAAAGCGAGCCCGGCGAAAACCAAACGCGCCAAAGCGGCGCGCGCCCGCGCCGCGAGCCAGACGCGGGCGGCCGTGCGTCAGGCCGACACCGCGACTCGCCTGACCGTGTCCGATCGCTCGAACGCCCTCGGCGACTACGCCGAGCGGGCCGTGCTGATCCCCGTGGGCGTCGCTCTGACCGCCCGCGACCGGGTCGTATCGAGCGTCAACGGCGCGATCTCCAGCTACTCGACGCCCGCCAGGGCACAGGCTCAGCTTCGCCGCTTCGAGCGTCGCGGCGCCACCGCGCGCAACCGGCTCGAGCGTGAGGTGCGCAAAGCGCGCGTGCGCCTCGAGCGCCAGCTGCGCCAGCGCCGCCGCGAGTTCGGCCGCACCGTGGGCGAACTGGAAGGTCGCCGCGAGAACGTCGCCAAGAATGGCACGGACCTGGCCAGCGAACTGGCCACGCGACTGCAGGAGGGCGTCCTGGGCCGCGTCTAAGGTTCCACCAACCTTCCCCCGCCTGCGGACCGGAGAGGCCGAGAGGCGGGAGAGTCTGCCGGCCTCATATCCCGTCGGCAGTAGTAGCACCCTCTCCTCCCTCGACTCGCGGGACGGCTGCAACCGTCTCGCGAGTCATTTAACCGCCGCCCGCCTCAGTACGCGTCGCTCGCGGCGCCAGCCCCGCCCGCGCGGCGAGTGCTCGGCGGGCGAGCCCGCGTTTGCCACAATGGGAGCGGTGACCAGCACAGAGGAGATCCGCCAGTCGCTGGCGACCGTGATCGATCCCGAGCTGCGCCGCTCGATCGTCGAGCTCGACATGGTGCGCTCGATCGAGATCGGCGAGAACGGCGTGGTCGACGTTACGGTCTCGCTGACCACGCCTGGCTGTCCGATTCGCGGGCACTTCCAGAGAGCTGTCACCGACGCGGTCGCGGGACTCGACGGCGTGAGCCACTGCAACGTCTACTTCGACGTCCTCAGCGACGCGCAGAAGGCCGCGCTGCAGCAGAAGCTGGGGCGCGCAAGCCTGCCCGAGGGCACGCTTGCGCGGGTGGCGAACATCCTCTGCGTCGGCTCGGGCAAGGGTGGCGTGGGAAAGTCCACGCTGACCGCCAACCTGGCCGCCGCGCTGATGGCCGAGGGCAAGCGCGTGGGCGTGCTGGACGCGGACGTGTGGGGCTACTCGATACCCCGCATGTACGGGCTCGGATCCACGCGGCCTCCGGTGTCGCCGGAGCGCAAGATCATCCCGCTCGGCGCCTACGGCGTGAGCGTCATGTCGATCGGCTTCTTCCTGGAGGAGGACGCAGCGGTCGTGTGGCGTGGACCGATGCTGCACAAGGCGCTCACGCAGTTCCTCCAGGACGTCGATTGGGGCGAGCTCGACTACCTGCTGATCGACCTTCCGCCCGGCACCGGCGACGTCTCGATGACGCTCGCCCAGCTGCTCCCGCAGGCCCAGTTCTTGATCGTCACCACGCCGCAGCCGACCGCCCAGAAGGTCGCCCGGCGAGCCGCGCAGATGGCGCACAAGGTCTCGCTGGAGATCGCCGGGGTGATCGAGAACATGTGCGCATTCCAGACCCCCTCCGGCGAGCGCTTCGCGATCTTCGGCGAGGGCGGCGGCGAGGAGCTCGCGCGGGAGCTCGACGTGCCCCTGCTCGGCAGGGTGCCGCTGACGATGCCGCTGCGCGAGCACGCCGACGGCGGGCGGCCGCTCGTGCTCGAGGAGCCCGAGGACCCCGCCGCGCAGGCGATCGCTCACATCGCGCGCGGGGTGATCGCGATGGCGCCGCTGCCGCTGGCGACGCTGCCTCTGGTGGAGGTTCCGGCAGGCGCTGCGCCGCCGGCTCCGCCGGCCCCGGCCGAGCGAAAACCCGCGGGTGTGTCGCTGCCGATGGCTTAGTCGGCGATCACCGGCCGTCGGCACATACAGCCTGCTCGATCGCTTGACAAGCGAAGCTCACTTGAGAGGATCGTCACATGCCGGTTTCCGGACACCAGCACGAGCACAACCAGTCGACCGAAGGGGAGCCCACCGTACGCGCGGGCGCGGGCGCCGATGACGGCAGGGCCGACGATGCGCTCCTGGCCGGGGCGCGCGCGGCAGCGGGCGGCGAGCAGGCGGCCGAGCCCGTCGTCGAGATCGACGAGCGCCGGGGCAAGATGGAACGACTTCGATCCGAAGGGATCGAGCCCTACCCGCACGTGCGCCTGCCGGACCGGACCAAGGTCGCCGACGTGTTCGCGGCGCATGACCCCTCCCAGCTGGCGCCGGGCGAGCACCCCGAGCTGCCGTACCACCTCGCTGGGCGGCTGATCTCGCGTCGGGGTCACGGCAAGACCTCGTTCCTGGACCTGCGTGACCTCTCGGGCTCGATCCAGATCGTGCTGCGCACCGACACGCTCGGCCGGGAGGCATACGAGCGCATCCTGAACCTGGACGTGGGCGACATCATCGGCGTGCGGGGCTGCGTCTACGTGACCCAGCGCGGAGGCCTGGCGATCGCGGCTCACGAGTGCACGCTGCTCACCAAGGCGCTGCGCCCGCCGCCGGACAAGCACCACGGGCTGGGCGACACGGGCACGCGCTACCGCTACCGCGAGCTCGACCTGATCGCCAATGAGCGAACGCGCGAGCTGTTCATGACGCGGGCCAGGATCGTGGCGGCGATTCGCGACTGGCTCAACGAACGCGACTTCGTCGAAGTCGAAACACCGGCCCTTCAGTCGCTCGCCGGGGGCGCCGGGTCGCGTCCCTTTACGACCCACCACAACGCGCTGGACCGCGACCTGTACCTGCGCATCTCGGTCGAGCTGTATCTCAACCGCTGCATCGTCGGCGGCCTGGAGAACGTGTACGACATGGGCAAGGCGTTCCGCAACGAGGGCATCTCCTACAAGCACAGCCCGGAGTTCACGATCCTCGAGTTCATGCTCGCGTACGCCGACTATTACGACGTGGCGAGCGCGACCGAAGAGATGTTCGCCGACGTGGCGCGGCGCGTGCTCGGGCGCACCGAGCTCCGGTGCGGCGGCGAGACGATCGACCTAGCCAAGCCGTGGCACCGGATCACCATGCGCGAGGCGATCCTGCAGCAAACCGGCGTCGACTTCATGGGCGATGACCGGGCGGCGGTCATCAAGCAGCTGACCGAGCTGCTGGAGGAACGGATCCATCCGGCGACGACCTGGGCCGAGCTGACGCACGCCGTCTACACGAAGCTGATCGAGCCCACGATCATCCAGCCCACCCACGTGTTCGACTTCCCGCTCGAGCCGTTCCCGATCACCAAGCGCCACGCCCGGCATCCGGAGCTGGCCGAGCACTTCGACGCGGTGATCGGCGGGATCGAGCTCGTCAGCGGCGACACCGAGCTCAACGACCCAGTCGACCAGTGGCAGCGCTTCGTGGCGCAGCGCCAGCGGCGCACGATCGACGATGAGGACGTGCCGCACCCCAACGATGAGGAGTACGCGCGCGCGATCGAGTACGGCTACTCCCCCACCGCCGGTGGCGGGATGGGCGTGGACCGGCTCGTGATGATCCTCGCCGAACGGGACTCGTTGCGCGAGGTGATCCCGTTTCCGATCGTGCGGGAGCTGCGATGAGAACCAAGCTCGATCTCGACCAGGGCGTCGTCGAGGACTGCCGCCAGGCGGCGGTCCAGATCGCCTCGGGCGTCGCCGAGCAGATCGCCGGCAAGACGACCGTGTCGGTGGAGCGGACGGTCGCACGGCTGCTGGGCGTGGACGGCGCCAACGAGCTGGACGTGCCGTTGCCGAATGTGCTCGTGGACCACGTTCGCGAGCGAGGCGAGCTCGCTTGCGGGATCGCCTATTGGCTGGGCAACGCGATGCTGCACGGCGACTGGCCGTCGGCTCAGCCGATCGCCGAGGCGGTGGCGGCGCAGGAGCTCGACCTGTGCGCGCTGCCGCGAGCGCCGTTGGAGCCGATCAGGGAGCAGATCCGCGGCGAGTGCGAGCGCCGCCTGCTCGAGATCGGCAGCCGCATGGAGGAGCGGCGCGAGCTGCGCGACCGCCTGGGCGAGAGCCCACCGCCGCTGCGCTACGTGCTCACTGCGACGGGCAACGTGTACGAGGACGTCGTCCACGCGCTGGCGGTCGCGGAAGCCGGGGGCGACATCGTGGCCGTGATCCGCTCAACCGCGCAGAGCCTGCTCGACTACGTGCCGTTCGGCCCCACCACCGAGGGCTACGGCGGCACGTTCGCCACGCAGCAGAACTTCCGCATCATGCGCGCCGCGCTCGACGACTGGTCGCGCAAGCACGGGCGCTACGTGCGCCTGTCGAGCTTCTGCTCGGGGCTGTGCATGCCCGAGATCGCGGCGATGGGCGCGATCGAGGGCTACGACAACATGGTCAACGACGCGCTCTACGGGATTCTGTACCGCGACATCAACATCGTGCGCGGCCTCATCGACCAGCGTGCGTCGCGCATGGTCAACGGCTATTTCGGCGTCGTCATCAACACCGGCGAGGACAACTACCTGCGCACCGCCGAGGCGCTGGCGGCGGCGTCGTCGGTGACGGCATCGCAGTTCATAAACCGGCAGCTCGCGCGCGACTCCGGGGTAGCCGACGAGCAGATCGCGCTCGGCGACGCATTCGAGATCGATCCTCCGGTGGTCAACGGCCTGCTGTATGAGTGGGCCCAGGCGCAGCTCACGCGCGAGCTGTTCCCCGACTGCCCCGTGAAGTACATGCCGCCCACGCGACACATGGACGGCAACCTCTTTCGCACGCACGCGTGCGACTCGCTCTTTAACCTCGTGACCGTCGCGACCGGACAGGGCATCCAGACGATCGGGGTGCCGACCGAGGGCATCTTCACCCCTCACGTGCACGATCGCGTGATCGGTCTTGAAAATGTCAACTACGTGTTCGCGTCCGCGCGGGACCTCGGCGATGAGATCGAGTTCAAGCGCGGCGGCATCGTGCAGCGCCGCGCGCAGGAGGTACTCCACGGCGCGCATCAGCTGCTGACGCAGATGGCCGACGAAGGCCTGTTCGCGGCGCTGGCGCGGGGCGTGTTCGGAGACGTTTCCCGGCGCGTGGACGAGGGACGCGGCCTCGAGGGGGTAGTGGAGGTCGCCGAGCAGTACTTCAACCCCGCCAGCGAGCTCATGCGGGGGGCGTCCAGCCTTGCCTGACCACCCCAGAAGGACGCCCGACCTCGCCCGGGTCAAGCCCTACGCCGACCATCTCGGCGACGGGATCGTGCAGCTGAGCTTCACGCTGCCGGTGCCCTACGGGCTCGCGGCGCGCAGGGCCGCCCAGGAGCTCGCGGCGAAGATGGGGCTGCGGCGTCCCGAGGTGGTCCACTACCAGAGCTTGACCGACGGCTACACGTACTTCGTGATGTTCGGCGAGTGCACCCACAGCGTCGACTACGCGTCGCTCAGCGAGGACGGATTCGAGCTGGAGTACATGACCGAGGAGGAGATCGAGGCCTTCGCGCGCGAGCACATCGGACGCCCGGTGGTCGTCGTGGGCGCAAGCACGGGCACCGACACACACAGCGTGGGCATCGACGCGATGCTCAACCTGAAGGGCTTTCACGGCCATCACGGCCTCGAGGGCTACAAGGCGTTTCACACCTACAACCTCGGCAGCCAGGTGCCCAACAGCGTGCTAGTGGCCAAGGCGATCGAGCTCGGGGCGGATGCCATCCTCGTGTCTCAGACGGTGACGCAGCAGAACCTGCACATCGCGAACCTGACCGAGCTGGTGGAGATCGTGGAGGCCGAGGGACGGCGCAAGCGGCTGATCCTCGCGTGCGGCGGACCGCGCGTGTCAAACGAGCTGGCCAAGGAGCTCGGCTATGACGCCGGCTTCTCCAAGGGCACCTACCCGCACCACGTCGCGAGCTTTATCGTGCGCGAGCTCGCCGCCCGTCTCGATGCCGGCGGCGCGGCCGGCGCGGCCACGGCCGCCCGCATGCGCGCGCATGCGGACGCGCCTGGCGCCGGCAACGGCTCCGAGCCTTCCGCGTCCTCGCGCGCGCGAGCGGCGGATGCCTAGTGGCGCGGCCGCGCGCCTGAGCGAGCTGCTCGCCCCCACGCACCGCCTGGCCCTGGTTGGCCTTGCCAAGAACACGGGCAAGACGGAAACGCTCGCCGCGATCCTGGCCGGCCACGCACGCGCCGGCGTGCGCGTGGGGGTCACCTCGATCGGACGCGACGGCGAGCAGCACGACGTGCTCGACGCGCGGATCAGCAAGCCGCCGGTGCGCCTGCAGGCGGGCGCACTGGTAGCCAGCACGGGCCCGCTGCTGCGCGCCAGCGCGGTGCCGCACGAGCGGCTCGTGCAGACGGGCATTCGCACGCCGCTGGGCGAGGTCGTGATCGCGCGCCTACGGGAGCATGGAGCGCTCGAAGTCGCCGGCCCGAGCGCGGCCTCGGACGTGCGCCTGGTGTGCGAGGCGATGCTCGAGCTGGGCGCCGAGCAGGTGCTGATCGATGGCGCCGTCGATCGCCGCGCGGCGTCCTCACCCGCGGTGGCGGACGCCCTGGTGATGGCCACGGGAGCCGTGCTCGGCGAGCAGCCCGAGCAGGTCGTGGCGGCGACCGTCGACGCGGTCGAGCTCGTCAAACTGCCGCTGGCCGCGGACGGAGACGAAGGTGTGGCGCTCGCGCGCGACCTGGTCCTGGCCGGCGAGCCGGCCGACATCGCGGCGCTGCTGGAGCGTCATCCGCGTGCCGACACGTTCCTCGTGAACGGGGCGCTGAGCGAGCGCTTCCTCGAAGGCCTGCTGGCGGCGCGGCCGCCGCGCGCCGGACGCGAGCTGAGGATCGTCGCCGAGGATCCCACGCGGGTGTTCCTCTCGCGCCGCGGACCAGGCTGGTACGGACGCCAGGGGATCGCGATCGAGGTGCTGCGGGCAATCGAGCTGAGGGCCATAACCGTCAACCCGGTTGCGCCGCAGTCGCACAGCTTCGACTCGGCTGCTCTGCGCGCCGCGATTGCGGCGGCGGTCGGGGAGGTTCCCGTGCTGGACGTGCGCGAAGCGGCCTGAGCCCGCGAAGCGGCCTGAGCCCGCGAACCGACCTGAGCCCGCGAACCGGCCTGAGCCCGGCTACTGCGCGGCCGCCGCGGCGCCGCCCCCCTGAGAGTAGTAGTCGGCGTTGATCTGGGTGTACTTGTGCCACTCCTCCGGAAGCTGATCCTCGGCGAAGCATGCGTCCACCGGGCAGGCCTCCACGCACGCGTCGCAGTCGATGCACTCCTCGGGGTCGATGTAGAGCATCTCGACGTCGTCGTATCCGGGCTCGTCGGGCGTCGGGTGGATGCAGTCCACCGGACACACCTCCACGCAGGAGTTGTCCTTGGTGCCAATGCACGGCTCGGCGATGACGTAGGCCATTGCTTCCCTCCGGTCGGTTCGGGGGATCGGCTCGGGAGAGGCATATTCTACGAACGATGCTGCTGCTTACGGGCGCGACCGGGGTGGTGGGCTCGGCGCTGCTTCGCCGGCTGGTGGCGGGCGGCAGCCGCGTCCGCTGCCTGGTCCGCGATCCCAGGCGCTTGGGCGCCCAGCGGGTGCGGGTGCAGATCGCGCTTGGGGACCTGACCGATCCGCCCTCCTTCCGCAACGCCCTGCGCGGCGTGAGCACGGTCGTGCACCTCGCGGCCTCGATCCGCGACCAGCCGCGGGGCTCGATCGAGGAGCTCAACGGGATCGCCACCTGGCGCATGGTCGAGGCGGCCGAGCGCTCGGGTGTGGAGCGGTTCGTGTTCTTCTCCGTGCTCGACGCCTCCACGCATCATCGCGCGCGCTTCTTCCGCGCCAAGGCGCTCGCCGAGCAGGCGGTGAGCGAGGCCAGCGTACGCTCGATCGTGTTTGCGCCCTCGCTCATCTACGCGCCGGGGGACCCCCGGCTGACACTGCTCGAGCGCCTAGCCCTGTTGCCGACGATGCCAGTGCCGGGGCGAGGTCGGGCGATCTGCCAGCCGATCTGGGCCGAGGACGTGGCTGATTGCGTGATCGGCGCCCTGCGGGCCAACGACGCCGCGCCGCACGCGCTGTACGAGCTCGCCGGTCCCGAGACGTTGAGCCACAACGAGATCGTGCGTGCGGTGCTGCGCTCGCTGAACCGCTCGCGGCCGCTCCTGCACATCCCCACCCCGCTCGTGTCGCGTTCGCTGCGGATGCTCGAGGCGGCGTTGGGCCCGCGCGCGTTCGCCACCTGGGACGAGGCCGAGCTGATGGAGGTGCCGATGATCAGTGCACGCGGCGTCGCCGACGCGGAAGCGCTGGGGGTCTCGCCCCAGCGGATGCGCGCGGTGCTGGGAGCAGGCTAGAGGGCGGTTAGCCCGCCACGTGCGCGCGCCACGCCTCTTCGGGCGCGCGTCGCTGCGCCCACGGCTGCGCCGCTTCCAGCTGCGCGGCGAGCGCGAGCAGGCTGCCCTCGCTCGCCGGGCGTCCGACGATCTGCACTCCCAGCGGCAGGCCGTCACCGCCCTCGAACAAGGGCAGCGAGATGCCGGGCTGACCGGTGGCGTTGATCACGGGCGTGAACGGCGTGAACAGGCCCGAGCGCGTGAAGGTGGACATCGGGTCCGGCGCAGCCGTGTCGAGCGTGCCAAGTGGCAGCGGCCGCTCGGCCAGGGCCGGGGTCAGCAGCGCGTCGTATGGGTCGAGGAACGAGACCAGGCGCCGCGCGAATCCCTGCAGCTGCGCCGCCGCCCCCAGCCCTTCGACGGCGTTCAGCCCCCTCACCATCGAGAAGATCGCCCAGCTCATCGGCTCCATGTCCGCCGGCTCCGGATCGCGCCCGGCGAGCATGCCCGAGTAGGCGATCGACAGCGCTATCAGGCTTGAGAAGACTGCACCGAAGGTCTCTTGCACCCCCTCCTGGCGCCACGGCGGGTTGACCTCCTCGACCTCGTGCCCGAGCGAGCGCAGGAGCTCGGCCGCGTCGCTGACCGCGCGCGCACACATCGGGTCAACGACCGCGTCTGGGATCGGCGCAAACGTGCTGGCCGCGATTCGCAGCCTACCCGGATCGGCGCCGGCGAAGTCGGCAAACGGCGCCGGCGGCGGCGGCGCCCAGGTGGCGTCGCCTGGCTCGTAGCCGGCGAGCACGTCGAGGATCGCGGCCGTGTCCGCGACCGTGCGCGTGAGCACGCCGTCGATCGCAAGCGCCGAGTCGCCCAGCTCGGGTGCGAGCGAGATGCGCCCGCGCGCGGGCTTGAGGCCCACCAGGCCGCAGCAGGCGGCGGGGATGCGGATCGAGCCGCCGCCGTCGTTGCCGTGGGCGACCGGCACGAGGCCCGCCGCCACCGCGGCGGCGCCGCCGCCGGAGGAGCCGCCTGGCGTGCGCTGCAGATCCCATGGGTTGCGCGTGGGGCCGAACAGGCGCGCCTCGGTAGTTGGCAGGATGCCGTACTCGGGCAGCGTGGTGGTGCCAACGATCACGAAACCGGCGTCGCGCAGGCGGCGCGTGACATTGTGGTCGTAGTCGCTGACATAGTCGGTCATCAGCGAGCAGCCGTAGGTAAGCCGCAGGCCCCGCACGGGGCGGTTGTTCTTGATCGCGATCGGCACGCCCGCGAACGGCCGCCCATCGCCGGGAGCGATCTCATCGGCGCTCGCCAGCGCGCGCTCGGCGTCGACCTGGACGAACGCGTTCAGCGCGGGGTTCAGCTCCTCGATCCGCTCCAGCGAGACCTGGACGAGCTCGCGCGCGGACAGATCGCCCGCGCGCACCATCCCCGCGAGCTCGCTGGCGGGGCGAAACATCAAATCGGTGTCGGACACGGCTCCTCCTGGTCTTGGTGCAGGTCGATTGGGTCTGGTCGGACGAACGCTCGCCAGCGCAGAGCCTACCCCGGAAGCATTCCTGCGACCATATGTGCCTGTCCACAAGACAGCCGCCCCGTCAAGCAGCTAGCCCAGAAAGCGAGTGCAATGAGCGAGGTACAGACCCCCACGGCAGGGCCCGCGAGCGCTGCGCAGGAGATTGGCCCCGAGCAGGTCAGACCGGGCCTCGAGGGCGTCGTCGCCTTCGCGACCGAGATCGCCGAGCCCGACAGGGCTGGCGGCGCGCTGCGCTATCGCGGCGTGGACATCGAGAGCCTTGTCGGCGCTGTTCCCTACGAGCAGGTCTGGGGCCTGCTCGTGGATGGCCATTTGAAGCCCGGGCTGGCGCCGGCCGAACCGCACACGCTCACCGTGCGCTCGGGCGATCCGCGCGTGGACGTCCAGGCAGCGCTCGCGATGCTGGCGCCCGAGTGGGGGTTCGGCCAGCTGATCGACATCTCCGATGAGGAGGCCCGCGACAACCTCGCACGCGCGTCCGTGATGGCGCTGTCGTTCGTGGCCCAGTCCGCGCGCGGCGCGGGACAGCCGCCGGTGTCCCAGGAGGTGGTTGACAGGGGGAGCACGATCCCCGAGCGCTTCCTCATCCGCTGGCACGGCGAGGCCGACCCCAGGCACGCGAAGGCGATCGACGCGTACTGGATCTCGGCCGCCGAGCACGGCATGAACGCCTCGACGTTCACGGCCCGCGTGGTCGCGTCGACCGGGGCGGACTGCGCCGCCGCGCTGTCGGCCGCGGTGGGAGCGCTATCGGGCCCGCTTCACGGCGGCGCGCCGTCGCGGGTACTGAAGATGCTGGACGAGGTAGAGCGCTCCGGCGATGCCGCGCGGTGGGTGAGCCAGGCGCTAGATCGCGGCGAGCGCCTGATGGGCTTCGGGCATCGCATCTACCGCGCCGAAGATCCGCGCGCGCGCGTGCTCAGACGCGCCTGTCGCGAGCTCGGCTCGCCCCGCTTCGAGGCCGCCGAGGCGCTCGAGCGCGCCGCCCTGGCCGAGTTGCAGGCACGCAAGCCCGACCGCGTGCTCGCCACCAATGTCGAGTTCTGGTCAGCGGTCGTGCTAGACCTGGCAGACGTGCCGCCCGAGCTGTTCACGCCGCTGTTCACATGCGCGCGGGTGGCCGGCTGGTCGGCGCACATCCTCGAGCAGAAGCGCGAAGGCAAGCTGATCCGCCCTACCGCCGCCTACGTCGGCCATGGGCCGCGGTCACTGGAGGAGGTCGACTGACCGAGGCGGCGCCGCACCGTACACTCCCTGCACCGCCAATGAAGCGAGGATGGAAGGACGCTCATGCCCGAGACCCCGAAGTTGTACGTTTGCCACGGCGATGAAGGAGGACCGCGCATGCATCCGTGCCGCCGGGTGCAACGCGCGCTACGCGAGGCTGGTATCGAGTACGAGAAGGTGATCGCCGCGCACGGGAGCCCGATCCCCTTCCTGCGCAAAGGCTCGCGTGAGCAGCTGCGCCAGGAAACGGGCACCACCAAACTGCCGGCGCTCAAGCTTAGTGACGGGACCGTGATCACCCCGTCGCGCGCGATCCTCGCCTGGATTGCAGAGCAGCAGCCGTCGCCGCAGCAGCCGTCGCCGCAGCAGCCGTCGCCGCAGCAGCCGTCGCCGCAGCAGCCCTCGCCGCAGCAGCCGGAGTCCCCGGCGGGCCCCGCGGGCTGAATGCCGCGAGCCGGACGGCGCCCACCCGCAGGCAGCCGAACTCGCTGCCGCACGCTAATCGACCGGTTCGGCTTCGTCGCAGTTGGGTGGCGGGTCGTGGGTCTGAAGGACGCTGAGAATGCGCCGCTCGTTGCTCATCGGTCCTGAAGCAGCCCGAGGACGTTGCCATCGGGGTCTGTGACGGTGGCCACCAGGCGGCCGCCACCTACGTCGTGCACGGGCTCCTTCACGGTGGCACCCGCGGCGGTCACCTCGGCCAGCTTCGCCTCGATGTCCGGCACGTGCCAGTAGGCCACCGGCGAGGTCATGCCCTGCGGTCCACCGCCCGGCACCAGCCCGATGTGCTGACCCTCGGCCTCGAAGCCGACGTAGTAGTTGTTGTCAATTTCCCGGAGCTGCGGATCCCGCGATGAAGCCCGGTCAGTCGGACTCAGCCATGCAGCGATGGCGCGTAGGAGATCCCGACGATCGCGCCCTCCGGCGACTGAAGCCTCGCCACCATCTGACCCCACGGCTCCTCGCGCGCGCGGTGCAGCAACTCGTAGCCGGCCTGCTGCAGCTCCTGCGCCGCCGCGCCCACCTCCGACGCGTTCGCGACGTCGAACTCGATGCTGACCTGCGGGACCGGCCGCTCCGCCGGCCACTGCGTGGTCCCGAAGCATGCCTCTGCTGCCTGCGACAGCGGCCAAACGCCGAAGTGCTTGCAGCCGGCGATCTGTTCGGTGTGGTGGTACTCGTCATCGGCGCCGCTCTTGAGCGGCAGCCCGAGCGCGTCGACGTACAGCTTGCGGCTGGCGGGCGGGTTGGGCGCGATCACCGCCACCGTCGAAAGGAACTCGATCTTCACGCGACCTCCTCGTTTGTCCTGTGCTCGCGTAACGATCCAAGCAGAGTCGGCTCGCGACCGTGCCGCTCCTGGGCGTTGTCGACCATTTTGATCAATTTTCCGGAGCTGCGGATACCGCGCTGACCACTTGCGTCCGGCGGAGTAGAGTCGGCGCCACACTCTCGCGAACCACGGCGTTCGCGCAATACCGAAGGGAGCGTCAAATGAGCACGCCTGGAAGCCCGTCGCTGGCCCCCATCGCGCTCAAGCGCGACGAGGGCGACGCGCTCTGGGCCTTCGGGGGCCTCGCCGTGATCAAGGCGTCGAGTGAGGCCACCGATGGTCGCGTCTTCGTCGTTGAGATGCTTGCCCCCCGGGGAGCCGGCTCACCACTGCACGTGCACCATCGCGAGGACGAGTGGTTCTACGTGACCGACGGCGAGCTGACGTTCTGGGTCGGCGGACAGGTGATCAACGCGCCGGCCGGATCGTTCGTCTATGGCCCACGGGACATCCCCCACACGTTCGATGTCGTCTCGGACGAGGCCCGCTTCCTGCTGGTGACCGAGCCCGCGGGTTTCGAGACGTTCATGCGCGCGGCCAGCGAGCCGGCGCCGACTCTGGCCATCCCGCCGCCACCGACAGAGCCACCCGACCTAGGCGGGCTCACGGCCCTGGCCGCGGAATACGGCATCGAGATACTCGGACCACCCGGCATCCCGTCATAGCTCGTGCCCCCAGGCGTGAGGCGCGCTTCGAGCCCCTGCCAGCCCTGGGCGAAGGGACCAGTTGTCGTCGATTGGCCAGAGCTGCGGATCCGGCGCTAAGGGCGCGACCGCCGCTCGAAGCCGCCT